>JAFSVU010000034.1 GCA_017444825.1 Clostridia bacterium
AGATGGATACATTTTATCATAAAACCTATCCCTAGAAAAATGTACACAATTCGGGGTTTTTAGTCTTTTACCACTTCTTTCGTGTCCGAAAATCAGGGCGTACTACTAAAGTGCTGTGTCTATTTTCAGGGGTACAGTTTATTGGTACCTCTTACTTCTTACCTTTTACTTATTACTTAAGCGGCACTCCCTTTAACTATTACTTTGTCCGGCACCGCTTAAACATTTACCTTACGCTAAAAAGTATATCCGCATAAGTCGGGAACGGCCAGTAATCCTTCGCCGTCAATGTCTCCGCCTCGTCGCAGGCAACTCGTAGTTCGCACATCTTGGGAAGCACCTCGTCGCGGATCATTGCGGACTCCTCCACCACGTCCTTGGCGTTGTGAAGCGCTATCACCTTATCCTGGAGCTCGCCAATGCTGCCGTAGATCCTGTCGGTAAGACTTGAAAGCTTTTTCACAAGACCGGTCTCATAGCTGCAGGCAAGGTTGGGATCGAGTGCCAGCTTGGCTTCCGCGTTAGACGCAAGTTCTGCCGTGAATGCCGAGATCGCCGGAGCTATCTGCGTCTTTGCCATATCCACCATGGTATTGGCTTCGATGGTGACAGTTTTGCAATAGTTCTCGAGCATAATGTCTCTTCTGGAACGGAGCTCGTCAATGGTAAATATCTTATGGCCGATGAGCATATCCACGTTCTTCTTATCAAGGAGGTGGGGCATGCAATCAGCGGTAGTCCTGAAGTTGAGAAGGCCTCTTACCTCTGTGGCTTCCTTGATCCACGCGTCGTCGTAGCCGTTGCCGTTGAATATGATGCGCTTGTGCTCCTTGATGGTCTCTTTTATCATGTCGTGGAGCGCAGTCTCAAAATCTGCGGCGCCTTCCAGCTTGTCCGCGAATATCTTAAGGCTCTCGGCCACTGCCGCGTTGAGCATAATGTTTGCACAGGCGATGCTGTTGGAGGAGCCGAGCATTCTGAACTCGAATTTGTTGCCTGTAAAAGCAAACGGCGAGGTCCTGTTGCGGTCGGTGGTGTCTCTGTTAAACTTCGGAAGCACGTCAACGCCGAGCTTCATCTGCGTCTTTTCAGCTCCCTTATAAGGAGTGTCGTTCTCGATGGCCTCGAGTACCGCGTTCAGCTCATCGCCAAGGAACATGGAGATGACTGCCGGAGGAGCTTCATTGGCGCCGAGACGGTGATCGTTTCCTGCTGTGGCAACAGATATTCTGAGGAGATCCTGATAATCGTCCACTGCCTTAATGACTGCGCAGAGGAAGAGCAGGAACTGTGCGTTCTCGTAGGGAGTTTCGCCCGGTGACAGCAGGTTCTGACCCTCGTTGGTGGCGATGGACCAGTTGTTGTGCTTGCCGGAGCCGTTTACGCCTGCAAAAGGCTTCTCGTGGATCAGGCAGACAAGTCCGTGCTTTTCGGCGGTCTTCTGCATGATCTCCATCATAAGCTGGTTGTGATCGGTTGCGATGTTCGTCGTTGTATAGATGGGGGCCAGCTCGTGCTGTGCGGGAGCGACCTCGTTATGCTCCGTCTTGGCAAGTATTCCAAGCTTCCAGAGCTCGTCGTTAAGATCGGCCATGTATGCTGCGACCCTCGGTTTGATGGCTCCGAAGTAGTGATCGTCCATCTCCTGACCTTTAGGCGGCTTTGCTCCGAAAAGGGTCCTTCCGCAGAATCTCAGGTCCGGTCTTTGGTCATACATCTCTTTAGTTATAAGGAAATATTCCTGTTCCGGGCCCACGGAGGAACGGACGCATTTTGACGTGGTGTTTCCGAAAAGCCTCAGTATCCTCATGGCCTGTTTGCTTAAGGCCTCCATGGATCTTAGCAAAGGGGTTTTTTTATCCAGCGCATGTCCGCCGTAGGAGCAGAAAGCGGTTGGGATGCAAAGTGTCTTTCCTTTAATGAAAGCAAACGACGTAGGATCCCAGGCCGTGTATCCGCGGGCTTCAAAGGTCGCTCTCAATCCGCCCGAAGGGAATGAGGATGCATCAGGCTCGCCCTGGATGAGCTCTTTTCCGGAGAACTCCATGATCACGCCGCCGTCCGGTGCGGGAGAAATAAACGAATCATGCTTTTCGGCGGTGATGCCTGTAAGAGGCTGGAACCAATGGGTAAAGTGGGTAGCGCCCTTCGATATTGCCCAGTCCTTCATTGCCTGGGCCACCGCATTGGCGACGGAAGGATCGAGAGCCACACCCTCGTCAATAGTTCTCTTGAGGGATGCATAGACTTTGGATGATAACATCGCCTTCATCACTCTGTCGTTAAAAACCATGCTGCCAAAATAATCCGGTACAGTTTCCATATTATTTTCTCCTTTACCAAAAAATGAGGCGCCTCCCGCGTAAAATGCACACGGAAGACGCCTTTGCCTTCAGTATATTTGATTACCTGTTGAATGAAAAACGGCGTCTCTGAACCAGGAAGTTCAAAGACGCCATTGCCCTCAACGGAGTGCATTATAACCCCGTGAAAATACTCTGTCAACCCCTTTTTTACGATTTGCGAAAAAATTTTTTCAGCCGATTTTTTTGTTGACAAACAATAGATATAGTTGTATAAAGGCACGTGAATGAGCAAAGGCGTTCATTTTCACGCAGGTTTTCTGCGGGAAAATGGCGCTTTTTTCGTTTTTCCCAAAACCAATCGTAGAAAGAAAGGTGACTTTGGTTATGTTGAAAGAAGGAGAGATCAGGATACCGTCAGGCTGTGCCATTGCCGGCGTTATCTCAAAAGAAGGCAACAGAATGACCGGCGAAAAGATAGTCGAGTCTATGAAGCCTATGCACGACCGCTCGAACGGACTTGGCGGCGGCTTTGCGGGATACGGGATATATCCTGATATGAAAGACTTTTATGCATTGCATATGTTTTTCGACTGCAGGGATACGAGAAAATCATGCGAGGCCTTTCTTAAAGAATCTTTTGAGATCGTAAAAAGCGAGCCCATCCCCACAAGAAAGATGGCCGAGATAAAAGACAAGCCCATCATTTGGCGATATTTCGTGGCTCCCCTCCGTTCTGTCCTTTCCAATCTTCACCTTGACGAAAAGGAATTCGTGGCAAGGACGGTCATAAAGATCAACACCGATATGGCCGGCACATACGTTTTTTCCAGCGGTAAAAATATGGGGACCTTCAAGGCAGTGGGATTCCCTGAGGACGTTGGCGTGTTTTACATGCTGGACGAATACGAAGGATACGCCTGGACAGCCCACGGAAGGTATCCGACAAACACACCGGGATGGTGGGGAGGCGCTCACCCCTTCACGCTTCTTGACTGCTCCGTGGTGCACAACGGTGAGATCTCGTCCTACGACGCCAATAGAAGATATATTGAAATGTTTGGTTATAAATGCAATCTAAAAACGGATACCGAAGTCATCACGTATATTCTCGACTACCTGCTGAGAAGGCAGGGACTTACCCTTGAAGAAGCCGCCTCGGTGATCGCCGCCCCCTTCTGGAGCACCATCGATGGGAAGGCTGACGGATACGAAAAAGAGAAGCTTAAATACTTAAGGATCATATATCCAAGCCTTCTCGTAACAGGCCCCTTCTCGATCATCCTTGGTTTCAACGGAGGCCTGATGGCGCTGAACGACAGACTGAAGCTCCGTTCCATGGTGGTGGGCGAAAAAGACGACAAGGTTTTCATAGCCAGTGAGGAAGCCGCGATAAGAGTGCTTGAGCCGGATGCGAAAAACATCTGGTCCCCCTCGGGCGGCGAACCGGTGATAGTAAAAGTTAAGGAGGGTAAATACTGATGGGCGTTGATTTTATTTATCCCGAATTTGAAGTTGTGAGAAATCAGGACCGCTGTATCGCCTGCAGAGTGTGTGAAAGACAGTGCGCAAACGAGGTCCATACGTACAGCGCGGAGCTTGGAAGGATGATCAGCGACGATATGAAATGCGTCAACTGCCAGCGTTGCGTAGCTCTCTGCCCCACAAGAGCCCTCAAGATCGTAAAAAGCGACTGTGTGCTCAGGGAAAATGCCAACTGGCAGAACGATACTATAAAGGAAATATATAAACAGGCAAACAGCGGCGGCGTACTCCTCTCCTCCATGGGGAATCCGAAGCCCCTTCCGGTCTACTGGGACAAGATACTGATCAATGCATCCCAGGTGACCAATCCTCCCATCGACCCTCTCCGCGAACCAATGGAGACAAAGGTCTTTCTCGGCAAGAAGCCTTCGGAAATAAAGCGTGGTCCGGACGGTAAGATCTGCTGCGACCTTGAGCCCCAGATAGAGCTTGCCCTTCCCGTTATGTTTTCGGCAATGAGCTACGGCTCCATAAGCTACAACGCCCACGCATCCCTGGCAAGAGCTGCGGAGAAGCTGGGAATACTATACAACACCGGTGAAGGCGGTCTGCACGAGGATTTCTACAAATTCGGTAAAAACACTATAGTCCAGGTGGCCTCCGGGCGTTTCGGCGTGCATGAGGATTATCTCAACGCCGGCGCCGCAATCGAGATCAAAATGGGCCAGGGCGCAAAGCCCGGCATCGGCGGACACCTCCCCGGTGCGAAGATAGTCGGCGACGTTTCAAGGACAAGAATGATACCTGAGGGCTCGGATGCGATCTCTCCTGCTCCTCACCATGATATTTATTCAATAGAAGATCTGAGGCAGCTGGTATTTTCACTTAAAGAAGCGACACAGCACAAAAAGCCTGTGATCGTAAAAGTGGCGGCTGTGCATAACATAGCAGCTATAGCAAGCGGCATCGCAAGAAGCGGCGCAGATATAATCGCTATCGACGGCTTCCGGGGAGGCACCGGAGCGGCTCCCACAAGGATAAGAGACAACGTGGGAATTCCGATCGAGCTGGCCCTGGCAAGCGTTGACCGGAGACTGAGAGACGAGGGGATAAGAGGTAACGTCTCCCTTGTGGTCGGCGGCTCCATAAGATCCGCTTCCGACGTGGTAAAGGCTATCGCTCTCGGAGCTGACGCCTGCTACATCGCAACAGCCGCCCTTCTGGCTCTCGGCTGCCACCTCTGCAGAACCTGCCAGACAGGAAAATGCAACTGGGGCATTGCGACCCAAAGGCCGGATCTTGTTAAGAGACTGAATCCCGACATCGGTTCCGAGAGACTTGTGAATCTGATCACGGCATGGCGCCATGAGATAATGGAGATCATTGGCGGTATGGGGATCAATTCCATAGAGGCACTTCGGGGCAACCGGCTGATGCTCAGGGGCGTGGGCCTGAGCGGAAAAGAACTTGAGATCCTCGGGATCTCTCATGCGGGGGACTGAGTTATGAAGCGGGTTTACGTAAATGAAGAATGGTGTCTCGGCTGTCACCTCTGCGAATACAACTGCGCCTTCGCAAATTCGGGTCTTGAAAACATGGTTTTCGCGCTGAAGGACAAAAAGATATTTCCCAGGATCCACGTGGAAGGCGAGGACAGGATCACTTTTGCGGTCTCCTGCAGGCATTGCGAAGACCCAATGTGCGTAAAAAGCTGCATTGCCGGAGCTATAACCAAGAAAGACGGCGTAGTTAAGATCAACCGCAATAAGTGCGTCGGATGCCTTACCTGCGTATTGGTCTGTCCTTACGGAGCACTGGCTCCCGGCGAGGACGGTATCATGCAAAAATGCGAGCTGTGCCTTGAAAACTCCTGCGGAGCGCCTGCGTGCGTAACGGGTTGTCCCAACAAGGCCATCGTGTACGAAGAAAGGAGCGGTGACCAATGAAGAGATACGTTATTATCGGAAACGGTACCGCCGCGGCCGGTATCATTGAAGGCATCAGAAACGTCGATAAAGAAGGCAGGATCACCGTTATATCAGGCGAGGATCACCACGTCTACAGCCGCCCTCTTATATCCTACTACCTGGAGGGAAAGACCGACCTTGAAAGAATGAAATACAGGCCCGACGATTTTTATGAGACAAACGGCTGCGAAGTGCTCTTCGGTAAACAGGCCGAATCGATAGATAAAGACGGGAAGACCGTAAAGCTCTGCGACGGAACTGTCATAACTTACGACAAGCTTGCCGTGGCCACAGGCTCACGCCCCTTTGTGCCGCAAATGGATGGCCTTGAGAAGGTAAAAAAGAAATTCGGCTTCATGACCTTAGGCGACGCTCTGGAGCTTGAAAAAGTACTGACGAAAGACGCCAATGTCCTCATCGTAGGAGCAGGCCTCATCGGTCTTAAGTGCGCCGAGGGCATTTACGGACGCGTCGGACACATCACGGTCTGCGACCTGGCGGACAGAGTGCTTTCCAGCATTCTCGACAGCGACTGCGCGGCTATAGTGGAAAAGCACCTTGAGTCAAAGGGAGTATCCTTTATTCTTTCCGACACGGCCGCAAGTTTTGAAGAGAAACGGGCATATATGCGCTCAGGAAAAACTGTTGATTTTGACATACTGGTCCTGGCCGTAGGCGTAAGAGCAAATACAGGTCTTATTGGCAGTATCGGCGGGAACGTAAACCGTGGCATAGTCGTAAACGAAAAAATGGAGACAAGCATACCCGGGATCTATGCGGCAGGCGACTGCGCTGAAGGATACGATTCGGCACTCGGCTCAAACAGAGTGCTGGCCATACTCCCCAACGCATATATGCAGGGCTTCACTGCGGGAAAGAACATGGCCGGGTCCGAAGCCGCTTTGACCAATGCTATCCCCATGAATTCCATTGGTTTCTTCGGGCTCCACATGATGACCGCAGGGGTTTACGAAGGCGAGATGACTGAGGAAAAAAGCGAGGAAGGAGTCAAGCGTTTCTTCGTTAAGGACGGGCTTCTGAAAGGCTTCATGATCATAGGGAGCACGGAACGAACGGGGATACTCACGTCGCTGATACGCGAAAAAACCCCCCTTGACACGGTGGATTTCGGCAAGGTCAGGACCCTTGTTTCAAATATGATTTTTACTCGTGAAATGCGTAGAAAAAAGTTCGGAGGCATAGTATAATATGGAAGTTCATGCAGGCGGTCTTGGTTATCGCGAGATCAATGATCTGATCCGTTCAAAAGGAGATAAAATAACTGTATCGGGATGTCTCGGGCAGCGATTTATATGCGCCGGAATGTCTGAAAAAGCCGTGACGATAGAGGGGATTCCGGGGAATGCTCTGGGTGCGTACTTAAACGGCGCAGAGATAAGCGTTCTCGGCAATGCTCAGGATGCCGTTGGCGATACCATGAACGACGGAAAGATCGTGGTACATGGAAATATAGGCGACGCGGCAGGTTATGCCATGCGCGGCGGAAAGATCTACGTCAAGGGCGACGCGGGTTACAGAGCCGGCATCCACATGAAGGCCTACAAGGAAAAAGTGCCTGTCATGGTCATCGGCGGCAGAGCCGGCAGCTTTCTCGGCGAATACCAGGCCGGCGGCATTATCTTGGTTCTCGGCATTGGCGAAGGTGAAAAGAAAATAGTCGGAAACTTCCCCTGCACGGGAATGCACGGCGGAAAAATGTATCTTAGATCTGATTGCAGCGATATCAGTTTCCCAGACAGGGTGACACCGAGATCTGCAACGGACGAGGATCTTAACGAAATAAGAGAATATATCAGGGAATATTGCGGTCTTTTCGGCATGGATGAAGATTTCATTCTGAAATCGCCCTTCACCGTCGTAACGCCCGACAGCAAGAACCCTTATAAACAGCTGTACGTTGCAAATTGATGCAGCTGACCGTTCAAGGAGGAACTTATGAAATACTCAAAGGAAGAAGTCCTGCAGTATGTCACGGAGGAGGACGTTAAGTTTATCCGTCTTGCGTTCTGCGACGTTTTCGGAAAGCAAAAGAATATTTCGATAATGCCCGATGAGCTGCCGAGAGCTTTTGAATACGGTATCGCTTTTGACGCATCCGCTATTAAGGGCTTTGGCGACGAGGCTCATTCCGATCTCTTCCTTCATCCGGATCCCTCAACTCTTACCTGGCTTCCCTGGCGCCCCGAGCACGGGAAAGTTGTAAGAATGTTCTGCAGCATAACCAAACCGGACGGTTCCTCCTTCGAGTGTGACACAAGAACGCTCCTTATAAATGCGATAAACGACGCAAAAGACAAGGGATACACGTTTTATTTCGGCGCAGAGCAGGAGTTTTATCTGTTTGAGCTTGATGAGAACAACGAGCCCACCAGAAAGCCCTACGATCAGGCCGGCTATATGGACATTGCCCCCGAAGATAAAGGCGAAAACGTCCGCCGCGAGATCTGCCTCACCCTCGAGCAGATGGGTATAAGGCCCGAAAGCTCCCACCATGAGGAAGGCCCGGGTCAGAACGAGATAGATTTCAGATACGGAGAGGCCCTTGAAGCCGCTGACAACGTGATGACATTCCAGACGGTGGTAAAAACAGCTGCACGCCGCAACGGACTGTACGCTGATTTTATGCCGAAGCCCCTTGGCGATAAACCCGGCAACGGATTTCATATCAACATGTCCGTGTCACCCTCCAAAAACGCCAATGCCCTCGAATGCATGACCGCCGGCATCCTTAGCAACATCATACCCATGACGTTGTTCCTGGATCCGGTCGAGAATTCATATAAGCGCCTCGGCAAGATGAAGGCCCCCCGCTACGTGTCCTGGTCACATGAGAACAGGTCTCAGCTGGTGAGGATCCCCGCCGCGGAAAACGAATACCGACGCATCGAGCTCCGCTCCGCAGACCCCTGTGCGAATCCTTATATCGCTTTCACTCTTCTTATAAAAGCCGCCCTCCTGGGCCTGGAAAACGGTATGCCGCTTGTGGCTGCTCAGGATCTTAACCTTTACAAAGCAGACAGTGATATTCTCGAAGGCTTAAAAAAGCTTCCCGAGACCCTCAAAGAGGCCAGAGAAGCCGCTGTTTCCGATGATTTTATAAACCGTAATATACCTGCTCCTATCATCAGGATCTACTGCGAAGACTGATCTTATACTGTTCGCAAATTCAAAAAGAAAGGCGGTGATGATGTTTGAGCCTAAAGGAGCAAGTATACAGCTTACTGGTTGTTTCCGCGTCCGATAAATTCAATCAGGCGCTTCCGGAGATATTCTCTCTGCCCACCTTTTCACCGATAACTGTAGTTTCAAACGTCAGTGCCGCAAAGCGCGAAGTCATGGAACGGGACTTTGACTTCATAATCGTAAACTCCCCTCTTCCGGATGACTCGGGCGTGCGTTTTTCCATCGACACGGCAAGCTCATACAACACGATAGTCTTGTTCCTTGCAAGAAGCGAGCAATACGACATGATCTATGACCGTCTTGCCGAGCATGGTATTTTTATGCTTCTAAAACCCGCCTCAAAAGCAATTTTCCAGATCGCATGCGGCTGGATGATCACCGCACGCGAACGCACAAGATATTCTGAAAGGAAGACCCTCTCCATCGAGGAAAAGATGAACGAAATAAGGTTCGTCAACAGAGCTAAACTGCTCCTCATCAGCGAGCTCAAGATGACCGAGCCCGAGGCCCACAGGTACATCGAAAAGCAGGCCATGGACAGGTGCATCGGGAAAAGGCAGGTGGCGGAAGAGATCATTAAGGTTTATGGGTAAAGTAAAAGCGGTGCCGGACAAAGTAATAAGTAACAGGTAAAAAGTAAAAGGTCGCTGCACGAGGGGTGCCGCTCAGGTAATAGTTTAAGGGAGTGCCGCTTAAGTAATAAGTAAAAGGTAACAGGTAATAGGTCTACTCGGAAAAAGGTTCGATGGAGAACAGCTCTACCGTATTGTTCAAGAGAACTTTTTCGACTTCTTCCACAGGCAGTTCTTTGATCTCAGCTATTCTTTCGATAACAGCTTTAAGTATGAGCGAAGTGTTTCTGGCATTTTTCCTTTGTTTTTTTGATTTGTACACATCGCAATCCGGCAGCATGTAAGGCGCGTCGGTCTCAACAAGGATCCTATCAAGAGGTATACGCCTGACCGCGTTTGAAAGGCGGTCTTTGCTCTCCTCGGTCAAAAGTGCCCCGCCGATGCCTATATGAAACCCAAGCTTGATATATTTTGCGGCAGTCCTGCGGTCATCGCAAAAACAGTGCACTACGCCCCCCGTAAGGAGCTTTCGGTGTCTCTTAAGTATCCTCAGCGCATCATTTTTGGCTTTTCTTATATGCAATATGAGGGGTTTATTCAACTTATTTGCCAGCTCTATCTGATAAACGAACCAGCGCTTCTGGCAAGACTTATGACGGCGCAGCTCTTTGTAATGGTAGTCAAGCCCTGTCTCACCGACGGCAATACATCCGCAGTCAGGGTCACCCGCGTATCTCTCAATGACCTCCCGGTCTTCCCATTTTGCCAAAAAAGTATAGGAAGGATGGCACCCGTACGCGGGAAAAATGAAGCCTTCATACTGTTTATGCAGTTTTAATACGTTTTCGTTTGAACCTATCCCGATGGCGGGCTCCACGACGCCAATGACGCCCTTCTCCCTTACACGCGCAAGCAGACCTTCCCTGTCACCGTTCCCGACAGCAAATTTGCCGTCGTCATAGGTCAAACAGGGAAAAGTCTGATCGAATTTTATGTGGCTGTAATGGGCATGGCTTTCTATAATCATTGTTTCTTATCAATAGTATATCTCGGATTCTACGGAATTGAGATCGAAAAGACCGTCCGAGCAGACGACCCTGGTATTGTAATCAACTGCAAAACCGAACTCAAGAGTGACCAGTCTTCCGAAAGCATCAGTCGTACCGGCAAAACGGACCTCATCGATTTTTTTAAAGTCTAGAGAACTGTAACCGACAGAACTGCATGTCGCAGGAAGAGTCAGTGTCTTCGCAGAACAGCTGTAAAAAACGTTTTGTCCAAGTGTTGTAAAGCCCTGAGGCAGAACAATATCTCCGCCTACGGTACAACCGTAAAAAGCACTGTCTGATATAGTCTCAAGCTCCGATCCGAATGTGATCGACGTCATTGAAGAGTCCTCAAATAAGCCCTCGGGTATAATCGATATAGCATTTGAAATCACCACGTCGCCGAGCCCTGTGCATTTTGAAAATGCAAATTCTCCGATTCCGGTAAAACCAGAACAATCAATATAAGCAAAATCAACTCCGATGCAGGCGTAAGGATCGATGCTTTTAACATATCCGGGAACCGAAGCTCCGTCATTGGCTTTAAGCAATCTGCAGCTTGGCTTATTGATCAGGCAGTTATTTTCAAATACAAATTGAGTATTGCCTGCAGCAATATTGAATTCAATATTCTTGTCTACATAGAACGCTTCTTTACCGATCTCGGAAAGGCCTGCAGGCAGATTTACCGTATTAAGGTTCTTGCAATCCCTAAACGCTTCTTTACCGATCGATACGAGTCCGGAGCCGCACGTCAACGTCTCGATCTTGCTTCCGTAAAATGCGAAGTTGCCTATCTTTTTTACCGAATCCGGTATAACAAGGTCTTTAATATCAAGAAAACAGAATGTAGAATCGCATATCTCCGTAACATAGTCCGGAATCGTCGTTCCATTAAGCCTTGTCACAAGCTTTCCTGTGCCTTTTTCAATAAAACATCCTGAGTCGTACACAAGATAGGTATTGTACGGAGAAATGGAAATATTTGTCAGATTATCGTCATAATAGAAGCCCCCAAGTTCGCTGTAAGTCGGTCCATAGGTATCTACGTAATACACGATCGGATCATACCCGGGGAATGCACCGTGGTTCTGAGAAAAAACTCTGCTCATGAGCGGTTCGATCTTTTTCAGCGTCGAAGGCAGTTCCAGATCGTGAACCTCAGTATATGAAAAAGCCTGAAGCGAAATGGATTCGACACCTTCTGGAATTACGACCTTCCGAAGACTCGACGGGTTTCCCTTCCCTTGAGAGAAAGCAAATGCGTGGATCTCTTTCACAGTCCCGGGGATCACTATCTCGGTTATATTGGCGTTGAAACGGAAGGGATTCTCATCGTAATAAGATAAGAAGATCTTGTCCCAGTCATCTACAGTTTCACTGTCTGCGCCTACTTCAGTTACAAGCTTGCCTTCATAGACCGGAGGTATGTTTATCACTGTATCTGTACATTCACCGCTCCCGATAACGGCATATGAATCGGTGGATCTGATATATCTGTAGCTGAGACCCTGACTGGGCTTGCCCGAGAGTTTTCCGATATTAATACTGCTTAAAGGATTCCCACAGACCTTGCAAAGTCTTTGTACAACGTATTCTCCCGAATTGCCCTCCGCAGCTCCTACAGTCCATTCGCCGGCAGTGTGGGAGGTAATATCCGCCTTCTGGCCGCATTCACATTCCTTCCAATGGTCATTTTCATCAAATTTGTATTCGTCCGGATAGCTGTGGATATGCTCCGTGGGCTGAGGGCCGGTCTCTTCGGGCTCCCGGGTGACTGGGGGTTCCGTTTCAATCTCGGGTTCGGGAGTTTCCAAAGGAGTGGCATCGGAAGTCTCGTCGGAACCGGCAGTCTCTTCGGCAGGTATTTCTGCGGTCGGTTCCGAAGTATCTGCAGGTTCAGAGGGGTCAAACACAATACATGAAGCAAATGTTATCACCGTCATCGCCAATGCGATCATAACAGCTATAATCTTAAATGCAAATTCAGGTTTAAATGAATGCGATCCCATAAACTACACCTCTCATGTTATTATTGGTGCTTTGAAAAAACACATCCGCAGTAGTCCTGTCTGTAAAGTGAATGTTCCTTGGACAGTTCTATCGATCTCAAATACCCGTTCTTCTTCTTAAAATCCGAATAAAGATACCTGACCCCGTATTTCTCACTCATTTTTTCGCCAATGGAATTCAAAACAAGGGCATTCTTCAAAGGACTTATGGAAAGCGTGGTGGTAAAATAATCGAAACCGTTTTCATTGGCGTATCTTGCGGCCTCTTCAAGCCTCAGCTCAAAACAGATCCTGCACCGTTCCCCGCCCTCGGGATCCGATTCGTGACCTGAAACCGCATTGTAGTACCTTTCAGTATCATGATCGCCCTTCACGACCCGGACCGGGTATTTTGTCTTAAGTTCGGATACGAGCCTAACCTGTTCGTTATATCTTCGCTCAAACTCTTCATCCTCAATATTCGGATTGAAATAAAAAACGGTAATATTAAAGTAATCGGATAAATATTCAAGGCAATAGGATGAACAAGGCGCGCAGCAGCTGTGAAGCAAAAGCTCCGGAACGCGGCCCGACTCTGATATTTCCTTTAAAGTCCGATCCAGGATCAGCTGATAATTGGTTTTACCTGTCATTTTTTACAAGATCCTCTATAATACCGTTTTAGGCTTCATATAGTCGAAAAGACACCTGATCTGCCAGACAAACCGGGTGTCTTTCGCGGGACTGGTCGGAGTGACAGGATTCGAACCTGCGGCATCCTGGTCCCAAACCAGGCGCTCTACCAACTGAGCCACACCCCGATTATTGCGGATGAAATATTAGCACCTTGGCGTCTCTTAGTCAAGAGAAATCGCGCTTACACTCTTACATTGGCAAGGATGTTGTGGTATAATCTTTTAGTCTAATATAATGGATCAACACGGGTTTGGCGAAGATCATAACCCACGCGAAATCAATATTGCAAAGAGGTGCGCTAAATGAATAAAAAAGCTGTCGAGAGACCCTTTATCGAACGAGTTGAAGCGGATCCGTCGAGGGGTCTGACACAGGCACAGGTTGCCGAGCGGGTATCGAAAGGTTATTGCAACGTATCAACAGACCCGAACAATAAGAGTACTCTCAAGATACTTGCCGAGAACCTTTTTACTTTTTTCAACGTCGTTCTTTTTTCCATTGCCCTGCTCTTCATTGGTTTTATCATTTACCTTAATTCCATTGGGCGGGGTGACGTGGTAAACCAGTACTTCGGCTTTTCCAAGTTCGTATTTCTCATTCCTGCGGTCATGAACGTGGGCATGGGCACATACCAGCAGATCTCAAGTCTTAAGGTGATCAAGAAGCTGAAGATAGTCACAAGCACCAAGACCAAAACAGTGAGAGACGGCGAAGTTCAGCTCATTGACGCCAAAGAAGTCGTTCTCGACGATATCATCGCAGTTTCCGCCGGTGATCAGGCCACGGCAGATATCGTTGTACTTGAGGGTGAGGTCGAAGTCGACGAATCGATGCTGACCGGTGAATCCGATCACGTTAAAAAAAGACCGGGAGATACCATACTTTCGGGCTCAGCCATCATAGTCGGATCGGCAAGGACAAGAGCGGTGAAGGTCGGCGACGACACATATGCTGCTGAGCTTACAAGAAAAGTCAAGTCCGGCGGTCCCCACAAGTCCGAGCTTATGGGCTCCATAATGAGAATAATCAAAATGCTCACCGTGGGGCTCTGCATCGCTATCTCCGCGATAACCGTAACCCTTGTGGTCAAGATAATTGCGACAGGCGGCGACCCTTCCATCTGGAACATGCAGCTTTCGATCAATGACCCGGTGACATGGGCGCTGATAGTCCTTACCGATGGCTCCTTCGGCATCGGAATGATACCTTCGGGCCTCGTGCTCACCTCCTCGGTCACGATGATGGTATCCATCGCGTCTCTGACTAAAAAACAGACCCTCATCCAGGAGCTCTACAGTCTCGAAAACCTTTCAAGAGTCGACATAATCTGCCTCGATAAAACAGGCACTCTCACGGACGGCACCATGAAGGTGGCTGACGTGAAGGCGTTCATACCGATGGGCGAGATCGAATATCACGCAAAGGCTCTAATGGCGGCTGCCGGTGACAGAAATGCCACTGCAGAAGCCATATTTCAAAGGTTCGGCATTGACGAAAACGCTCCGATCAAAGAAAAGATTCCTTTTTCAAGCGCCACAAAATACTCCGGCCTTGTCTATGAGGACGGAAGAAGACTCCTTATGGGCGCGCCCGAATATTTGCTCGATAAAAACGACAAGAATCTTGAATATGTCAACAAAATGGCTTCCGAGGGAAACAGAGTCATAGCATTGACGCTGGATGGGAAGCTCATCGGTTTCTTTGCCATAGAGGACCACATAAGGGATTCCGCCCCGGATACCCTCAGGTTCTTCCGTGAAAACAACGTCACAGTGAAGGTCATTTCCGGCGACAATCCCCTTACCGTAAGTAAGATAGCCATGAAATGCGGCATCGAGAATGCGGACAAATACATATCGCTTGCGGGAGTTCCCCTTGAGGATATTCCGAAGATCGCGGAAGAGTATACAGTTTTTGCTCGCGTGTCTCCGGAGCAGAAGGAAGCCCTGGTGCTTGCTCTCCAGGCTAAAAAGCATAAGGTCGCGATGACAGGCGACGGTGTAAACGATATCCTGGCCCTGAGAAAGGCGGACTCTTCCATCACCTTCGCCAAGGCCACTGACGCCGCCAAATCCTGCTCCGACGTTGTGCTTCTCGACAACGACTTCAGCCACCTTAAAGACGTGGTCGGCGAGGGCCGCAGGGTCATCGGAAACATCAGAAAGACCTCTGTGCTCTACCTTATGAAGTCCATTGCGGTTTTCATACTATCCTTCGCCCTCATTCCATTCAAGGAAGGTCAGATGTGGTTCTCCGTGGAAAACATGTACATGCTGGAGTCTGCGGTCATCGGTACCGGCGGTTTTCTCCTATCCCTGGAGCCCAGGAGGACACCCATCAAGGGCTCGTTTATGAAATTCATGGTATCCCAGTCTCTTTGCGCGGGAATTCTTGCGGCGTCTGCGGTTTTGCTTCCGATATTACTTAACCAGATACCGCTTGCAATGGGACAGGCACCCTTCATTATCGACGCCAATGTAAAACCGATGATGACCATAATGCTGACGCTTTCGGGTATCGTTGTGGTGTTTGCAATGTGCATCCCGTTCAACAAGTACAGGACCTTTGCGCTGGGGGCCGTCATATTCGTCGCTTCCTTCCTTGGTTTCCTTGTTCCGTCTGCTTACATCGGAGGTCATACCATCGGCAGCGATATGCTTAAATTCGGCGAGGGACAAACGATCCTTGACTCACAGTTTGCCCACGAGCTGTTCCAGCCCTGGAATTCAGAGTACGTAAGAGGCGTGGCAGCAGAAACCAACAATTTTATTGTCCTCCGTATCTTCATATACGTGGCAGTGCCGCTGTTCATACTTCTCCACTTCGCTCTTGAGAATTACGCCAGGAAAGACATCAAGGACGTAAAAACAGGCCGGGCCTTCAGAATAGGAAGAAGATTCATGCTGGCCTCAGGTCTGGTAATAATACTTCGGGCCCTGCTCACCGGTGTTGAAGCTGTGACCTCCACGGGTTACATGATCGAGCTGGGCAGCATTCTTCCCGAAAACAGGGTTGCGATAATTGCCGTGAACGTTACCGTTGTGCTGATACATATCGCCATCGGTTACATTGGTTATAAACTCTGGAAGGATCCAACAAGAAAAATGATCAAAGTCGCCTTTGTCACGGCAATGGTTTTTGCGGCCGTAACCGCCGCCTCCGTGGCTCTTTCCGGTTCGATCATTAAACAGGGAAGCGTTCTCATTACGATCGACAGCGTGGTAACGATGCTGAACACAGTGTTTTACATAGCAGGCGCCATTATCGTTATGGCGAACATAAGCCACGGCCTGCTGAAGCCAAGGGACAAGGCATAAGATCCTGGCAGCGAAACAATTCAGGAAGGAACGGGTGAAGGATACCAAGTGAAAGTATTGGCGTTAAAGATAAGAGAAGCGGCGCTTTCGGTCATACCGGTTATGGCCATAGTGGTCATCATGTACTTCATGCCTTTTGTGGAACTTACGGCCACTGAGCTGGTGGCGTTCCTTTGTTCGTCGGTGGCACTGGTCATAGGCGTTGGCTTCTTTAACCTCGGTGCTGACAGCGCCATGTCGCCAATGGGAGAGCATATCGGAACCGGCCTTTCAAAGGCGGGAAAGCCGGCGTTGCTGCTTATCGTATGCTTTGTGATGGGCGTAATGATAACCATTGCCGAGCCGGATCTTTCCGTGCTGGCGGGGCAGGTCTCGGATATGGTGAACAACTGGGTGCTCATTGGTGTCGTTGGCGTCGGAGTCGGCCTGTTCCTGATGCTTTCCATTATAAGGACGGTCAAGAACAAGCCCCTTCCACCGTATCTGATGTTCTTCTACCTGGCTCTTTTTGCGCTGGTTGCGGTGCTTCTGGTGGGCGGCAAGGGCAGCTTTACGGCCCTCGCCTTTGATTCCGGCGGTGTGACCACGGGTCCCATCACTGTTCCTTTTCTCATGGCTCTCGGCATAGGCATAGCCTCATCCGTCGGTTCTACCAAATCCACCGAGAACAACTTTGGTTCCATCGCAATGTGCTCTGTGGGCCCCGTGCTGGCAGTGGTGATCATCGGTATAGCGTCGAAAGGAAAAGTCAACTACACTCTTCCGGACTACTCTGTGGAATCCCAGCTGGGGACTCAGATATTTAAGACTATCCTCGATACTATGGGGGAAGTTGCGCTGGCCCTCGGCCTTATATGCGCCATGTTCTTCATTCTTCAGGTAACGCTCCTGAAGCTGCCGGGGCGAAAGATCTTGAGGATCTTAAGAGGCGTGCTTTTCACGTTTATAGGTCTTGTTATATTTATGACCGCGGCAAAGATCGGTTTCATGCCCGTCGGCTTTAAGCTGGGGAAGGAGCTTTCCTCGGGAAACCACCCTGCGCTTCTTGTAGGATTCGGTTTTATTACAGGTATGGTGACGGTGCTGGCAGAGCCTGCGGTGCACGTTCTTAACAATCAGGTGGAGCGTGTCACAGACGGCGCAATAACCAAGAGGTCCATGATGATCGCCCTTTCGGTGGGCGTGGGGATCTCTATCGCCCTCTCCATGATCAGGATAATATTCAATTTCAGTATCCTTTATTATCTTATTCCCGGATACATTTTATCCCTGGGGCTTTCGCTTCTGGTCCCCGGAATGTACACAGCTATCGCCTTTGATTCGGGCGGAGTCGCAAGCGGTCCTCTCACCTCCACGTTCATACTGCCCTTCGCCATTGGCGCCTGTGCAATGATCCAGGGGCCTGAGATGATACCGCTTGATGCCTTTGGCGTCGTTGCGATGGTGGCCATGACACCGCTCATCTCCATACAGTTGCTGGGCTTTAAAGCAATCCTCAGCCAGCGTCTCAGAACAAGGCGCGCTATGAAGCGGATCCTCTCTGCTGACGACGAGCAGATCATCGAGTTTATGTAAAGGAGGCACGGTATGGCACGTAACCAGACACCCGCTCCGGTGAGCTCTCCGGAAGGGCTGAAACTCCTCATCACAGTGGTGAACAGGACCAAATCCGAATATTACGCGGATCTTATTCAAAGCTACGGCGCAAATCTCCAATGTTTTGTTTCGGCAAAAGGCACGGTGAACTCCGCCGTGCTGGAAAGCCTTGGCATCGCGGATGACAGAAAGAGCGCTATCATGAGCGTAATAAGAGCCGATAAAGCAGGCGAGTTGCTTGAGATACTTGAAGACAGGTTCAGGACCATAAGAAACGGCAAGGGCATCGCATTTACGGTTCCCTTGAGCAGCGTCATTGGCGTGCAGGTATTCAGATTTTTGGCTGACAAGAGAGAGACCGGAGGTATATTCTGATGGATTTTACACATGAAGTTATTTTTTGCATTGTTAACGAAGGTTTCAGCGAGGCTGTAATGGACGCCGCCAAGAAAGCCGGAGCAGGCGGAGGAACAGTCCTTCGGGCAAGAGGCACCGCCAATATGAACGCCGAGAAGGTCTTCGGCATTTCGATTACACCCCAAAAGGAGATCGTGATGATACTGGTTGAGACGGCCATCAGAAACGACGTGCTCCACAATCTATACTCTATGTGCGGTCTCGACACGCCGGGCCACGGAATTGCCTTCGCCCTCCCCGTGGATCAGGTCATAGGGCTGAAAAGGAATGTCGAAAATGCGGCTCCCGCAGAAGAAGCCAAATAAAAAAAGAATCCGCCGGACTTCTTGTTAAATCCAAGTTTCCGGCGGTCTTATTATACGTAAACTGTCGCTGAATTATCATTCCAGGCTGTCTGCTATTGCCAGCAGTTTTTCAAAATTCCTTTCAAATTCTTCCGTATCGTCCGAATGGGCCTCGAAATCTCCCTTGGTCACTTCGTCAAGAAGCTCTCTGACATCCTTCTTTTGCTTATCGTTTCCTCGCTCGATTATCTGCATGAACAGATCTGCATCCTGAAGGCCGTCCCTCGTGTTCATAAATCTCGCTGAAAGATCAAGTTTTTTTGCCTGCAGGTTCTTGTAAACTATTGCGCCGTCACCTTTGAACCTGGCATCCGCGTTAAATCCGTAAAGCGAATCGCCACGGCCCCAATAGTTGAAGCCCCAGTGGAGGAAGCCCTTTGCACCGACGCCAATGCAGGCCCATTCCATCAGCCTTGAACGTATTACGGGAAGGTCAACGAATTTATTGAGGAAATATGCCTCCTCCGGGAAGCAGCAGGAATAGAGCCATAGCTCTCCGCCTCTTTCAACAAACCTTTTAAATACCGCAGGGTCCTCGTCGTGAACGTTGATCCTGGGAACGGCCCACCCGCAGTGGTCACATATGACCCTTGCGCTTTCGATCATATCAAGAGGTTCCCCGGCCAGAAGATCAGGCGCTGCCTCGTCAATTATCTTTTTCGTATGGAGCCAGACCTCAGTGGTATGGGGCTCATCCTCAATGTGGACCCGGAACAGACCCTTCCAGCCCTTTTCACTGATATGCTTTGATATTCCGCCGTAAAAAGTCCTTAAATAATCGTCTCCCAAGGGGGTATTAGTCTCGTAGGAAACTATGTCCGAAGTCCCCGAAAGAGCAGAAAAAGACTTTCCCTCCACGGACTGAATGAACGCGGAAAGCGTGAAATCCCTTGCTGCGCCCTTCTTTAGAAACAGCTCGATGAAACGGTCAAACAGGTCAAATTTGAAATCAAAGTCATCGGGGCTATTATAGGTGCTGCCGCCGTGGTGAAGCAGCGGAAGGGGCTGGACGCATATGGTATTGTTCCTCATCTCTTTCATCACGTCGGCGTAATGGGAAAGAAGCTCCCACCACTCTTCGGAATAGGGAAGTATGCCCGTTTTATTTTTGGGGAGCAGGTCGAGATTGAAGAAATATTCATGGCCAAAGGTGGAGTCGGCGGGGTCTCTTATTACAGCCTTGTGGACAATGAGGTTGATCTTGGACGTTAGATCGCCCTTGTCGGTCTTAACAGTGACCGGGTATGTATATTTCCCCGGCGCGATGCTTTCGGGAACAAAAAAATCCACCCTGAAGGCTCTTGTGCTGTGGGCAGGTACTTTAATATCGGTCCTGCCGTTTTTCAGTTCTCTCAGCCTGTCCGGGTAGTATGTGCAATCGTTATATTTTTTATAGTCCTGTCTGAAAAGTCTGACTATTATGCCGTTATCTTCGAAAGTATCGCCGGTCCCGGATAATACCTCCACGGATCTTATCCTTACATTTTCAAGGAACCTTACGAGCACCTGAGCGGCGCAGTAACCGTTTCTTGCAGCATGCAAAAAGCTCTCCGCGGAAGCATCCTTCCCCGGCCTTGCGTTCATAAATATACTTTTGGTGGAGGGTTCGTTCCAGATAAGCATCGGTCAGGCTCCTATGTCTGTAAGCGTTCCGATGAAGACCGGAAGCATTGACGTTGTATCAACAATTGCATAGAGGAAAGGTCTGTCCAGGATCACTTCAGGCTTTTCATCCGGCTCAATTGAGGTCACTCTGTCAACTATGACTGCCGTAACCGCAGCCGCCCTGGTTCCCGAGGGATCCACCTCTATATGAGTCTTATGAATGACCTTGCTTACGGCAAGGTTATCGCCGCTGTCAAGTGTGCCGAGGCCCGAAAGATCGGCAAAATCCGAAAAAGCGGAAACGATGCCCATCACCTGGAGAACGTCGGAAAGCTCTTTTGAGAGGTCGAACTTAAACTCGGGGATGGCTGCGGAGCAATTGCCTTTTCCTGACGCGATAAGAGAGTTCAAACGGCCATTTTCCAATGACTTGATATAGTCGGACATATCCATGCCTTTTTCGGGGAGAAGAGCCACAAATGCATACTTTCCGCCCTTGTAGTATTTGACGAAGCCCTCTTCACGTTCGCCCTTTATGTACCCCGATTCGGTGGAATACATAAGCTCCACATCACTGTCACCGTTTTCGCCGTGAAAAACGCCTTTCCGGACCTGATGGTCCTGATACTGCTCCTGCCAGATAGCATTAAAGCAAAGGGCATTCAGAAGAACCATGATCGTGTCTACGCCAACGTCATCATAATTGAGCACTTTTTTGATCATGCCGTCCGTATTTTCGTCGCACCAGTTATTGATAATATCAACTGTCTCAGGATCGGTGAAGGAAGCCTTCGCAACAGCGGCTTTAAACAGGCTCTCCACTGCTTCCAGAAAATCATTGCTTACGGAAAAATCTTCCCGGTCCGTAAAGAAGACCGCATTGGCGTCTTCAAGGGAGGCATCCTCCGAATTTACAAGTCCGGAATAATAACTAAGTATTTCGGTATTGGCCTCTTCAAGGCTCATAGAGCCGAAAAGAACGTTTAGCATCTCCTCAAGAGTTTCGCCCTTCGCTCCGTTTGCAGTCATAAGAAGCGCAGTCATCACAGAAAGAGGCGAGACAAGAGAGCCCCCTTCGCCGGAGCAAAGGTCCATAAGTTTAAGCGCAAAATCATTGTAATGATTTTTGAATTCTTCGCTGACGGATGATACGGGAGTGCCCTGTTTGGAAGAGCCAAGCGTAAGGAAAGTCACAAGCTCGCCCGCAGGAGTTTCAGCGGGAGGTGTTTCCGTGGGTCCCGGCACGTCGGTAGCAGAGGGAGATCCATCGGGAGTTTCCGGAGAAATTGTTTCGGGAGCCGCAGTCTCCTCTGAAGGAGATGGCATTGGAGTATCATCCTCTGTAAAAGTTACAAGCCCTGCGGTATCGTGAGCCGGATCTTCGGTCGCGAGAGTGTCATCAGTATTTTGAGGCTCTTCGCCGGGAGCGGGAGTCGGGACGGGCGTCTTGGTCACAAAAGATTCGCTTTTACCGTCATTTATAACAGGTTCGATCTTAGCGGGAGCGCAGGACGCAAGACTCATTAAAAAAGCTATGCAGATAAAAAGGCAAATGATTTTTTTCAATTTTAGTCACCTGAAAATGGTGCCGGCGACCGGACTCGAACCGGTACGGAGCTTTCACCCCGAGGGATTTTAAGTCCCTTGCGTCTGCCAATTTCGCCACGCCGGCGGCAACGCAAAGTATAACAACGGACAGCACCGTTGTCAAGATTTATTTATTTATAGGCCACAGGGGCCGCTCACGGTATTGCCGCTCAGAACAGCTTCAGAAGAAGTGCCGCAAGAGGCATGGTCGCCATAGAGAGAATGGTCGAAACAGGCACCATCCGTCCCGCGGTTTCCCGGTCAAGGTCGAATTTTTCTGCGAATATGGAAGTGATGGTGGCGCAAGGCGCCGCGCTGCAAAGAAGCACCGTAACGGCCACCTCGTAGTTGTAGAAAATGCCCGTGAGTTTAAAGAGGTAGAGAACGCCAAAGGCCAGCATTGGCGCGAGTATATGACGCACCGCTATCGAAAGCCACATTCTGCCGCCTTTCAAAAGCCCCGAAATCCTGTTCTCAGCCATATGGTACCCCACCACAAACATGGAAAGAGGCACCACCGTATTTTTCAGGAAATCAATGGCCGTGGTTAAGAACGACGGCACGTACTGATCTATGGGGGCAAAGAATATCACAAGACCGATAAATATTGAGATGGTCGCGGGATTGAGAAGTATCTTCTTCGGGGACATGTAGTATTTGATGTCTCCGGTGGCAAGATAACACCCAACTGTCCAGAGAAACAGCTGAAAGCCGATGTTAAACACGGTTGCATATATGGCCGCGCCCTGTCCGAGGAATTTCTCGATCAGCGGAATGCCCATGTAGCCGCAGTTCCCGAATATAGCCGCGATCCTTACCGTTGAAAGGTTTTTGGTTTTGGTCTCGTCATCAGGTGAAGTTTCACCGGTTGATTTTCTTTTCCTGATGATGAGTATCACCGAAGCAGAAAAGAGAGCATGGCATATAAAAGAAAACAGGACCGTAAAGCCAACGTTTTTTAGTATCCCGGAATCAAAAGGCCTTATATACGGTGCGATCAGCATTGCAGGCTGGGCAATGTAAAGGACATATCTCGAGATTCCCTTCGCCATATCCCGTCCACGTGTGAGCTTTAATTTGTTAAAAAGAAAGCCGGGGATGAGAAGCAGGCAAAGGGATGCGGTTGTAGCAAATACGGTCAGTATATCATTCATTTTTAATAACCAATCAGCCCACAGTCACTCTGAACGTGCGGCTGTCTGTGTAATTTTCCATGTCGACTATGAAGCTGTAATCAAAGAATCCTTCGGTGGTGTAGTTTACCTGGTAGCCGTCGAAGTCGGCCACGTTGTATACGTAATCCACCCAGCTTCCGTCCACAAGTTCCTGTATCTTGGGCCTTACAAGCTTTGTGAATCCGCAGACCCTGACGGCATTGGCGTTACGCCCACCTGTTACTGTGAATTCAGCCACGTCGTTTTCGCACCCTACTATCGCGATGTAGTCGTCCTCGATGACCGATCCGGTCTTCACCTCAGAAACTCTCCAGGGATTGTTGATGGAGTCTTCTATTACGTAGGTAACGTTATCGTCATTGGTCTGGTTCGCCACACCGAAAGGCAACAGTATGAACACGCAATCAATGGTGTCGCCCTTCTTGAATTCAAGCACGTCAGCGTCCACGCCGATCTCCACCTTGTTCAGCATCCCGCCGTCGTTTATGACGGAATTTCTCATCACAAGGCCGTTTTCAAACGCCTTACCGCCAACAGTCATACTGAAGGATTTCACTATGAAACCAAAGTTCTCAACGTCACTGCCGTTTCTCACGGAATAGTTGTAAAGGCTGTAGTACGGGTTATCGAGGGACAGCTTGTATATCTTTTCGGACTGTACGCCCTTTGTGTTGTTCTTCAGTTCCACAAGGGTGCCATCCTCCGACTTGTATTTGGTGGTTTCCATGCACGCGGACCTGGGATCAAAATAGAACAGTGTAAAGGTCTTTCTGGCATCCTCGAAGGTAACGTCCTCAAGCACGGTGGCCTTCATGGAATAATATGTCCTGTTCTCGTCGTTAGACGGGAATTCAACGTGGCGAAGGTCATAGGCAATTGTGCCGTCAAATGAAATGTATGAATAGTCAAGATCAGAATAGACCGGCCCCACCGAACGGATATACGAATCGGTGTATTCGGACTGGTAGACCTTGTTACCCACCTTGTATCTCAGGAAGCCCGGACGTCCCACTGAATTGAACTGGGGCTGCGTCGTCCACATAATACCGCTGCAACCGCGGAAGTCAGGCAACGTCCAGCCGTCTCTTCCGTATACGAAATAAGGCGCGATGCAGTTTGACTCTGTTGTACCTGTAGACAGGTGATAATAGCCAATGTGAAAACTTATAGAGGAGATCTGTTTAAGAGCGTGGGCTCCCCAGTTCTGGTAGAGATTTAGCATGGTGTAAGTTAGATCCTTCCCCGCCTCCACCACAAGGGGATAAACGGTCACGCCCCACTGGGGATCCTTCGGATCGTAATAGCTTTCCTCGTTCTCGCCATGGAAGTTTTTACAGACCTCCGGCTGAATCGGAGTGAGCATCATCTTATCGTCAAGGAGCGCGGCGGCCTCAAGACAGCCGTTTTCGCCTTTGCTGTAAAAATAGATCTTTCTGTTATCTGAGGAAGCGCTCACTTTTACGGTGCCTCCGTAGTAGTTGTTCCTGTTCTTGACCCTGTATGCGGTCTGAAAATCGGTTCCGGCAACAGTCAGTGTGTAGGCACCGACATTGGTGTCGTATCCTGTGGCTTTAAACTTGGATGCTTTTGAATACTGCTCGGTGACCTCAAACGTCAGCGGATGGCGCTCGTAATAAGCCTCCATCTTTAGCTCGTCGAAATCATGCTTTCCGCTTGCATATATCCTGTGGCCGAACCTGCTGCTTGAGGCCTTCTTGTGGGAGCCCGTAATATCGATAAAAATTTCGACGACGTAGTTGTCCCCTTCTGTGAAAACTCTGGTGCCTGTGACGCCGTCATCCTCGGCAATAACACCGAACACGCCCGCATCCTTTATATTAAAACCAATGTACTCAAAGTTTTCCACCGTTCCGTCTATGCTTTCAAGCAGGCTTCCGCCGGGCATACCGACGATAAGCTTCTCAACGGTGCTCTTCGGTATCTGATACCTGCCGCCGAACTCTTTAAGGTCGTCCTGGGCCACGTCATATATGATCCTGAGAGTGGAATGAAGCTTGTCGGAGTAGGAATGGAGCGTCTGCTCAAAGCCGTATTTGACTGTGGGTACGGAAGGCGCTTTGGCGAGGGAAACGTTCTCGATGATGACCTTGTCGTCCTCTGTGGCACCGTCAATGTCAAATCTGAGGCCCCTGATCTTCCCGCTTGTACCGTCGAAGTCGGGTATGTAAACATACACTCTTTCCTTGGTCGCACCCTGGGTAAACTTGAAATTTCTGCTCTGCTCCGGGCAGTATGAAGTATGGCCGTCATACGTGTAAAAGATCTGGCCGCTTGAGGCGCTTCCGTCGCTTGTGATATCGAATGCCACGCAGTTTGCGCCATTGAGAGGCTGGGACACGGCGAATACTATGTATGGATCAGAGCTCCTCTGAATAACAAACGAAAGCACGTCGTTTTCCACATTAACATCCGTGACGTCATGGCCGTTTCTTTCGTAAGAATCCAGGTGCACGGCATCGCCCTCCTCGTAGACGTCAACGGCCCCTTCCGGCGTTTCGAAAGCCAGTTCTCTGATATTTACTTCGTAATAGTATGAGCCCAGTTTATTGGTGTTTGTCCTGGCTGACGATGAAGACGTGGTGTTGAACGTGAAGCCGTCATTGGTTTTTACGTAGCCGGTGATACCGCCGTTTACAAGTGGTACGCCGTTTGCGTTCATGATCGAAGTGAGACCCCGTTCACTCCCGCCCTTCAAAGTTATGTGAGCTCTTGAGTTCAGATTCTGAACAGTGAAGCCGTTTCTCTCGGGGGAGTCGTAAAAGCACTGGACCCCGTTCATAAGATCGTTCGCGTAAACTATACTTGAAGCCATAGCGGTCTCATCCTTTATACTTCTCGGTTCGGGAGTCGGTTCCGGTTCGGCAGTAGGCAGATCAGTCTGTCCGGGCTTACCGGGGTCTCCTGTGTTCGTGCATCCCACAGCCGGAAGAAGAATGGCAAGTGTAAGCACAAGCGATATTACCGCGAGAAATCTCTTATTTTTCATAAAAAGCTCCTTTCAGTCAATAGATTGGACCGTCTGTATTGAACCATTTGCCCAGTCGCTGGCCGCTGCCCACAGAGTTTGAGTATCTGTCATACGTATGAGTGCCGGTAACGTCGCCCTCTTCGTATTTGCCCTCAAAGCAGCAATCCATTATCTCGCCGATCATGGGGAAAGTATTTCCGCTGTAGACACCGTGCTCCAGCATAAGTGTCAGCGCTATCTGCGGATCGTTGCAGGGAGCAAATCCGGTATAAAAACCGTGGGACGACTGCTCATTGGTACCTGTCTGGGCCGTTCCGGTCTTTCCCGCCACAAAATATCTGGGGTACATGTTTACAAGCTTTGCGATAGCAGGGTAAGCCTCTATCATTCTCGTCATAGCGACTTTTACAAGATCCACCGCATCCTTGGAGACGCCTGTCTCTGTGGCTATCTTCTCGCGCTTGTAAACGATGCTGCCCTTCGCGTCCACAACGACGTTCAAAAGGTGCATATCGTAAAGCGTTCCGCCGTTTGCGATGGCGCCGGTGTAGCGGTTGACCTGGATAGGTGTAAAGGCTGTGTAGAGCTGTCCGATGCAGGTGGCCGCGGTGGATGCGTCATTCCACGCATGGTACCTTCCCGATTCGAATATATCCATGGTCTGCGGGTTGCTTCGTGATCCCTGGCGTTCCGGTATCTCTATGCCCGAGAACTCGCCAAGGCCGAACTGCTTCGCCCAGTAGTCGATATTCTCGATGCCCGCGTCAATGCCCACGGTCGCAAAATAAACGTTGCAGGACCTTCCCAGGGCCGCCACAAGGTTAACGTTATTGTGTATACCCAGGCATTTCATCTTTCTGCCGCCGGCCTTGATGTATCCGGGACAGTTTACGACCCTGTCCGCATCAGTTGCGCCGGATTCCAGAGCCGCAATGGCGATGATAGGCTTTATCATCGATCCGATAGGATAGGTTCCCTGGGTGGCACGGTTGATGCTCGGTGAGTCGTCAGCCTCAAGGATCTGCTTTATCTGCTCCTGAGCCTTGAAATCCGATGCCGGTGCGACGAAAAGGTTATTGTCGAAGCTCGGATAGGAGACCATGGCGTAGATGGCTCCCGAATTGACGTCGGAAACAATTGCGGCGCCGGCATTGCAGTCTCCGAAGTTGTCCTGCTCCTGAGGGGCTCTCGACACCGTATTCTTAACAATGGTATCCATGGACTCATAGAGTCTCTGCTGGAGCCTGATGTCGATGGTGAGGTAAACGTCGTAGCCCGCCCTTGGCGCCTGATATCCGGTCTCCTTTACGGTTCCGTCGGCACCGATGGCATATGACCTGTATCCTCTCTCGCCCCTAAGATATGTCTCGTAGGACTTCTCAAGGCCTATCTTACCTATGACGTCATCCGCAAGGTAGCCCTGGTCTTTTTTCTGTTTGTATTCCTCTTCGTCGATGGCTCTGACATAGCCGATCACAGGACCCAGTGACTCATTGTTCACGTAATACCTGTAGTACGTTTCCTCGGTGGTGATACCGTGGAAGTCCCCGGATTTCGCCGTTATCTCGTCAATACTCGCCTTGCATGCATCGCTGCTGACAACGGTCGGTTTGATGGTATCCAGGCCGTATGCGTAGGTCGTATAACGCATGATCATTATTTTGTATGCCTCATAGTCCGAATAATCCTCGGATATGCCGAAAAGATTGGACCTGAGGTAGTTAAAAGCGGATCCCGGTGTGTCAAAATAGCTCTTGTCGGACTTTGACGTGACAAGATCGTTCATAAAAGCCTGTTTGTTTCCGATTTCATAGGGTTCGTCGATCATCGGTCCCCAGGCCGGAGGATAGAGGAGATAATCGCCAAGGAAATTGGTGTACTCATCGCCGTTCTTCTCAAAAATGTTGACAAGCTCCAGGTACATCCTGTCGCGGTAGGACTGGTCATCGTCGGTGTTTATCATATAGACCTTGTAGGAGGTCCTGTTTCCCGCCAGCAACACGCCGTTTCTGTCGTATATGTTTCCCCTTGGCGCGTCAAGAGGAAGCTTGTACTCAGTCATTTCCTTAAGATCGTCGGCGTAGAGCTCGCTGTTTACCACCTGTATGGAAAACAGTCTCGCCGCAAGAAGGATCATGACCAATACAAGTCCGATCCCGAGATACGTTATACGGTTATGAAGCAGCTTTTTAAGTCCGTTCATGTTTTATCCTCTGAAGTCTATAGCTTTTCTTCTTCCTCTGCCCAGTTTACCGAGAGCATAAGTGACCGGTACCAGAAGAGCGAGATAGACCACGTATGTGTAAAGAGACGAGGGAAGCGTCCTGTAAAGCAGATGTCCGAAGAAATCCTCGTACAGCACAGGTGCTCTTGACGCGTAAAGCGAAAGGAATCTGGCGCCAAAACCCTCGACCAGTGTATAAAGCGTTATAAAAACAGGTCCCGACGATATGTAAAACACCATCTTTCCTTTAAATGCGGGTCTCACGACGGCCGCGGTGATGATGCAAAAATACATGTATATCAGCCCGTAAAAACCAATGTACCTTCCCAGCGAAATGTCCACGGCAAGCCCGCTGAACAGCCCCAGAAACATGGAAAAAGTCCCGTCGCTGCTCATGGATATAAGCACAAGAAGCGCCAGCAGGATATTGGGCTTGGTCCCGAATATCCTCAGATCGTTAAAGAACGCCTCCTGAACGAATATCGCCAATGCCGCCGCAAACACCGAAAAAACTATTTTTCCTCTGGTGGTGGCATAGTCGAACTGCTCGGCGCCTCCAAGAATGGCATTTCCGGTATGCAGAATAAAGCTGTCCTTTGCACCGTGTGTAAAAGGACCGGGTCTTCCTCTTCTGAAAAAGCGCTTTATTGCTTTCGTGTTAAGAAACATCCGCTGCCTCCGAAGTAAAACGGGAAAACATCCCCGCCTCACCATCATGTCATCTGTCGATCATTATAAACACCTTGCTGAGAAGTGTCAGGTCCACCGCAGGCTCCACAAGAGCCGTAGTGATGCCGCTCTCCCTGTCTATAGAGACCGATTTGACAGTTCCCACCATAACTCCCTGGGGGAACACACCGCCGCTCTCTGCCGTGACGATATTGTCGCCCACCTGAACGGAGGTCGTGGAGGAAAGCCTGTCAACTCTCAGCTCGTAGACCATCTTCTCATTTGAGACGCCTCTTACGCGTACAAGTTCGTTTGTACGCGACACGCGGCACATAAAAGCATTGTCCTCGTCAACAATTGTCAGTATCTTCGAGGAACCGAGTCCCTCCTCAGTGACAATGCCCACAAGGCCTTCAGGCGCAATGACCGTCGCGCCCCGCTTCACTCCGTCGTTCACTCCTCTGTCAACGGTAAAAGTGTTAAACCAGTCCGTAACGTCCTCAGCCACAATCTGGGCAGGCAGCAGGTTGTAATCCGACGAATAATCATCGAAGTCCAGCATACGGCGGAGCTCATTGGTTTCAAGAATGAGTCTCTCTTTCTCATCCTCAAGCACCGGGATCTCGGCGTTCTTTTCTCTCAATTCCTCAAGCTCGGCCTTCACGCTGTTATAAGACGTAACGTAGGAGAACCAGTCGGAGATGCCTGTAGCGGCCTTCCTGAAGCCATTGGTTATGAGGGTCACCGGAGTACCCGCAATTCGGTAAAGTGCGTTAAAATCACCGTTGGGGCTGGCGGAAACAACTATGGAGACCACCAGCAGGATCGTTATGACCGTAAGTGCAAAAAGAGTTATCTGAGTTCTTTTATTCATAATTGACCCCTTGGAACCGTCCGTTAAGCTCTGCCAGCGTTGATGAGTTCTTTCAGCGTGACATCCGAGAGACACTTGCCAATGCCGTTAGCCGTGGCATATCTTGCGCCGTCAACTACCTTCACCGGAACGTTGGTCTCAGTCCTTACAAATTCCGAAAGACCGGTAAGAAGAGATCCGCCGCCAGACATGGCAATGCCGTTCCTTACAATATCCGCGCTTATCTCCGGCGGAAGCCCGTCCAGCACGCCCTTGATGCAGTCCACTATCTGGATGGCGGGATCCTTGAAAGTCTCTATGAGCTCGTTCGAGTAAATGCGAACGTTCCCCGGAAGACCCGTGATCATGTCACGTCCGTAAACGTCAATGCTCTTCTCCTGAGCCTGTGGGAAAACACACCCGGCCTTTATCTTAACTGTCTCTGCGGTCTCCTCGCCAATGAGAAGGTTGTGATCGGTCCTCATGTGGTTTATGACCTGAAGATCGAAAGCCTCGCCTCCCACGGTGATGGAGTCTCCCACAAGAATGCTGCCCATGGAAATGACTGCCACCTCTGTGGTGCCGCCTCCTATGTCAACTATCATGGAGCCTTCCGCGCTTTCGGCCCGGAGAGGAAGATCGGCGCCAATGGCAGACGCAAGCGGTTCCTCAATAAGCCTCGGCATCGCCCTGGCAGGTCTTCTGCATGATGACTTGGCGGCTTCGAGCACAGCCAGCTGTTCCACCTCGGATATCTTTGTGGGAACGCTGAGGATCATCCTGGTGGTGCCGAAGTTTATGGCAAGACCGCAGGCCTTTGCCAGAAAATATCTGAGCATAAACTCAGCTATCTCAAAATCCGCTATCGCGCCTTTTCTCACAGGCTTAACGGTAGTGATGGTTGGAGGCGTTCTCCCTATCATACGCTCGGCTGCGGTGCCGACAGCGATGGGTTTTCCGGTGCTTGTATTGATAGCGACAACGGAAGGTTCGCTGAGCACGATGCCCTTGTCCTTCATAAAAATATTCGTCGTCGATGTTCCAAGGTCTATGCCGATATCCTTTGCCATATTTTCAACTGCCCTTCGGATTATTAATTATACTGCTTTATCAAATCTCAATGATTCGAATCTGTCCATTATTCCAAGATCTTTAAAACTCGAGAACTGTTTTCTTCCTACTATTATGTGGTCAAGGAGCGTTATCCCCATGATGTCGCCGGCCTGCTTTAGTCTTGCGGTAAGACTGATGTCCTCCCTGCTGGGTGTGATGTCCCCGGAGGGATGGTTGTGAGCCACCACCACCGCATAAGCAAGCTCCTTCACAGCGGGCTGAAATATCTCCCTTGGGTGCACAATGGTCCTGTCAAGAATGCCTCTCGAAACGACCCTGTAACCAATGATCCTCAGCCTTTTATCGAGCATCACCATCGAGAAGACTTCGCCGGGCTCATTCCAGAGCTCCTGCACAAAGAACTCGCCGATCTTCTTAACGTCTCCCCCGGTCTCGGCCATCCATTTGAACTCTCTTTCGATCCTTAAAGCCATCTCACCTGCGGCCTTAAGCTGGATAGCTTTCACCCTTCCGATACCTTTAACGGCCAAAAGCTCGCCCACACCTGCGCCGCATACGTTTTTAAGTTTCCCGTCGAATGCAAAAAGCAGTTCTTTTGCAACGTCGACCACGTTCATGTCTTTAGTCCCCGACCGGAGAATGACAGCAAGGAGCTCTGAATCGCTCAAGGAAGAAGCTCCGTACAATTCAAGTTTTTCATAAGGCCTGTCACACTCGGGAATGCCGGGAAGCGTCGTTTTCAAAGCCATCTCCGAACCTCCCAATTATGAAAGCTGATACGAATTTATTATACAATTTCCGGGCACCCAAATTCAACTGTTTCAGCCCGCCTCAAGGAATCCTTTTGACCCAATAATAAAGGGCCCGAAGGCCCTAAAATGATATTTCCCTTTGTACTTATTACCTAAGCGTACCTCTTACCTCTTACCTCTTACTTATTACCTTGTCCGGCACCGCTCGAACTATTACTTATTACCTGGGCGGCACTCCCTTGAACTATTACTTATTACCTAAGCGGCACCCCTCAGACTATTACTTATTACTTTGTCCGGCACTCGCTTTAACTTATATTACTCCCCGCTTCTTCAGCACCACCACAATGACCGCCACTCCGGCCGCGACAATGATCGCCGTGCTAACGGTAACCGTTATCAGTATCCTTGTTCTGAGATCCGCAGCGCCGGCATTGGCAAGTGAGCCTTTATTTCCTCCATCATCTCTGATCTCGGTATAGACCGCGTTTATCACCACATCCCCCGTGGAAAGCTCAACGGTCTCCCATTCGCCCGTATAGCCGGCTTTTGCGGGAACATCCGGGAAAGTAAACTTTTTGTTTTCCACCGTATACGACGCCGTACCTATCTCCACTCCATCGCAGACAAAAGTGATCGTGTAAACGTTTATGGTGTAATAAAGATTTATCGTAACGTCTCCCGAGGTAAGTTCCACCCTCTCCCAGGCGCCTGTGTAGCCCTCTTTTTCGGGTATTGCCGGGTATCTTATGTTCTTGTCCTCGTCACAATAATAGTCATCGCCAATGGTCTTCCCATCAAAAACGAAAGTCACATTGTAGATATTGAGAGTGTATATAACGTCAATGGTTACGTCCCCGGTCCCCCAAACGATCCTTCTCCAGAGACCAATATATCCCTCTTTTTCGGGAATTTCAGGATATTCGACCTCGTCTGTTTTGTCCACGGTGTAGGTGCCGTTCCCGATGACCTCGCCCTCGCACACGAACAATATGTTATAGACGATAACGGTATAGTAAACGTTAATTGTGATATCCCCCGTCGAAAGCGTCACGGTCTCCCAATGGCCCACGTAGCCTGGCTTTTCCGGTATCTCGGGATAAATGATGTTTTTGTTCTCCACGGTGTAGGTGCCTGTGCCTATCTCAGCTCCATCGCACAGGAATATGATGTTATATATGTTCACCTTGTAGATAACGTTTATGGTTATGTCGCCGGTTGAAAGTACGACCTCCTCCCAGGTTCCGGTATAGCCCTCCCTTTCGGGGATCTTTGGGTATTTTATATCTTTGTTCTCCACCGAATAGGTGGCGTCGCCGATCTTAAATCCGTCGCACACAAAAACTATGTTGTAAACGATCACGGTGTAATAAATGTTGATGGTTACGTCACCTGTGGAAAGCTTTACCTCCTCGAAATGGCCCTCATAGCCCGGCTTTTCGGGTATCGCCGGATAATTGACCGTCTTATCTTCAACGGTATACGTGTCGGAGCCGATGACCTTGCCGTCAAGGACAAACACGATGTTATAGATGTTTATCTCGTAAATAAGGTTTATGGTAACGTCGCCTGTGGTGAGAACCACCTTTTCCCAATGGCCTGTGTAGCCGGTCTTTTCCGGAATGGGCGGGTAGACGATGTTCTTGTCGGAAACTGTGTAGTCGTCGACGGCCACCTCTTTACCGTTTATCACAAATCTTATGACGAACACTTTCTCGTAGAGATTTACCGTAATGGTCTTGCCGCATACGGGGCAGACTTCGTTGTTGTATCCGTGTCCCGCATCCGGACCGTTTTCGTCCTTTTCAAAATGACCTTTGGTGTGGCCCGTGGCAGCTATGGTGCCTGTCTCAAGTACCTCGCCGCACACTGTGCACTCCTTATGCTTTGAACCTGCGGAAGTACATGTAGGTTCCTTGTCTACGATCCATTCACCCGGGGTATGGGTCGTGTGACCACCCTGGGCAGATCTCCAGACCGCATAAAGGGTCGTGTCGGAATTAATCGAAAAAGATTTTAGTCCCGATGACGTATAATCCGGGGAAGATGCATTTCTGTTTGCAGACCAGCCGAGGAAAGTGTAGCCGCTCCTGCTGGGGATATGGTTAAATACCACGGTCACCTGGTCGCCCGAAGAGTATTGGTTAAGGTCGAGAGGAACACTGTTTGAACCGCCGTTTGAGTTATAGCTGACCGAATAGAATGAGTATCCTGCCGTGGTCGTGAGCGTTTTTAACGTATTGTGGGTAGTTGCGTCCTTTATGACCACATCTATCTGATATGTGCCCTTTGGCGATCCTCCCTCAAGATCAAATGCAACGTTTTTAGTATTGACAGCGGATGTGACCGTCATGCTTGAGAAAGCGCTGCCGTACTGACTGCCGGACTTTGATGCGCTGTACTCGAGTTCCACGTTCATATTGCTCTCTGAGGAAATGGAAAGGTTCGTCGAGACTCTGCCGGAGTTGGATATGGATGCAGAAAGGTCCGCTGAATTAAGAGCGTTGCCGCCGGCTCCCGTAAACTCAAGGGAAACAGTCCTCACGTATACGACCCAGCTCAAACATACGTCAAACTCAAAATGGTAGCGGTGGCCTTTGGTGAACAAAGAGGGATCCAGCATAAAAACGGTGCTGTTCCATTCCTGATCCATTCCCGAAAGGTGCCCGACGGTGGATTCCTGACCCGAGGTCTCATCAATCAGATATACGTAATCGATTTCTCCCTGACCCTCGTCAACGTCAAAAGCGTAGACGGTAAGCCTCGTAAGCTCGTTAATATCGGTCTGTATATCAAACTGAAGACCCATGCGGAGCCTGACTTTTCTGTTTCTAGATCCTCCGAATATATCGTACCCGTTGTTGGTGAACGAAGCTGCGTTGGGATTGTAGTCACGGTCAGAGCTCTCATTGTAAGCTCTTCCTCTTCCGGTAGCTCCGCTGTTAAAAAGGTTTACGGTGCCGGTAGTTCCGGTTACCGTCACAGGGTCTGTCGTGTTCTGAGCAGCCTGCGGAAAGACCGCAAATATCAATAACGATGCCACAAAAGCGGTGAGAATAAGTGCCGCCAAGGTATGTGATCTGGCCATCAGGGAACCTCCGTGTTTTTATGAAATATCTGTAACAACGCTAAAATGATACCACAAATTTCAAATACAGACAACGATTTTTCGTGTTTTTTGTAACAAACCAATGCTTTCAGCTTAAAAATAAAGAGCCGGAAGGATCATTGAAACGGGAGGCTGAAATATTGACGCAAGTCCGTCCGTTGTGCTAAAATTGGGGCCTGTAAAAGAGCATCATATGCTCACACCGTTTTTGAAAGGCGACATAACAATGGCTGATCTTGAAAACATAAGCAACCCTGAGCTTTTCCTTGAAAGCTCAAATTTTCTCACGGACATAATCGACGAGGATCTGGCGGAAGGATCGTACACCGAGATACACACGAGATTTCCTCCCGAGCCCAACGGTTACCTGCACATTGGCAGCGCAAAAGCCATATTCATCAATGCGGCTATTGCGAAAAAATACGGCGGAAAATTCAACCTGAGATACGATGATACGAATCCCGAGAAGGAAGACACCGAGTACGTAAACTCCATTGAAAACGATCTTCTCTGGCTTGGCGCCGTACCTACCGGCGGTATTTTTTACGGTTCCGACTACTTTGACAAGTGCTACGAGTTTGCCGTAAAGCTTATAAAGGACGGCAAGGCATACGTCTGCGACCTCTCCCCGGAGGAGATAAGAGAATACCGCGGGACCCTCACCGAGCCCGGTAAAAACAGTCCCTACAGAGACAGATCCGTGGAAGAAAACCTGGATCTTTTCGAGAGGATGAAAAACGGGGAGTTTCCGGATGAAAGTCACACTCTCCGCGCCAAGATCGACATGTCCTCCAGCAATATCAATCTCAGGGATCCGATCATCTACAGGATCTGCAAGCAGCACCACCACCGTCAGGGCGACAAATGGTGCATCTATCCCCTCTACGATTACGCACACCCCATTCAGGACGCCATAGAGGGCATCACCCATTCCATGTGTTCTCTTGAGTTCGAGAACCACAGACCTCTTTACGACTGGGTCATTGAGAACATTGGTTTCGATCCGAGACCTAAGCAGAGAGAATTTGCCCGCCTCAACGTCACGTATACAGTCATGAGCAAGCGTTACCTTCGCTCACTTGTGGAGACCGGTGCCGTGGACGGATGGGATGATCCCAGAATGCCCACGCTTTGCGGTCTGCGCCGCCGGGGCTACACGCCCTCTTCCTGCTTCAAATTTGTGAAGATGGCCGGTATATCAAAGGCGAACTCACTTGTGGATATCGAAGCCCTCGAGCATTGCATAAGAGACGAACTCAACGGGACCGCCGAGAGAAGGATGTGCGTTCTCGACCCTGTGAAGCTTACCGTAACCAATATCCCTGAAGGCAAAGTCGAATACTTCGAGGTTCAGAACAACCCGAACGACCCCGATGCGGGTTCAAGAAAGATACCCTTCACAAAGAATATATTCATTGACCGTCAGGACTTTATGGAGGAACCCATACCGAAGTTCTTTAGGCTGAAGCCCGGCGGAGAAGTGAGGCTCGCAGGCGCCTATAATGTCAAATGCACGGACCTTAAGAAGGATGATGCGGGAAACATTACAGAGATCATCTGCGAGGCGGATCTTGAGACAGGAAACGGAATGCCTGCAGACGGCCGCAAGGTAAAAGGCACCATCCACTGGGTCAGCGCAGACATAAACCACAGGACCACCGTGATGCAGTACGACCGCCTTTTCACCGAGCCGAACCTTCTCGACCTCCCTGCGGGAAAAACACTGAACGATTATCTCAATCCGGAATCGGTAAAGAAGATCGACGCCGTGGGCGAGATATCCTTAAAGGACGCAAAGCCCGGGGACCACTTCCAGTTTATGAGAACAGGCTACTACTGCGTGGACACGAATCACGAAAACGTTTTCAACTTCACCGTAGGCCTTAAAGACACATTCAAGAAAGCAGCGGAATAAACCGGGTTCAGCAGAAATAAAAATTTACGGGCGCCCGCTTGACAAAGGTCAGGGGCGCCCGTATTGGTTACAGAGGAAAGCATTGGCGGGTCCTAAAGAACACCGCTGTGCCTCGCTACAAAATCGCATATGGTATCGTCATACTCATCTTCGTTATTGATCCTGACGTGGGAATGTCCGCCTTTCTTAAACCAGTGTATCTCTTTTACGGAAGACGTGCAGTTTGCAAAAAGCTTCCTGCTCTCCGGGGGCAGTGAATACCGGTCCAGCTCGGTGTAAAGGAAAAGAATTGGCTTCTTCAGTTTTTTCACGGCTTTGTAGGGACCGTATGTCAGGCAGTTTGCGCCGGTATTCTTTCTCAGTATGATCATAACCTCGTAGGCCACCGGGAAAGCGGGCTTGTTCCACTCCTTCATATGGAGCCTGAAGGTCTCAAAAAAGTTCTTGTACATGCCATCGGCGCACATGCCGGTAAAATAGTCGGGAACGTCCGGCTCGGTCATGGTGTAGACGGCCGTGGACGATCCGATGCATATCCCGTGAAGGAACACCGAGTTATTTCCGAGGCTGTCGTGTAAAAGCCTGCCCCACTTGATGACGTCCCTCTTCTCAAGCTCACCCATGGAGTAGTATTTTCCGTCGGAAAAGCCTGTGGCCCTGCTGTCGATAACAAGCACGTTAAACCCGGCCTTTCTGTAAGGCTCTGCATAGTAATATGAATACGCAAGTGACTCCGTCCGCCCGGGCAGGATGATCACAGACCGTGTAAAGCCGAAGTCATAATACTCGCCAAGGAGCCTCAGCCCGTCATTTTCGATCTCAATGGGTTTCATTGAAGCTTTGTAAAGCTCCGCCCAGTCAAGTCCCCTTCTGAACATCTCGGCCTGCTCTTTGTCGTCGGGAGCAGAGCACTTTCTGGCCCTCTCCTCACCATCAGGCCTTATGAGCGTCTTATCGTATACTCTTCCTGCAACGTAAAAAGTAAAGACCACCGAGAACACTATCCCCGATCCCAAAACGATGCCGGCTATCAGAATTACGATCTCCAAAGGCCCCATAAATCCTCAAATCAAACCGATAATATAGTCCTGCGATTTCTGTCCGCCGCCGGTCACCACAAATTCAATATCCGGGAACTCGTCGGAAAGTCTGTCGGAAAGCTCGTCGGTCACGTCTTCATCCGCGTTTTCGCCCGTAAATATGATGGCGGTCTCTTTTTCTTCTATACCCACTACAGCGCCAATGCTCTTCACCGCCACGCCGATCATGTCATCCTGGGAGGAAGCTTTTATATCGCCGGAAACAAGAAGGCCTATCCAGTCGCCCTCTTTGCACTTTGAATCGCCGTTTCCATAGTCTTTGCTGGCTCTTAAAACCGCGATAGTGGACGTGGCCTCGGCAGTCTTTCGCATAAGCTCTATACGCTCGGAGGGGCTAAGCTGGGGGTCGTCATTGGCGATTCCGAAATACCCGGCAGCAGAGCTTAAGGACTTTATAATATGCACTTTTTCGTCGCTTGTAAGGTCTTTAGACTGCTCGGCCGCAAAGAAGATATTGGGATTGTTGGGAAATATAACAATTTCGGCGTCCTTGCTGACCTCCCTGATCTCCTCTATACAGCTTACAAATTCACCTGAGGAGGTGTTCATTGTGGCGCCGCCGTCGATCACGAAATCAGCCCCGCTCTCCTCAAGAAGAGAGAGCACGCCTTCGCCCGTGCCGACAACTATCTTGTAAAGATCCTTTTCGCGTATGCGGCCTGCCGCGTTTACAGGAAAGGCTTCCCCATCGCCGGGAAGCGACGTACCGGAGATACCTGAAGAGGCGTCGTGGCCGTTTGAGCGGTCCTGACCCTCGGATTCCCTGCTGTCGTAAATACTGTTGTGCTGGAGGCACATGTTTTCAAGCTTGAATGACACGAATTCACCGTAGTTCTGGACAAGCTCGATCACTCTTGCGGGCTTGAACGTGTGGACGTGGACCTTGACCCTGGTTCCGAGCTTTGACACGACGACGGATTCGCCGATGCCCTCAAGGGTGGAGACAAAGGAGGTCAGATTGAACATGTTCACATAGTTCGGCCCCTTCATTATCTGGAGCAGAAATTCCATGCAATAGCCGTATTCAAACGGAGTGTTCTCATTGAATGCGGCAATGGACGTATTGGCGACAGGTCTGTGATCCGCGGATGAGGTGAAAGAAAAGTCCTCGATATAGGAATTGTCCTCAAGATAGCGGAGCATTCCTTCAAATACACGTACAAGACCCATTCCGCCGCTGTCGATAACGCCGGCTTCCTTGAGACAGGGAAGGAGCTCCGGAGTATTCGCAAGTGACTCCTTCAGCCTCGCAATGTACATTCCGAGCAAGGTCTCAAAAGAGCAGGATCTCGGAAGCTGGGGACGCACGAATTCGATGCCTTCCCTTGCAACTGTCAGGATGGTGCCCTCCTTAGGGGATCTGCAGCCCGAATAGGCCTGTTTGTACCCGTGAGTGAGGGCCGAAGCCATGGCGTTTGGAGCCATTGATTCGTAGCGTCTGAGGCTTCTTGCGAAACCGTCAAAAAAGTTTGACAGGATAACGCCTGAATTTCCGCGCGCGCCGAAAATCATACCGTCCGCCAGGGCTCGAAGGTATTGGTTAAGAAGAGTCTTGCCTGTGGCCGCATCGATGCCGTGGGCAAGTGTAAGCTTCATATTTGTGCCGGTATCGCCGTCCGGGACCGGGAAAACATTGAGGGAATTGATCTTTTCTTCGGATTCAGTGATGCCTTTCAAAGCTCCCAGCATCATTTTTCCGAAATCCATCCCGTTTACTCTGTAAGTTGCCATATTTAAAAAATCTCCGGTTTGACCTTGTCTACATTTTTAATAAAGGGTGTCACCCGTTGAGCCTTGCAAGTATCGCTCTTTCCTCCTCAAGATCCGCTGTAAGAGGCTTTCCGATATAGTAGCAGGCCATGATGCCGGGGCCGCCGTTGGTTCCCGACGTCCTGTAAATATCGGTGTAGTATATCGCCTTCGGATGGAATCTCTCCTTTATAAGCTCGAGATACTTTTCCGCGGGCTTTCTCCTGTTGGAGCTCGCAACGATCATTATCTGGTTTTCCGGGTCGGTGACTGTCTCGCCAATGTAATCAAGAAGCACCTTGAAAGCCGAGCGCTCGCCTTTGATCTTGGCAAGGACCGTGGTCATGCCCTCCTGGGAAAAATCGCCAACGGGTTTAATTCCGACCAATGTTCCCATGAAAGCCTTGGCATTTGATATTCTGCCTTTTTTAGCGGAGAATTGAAGATCGTCGTGCCAGCCTGCCTGGTGGATCAGATTCTTGACAGATTCGAGGTATTCTGCGGTCTGATCAAGGTCTGAGCCCTCTTCGTCCCTTTTTACAGCGGCAAGGATCGTAAGAAGTCCCGCACCTGCCGCATATTTTCTCGTATCAAAGCAGTATATCTTTGCGTCGGGGTATTCCTCAAGGACCTTGTCCCTTGCGGCGCAGGCAAAATCGTGAGTGCCGCTCATTTTGGAGGACATAGCCGTGTGAAGTACCGGCATGCCTTCCGCGGCGTATTTTTTGAATATCTCATAAAGCTCGCCAACGGAAGCCGGAGCCGTGGTATACCCGTCCGGATTCTTCTTTAAAGCATCATAAAATTCCTCGCAGGAGTTGTAATCCCAGTTAAGCTCCGACTCTATCTCGTTGCCGTCGGGAAGCATAAGGTGACCCTTGATATACTCGGTTCCGAACTTCGCCCGAAGCTCAGGGGAAAGATCGCAAGATACATCGCCCAAAATCACAAATTTCATAATATTACCTCCGTTCCTTCAGCACCGGAGCGGCACAGCCTATGCGCCGACCTCTTCCGCAAATGCCTTCAATGATTCCTCTATATATTGTCTGTCGGCAATAAACGCCTCCGCATGCCCGGCACCCTCAGCTATGTAAAGCTTTTTATGTGCCGAGCCTATCGCTTCAAAATTTAACTTCGCATTTTCCGGTACCACGAGCCTGTCTTCGCTTCCGTGGATGAAATATGCGGGAACATCGCATTGCCTCAGCCTCTCTTTGATCTTCGACTTTTTAATGTCGATCCCCAGGAACATGATCCCCGAGAGCCTGCACAAAACCGCTACCAGAGATCCCCAGGCGCCGTATTTCTTCGCTCCCACGAGTAGCGTGTCGTAGGCCCTTCTGTAACCGCTCTCAAGCACCAGCAGCTTCACGTTGGGATAGTTCTTAAGCTTGTCCGCAGTGAGGCAAATGGTAGCACAGCCCATGGAAAGGCCGTAAAGGGCTATGATATCGTCAGGTCTCCGCTCCGAGACATAGTCCAGCCATGCTGTCAGATCCTTTTGCTCCCGCTCTCCGAAGGTGATCGCTCTGCCCTCGCTGTCGTAGTGGGCCCTGTGGGACACCAGAAGCACGTTATAACCAAGGTCCTTCATGGTAAGGAACCCCGCGTGAATGTTATTGTACGGAATGGCCCTGTAGCCGTGAAGAGCTATCACTGTTTTGTTAAAGCCAAAGTCGTAGAACCTGGCTCCAAGCAAAAGACCGTCGTATGACCTGATCCTCACCGGCTCGTATGCCATCTGTTTTATCTCAAGGATCGTCCTTAGGAGTTCGTCCTTGTATTTTGCGTAGTGTGACTTGCTTAGGTCAAGAGACTCCAATGGCACCTCCTCGCCCCGCAAAAAGCAGCCCGCAAAGCATCTTACGAGCAAAACGACGAAAAAAACGATCACAAGTCCCGCGCCAATGACAGCAAATATCATTTCAAGCCTGTCTCTTATCTATGTATCTTACCACGTCACCGAGAGTCACGAAATCGTTCATTCCCACGTCGTCGAAGCTGATGCCGAATTCGCTCTCGATCACTATGATCATATATATCATGCCTACGGAGTTGAGCCCGAAATAACCGGTGAGTTCCGACTCTTCGCCGCCGGCATTGATGCGGTCTTTGTCTCCGGGATTCTGCATCACAAGTATCTCTTTCAGCTTGGATGCGATCTTTTCTTCTCTTTCAGTAAACATCAGGTGTCCTCCGTTTGAACGGCATTGGTTACAGAGTTTCAACCGAACTTCTTATACCTCTTGATCTTCATCGCAGGCGTCCTCTCAAAGTCCTCGGTCCTTATGGTGACCTTCGAGGGTCTCTCAAATGACGGCAATGTCTTCGTTACTTCGTTTACAGCCTCCATTATCTTTTTTGCCGCAGTCTCTTTGTCAAAAGCCGCTATCTCCGTTTTTCTCGGAACCACTTCAAGGTGCAGGAAGTGAGGTCCGTCGCCCTCCGCATCTTCAAACAGCTGGCAGTCCTGGATGTAAACGATGTTATTGTAATGTTTTTCCACCTCAGCGGGAGAAACGTTCTCACCGTTGGAAAGGACTATTATCTCCTTGATCCTGCCTGTGATGTAAAGGCAGCCGTCCTCGTCCAGTCTTCCAAGGTCGCCGGTCTTAAACCACCCGTCCTCTGTAAAGGCGTTTTTGGTCTCTTCCGGATCACCAACGTATTCCTTGAATATGTTGATGCCCTTAAGCTGTATCTCGCCGTCTTCGAATCTGATCTCCTGGAAGGGATAGAGGATTCCGACAGACTCGGGCTTTTCATTGTTGTAGGGGTTTCCGGACACAAGGTTTGCGGACTCCGTAAGACCGTAGCCCGGATAGACGCTTACGCCCATTGCTCCGAATTCTCTGATGAGATAAGGAGGCACCCAGGCGGCTCCGGCAATGACAGTCTTGACAGTGCCCAGCATGTTCTTTTTGAAAAGTCTGGAAAGACCGAGAGCCATCTCCACGAGAGCCGGAACGGCCACAAGGACTGTGGGCTGATATGCTGCGATATCCGCAAAGAGGTCTTTGTTGTTTCTGCAGATGCAGAGAGTGCTTCCGGAATAGAGGCTGGTCATCATATTTCTGATGAGCCCGAACACGTGGGACAGCGGGAGACAGAGGATATATGTCTGATAAAACACTTCAGGAAGGTCAAGACATCCAAAAATTGTTCCTGCGATTACGTTCCGGTGGGTGAGAAGAGCACCCTTGCTGCGGCCTGTGGTGCCGCCGGTAAACATGATCACACAGTCGTCATCGGGAGAAATGTCATCTGCAGCGGGGGCCGCGTCTCCCTTGCCCGTTACGTCAAGCGCTTTAAAGCCGGGTTTCTTGGCGGATGCAACAGATGTCTTGGCGGAGAGCCCCTCCGTGGTAATTATTGCTTTGAGCCCGAATTTCATGGAAACGCCGAACACTGTCATCTCATCCAGCTGAACGGGAAGGACGGCTGCTGTTGCACCCATTGTCGTGACAGCCAGAAACGCCTTCACAAAATCGGCGGAATTTGGAACCAGTATGCCCACTCTGTCACCTTTTGCGATTCCCTCGGAAGAAAGATATCCTCTGAACGCCGCCACGTCGCTTGCCAGCTCGCTGTAGGTCTTTACGATTTCCTTATCCTTTACAGCCACTCTGTCGCCGTAGCTTAAGGAATTCTCCCACATTTCGCCAAGGTTCTTGAACCATTTGATCTTTGCGAATGTTTCCTTGTCGGTAAACCTTTCAAAATAACTCAAGTCAAAAGATTTCATTTTATTCCTCCGTATGTCATTTGCATATGCTTTTCAAATAGTTTTCTTTTTCCGTGATCATGGCGGTGACCTCATTGATCCTCTCCATGGTAGGCATTTTACCCAGCAGTGATTTCACGTCAATAGGCTCGCCAATGGCCACCTTCACCCGCTCGAAAACACCGGTCCTCGGTTTAAGATAAACAGGCCATATGGGAGCTCCGCTTGAGAAAGCCATCATGACCATACCTGATTTCAAATTATCAACCATTGGCGCATTTTTTTCAAGTTTTTTCTTGTTATCCGCGGCCTCGTCGCCTTCCCCGTCTTCGTCCCTGACCACGTGTCCTTCCGGAAAAATGACGCACATATTTCCCTCTTTGAGATTAGACGTGATCTCCCTGAAGGAACTCATTGCAAAGTTCTTTCTGTCGATCGGGATGGTAAGAAAATGCCTGAAGAGCCAGCGGTTGAACTTTGTGTTCATAAGCTCATCGGTGCACACGTAGTGGTGGCGCCTTTTCCATATGCTCAGCATAAGATAAAGGGGGTCGAATAGAGTGTTGTGGTTGCACACCATCAGCACGCCTCCCTTTGGCACCTTTTTTGCGGCTTCGTTTTCGTATATGTGCTTGGGCCTGAACCAGAGCAGTCCCGGCGCCGCGGTAAATATCACAAAATCATAAACAAAAGTCGTCATAACCAATCCTCATTTGCGGCATGTCTTCTCGCCAAGAAGCTTTCCAAGCTCAGCCACCCTTTCTCTGAGAGCTTTTGTACAATTAGTCAGGTTTTCTCTTTCCGGAAGCTCCGGGTCGTAATAGTCAAATACGTCAAAGGGCTTTCCGATGATCATGCGGGCCCTTCTGCTCAGCTTGAAGTACTGGCCGTCGGTGTATACCGGGATGATCGGCACGTTTGCCGAAAGAGCGGTAAGGACGCAGCTTGGCGTGAAAGGAAGCAGTTCACCCTTCTCCTCCGCCCGTGGTATCCTGGACTCGGGGAATATTCCGACTACGCCCCCGTCATCAAGTATCTCAAGAGACTCGTCCACAAAATCAAGACTTTTTGAATCTCTGTCAACATAAACTGAGCCCATTGCCTTAAGAAGCTTCCCCAAGGCCTTCTTCTTATACAGTACCTCCGCCGTCTGGAACCTTACGGTCCTTGTGAAAAACGTGAACATAACGGGCACTATATCAAATACCGAGGTGTGGTTCGAAGCGATTATGGCGGGACCTTTTATATGCCTCCCGGAAGCCTTCTTGTCCTCATAATAGACCTTTGTGGTAAAAAGGAGCAGCTCCGCCGGCCAGCCCGTCAGCTTTAAAAAAGTGTTTACAAAGCCGTGGATCATTCTTCCCGCACCCCCTCTTCCAGCATCTTAAGTATCTCGTCACGCAAAAATCTCGGGGTGATCTTTTCTCCGGAATAGCCGACCGGCATTGTGCCGGAATATTTCACCGAAAGCCCCGACAGTACCTCAATAAAATCAAGAGAACTGAATCCAAGTTCACCGAAAAGATCCGAATCGGGACCAATGTCATTAACGTCGATGCCTTTTGCCTCGGCGATTATATTAATAACGTCAATGAGCACCGTGTCGGAAGGATCAATTTCAGTCCCTGATTTTTTTCTGCGGGACTTGTCGGTGACGTCCCTTATTTCACCGCTTTCGAGACTTCTTGCCAGCTTCTTTCTGCTTACCTTAAAATCGCCCTCCGGGATCAGGCTTTCGCTTGTAAGTATGATTTTTGAGATCATGCCCCGAAGAGGAGTTGAAAGCGCATTCCGAGATATCTCATCACGTATCTCCGCGATCCTTTCATCAGTAAGACCCTCTTCGATCTCAGCAACTATGGCGGCCCCCTGCCCGTCTCTTAACGCACAAAGCGTCACGACTCCGTTGGTATAGAGGTATTTCTCGACTATATCGGGGTTTATGTTCTCGCCGCTTTGGGGAACGATGAGATCGTCGGCTCTTCCGAGTATGCGGTAGCCCTTGCCTTCTTTTGCGGCCATATCCTTCGTGGGAAACCACTCCGGAAGTTCTTTTCTTACGCCGTTTTCAACGATATAGCTTGCGACCACCTGTCCCTTTATGAAAAGCTCGCCGCCCTCTATCTTGTATTCCACCTTGTCAAGGGGTCTTCCCACAAGTCCCTTAAGCACCTGTTTGACGTTTTTGGAAAGCTCGACGCTGGCAATGCCGGTCTCGGTCATGCCGAAGCCGTTCATAAGCCTGTAACCAATGAGATTAAAGAACTCCAGCACGTCCTCCCTCACGGCGCCTCCCCCGCTTATCATAAATGATATGCTGCCTCCAAAGAGCTTCCTTCTGACCGGTTTAAATGCGGCTTTGGAAAATGCATTGCCGAGTAGAGAACCGATGATCGGTATCCCGTAGATTTTCTCCGCGATCCTCATGCCTTTCCTGAACCTTGCGGCAGTCTCCTCGCCCATGGAATTTATCTTCCTCATGGCCCCCTCGAACACCTTGTTCCAGAACAGGGGAACCGCAAAGATATGGGTCACGTGTCTGCGCCTTACGGTATTGGTCAGTGTTTCGGGACTTAGATCGCTGAGGAACACAAAGGTCCTTGAGAAAAATCCGAACCAGAGATATACCGCCACAAAACCGAAAATATGATAAAATGGCAGAAACGCAAGGAGCTTAAGCTCACCCCTGTAATGTCTCTTGGTGAGCCGGTTTTTCTTGATGATCTCAAATGAATACGATATCTGATGGAAGAATCTGTCCGCGCCGTAATAACAGAGCTTCACGTTTTCGGTGGTGCCTGATGTCATGAATATGATCTCATTGGCGAAAGGCTTTCCCGAAAGCGCAGGCTCTTCATCGCAGTATTCCTTTGTTTTTTCCAGAAGATCTCCGGCGCAAACTATGTTAAAATCTTTAAATTCGTCAGAAAAAGACTGGAGTTTTGACCTGTCGCATATAATATGCCCGCAGGCGGCAGATCCCGCGGCTTTTTTAAGAGATCTCTTATCAAGCAGGAGATTCATCAAAAGAGGCTTCACGCCCGCGATGACCAATGCCCAGAATATCTCTATCCAGAGGAGGCTGTTCTCCATGTATATTCCGCAGACAGCCCCTTCTTTTGACACAAGGTCCGGCATCATGGCTTCCACAGCCTTTGAAAGGAGCAGCGAATTTCTTTTAGCTTCACCGTAAGTTGTCTTTATTACTTTAAAGCCCCTTGACTCCTCGCTGATTATGTTGTCAGACTCCCTGAACATCAGCCGGAAGAGTGTCTCAAAGCACTTCTCCGACCTTTCAAAATCAAGAAGCTTCTTTCTCACATATTCGTTGATGGTGCGCGCTCCGCCCAGGTTTGTAACTCTCATCGTAAACTCAAATATGCTTGGTCAAAACTAAAGCCGGCTTTATTTCCGCCGGCAAACGTGGTGTCATTTACGGATCATGGCGGCTTTAAGGGTGTTCTTCATGAGCATCGCCACAGTCATGGGCCCTACGCCGCCCGGCACGGGAGTTATGGGTCCGCATATTCCGGCCACGTCGTCAAAGTCCACGTCGCCGCAGAGCTTTCCGTTTTCGTCCCGGTCCATGCCCACGTCTATCACCGCGGCTCCGGGTTTGATGTATTCGCGGTTGAAAAATTTTGGTTTTCCGATGGCCGCGACCAGAATATCGGCCTCCCTTGTGACCTTTTTAAGGTCCCTTGTCTTCGAATGGGCAGTGGTCACGGTGCCGTTCTCGGCAAGAAGCAGCGCGGAAACAGGCTTCCCAACGATGTTGCTGCGCCCCACCACCACGCAGTTTGCGCCGCTTATTGTTACGCCTGCATATTTAAGAAGCTCAATTATCCCGGCGGGCGTACAGGGCAGGAACAGTGGATCCCCGGTGTATACTCTTCCCACGTTCACAGGGTGGAAGCAGTCCACATCCTTGTCGGGAGATATCCTTAGTATTACCTCTTTTTCGTCAATGCCACGGGGCAAAGGCAGCTGTACGAGAATTCCGTCCACGTTACCGTCCCCATTCTTTTCGTCGATCAGAGAAAACAGTTCCTCCTTCGTAACAGTTCCCGGAAGCTCGATGGTCTCGGAATCTATTCCGCAGTCACCGCATGCCTTTTGCTTGTTTCTCACGTAGACCTTGGAGGCAGGGTCGTCCCCGGCAATGATCACGCAGAGCTTTGGCCGTCTTTTACCACTCGCGACCATCTTTTCACACTCATTTGCGACCTCGCTTCTTATCTTTGCAGCAAGCGCTTTTCCGTCAATAACGCAAGCTCCCATATCAATCGATCTCCTTCTTCAATACCTGTCTCTTCTTGGAGCCCTTCTGCTCTACATCCTCCACGTATCCCTCTTCGATGAGTCTGTCAAGGATAGTCGCGGCGTGATTATAACCAATGGCGCACTTTCTCTGTATCTCCGAGATGGAGATGTCATCTCTTGTAATAACGTATTTCAGGACCTTTGTGTAGTCGTCATCCTTTGCGCTGCTCATACCGTCAAAGTAAAGCTGCTCCGCGCCTGACGGTCCCGCCGCCATTGAATCCTCCAGCTCCTGCTGAGCCGCGGGCTTCTCGTTTACGTGGTTCTTGACCTTGATATATCCAACTATCTCTTTGATATCCGGCGGATCGCAGTAACCGTTCTGGAGACGTTTTTCCCTCTTCTCCCCGTTAAGCAGGCAAAGCATGTCGCCCTTACCGTTGAGCTTCTCGCCGCCGACCCTGTCTATGATGATCCTCGAGTTGAGGTTGTCCCTTACCAGCAGACATACCTTTGAAGGCATATTGGCTTTGATCTGGCCCGGGAAAACGTCGGCTGAGGGACGCTGGGTGGCAAGCACCAGGTGGATACCGCAGGCACGGGCAAGACTGGACAGCTGGCGGCAGTACTCATTGGTTTTTTCCTTCTGACGCTGCATCAGATCCATAAACTCGTCGATAACCACCACGATCCTGGGAAGCTTGGGAAGGCCCTTCTTTTCCGCCACCTTGTTGTAAGCTTCAATGTTGTTCAGCTCAAATCTCTCAAAGAAATCGTAGCGTTTCCTCATTTCGTAAGTGACCCAGCCGAGGGCGGCCACAGCTTTGTCGGGCTCCACGATGACAGGAGTAATTAAGTGCGGCAGCGATTTGAACACCATGAACTCGGTCTTCTTCGGGTCCACAAGTATCAGTCTCACCTGTTCGGGGGAGGCCTTGTATATAAGGCTAAGTATAAGTCCCTGGGTGAATACGCTCTTGCCGGAACCCGTGGTGCCGCCGATCATGATGTGGATCATGTCCTTCATGGTGGATATCCAGTTGTTGCCCCGAATATCCATACCGAGGGCCACCGGAAGATCCTCTGCAGGCAGGTTTTTGAATTCTCTCGAGCCGATGAGATCCCTCTGGTATACAGGGAAAGTAGATTTGTTGGCCATCTCGATACCGATGGCATTCTCTCCGGGTATAGGAGCCTCAATTCTGACGTCGTCACCGGAGACGTGCACACTTATATCGTCGGCAAGGCCTTTGATACCCTTGACCTCCTGGGTGGTCTTAGGCACGACCACGAACTGGGTGAAAGAAGGTCCCATATTGTAGCTCTCGCAGGTGACGTCAATGCCCCTGGAATCAAACAGATTCTGCAGGTTGTGCATCATGGTCTCGTTTTCCTTTATCATTTTCGCGAGAGCTTCAGACTTTTTGTTTTCGTCATATGAAAGGAGTTCCAGAGGCGGAGCCTTGTAGTTGGCATACTCGCCTGTCGCAAGGAGCGGCAGCTTTCCCGGCTCTATATGCTTATAAACTTCCACAGGGTCGTCCGCATATGTCTGGGCATATGAATCCTTTTCATCCTCACTGTGGACCACGTTATTTTCGTCTGCGGAGAAGCGTATTTTGCCGTCATCTGTGGTAAACCTTGTGCGTACCGCGGAATCGGAAGCGGTTCTCTCCGGAACAGTTTTCTCGGGGGCCGGCTTATTATCAGCTTCAGTCTTCTTCGCCGCGATGCTCCCATCCTCGTCAATGTCGTCAAATTTAACGTTAAAATCGGTGATCCTTTTGCTCTTCGGTATTTTACCGTCAACGTCTACTGCGAAGGCTTCCGCATTCTCGTCGTCGGGATCCTCGAAAATGACCTTGTTTATGCGTACCGGCTCGGTCTTTTCGTTGAAGGACTCATGGGCGTCCCTTTCAGCCGGGGTATCAGTCTCGTCCTCATCGTCATCCTGCTGTCTTCCGGCATTGGTGTGGATGACGCGTATCGGCGCGTGATCGTTAGTATTCTTTCTGCCGAATATGCGCTTAAAGAGGGCTACTATCCCCTTCCCGATCTTCTTAAGTATCCTGCCGACGCCCGTAAAGAAAGGCAGCAGAGAAAATCTGAACAGAAGGAGAGTCAGAATAAGAGTAAGGGGTATCTGTATTACAAGTGCTCCCACGTGGGTCACAAGAGCCTGGAGAAGCGTGGAAAAACCGCCGGCAATGACACCGCCGCCAAAGCTGTTCTGGCCGGAACTGCTCCATAGATTTCCAAAGAGCTTAAAGAATGACTCGCTGCTCTCAAAAAACGGTGTTGTGTAATTTGAATTCAATCCCGACAGAGTGTGGAACAGGGACGACACCGAAAGGATAAAGAAAACTATTATCACCGTGGTCTTGCCTGTAAACACGGAGGCTCTGGTGCCCCTTAAGATAGTGATGGCAAATACAACCAGAGTGATGATTATCATTATAGAGCCGAAAAGGCCGAAAAGACCCCTCAGCACAGTGTTTACAAGGTTGCCCACAATTCCCGCCTTGCCGATGATGCACACCACAAGAAACACACACACCGCGATCAGAATTATAGCGGATATCTCCTTATAGTTTGCACTCCTGCTTGCCACCTTTACGTGGGGTTGCTCCGGCTGGGCGTCCTTGCGATTGTTTTTGCGGTCGCTCTGTTTTGCGGAGTCCGTCTTTTTTGTATTTGAGGTTGATCTGTTGGTTTTTTTCTTTTTATCAGCCATTTTATTCCCCTTTGGTATATCTTCAGTATATTAAAAATTTATCCGAGAAGCGAATCTACGTAATCCTCGATCTCCTTCTCCACCCTTTGGGACGTAAGAGAAGATCTCACCGCTTCGATATCGTCATTCGCCACCGCTTCATCATAGTCAAAACAGTAAAGCAGTATATAATTTTGGCCGTCCATGATGACACAGGTGTCGCCCTTTGCCTTGATATATTTCAGAACCTCTTCTTTTATGCTGTTGCTTAGTGACCCGTAGGAGTCGGCCAGTTCGCTTAAAGTGACGATGTCCTGATCCGTGCCCGAGCGATTGGCGTCGATAAGCGCCGACATATCGTCAGAATCCTTCAGCGACTCCCCGATCATCTCCAGCAGCTCCTTATAACCAATGCTCTCGTCGGGGTAACCCTCAATTGCAACGCCCTCCGGGAGCACAGGATACGTCTTACCGTCAAACTCAGACCGGAGAAGGTATATTCCGCCGGCTATTCCCTGTTTTTCAAGACAGTCAAGTGCCTCCTGCTCCGTGGCGGCAAAGCGCACCGACAGAGTATCGTAAAGCATGTCTATCAAATAATACCCGCGCATAATGCTTTTGTATTGCTGCAGCGTGATGGCAAATTCCCTTGCGCAGGCTTCGTCATAGGCCTCGTCCTTCGAAAGCTTGTAAAAATCCAGCAGTTCCTCTGCTTTCTTATCCGAAGCCTCTATATCGCTGTCCGAGAGAGTCAGGCCCGTGCTTTTGCAAAGAGAAAGTCTCGCCGCAAATCTTCTGGCGGAAACCTCAGGTTCCTTTTCCTTCAAACTGGTAAAATACTGGACGTAGTAGTCATACACCAGTGTATTGTCGCTGAGCACGTACACGACAAGGCCGTCTCCCGCAGTGGGCTCCGGAACCTTGCCGTTATCCTTAGGCTTTTGCACGCAGCCCGAGAGGAGAAGCGCCCCTCCGAGGATGACCGATACAGCCGTGCAGATCATTCTTTTAATAATACCGTTCTTCATATATTCGATCCTTTATCAAGGTCTGCATTCATATTTTCAGAAAAACTCGTCCGGAAGCACAAAAGAAAAGCCCTGCTCATGAGCGTAATCTATAAACTCTCCAAGCACGCCAAGGGTCATTCTGCTTGTTGCATGGATGTATATCACACATCCCGGGAAAAGCGAGTTTTTAAGATTCCAGAGAGCGTCTTCGCGGCTCATGGTATCGTATTCCTCATAATCGTAATACGTAAAGGTCCAGAATGTGGTTATGTAACCAAGCTCCTCCAGGAGTGCAACGGTCCTCTTTGTAGCCCCGCCGGAGGGAGGCATGAAGTATCTCAGCTTGTATACGTAACCAAGTTTGTTGTTCAGCGTATTGTAGAAGGCGTTGAGATCTGCCACCGCCTGCTCATTTGAAAGCTTGTTGTAGGCAGGATGGTACATGCTATGGCTTCCTATCACGAAGCCGTCATCGATTATGCCACGCAGGAACTCAGCGGAGAGTGATATCACAGGCTCTCCCGTAAGGAAGAACACGCACCTGACGTCTCTCTCTTTCATGATATTCACTGCGGTCTCCATGGTCCCGTTGTCGTATCCTGCGGATAAAGCCAGCATAAGCTTCTTTTCAGTGGTCGGGAGCCTGTCGAAGGCGTGATGAGCCTTGAGAAACGCAAGAGTTGAGGGTTTTTTATCATATACGCACCTCAAAATACCCTGGGAGTCATATCTCCACTGTCCGCAATACCATTGCTGCGACTCATGGCTCATATCTCCGTAAAGGATCTCATTCGGAATCGAGTTTACGTAAGTGTAGTCGACCTCATTCGGCGGTATGATCTTTGCGGAACGTTCAGACCATGGTCCCGGCTCCGGTGTGACAATAGGATCGGGTATCTTTGTCGGAACCGGTGTGGGCGAAGGAGTCGGAGAAGGCGTATTGGTCGGAGGAGGAGTCTTCCTCGGAGTCCTCTCGGGAGTCGGAGTCGGTACCGGCGTTACAGTGGGCGTCGGGGACGGTGTAGGAGCCGGCGTAGGTTCCGCCGTCGGCTCAGGAGTTTTCGTTGCCTCAGGCGACACGTCAGATCCATTTAAAGGAGACCCGGTCTCCGAGACAGCGGCAACGGCGTCCCCGGAAGACTTTGATCTTTCGCGGACAGATCTTGAGGCACCGACGAAAGCCAGACATGTAAAAGTCACCGCCAGCATCATTCCCAGTGCGCATATCATTATTCCGGCATTGACAATTCCCGGCCGGTTTCTGTCTGTCTTAGGTCTGCCCAATAGTCAAATCTCCCAAAAGCCGCAATCGGCGTCACGAACGGATCAGTCGGACAGCACTGTAAGCCTGAAGCTTCTCAGCACATCCTCTATGTTCTCCCGGAACTGTTCATATTCCGAAAGAGACTGCTTTATCACGACCACGGCGTAGACACATTTCGCTCTCTTGGCGACGTAAAGCGTGCCCGAAAAAGAGCCGGTCTCTGCGCTTGTGCCTCTGAAATCCACTGCGTAAAGTTCGGTCTGCTCGCTGCCCACATTGGTTTTATCAACTGAAGAGGATATCTCTGTCACCGTGACGGAGCTGCCCAGCATTCCCGATCTCAGCTTATCCTGATAATAGATCATAACTTTGTCAAGAGAAGCGCTTTTCGGGTCAAAGTCAGGCACATGGTAGAAAAATGATATCTTCACCTTATCGTGTCTTGTAACCACATCCTCCTCATCCTCGTTTGCAGCCTTTACTTTAACAGCGGGAGTCAGAGTCACCACGAGCCCGGTATCCTTGTCAAGGAAGAAGCCGTTGGGGCTCTTATCTGTCTGCCAGTCCTCGGGGTGATCAAATCTGAAGAAATACCTGGAGGCGTTGAAAGTCACAAGACCTTCGCCGGGACCCTGTTCCGTGAGCGATCTCTCAAGCTCAACAAGCAAAGGCCAGGTGAAAGCAAGCGCCACAACCAGCACGAAAAGGAACAGAAAAAAGATCCTCTTGCGCTTGTAGATATTTTCGTCACTGTAGTATTCTTCGTTCATTATATCTTAAACCGTTTCACCGTCACTGATCGATGCGTCTGATCTCGTACCCCTCAGCCCTGATATAATCAATGAGGTCGCCAAGGATCGTGGCGTTCGTCTTTGAGACAGCGTGGAGCAGGAAAACACAACCCGGGTGCAACTTTTCCTTCATAGACTGAAGCGATGCGGCAGGATCCGGCTGGTTGTCTACGTCATAGTCGCCGTAGGCAAAAGCCCAGAATGTGGTGTGATAACCAAGGTAATTCGCGAGAGCAAGATCTCTCGGAGTGCAGGCCCCCTGAGGAGGCCTGTAGTAAAGCATCGTAAAGTCGTCGCCAAGTGTTCTCTTGAGCTTCCTGTATACTGAATTAAGTTCCTCGACAAACTCCTCGTTTGACAGGGTGGGCATGATCTTATGGTGCTCAGTGTGTGAGCCTATGAGATGTCCCTCCGCCAGCATGCGCTGCATCATCTGCTTTGTCATATCGCCGTAGTCAATAAAACCGCCGGTGACGAAGAATATCGCCTGAACGTTCTTCTCTTTCAGGGTGTCGAGGATCGACATAGTATTTCCGTTCTCGTAGCCGCAGTCAAAGGTAAGATAAACGACCTTCTGGTCCTGATTTTTGCGGTAAATACCGCCGTACTGTTTAAGGTAGTTGAGAGTGCTGGGGTATCTGTCCCAGGGGTATGATATATTTCCCGCGGCATCTTTTTTTACCGCGCCGCAATACCAGTCATAGCTTCCTGCGCTGCAGTCCTCAAAAGCCGCAGTCGATACGCCGTCAAGGAACGAGAAATCAATGTTTGCAGGGTCAACTATCCTGGCCGCCACCTCGTCAATGCCGGTGACCGACGGGGTCGTCTTCGGCGCCTGTGTAGGAGTTCTGGGGATCTCGGTGGGATCCTGTGTAGCTAAGGGGCTGTCCCCCGGGGTTACCGTCCCTGTTTCCGTCTCACCGGGCAGAGGTGTCTCGTTTCCGGGAGCCGGTGTATTTTCACCGGGAGAAGGCGTATTATCAGCAGGTGCGGCAGTGCCGCCGTTCGGATCCTGAGTGATCACTGCCAGCGGCGTTCCGTTTGGCTCGACAGCATTTGAGTTGTTAAGGTGTATAATAGCCACCACCTCAACAACGATGACAAGCACCAGAAAAATAATAGCTATCGTATATATGACCGGTTTTACGCCGATGTTATATTTAGATTTTTGAATTTTGTCATTATTATCCATTCAAAGCCTCCGGTTGGATGAACGTAGATGAAATCAATTTACCGGCGTGCCCGGAGCCCGAACATCCGATATACTTTTATTATACCATTAAACGGCTGAAAATTCAATGTAAACCGATACAAAAAAGCGGGACAAATGCCCCGCCGCTGCGCCTTTAAAAAGCCTTTAAAAAGCGTATTATCATAACCAATATTGCCCCCCGGTCAGCCCGGAACGTAACGCACCGGCTGCCTCTTTTTAAAGTAACAGGCGTGCTTAATTCCCACGTTTTTCAGAATCTCAGCAGCTTCTCTGAAGCCCTTTCCAACGTTTTCGGGTACGTGGGCATCCGATCCGAATGTCACAAGCTCGCCGCCCATGGATCTGTAGACACGGAGGACATTGGCGTCGGGAGCGAACATGCCTTTTTCAAACCAGGACATATTGATCTCAAGAGCAATTCCCCGCCTGATGATAGTTCTAAGCGTTTCCCTGATGATCTCGCCCAGCTCCTGGTCATTGATATCCTCTTTTTGGGGCGCCATTTCGTATTTGTTGATATGCGTCAGGTGGCAAAGAATATCGATATCCGACTCCTCCGCGGTTCTAAGCACGTCACAGTAGTATTGAACGACCACCCGCCTCACAAGATCCGCAGGAAGCTCGCTGAACCTGTAATTCGAAAAGCAGAAATCCTTTCCGTCAAGGTAGACCTTGTGCACAGACCCCAGCACCGCATCAAAAGGGATGTCCCCGATAAGCCTTGCGCAGACAGCCTGATTACGGATGCTCTCGCCGATCTCAGCGCCAATGGCAAGCATGAAACCGGAACCCTCATCCTCAAGCCTCTTTTTTTCTTCGCAAAAGCTGCCGTAACACCCGTACGCGGGCTGAAGAAAAGCATCACCCTCAACACCGATGTCCACGTGATCCGAGAACATGAGGCCGGAAAGGCCTTTATTCATCGCCGCGGCAATGATAAGAGGCGGCTCGGCCATTGAATCATGGGAATGTTTTGTATGAACGTGACAATCCATAAAAGGCATTTTTACCTATTACCTATTACCTATTACCTCTTACCTCTTACCTCTTACCTTTTACTTATTACTTGGGCGGCACTCCCTCAAACTTTACTTATTACTTTGTCCGGCACTCGCTCGCGTCTCAAACGATCTTGACAACCCAGCCTTCCGGCCCTTCAATGCGGCCCATCTGGATACCCGTCAACGTGTCATAAAGCTTCTGGAGCACAGGGCCCATCTTCTCCATGCCGCTGGGAAGCTCGATAACGCCGCCGTCGTAGGTGATCTTGCCCACAGGGGAGATGACCGCAGCGGTGCCGCAAAGGCCTGCCTCGGCAAACGTCTTGACCTCCTCAAAGGGAATGGGTCTCTCTTCGGCTTCCATGCCAAGGATGTGCTGGGCAACGTAGACCAATGACCTTCTTGTGATGGAAGGAAGAATGGTGTTAGATTTTGGAGTCACGACCTTGCCGTCTTTTGTGACGAAGAGGAAATTGGCGCCGCCTGTCTCCTCAACGTAAGTCCTGGTAGCGGCATCGAGGTACATGTTCTCGTTGAAGCCCAGCTCATGAGCGTGCTCGATGGCGAAGAGGCTCATTGCGTAGTTGAGGCCTGCCTTGACGTGGCCTGTTCCGTGAGGGGCTGCTCTGTCAAAGTCGCTGACCATGATGCTAACAGGTTTTGCGCCGCCTTTAAAGTATGGGCCTACGGGGGATACGAAGATCCTGAACTGGTAGGTGACTGCGGGTTTAACGCCAAGGACGGGGCTGGTCGCGAACATCACGGGACGTACGTAAAGAGTTGCGCCGGAGCCGTAGGGAGGCACGTAGTCTGCATTTCTTTTTACAGTCTCTATTACGGCTTCCACAAAACGGTCAACCGGGAATACAGGCATGCAGAGCCTTTCACAGCTGGTGGCCATTCTGGCGGCGTTGAGGTCGGGGCGGAAGCATACGATATCGCCCTTCTCTGTTTTGTAAGCTTTAAGGCCTTCAAAGCAGGTCTGTGCATACTGAAGCACGCCTGCGGACTCGTTGATGACAACGTTGGGGTCCGTTGAAAATCTGCCCTCATCCCATTTTCCGTCGACAAAATCGGAAACGAATCTGACAGGGGTCGTTCTGTAAGCAAAGCCGATATTCGGCCAATCCATATTAATTTCAGCCATAATTAATTCACTCCTCTAAAATAAAAGAATCTATAAGCGAAACCGCCCCGAGCTCAGCCGGGGCAGGTGTTTAAATCGCGGCGGCATTTTGTAACCAAGGCTCAGTTGTGGAACCAGACCTTGTCCGCAAAAAGAATGAAAAAGAAATATCCGAGCCCGAAGATGGCGGCAACAAGTAGCGCCGCTCCCGCAACACCGAGGATAAGGAAAAGAGTTTCCTTTTTCGAAAGCTTCTTCAGATCCTCCGCTTCGCCTTCGGCGTTTGGCTTGTTCGGCACGTACCAGGGCATGCCGTCAACGTTCATATCGGCTATGACCCTGCCGTCATCCTTCAGTTCTTCGTCTTCTTTTTTCATCTTTGGTTATTTTTTCGCATTTGCTTTTGCGGCGATCTTAGCGTCGATCTCCGCCAGCTCCTTCTCAAAGCGTTCCATTTCCTCAACCGTGTCGTAGAGGTGGCATGCACAGAAGTGGCCCGGTTCGACTTCCTTCACCGGAGGCTCGATCTGCTCGCAAACCCTAAGGCCTTTTGCTTTGCACTCGTTGCATCTTGTATGGAATTTGCATCCCTTCGGCGGGTTTGCAGGGGAAGGAATACTGCCCTCGAGAACGATCCTCTCCATCTTGTAATCCGGATCCGGAACAGGGATGGCGGAGAAGAGCGCCTTGGTGTATGGGTGGAGCGGCCTTGCGAATATCTGTTCGGTATCGGCATATTCCACCAGATTTCCCAGGTACATAACGCCGACTGTATCGGAAATATGCTCTACGACCGAAAGGTCATGGGAAATGAACAGATACGTAAGGTTGAACTCGTTCTGAAGCTGTTTCAGAAGGTTTATGATCTGCGCCTGGATGGAAACGTCAAGCGCCGAAACAGGTTCGTCGCAGACAATAAAATCAGGGTTAAGCGCAAGAGCTCTCGCGATGCATATTCTCTGTCTCTGTCCGCCGGAGAATTCGTGGGGATATCTGTCCTTGTGATACTCCTGGAGACCGCAGGCCTTCATGACTCGGGAAATATAGTCGTTGTACTCCTCCGGAGGCACAATATTGTGCTCTTTTACAGCCTCGCCAATGATCTCGCCAACAGGCATTCTCGGTGAAAGACTTGAATAAGGGTCCTGGAAAATGATCTGGATCTTCGGCCTTATAGCCCTGAGTTCCTTCCTTGAGAGCTTGAATATGTCCTTGCCGTTGAAAATGACCTCACCCTCGGTCTTTTCCAGCAGTCTCAATATGGTACGGCCCGCGGTGGATTTTCCGCATCCGGACTCGCCCACAAGACCCATCGTCGTACCCCTTTTGATCTTAAAGGAAATGCCGTCAACGGCCTTTACGTGTCCGATCACGAGTCTCAAGAAACTGCTCTTTATCGGGAAATATTTCTTGAGATTCCTGACCTCAAGAACCACGTCATTGCCCGGATCATTCTGATTGACTTCATTGTTAAATTTTTTATCGTCCATGTTCACAGCTCCTCCGGGTCAATAATGATTGGTTTCCCGACGATCTCACCATCGTCAATGAAACGGTAGCAAGACACGATGTGTGTATCGCTTATCTTGATCTCGGGCGGGTACTCACCGGAGCATTTGCCGGTGCAGTATTCGCAGCGGTCCTTGAAATAGCAGTAGTTCGGCATATTGATCGGGTTAGGAACGCTTCCCGGAATATTGTAAAGTTCGTCGACTTTCTTTCCGACCACAGGCTTGGATTTCATAAGACCGATGGTGTAGGGGTGGCAGGGATTGTGGAAAATATCCCATGCAGTGCCCTTCTCGACCACACGCCCCGCGTACATAACCACAACGTAATCTGCCATCTCGGCAATAACTCCCAGGTCATGTGTGATAAGCATGATCGAGCTGTTGATCTTATCCTTAAGGTTGCGGAGAAGATCGAGTATCTGAGCCTGAATGGTAACGTCAAGAGCAGTTGTAGGCTCATCGGCGATGATCAGCCTCGGATTGCACGCGAGAGCTATAGCGATCATGACCCTCTGGCGCATACCGCCGGAGAGCTCGTGGGGGTACATCTTGTACACGCCCTCGGCATTGGCGATACCGACCATTTTAAGGAGCTCGATAGTTCTGGCGGTTACCTCTTCCTTTGACATTTCTTTATTATGAAGGAAAAGCACCTCGTTCACCTGGTCACCGATCCTGAAGACCGGGTTGAGGCTGGTCATAGGCTCCTGGAATATCATCGATATCCTGTTGCCCCTGATCTCCTGCATGATGGATGTGGGAGTATTCACGATATTATATGCGGTGCCGTCGTCATTGTTGAGACGGATCTCGCCGCCCACCACCTGACCCGAGGGCCTCTGAAGCAGCTGCATAACCGAAAGGGACGTAACGCTTTTACCGCAGCCTGACTCACCAACGACTCCGACAGTAGCCTGTTTCGGAATGTTGAAGGAAACGCCGTCAACTGCTCTCACTACGCCAATGTCGGTAAAGAAATACGTGCAGACGTTGTCCAGCTCGAGAACGTTGTTCTCGTCATGCATCTTGGTCATGTAGAGAGCCGGATCCTTGTTCGCGTTATCCCTCTCCTTTTCAAGTTTTCTCGTTATTTTACGGTTTCTTTTGGAAATATAACGGGATTCCTTACCGGAGATATAAGAAGTCTTTTTTGTTTTACCTGCCATGATAATACCTCCCTTCCGTCACCGTTTCATCTTCGGGTCGAACGCGTCGCGGAGACCGTCACCAACGAAGTTAAACGCGATAACCGTGAGACAGATGAGAATTCCGACAGGAACCCAGATGTATGTGTACGACTTCATCGCTTCTATGGTGGAAACCGAGTTGATCATATTTCCCCACGTAGCAAGCGGGTGCTTAACGCCAAGGCCCAGGAATGAGAGGGAGGACTCGGTAAGGATAACTCCGCCGAGGCCCATCGTCATGGATACGATAAGCTGAGGCATTACGTTAGGAACGAGATGCTTGAATATCCTCTTGCTCGTACGAAGACCGGTAGCCTCCGCAGCTATCATGAACTCCTGTTCTCTTAAGGAGAGGATCTGGCCTCTTACAAGCCTTGCTATACCGGACCATCCCAGCACGCCCAGCAGCACCATCATCCAGAACAGTCTCTGGTACGGGTCAACCTTATATGCGTCGAATACCGAAGCGAGGATGATCATGATAGGCATTGTAGGTATGCAGTAGAATATATCAACAAGCCTCATGATAAGGGTGTCCACCCATCCGCCGAAGAAGCCTGCGATACCGCCCATGATAACGCCAAGGATAGTCTCGAGGATAACAACGACGAAGCCCACCAGAAGCGATACGCGTCCGCCGAACAGGATACGTGCAAATACGTCATAACCGTCGCCGTCCGTACCGAGAATATGGGCCGCCGAAGGCTTTTCATAGATGGTGATAAGCTTCCGGTTCATGTTGTACTTGAAATAAAAGCTTCTTTCGCCGGCAGTTTCCTTGCGGACAACGTTTACGGTCTCTTTCGTAAGAATGATATTTCCGTTTTCATCGAGATCGTACTGCTCCGTATCGGGATTGATCTGGGGCACCTCGTACTCAAAAGAGTAAGTGGCGGCATTTTCCGCTTCCAACTGATCCACAATGGAAGCCGCCTTCATCTTGAATGTCAGATCAAGAGAGTCCTCACCGGAGGCGTGTCTTGTGGAATACCTTGAAATATATACGTAAGGATCACCGCTTTCATCCTTGATGATAAGGTTGTCACTGTCCTCCTGGTCAAAGCTATAAGACTTATCACCGTACGTGAAGGGTTTCGTCTGATCCGCAATGTTCTGAAGAACGGCGATCTTAAACTTATTATCGATCTGTTCCTTGTGATTTACAGCGTCGAATACGAGCTTTGTGGCAATGATGGTCTTCTTTTCACCGTCAATGGCCGTAAGACGCGACAGGGAAACCTTCGTTTTGGAGACCTGCTTAATGAAATAGATATCTCCGTCAAACTCGACGGATTCCTTTTTCTCTTTTACAGCAGAGCTAAGAACTTCGGCAAGTCCCTCCACGGTCTCGCCGGCAGTGATCTCGCCGAGGATGGGGTCAAAAGTGCCGAAATCTTCCATTTGGGCAGCAATATAGCCCACGTACACACGGTCAACGACCTTCTCAATGATAAATTCTATATCGCCCTGGAGCACACTGAGCTCGGTCTCATTCGACGACTCCATCTGTATGATATAGGAGTCAAACTTAAGCTTGAGATCGTCCAGCACGGGATCATTCATGTCGGCTTCATTGACGAAATACTTCGTATAGGAAGAGAGCTCGCCGCAGACGGCATAATCGAGTTCAAGAGGCGCAATTTTATAGAATTTATCAGTCTGTCCGTAAGGATAGAGAGCAGCGCCAAGGAAGCACATCGTGAACATTACTATAAGAATAGCAAGTCCCGTGATGGCCAGTTTATTTTTAAGGAAACGCTTTGTTACAAGCCTTGCAGGGCTGAGGACCTTTACACGCTGTGAATCGTCAAGGGCCAGGGGTTTGTTTTCAGAGGAATTCAGATCCTTGTTCTTAAGTTCCTCCTGCTCGCGTTCCTTCAGTTTCTCATTCAAATGATTTGGTTTGTAATCTGCCACTTTCATCACCTCAATTCACACGAACTCTCGGGTCTACGACCGCGTAGAGAATATCGGAAATCAGGTTTCCGAGAAGAGTCAGAATAGACATGAGCGAGAGATAGAACATTGTGAACGGAATATCTCCGCCTGTCATGGAGTAATATGATGCATAGCCAATACCGTCGAGAGCAAACAGCGTCTCGGTGATAAGAGCACCGGAAAAAAGTCCCGGAAGAGATCCGCCAAGTATGGTAACTATCGGGATCAACGTATTTCTGAAAGCATGGTAGCCGATGACCTTGCTTTCGGGAAGGCCTTTGGCCCTGGCAGTCCTGATGTAATCCGCGTTCAAGACCTCCAGCATGTTCGTTCTTGTGTAACGCATAAGACCGCCGATTCCTACAAATATCAAAGTAAGAGCCGGAAGAACGAAATGCTTTGCAACGTCCAGGAACGAGGTCCAGGCTGTTGCATTTTCGGCAATGTAATCCCTCGAATGCATGCCGCTGATGTCAAACCACTGAAGTCTGACCGCAAACACGAGTTTTAAAATAGTGGCGACAAAGAATGTGGGAAGAGAGATGCCTATAAGCGAAACACAGGTAACGGTATAATCCGTGATACTGTACTGTTTCCTCGCGGCAAGTACTCCGAGAGGGATGGCAATAAGAGTTTCAATTATAAATGCTACAAGTCCTAGGAAGAAACTGTTCCAGATAACCTTGGAGAATTTTTCCGTACAAGGCATGTTCCATTTCCAGCTGTCGCCGAATTTGCCCTGAACGGCATTCCCCAGCCATGAAAAATAACCTCCTACAAGGCCCTTATTCATGCCGTACTCTTCATTTAATTGCTCCAGCCACTCGTGATAGGTCTTTCCACCCATCTTTGAGGATGCGGACGCCAGTTCTCTTGCGGTACTTTCGACATAACTTGTAGGCAGACAGTATATCAGCGTGTATATCAAAAACATCGCAAAAAAGAATATAACGACGCTAAGGAGCAGTCTCTTGACTATAAACTTGAACATAAAAGTTCTCCTTTGCAATTATATTAGCGGCAAGCACGCAGATGAACGGGTGCTTGCCGCCATTTTTTATTTTACTTAAGTTAAACTAAGTATTACCTGTTCATTACTTGGCAGGATTCATTTCGAGAAGTTCGATATCATTCATCCAGCCCCAGAAGGTGGTGATGTCAGGAGTTACTGTGCTCATGTTGACACGCTCTGTGCTGAAGATAACAGCGTTCTGTCTCTGGTATGTCGGGATCTCAACGCCCCAATCCATGATAATGTCAAGGCACTCTTTGTAGATAGCTTTTCTGTAAGCGTGGTCAGCACTCTTACGAGCGTCGAGGATCTTCTTATCAAGTGTCTCGTCCTGGATGTGGTAGTGGTTGGACTCGGAGGAGCCTTCGATACCGACTATGTTCTGGCTGTAGTATATCTGATACATATCAGGGTCAACCGTTGCGCCCCAAGCAGCTGTCCAGAAATCCTGGGTTCCTGCGTCAAGAGCATCCCAGAGGACGTTAGAGTCGGACGGGTCATTAATGTTAAGCTTAATGCCGATGGACTCGAGAGCCTTCTGAGCATCAGTAAGAATACCGTATGCAGGGTGATCGCCGGTACCGTCGCCGGGGACGATTACTTCATATTCCATCTTAGCGCCGTCGGGAGCAGCGGTGAACTTCTTAGCGGAGTCATCCCATGTGTATCCGGCTGCCTTAAAGAATCCGATAGCTGCCTGGAGAGCGGCCTCGTATTTCTGGTCCTGAGTCATCTCAGCTGTGTAGATGTCCTTGCCTTCTGCATCCTTGGAGTATGCAAGAGCATATCCTTCGTCGTTCGGCTTCGGAGCAGCCCAGGAAGTGTTGGAAATAGGATACTGGATGATGGAAGCTCTCTCTTTGTAGTAGGAGTAGATGTTTGTATCTCTGTATACAGCGAAGAGAGTTGCGAAAGCTTTACGGAGAGCCTTGGACTCTTTGCTTCCGGAGTCGGTGCCGACTTTAACAGTGGTAGCGTTAGCGCCAATGTAGCCGTAGCCGAGGTTGTCAACTGTGTTGGTTGTGATCTTGTCGCCTGTGATAGCGCCGTTATTGTTGATCTTCTTGATAGCTTCAACAGCCTGATCGCTGAAGGAAGGATCAGTTACGTCGAACGTTCCGCTCTCAACGCCCGGAACTTTATCGGCGTCATCGGTCTCCTGGAACTTGATGTAAGTGATCTTAGGTGTGCCAAGATAGTAGGATTCGTTTCTCTTGTAGGTTACAACACCGTCAGCGTAGCTCTGGAAAATGTAAGCGCCTGCGCCCATAGGAGTGCTGGTCTTTGCCTTAACGGTTGTGAGGTCGCCCTTGTCGAAGCCGAACTTGTTGTTGGCGTAATCATACTTAGCCTTGTCTCCGTAGTAGTGGAGAGGAGCGATGGTGATGCCCAGCTGGTAAATAGCTGTAGCGTCGAATTCAGTCATCTTAACGTTGAGTTCGTAGTCGTTTACTTTAACGATACCGGCAATGTTAGCGGCGGAATCACCGAGAACAACAGCCTCATCGTAGTAAGCAGCCTTATCGCCGAGAGCTTTAGTTAAAAGCTCGGAGAAAGGATCGCCTGCGGCTTCCTTATCGATGCCGGAAATGGTGTCCTTGTAATTGCTGCGGATCTCGCTCCAGTAGAAGCTGGCATCAGGGAAGTTCTCAACGCAGTCAAACTCGGTTCCTGAAACAGCAGAAACGAATTTTCCGTCTTTCATTGAACCGAATCCCCAGAGAGCCATACCGAGAACGGTCTTCCAGCCTGCGTCGTCCTTGATCTCATCGGCAGTCTTGCCAATGGTTCCCTCAGCATATTTTGCTGCATATGCGGAGTAGACAGCGTCAACGATCTCCTGTGCGTAAGCAACGCCGACTTCGTCGAACTTGCTCCAGAAGAAATCGGTATCTTCCTGGGTAACACCGGAGGACACGTTTCCGCGGCCTGCAGCGAGGATGGCATTCATACGGGTAGCCATGTTCTTTCTGTAGTCAGCCATACCGACTATCGGAAGAGCGGAGAAAGTGGTGGATCCGCTGTAAGTAGGATCGCAGAATACGTAGATGGAGAAAATAACGTCGTCGATCGTGAGGGGCTGGCCGTCGCTGAACTTAACGCCCTCTCTGAGCTTGATGTTATAATCAACTGTTCCGTCTTTGTTGATCGTTTCTGTAACATCGGACATGCCCTTGTAGGTATATTCTGTTCCGTTGAATTTTCTCTTCTCGCCTTCGATGCCCTTGTAGACAACGTTTCCTTCACGGTCTGTGGAAATGAGGCCAACGTTAACCATAGCGGCAACGTCAACGTCATAAGCAGTCGTTGCAAAGAACGGGCTGAACTTTCCGGAGAATCTTGAATAACCGACAACGAGTGTGTCAGCGCCCTTATATTCTTCAACAGGAGCTGCGGTCGGATCGGCCTGTCCCGGATTCGGAGTAGCATCAGCCGGAGCCTCTGTAGGTTTCGTGCCCGGGTCAGTGGGCTGGCATCCTGCAAAAGCAGTGCAGAGCAAAGCTACAGCCAGAAAAAGAGCAAAAATTTTTAAAATCTTTTTCATTTTTACCTCCATAAAATAATAATTATTAGCTGAGATATGAGTCACGGGAAAACCCACAAACTGAATTTCTCGATACTAAATACGCATAAAATTTTAACATACAAAAAGAAAATGTGTCAATACTTTTTTTAAAGACTTACTTTTTAATATAGAATATCACATTTTTTCCATTACAAGCTTCTTTTTGGATACAAAAACCGCCGCGGAAAGCATTAAAACCAGCGATGAAGCGGCAATAAACACGGCATCCGTGTAAAGAAAAGGTCTGGTCTCAACACCCGTTATCTTCAGAACCGTGGAAACGATCAGCCCTGCAAAGCAGAGGCCGTCAAGTATCATTATTCCGGTGGTGCACTTGGCGATCCTGTCGTGGATACCGTCCTTGTGTTCCCGGTCTGTCTTCACGCCCTCTCCCGTCTTTATAACGTTATAAACGGCAAGGCAAAGGTAGAATATCGGGAACAGGCAAAGCAGATACGGAGCCAGCGTGTAGTATTGGGACGTAAATCCGCTGTTGCGGTAGAACACAAGGCCCAGCACAAAAGCAACCAGAAGGCAGGCAGAGCAGGAAATGACGGTTATCCTCGCCCTCTTCAACTCCTCGCCCCTGTACCTGTAGACAAAGTAGTCGCCTCTGTAGAATGCCTTGGTTACGATCTTGCCTTTTTTGTTCTCGACGTTTTCAAGTCTGTAGTCATTGAGATATTTTTTGAACCCCATGGAGACCTCCGGTTATTTTTTGAAGGAGAGCTTGGACTCCTTGCCCTTGACCAACCGTCCGATATTGGAGGCGTGCCTGATTATGAGCAGCGACGCAAGGCAGACGGATATGACGAAAAACGTGGTGAGTCCCTTCGTGTTTTCCGGCCACCCGCCAACGAAAAACACCAGCACGGGATATACCAGAGCGGCGATCACCGAGCCGAGAGACACGAACCTTGATATCGCAACGACGATTATGAACGCAAGCAGCGCAAGGAGAGCCGGAAGCGGCGCCATGAACAGCATCACGGAGAATGACACGAGCACGCCTTTTCCGCCTTTAAATCCGAAATAGCAGGGCCAGTTGTGGCCGGCAACGCACCCGCAGGCCGCGCCCATCATGCAGTTAAGACCCAGCTTGTGGTCCGCAACTATCACGTAAAGGATAATGCACGGTAAAAAGCATGCAACGATGCCCTTCATGAAGTCAATGACAAGCGTTAGAGCGGCGGCTTTTTTGCCGAAGGTGCGGAGCATATTGGTGGTGCCCGCATTGCCGCTTCCGTGGTTGCGTACGTCGTCGTGGTAAACGAGTTTTGAGACCAGAACACCCGCATTGAGGCTTCCCAGAAGATAGCCGATGAGAGCAAACAGAACTATAAGCAAAAAACCAATGACGTCAAACATATCGCACTACCTCACATTCTCCTCGGACGCCTGCTTCTCCGACTTCTCGCGGATCTTAAAGACCAGCGGTGTGCCCTGAAAACCGAAGTTCTTCCTGAGTCTGTTCTCAATGTATCTCAGGTAAGAAAAATGGAACAGCTTTTCACTGTTGCAGAATATGCAGAACGTGGGTGGAGCGACGGCCACCTGTGTCATGTAGTATATCTTCAGTCTCTTGCCCTTGTCGGATGGAGGCTGGACCACTGCCACAGCTTCGTTCAGTACGTCATTCAGCATGCCGGTGGAAATACGCTTCCTGTTTTCGGTGTTAACGTCCACGATCGTGTCATAGAGATTCCTGACCCGCTGGCCGGTGAGAGCCGAAATGAAAAGTACCGGAGCAAACATGATGAAGTTAAAGCTGTTCAGCACCTGCTCCCTGTAGGCCTCCAGCGTTCCCGTGTCCTTCACCACCAGATCCCATTTGTTGACGGCTATTATGATGCCCTTGCCCTTTTCATTGGCGTATCCGGCGATCTTCGTGTCCTGCTCGGTGACTCCGTCGGTGGCGTCCACAACTATGACGCAGACGTTGCAGCGGTCCACGGCGTCGAGGGCTCTGATAATGCTGTACCGCTCTATATTTTCGGTAATTTTGCCCCGTTTTCGCATGCCCGCGGTATCAACGAAGCAGAACTTTCTCCCGTTTATCGTGGCGAAGGTGTCCACGGCATCCCTGGTCGTTCCGGCAATATCACTGACTATCACCCTGTTCTCGCCGAGTATCCTGTTAATTAGAGAGGATTTGCCCGCGTTCGGCTTCCCGACGATGGCGACCCTCAAGGTCTCTTCGTCAACCTCATCATCCGCTTCATCAGGCAGGTGTTCAAAGACAGCGTCCAGAAGGTCACCTATGCCAAGGCCGTGTGTAGCCGAAACCACCACCGGGTCTCCGATGCCGAGGGAATAGAACTCATATATCTCCGGAGGCGGTTCACCGATGTTGTCCACCTTGTTCACGCAAAGCACCAGGGGTTTTCCGGATCTCATGAGCATGGAAGCGATCTCGGAATCCGCCGCGGTCATGCCCTCTTTCGAATCCACCATGAAAACGATAACGTCGGCAAGCTCCACGGCCATTTCGGCCTGCTTCCTCATCTGGGCGGGGATCACCTCTTCCGAAGCGGGTTCTATGCCTCCCGTATCCACGAGAGATATCTTTCTTCCCCTCCACTCGGTGTCCGCATATATTCTGTCCCTCGTAACTCCTGGGGTGTCTTCAACGATCGATATCCTTCTGCCGATAATGTAGTTAAACAGCGATGATTTACCTACATTAGGCCTGCCTACTATCGCAACCACGGATCTTCCCATATAAACCTCCGTTTTGTCTTTCTCTAACCAATGCCCGACTCATCCGAGCAGGAGCGCGTTCACAAAATCAGCGCCGGACTTCCCGACGCTTACGATCCTTGCGCCGAGCTTTTTCTCCGCCTCTTTCACGGTCATATCGTCGAGGAATACGTTCTCACCCGAGCGGAGCATATTGACGGTGATGAACACTCTGCCGCCGTTATCGCCAATGTCACCGATCTGACTGACCAGATCTCTCCCGGTGATAAGTCCCGAAACAGTGACGCCTTGACCGAAAAAATCATTTTTTACCGCCACGGTCTTAATATCTACGGTCTTGCCGCAGCTTTTCGCAAACGACGAGACCTTTTCCGCAAGTTCCGCGAGCTTGTCCCTTGCGATCTCACCTGTGGCAACGGTCCCCGTGATTTTTTTCCCTTTAAACCAAAGCTTTCTTTTTAACCTGCCGGCGGTTTCCGGGCCCTCCAGGTATTCGTTCACTTCTTTTTCGAGGAGAGTCAGCATGCCGACTCCGTCCTCCAGGGAAGGGAACCCGTCGTACTGATCTTCGGAAGGGAGAGGCCTTTCCGCAAGGATGTAGAACTCATCCGACGCATAGACGAAGGAGTTTCCTCTTGTGATGCGGGCCATGGTCCTGTAATCCTCAATGAGGTCAAGAGTCTTTGCGGCGCCCTCCTTTGTGAAAGGCTTAAGCTCGGCAAGGCCCTCACGGAATTTTGTCAGACCCACCGGAACCACCGACACGGACTCAAAGTTCTCCGGAAGAGCAAGAAGCCTGTCAAGAGTGTACTTAAGCTCCGCGCCGTCGTTCCAGCCCGGCACAAGCACTATCTGACCGTTCACCGTGATCCCCGCGTTCAGGAGCACCATGAGCTTTTCCTCAATGTTCCCCGCGCCTTTGTGTCCAAGCATCTTTACTCTCAGCTCGGGATTCATGGTGTGGATCGAAACGTTTACCGGTGAAATGTGGTATCCCGCAAGCCGCTTCAGTTCGGCCATGGGACAGTTCGTAAGCGTCACGTAGTTTCCGGTAAGGAATGAAAGCCTCAGGTCGTCATCCTTGAAATACAGAGTATCCCGCATGCCCTCCGGCATCTGGTCTATGAAACAGAACACGCATTTGTTTGCGCAGGAAAGCTCCTCTGCAAGAAGCGGGTTTTTGAACTCCATTCCCGGATCTTCATATTCGTCCTTTTCAAGCACGAACGCCAGCTCTTCGCCGTTTCTCTCAACCACAACCACGGGATCGGCATCGGCAATAAAATACCTGTAGTCGAACACGTCGGTCACGGGCTTTCCGTTTACCGAAACCAATGCGTCCCCGGGAAGTATTCCTGCTCTTCCGGCAGGTCCTCCGCGCCTAACGCCGCAGATGATCTTATTCTGCAATTTACCGTCCATATGGCGCGACACCTCCGGGGAACCGAAGTCCTTCCTTCAAAAAAAATACTGTCATTTCGCGGATCGATACAATAATCCGGTCAAAGGCAGTATCTCACTAAAGCTGTACAAGTATGATGCCTCAAAATATCCAAAACAGCTGTACGATATAAATCAACAGCTGTTTAAGCGACTATCATTCTTCGGACATTTTTATGACCTCGCGGCCTTTGTAGTAACCGCAGGATCCGCACACAGCGTGAGCAAGCTTGAAATTATGGCACTGGGGGCACTTTACGAGCGCGGGCGCCTCAATTTTGTAATTAGCTCTTCTTGAACGACTTCTCGCCTTGGACCATCTTCTCTTAGGGCAAATCATGTTACACACCTCCTGCTTAAAAGCTGGTATTTTTTGTTTCGCGGCTGCCTCAAACAGCGCGCAAAACGCTGACTTCAAAACAGACAAAGGCTATTTTACACTCTTGCGGTAATATTGTCAACTGTTTTCATAGGCCTTGGCCCAAAAAAATTCCAGATAAATTCAACCTTTCTTTTTTACCGTTTCAAACCGCGGGGTCGAATCCAGCACACGGGGCAGACCGGTCTTTTCACATATACTCCGGTCAAATTCGATTTTCCTTGCCCACAGCGCCTGATACCTGAACCCGAGTCGTTTATTGTCGGTATTTTTACCGTATTTTCCGTCCCCCGCCACAGGAAAACCGGTATGCGCAAGATGGGCCCTTATCTGGTGGGTCCTTCCCGTACCGAGTATCACTTCGAGAAGCGTGGTACAGCTGCCCGGGTAGTAAGTTACCGGGCGGACTCTTGTCTCGATCGGCCTCGCCAGCTTCCTCGGAGAATCGTAAATGTATACTCTGCCAAGCTTCGCATCTTTGAAATGATAAGCTTTTAAGGTCACAAAACTTTTACCGTCGCCAAACCTCGTAAAAGCGTTGCCCACAACGACCGCCGCATAAGTTTTTGTTATCAGCTTGTCCTTCTGAGCCTGTTCCATAAGCTCCAGAATTCCGGAGCTTCTTGCCATGAGGACTATGCCTCCCGTGTTGCGGTCAAGTCTGTGGCAAAGCTCTGCGGAATGGTCTTCGTTTCTTTTAACGGCATCAATGAGACAGTCGCCGTCATCCTTCGAAGGCTCGCAGGGAAAGCCCTGCTCTTTCTCAACGGCAATGATATTCTCGTTTTGGAAAAGTACTTTATACATTTTTAACCAAAAATCCACCGCCCTTACCGGACGGTGGAAATCTTTTTTATAGCTTAAACGTTATCAGCCTACGTCTGAAGTTTCCCAGCCCTTCTTTCTGAAGTCGCCTATAGTCTCCTCATAGTACTCATAGTAATAATCGTAAAGGTCAGCCTTAGCTTCGAACGTGATGACGAAGTATTCAAGACCTGACATAACTATGTTGTAAATGCCGCGGTAATCTTCACCGTCTTTTGTGAACGTGTAGGTCTGAGATGTGAACTGGAGCTTACTCCACTTAGCGGTGTAAAGGATCGGGTCGTCCTTTGTGAGGTATGTCTCACGGGGTGCGCCTCTGAAGTGCTTTGAATTGAAATAATGCTTGCTGGAAGGATCGGAGAGCCATCCTACGATGTCTGCTCTCGAAGTGGTCATGTAAACGCCTTCGCCGTTGTAGTAATAGATGCAGTACTCAACGCCTTCAATAGCTTTATGTGACTCAACATCGTTTCCGTCGGCATCCTTTGTGATAACTTTAACGGGAACGTCATTTCCCTCATCATCTTTTTCTGTCTCAACAGGAGCAAGAACCATAACAAGTCCCGTATCTCTGTCTAACATATATTTGTCAGCATCTACTTCCAGAACGTCCCAGTCGGTTCTGTAGCCCTGCTGGAAATAATATCTCTGGTTTATGTGCTGCTGCGGAAGAACTCCATCATCATTCTGTTTCGACGGCTTCTTGTTGCATGCGAGAAGCGAAAGAACACAGGCAAGAACGAGCAGTGAAGCGATAACGGCCTTCAAATACTTCATAGTTTTCACAACTGGTACCTCCAAAATATGTCAAGAATTGCATTTTCCATGCATTTACCGGTTCATTATACAAGGGATTGACAAGAATTTCAATACTGAATTTTTAAAAAAATTTCAAGCGTAAAACGGTACGTCATAAACGTCCGGTCAGCCTCCGGCTTCTTCCGCTTCGGCCTCCCTCAGGGTCTTCGCATTGTCGGTGCCCCGGTATCTGGCAGTGGTATAAAGGATCAGGTAGACCGCGCAGAAAACAATGAATTCCGCATCTATCTTTGACGCTATAAACGAGGCCGCCTCTTTGAGTACCGGCAGGCTCGTCTGCTCTCTGGCCGCCTCCGCAGTTCCGGCATAGTGCTTCATTGAGAAGATAACCCTGTTTCCCTCGTCCGAGATGCCTGTGTACACGAAAAGGCTTCCGTCCGAAGCGGTGCCCGGGTAATAATAATGATCCGAAGGAACCACGATATCCGCGGAAAGAGACGTGGTCATATCGTTGAAGAGCAGGTATACGTTGACCACGTAAGACGCATCGGAGGAGGTGTTCGCGTGTTTTGAAACGAGAGTCGCTATCACGGTCTTGTTTTCCGGGTTGTCTGCAGTCGCGCCCTCCTTCAGTGTCATGGCATCCGAATAGAAAATGTCGGTAACGCCAAGGTCCGGCCCGTCGTCAAGGAGCTTTTCCATCTTTCCCAGCTCACCGGTGTCGGCATCGATCGGGCATATGAATCTGGTGCACCAGGGATCGCTGATGTAGTCATTGGTTATGAACACCGGTCCGTAGGATCTCTCCGATATGACCGCTCTGTCGCCTACGGTTCCGGAAGATGCCACGATATCCGAATCGCTCATACCCGCGTTGCCGGCAGCCACACTGTAAGCCGTGGCGTTAAACTGTCTTCCCGTCACGTAAGTCTTTCCGTCGGCGAGGAATACCATACCGTCTATCTTGAAATCCCTGAATTTCTCGGAGACCGTTATCTCAAATTTTTTGTAGCCGGACATGGCAAAGCCGCAAATGTAGGGGAAAGTATCCTCCGCCACCTTAACCTTTCCTGTAAGGTAAAAAGTGTTCCCGGAGAAATAAACGCTGTCGATATTCACATCCTCCGAAAGCTCCGCGTCAAGGAGGGTCCTGGTTCCGCTCTTTATGAGCACGTCGTAACCGTTTTCGATCACCGCAATAAATGGCTTCGAATGGATGATGCCCGCACGGAGAGTCAGTTTATCCTCTGATGACGCCGTTCTTGAGTCCATTGACGTGAGCCTGAAATCAGAGGTCATGCCGTATGTTTTAATATCGCCAACGGAATTGTTCGCGATGATCAGGACAAGCTCTCCGTCCGAAACCGCGGAGCAGAAGGAATAGTCGTCGTCAAGGGTCACGCTTGAGATGTCCGCAACATTGCCCTTTTCATCGTACGACTTCAGGAACACCGAAGGTGCACCGTACACGTCGTCTCCCGGGAGAAAGGTTCCCACGACCACGATCCTTCCGTCGTTCATGGGGAATATGTTTTTAAGTTCCATGGAGGAGTTGAACAGGTCGCCCTCCGCCGGATCGTAATAGGATTTGACGCCTTCGAGGCAATAGAGATACACACCCGACACCGCGATGACGATGCAGGCCGCTATGACAAGTATTCTCAGTACCACGTTAGCGCATCTTTCCAAATCAGATCTCCGGTTGATTATTTAAGGCTGTCCAGCTTCACGAAGTTGCCCTCGCCGTTTTCGATCCTTCTCTTAACTATGAGTCTCTTGATCTTGATGCCATTGGCAAGTGGCAGCTCGTCTTCCGTCACGAGAGCATAGTTGATCTTCTTATACACAGGAAGGGTTCCGTTGAGCTTTGCGATGTCCTCCCTGAGGGCTTCCAGAGCCTCCTTGCTTTCCACGGTACCGTCCTCCACCTGGCAGACAAGAGCGATATCCTCGTACGAGCTGTCGGGCTTCTTGACGCCAAGGACAGTATAGGTTTTAACGTTTTCGAGGGAGAGGAACGCATTTTCCAGATCGTCCGGGTATACGTTTTCGCCGGATTCGTTGATTATGACTTCCTTCAATCTGCCCTCGATAAAGAGAGCCCCGTAGCTGTCAAGGCGGCCTATGTCGCCCGTTTTGAACCAGCCGTTTTCGTCAAGGTCAGCCGGAGCAGGTTCTCCGTGCTTCAGCATTCCGCTGTGGATGGATCTGCCTCTCAGCACGAGCTCGCCTACATTGGCGTTGTTCTCGTCCATGGGGATGATCTTGTACTCGATCTTTTCCTGGGGCGTTCCCACGTTGCCCATGAGCCTGTACTTGATGTTGTACCTCATTTCGAGGGATGAGATGCCCACCTCGGTCATTCCGAAGCCGCAGAGGGTGTAATAACCAATGCAATTGATGATGCGCATGGACTCCGGAAGCACGTGGCCGCCGCCTATGATGATGCAGCGCACCGTGTCACCCGCCAATGACGAAAGGACCGACTTCCTAAAGAGGCCCTTTGCCACCTTTATGCCGAAGCCCGTGTTGATCCGCTGGCAGAAGTAGCTGATCCTGAGCATAAGGTTAAACATTGCCTGTTTGAATTTGGGCTGCTTGGCCACCTTCTGCTTGATGCCCTTGGCGATGTTGTTCGCAAGGAGCGGCACCGCAAGGATATGGGTCACGCCGAAGTCTCTGCAGGTGGAAAGGAGCACTGAGGGAGCTATCTTCTCCGGCATGATCTGTGATGATCCGAAGAAGGAATACCACATGTAGTTCGCCATGTAACCGAAGATATGGTTGAGCGGCAGGAAGCAAAGGTTTTTCTTTGGTTTATCGTCGCAGATTATCTCGTTTCTTTTTATGATGCACTCGGCAGAGAGCACCTGCTGGACCATGGATTCACCGTTGTACACAAAGATCTTCGCGGTGCTTGTGGTTCCGGACGTGCAGAGCGCCACCTCGTCGCCCCAGACGTATTTTGAGAGTCTCTCCTCCCTTGAGGAAGAGGTCCTGTCCGCTTTGTTTACGATCTCAATGATCTCGGCGCGGTCAAGTTTGATGATGTCGCCGGCGTTAACGGTCTTCGTGCCTTCGTAGGTGATCCCGTCGTTCGCGACTATAGCGACTGCCTTTGATTCATCGATGAAATACTGGGTAAGGTCCCTGTCGTGTCTTGCGTCGATAAGAAATGCCTTATACCCCGCTGCCAGGATGCCCCAGTAAATGCTGAACCACTCGGGACAGTTGGCAAGCTTCAGGCATACAAAGCCTTTTTCCACACCTTCGAGGAGTTCATTGATCCTGCCTGCGCAGTACTCCACCGCAAACTCCTGGTCTGCGAAGGTGATCTTTTTCTTTTCACCCTTAAGCTTCCACTCCACGGCGGGCATATCCTCATGTCCGCACATCACGCGGAATATGTTTTTGTATGAATGCTCTCTGTCGACTCTTTCGAGACAGTCCATCAGATATTTGATCATTTTTAATCCTTTCTTTTATTCCCGTTCGTGCCGGAATAAAACAACCGATATTATCTGCCGAAACCGGCTTCTTCGAGGATGCTCTCCGTCAGCGGGAACATTTTTTCCTCGTCTTTTTTCTCTTCATGGTCGTAGCCCATAAGGTGCAGGAAACCATGGCACACAAGGAATGCCAGTTCCCGGTCGGTGCCGTGGCCGTATTCTTTTGCCTGCTCCGCCATCTTCTCGGCGGATACCACGATCTCGCCCAGCATTATGGCGCCGTTGTCCGGATTCAGGTCGTACTCATCGATGACCCCGTCTGCCTCCTTGAGGGCCAGGAAGGGAAAGGACAGCACGTCTGTCGCCCTGTCAATATTCCTCTGTTCCCGGTTCATCTCACGGATCATGTCGTTGTCCACAAGGTAAACGTTGACCGTAGTGCCCGTGTCGGCGGCAAAGTCCGGAAATCTCGCCTCGGCAGTCTCCAGCACCTTTTCGATAACGCTCCTGTACCTTGCGAGCTCCTCATCGGAAACCAGGTCCTTGCTCTCTATTTTGACAGTCTCCTCGTTTTCCTCCGAATATGATCTGTTCACCGAAGGCGCGCAAAAGAACTCAACTATCATGTTTATACATTCCCCTTCTCATATTTTTCGTATGCTTTGATTATCTGTTTTACAAGCTCGTGTCTCACCACGTCGCGTTCTGTGAAATATACAAAACCAATGCCCTCGATCCCTTCGAGTATCTGCGGCGCAGTCTTAAGCCCCGATATGTTGTCTCTCGGAAGGTCCACCTGGGTGATGTCGCCGTTGACGACGGCAACGGAACCGTTTCCGATACGGGTCAGGAACATTTTAAGCTGCTCTTTCGTGGTGTTCTGAGCCTCGTCAAGGATTATAAACGCATTGTCCAGCGTCCTGCCCCTCATATATGCCAGCGGAGCGATCTCGATCACGCCCTTTTCCAGTTTCTTCTGGAAGGACTCGGCGCCCATGATCTCAAAAAGCGAATCATAAAGAGGCCTGAGGTATGGATCCACCTTGTCCTGAAGGTCGCCGGGCAGAAAACCCAGCTTCTCACCCGCCTCCACGGCTGGTCTTGTCAGCACTATCCGTGACACATGGTTTTTGCGAAGTTCCGATACGGCTTTACAGACTGCAAGGAAAGTCTTTCCGGTGCCTGCGGGACCTATGCCGAATGTGACGGTATTCTTAGATATGGTCTCTATGTATTCCCGCTGGCCCGCAGTTTTGGGCCTTATTGGCGCGCCCTTTGCGTTCAGGCATACGGAGTCGGTCAGTATCTGAGACGGGTTCTTTGTCTTCCCCACGGTCTCGCTGTCGCAGTAATATGCCACAAGATGCCTTGTTATATGCTCACCTGTCCCGGCAGCCTCAAAAAGCGAAGAAAGAACGCTGATCGCATGGGATACATCCGCGGTTTTTTCGCCCTCAACAATTATATTTCCGTCACCTAAAGTCACGGAAACGGCGAAAGCGTCCTCGATGATCGCTATGTTCTCATCGTTCCTGCCGAAAATATTTCTGGCATCCTCGTAGGAGCCGTCGAATTTCATCTCGTTAGTAATCAAGCTGCTGACCGCCACTGTCCCTTTCGAAAGGATTTTACAACTTATTATTTTACTATCACATCCGTTATTTTTCAATATATTTCCCGTTTTCAAGGTTTCTTCTACGGCGGGAGCCTTGACATAGGCTGCGGCCTAAAGTAGAATTTCCGGCGGGAGGATCCATGTTAAAAAAGGATGAAATAACCGAAAAAAAGTCAGGTCCGCGCTTCACATTCGGTCCCCAGGCAAGGCTCATAGCTCTTTGCTGGTTTGTCTATACGTTCTCCTACCTTGGCAGGTACAGTTTCAGTTCCAACATAACCAATATCATGGACCGGTTTGGCGTCCTACACGAGGATGCGGGCCTTGTCACCACGTTCTTTTTCTTCGCCTACGGCGCGGGGCAGTTCATAAACGGCTTACTCTGTAAAAAATACAACAAAAAGATACTGTTCCCTGCGGTCCTGCTGGTCACGTCGCTCGCGAACATTGCCGTTTTCTCCGGACTCCCCTTTCACGTTATAAAATACGTGTGGCTTATAAACGGCATTGCCCAGTCGGTCCTCTGGAGCTCCATCGTGAACATACTGACGGAAAACCTCGACGAAAAGCACCTTAAGACCGCCCTGGTAGTTCTGGGTTCCACCACTGCCGTCGGCACGTTCATCACCTACTTTGCAAGCTTTCTCTTTACCGAGCTCGGAGATTTCATGCTTATATTCCCCTTCGCCGCGGCGGTACTCCTGGCTGTGGCCGTGACATGGGCAGTCACTTTTGAACCCACCTGCAGGAGGATAAAAGGAACCAATGCTGTCAGCACCGGAAGCCTGTCCTCCGGGGGGCCTGCGCCGGTTAAGGGAGAAGAACCGGCGCAGGCTTTCGGGAAAGCCACGAATTCTGCGGGAAAGTTCACAAAAACAATGGTCCTCACGGTGATGGTCTTTGCTCTGTTTGCGGTCATCTGCAATTTCTTAAAGGACGGCCTACAGACCTGGGTGCCCGGCATGCTGAAGGACATTTACGGGCTTGGCGACAGTGTGGCGATCCTCGTTTCCCTCATATTGCCTCTCATATCCGGTCTCTGCGGCGCATTCACGGTATTTGCGCAAAAATACATCAAAAATCCGGTACTGCTGACCGCATCATTCTTCACGCTTTGCGTCGGGTTCTCGGTGCTGCTTAAGGTTTTGATCGGTCTTTCGTTTATCGTGTCGGCATTTATTTTCGCGCTGATATCCTTCATGTCCCACTGCATAAACACATGTATCACCGTGGTGATACCGTTCCACTTTAAGAACTCAGGCAGATCGGGGCTTATCTCGGGCATCCTCAACGGTTGCTGCTACGCAGGCTCCACCATAAGCGCCTACGGCCTCGGAAGCGCCGCAGATAATTTCGGCTGGGACGCTGCCATCATTCTTTTCGTCGCCCTGTCATCAATTGCGGCCGTCATTGGTTTCGTATCCTTCCGTCTTTTCAAAAAATAAAGAAGATCCCGCTTACGGGACTTTTTCAGCCTTTTCGCGGGATCATATTTTTATTACCGGTCAATGCTTTTTCAACCGACGAACGAGATTATGTCGTATATGACCTCGTCGCGGCAGGTGTCGTTCAGTATCTCGTGCCTGCAGTTTTCGTAAAGCTTCATCCTTACGTTTTTACCGTTATTAGCCAGGCTGTCGTGCACCTTCGTAACGCCCTTTCCGTAATCGCCCACCGGATCGTCGGCGCCCGATACCAGAAACACCGGCACATCCTCCAGGAAACCCTTGAACCAGTCACCTGCATTGCAGTTTTTCGTAAGATACATAAGGTCTCTGTAAGCTGAGGCGGTGAAAATGTAAGTGCACCACTTGTCGTGTCTGTATCTGTCCCTTATCTCCAAGTCCTTCGTGAGCCAGGACCGCTCATCATTCTCGTCTTTAAACCTGTTGTTGTAGGAGCCGAATGCGATGCCTCCCAGCAGCATGGAGCGGTGTTTTTCGCCCTTCAGTCCGCCAATGATCTTCGTCAGCACGACGCCAATACCCGCCGCCGGATTAGGTCCGCCGGTACCCATAACGATCAGCCTGTCGGGCTTTATCACGTCCTTTGCGGCAAGTCTGACGATAAAGGATCCCATGCTGTGGCCAAGGAGATAATACGGAAGCCCGGGATATTCCTTCCTGATCTCACCTGCGAACACGCCAACGTCCTCCACAAGCCTTTTCCACCCGTCTTTATGGGCAATGAAACCAAGCTCATCATCGTTTGCAGCAGTTCCGCCGTGGCCAAGATGGTCATAGCCGAATACAAGGAAACCCTCCTTCCTCATGCGGTCCATAAAATAGTCGTACCTTGCTATATACTCAGTCATGCCGTGCACAACGTGAAAGAGTCCCTTGGGCTCACCTTCGGGGAGATACACTCTGCCATTTAGCATATGCACACCGTCACTCGAAAGGACCTTTTTCTCAATAAAACCTGCCTCAGCTGCCATGTAAAACCTCCTGACACTCATTACCTGTTGCTTTTACCTATATTTACTTTATTTAAACCCTATTACTTATTACTTTATTACCTATTACTTTTTACTTTGTCCGGCACCCCTTTATTTAAATGCTCTGCACGCTTCGACCGCGCACTTCCACCCCTTGACCTTCATGTTCCTCTCGCTCTCGTCGATCTCCGGGATGTATTCCTTCTCCGTTCTTACCCTTACGGCCACCTCTCTTCTGGTCTTCCAGAAGCCCGTGGTAAGCCCCGCAAGGAAAGCTGCGCCGAGAGCCGTAGCTTCGTTATTGGCGGGTTTTGCAACTTTCACGTTTGAAAGATCAGCCTGGAACTGAAGCAGGAAGCCGTTCGCGGCCGCACCTCCGTCGACTTTAAGAGTAAGAGGTCTCTGCCCCATGTCGGCGGTGATCGAAAGAACGAGGTCATTGGTTTGGTAGGCAATGGACTCGATGGCTGCCCGGACTATCTCCGCCTTTCCCGTGGCCCCGGTTATTCCGAAAAAGCTTCCCCTTGCATCCATGTCCCAATAGGGAGCTCCAAGACCCGCAAATGCCGGAACTATGTAGGCACCTTTTGTGGAGCCGGCCTGCTTTGCGAGAACCTCTGTCTCTGCGGCGTTTTTGATGAGGCCCAGCCGGTCCCTCAGCCATTTAACGATTGCGCCGCCAATGAACACACTGCCCTCAAGAGCATACTGTGGCTCTTCGCCTTCGATGGTGGCTGCGATGGTGGTGACCAGGCCGTTCTCACTTTTTACGGGCACGTTCCCCGTGTTGACGAGAAGAAAGCACCCTGTTCCGTATGTATTCTTCATTTCGCCCGCTTTCCAGCAGCACTGCCCGAAAAGAGCGGCCTGCTGATCGCCCGCAACACCTGCGATGGGGATGCTAAAGCCCGATATGTCGGCCATACCGTAAACCCTACCGCTGGGGAGCACATCCGGAAGCATGGACCTCGGAACATCAAACATTTCAAGGAGCCTGTCGTCCCACGAAAGGGTATGGATATTGAAAAGCATGGTGCGGGAGGCATTGGTCATGTCGGTCGCGTGGACCTTTCCGCCCGTAAGATTCCAGATGAGCCAGGTGTCCACAGTTCCGAAAAGAAGATTTCCCTGTTCCGCCTCTTCTCTGGCGTTTGGGACGTTGTCGAGTATCCATTTTATCTTGGTCGCGCTGAAATAGGCATCAAGCTTCAGCCCCGTGGCCTCCGTGATATAATCCGAATAACCAAGGGCCTCTATCTTTTCGCATAAGGGAGCTGTCCTTCTGCACTGCCAGACAATGCCGTTGCAGACGGGTTTGCCGGTGTTTTTGTTCCAGACTATGGTCGTTTCACGCTGGTTTGTGATGCCGATAGCGGCTATCTCTTCGGGATCTATACCGCCGGAGGTTATCGCCTTCGTTATGGACTTCATCTGTTTTTCGATTATTTCTTCGGGGTCCTCCTCCACCCAGGCGGGATGGGGAAAAAACTGTCTCAGCTCATATTGACCAAACGATACAGCCGCGCAGTCAGCGTCAAAGATGATACTTCTGCAACTGGTGGTACCTTCATCTATAGCAAGAATATACTTTTTCAAAAATGTGTCCTCCGTTTGTATTACCGGTCACCTTCGGTCGTCTTTTCAAACTATATCATAATCGGCCTTTTAACTCAAGCCGGGTTTGCCCATTGCCAATGGTTTCATTGGGCCTCATTGGTTTCACCCTCCTACAAAGGACTTCTATTCGGGACCTGTTTGTGTTATGATTAGGAAACACATAAACACACGGAGGTAGCTCTCACTTATGTATGATGTATTGATTATAGGGGCCGGGGTCGTTGGCGGTATGATCGCAAGAGAACTGTCGAAATTCCGGCTTTCAGTCGCCGTGCTTGAAAAGGAAAACGACGCGGCCAGGGGCGCCACGGGAGCAAACAGCGGCATAGTCCACGCAGGGTTTGACGCAAAAACCGGGACTTTGAAAGCAAAGCTCAACGTTCTGGGCTGCTCCATGATGGAAAAGACGGCTGCGGAGCTGGGCGTACCATATAAGAGAAACGGCTCCATGGTGGTGGCATTCGACAAAGAGCAGGACGAAACCGTAAAGGAGCTCTATGCCCGCGGCATTGCCAACGGCGTTTCAAAGCTTTCGATACTGACGGGCGATGAAGCAAGAGCTATTGAGCCCGCCCTTTCAAAGAACATCACTTCCGCACTTCTTGCGGAGTCTGCAGGCATCATTTGTCCCTACAGCCTCGCTATCGCAGCCCTCGGTTGCGCCATGGACAACGGCGTATCTCTGTTCCTGAACACGGAAGTCACCGGGATCGATCGCAATAACAGCAACTATGTTGTTTCCTCTTCGGACGGCAGAACGTTCGAATCAAGATTTGTGGTAAACTGCGCAGGGCTCTATTCCGACAAGATAGCGGCTCTTGCAGGTAAAGCGGATTTTTCCGTAAAACCCAGGAGCGGTGAATACATGCTCTGCGATAAAGACGCAGGCAGCCTCGTATCCCGCACGATATTCAAGGTGCCCACAAAAATGGGCAAGGGCATACTTGTCTCCCCCACTGCCCACGGAAATCTAATCCTTGGGCCCACGTCCACCGACATTGGCGATAAAGAAGATAAGCGCACCACTCCGGAAGGCCTTGACGCCATCACCAAAGGAGTTAACGAAAGCGTGGAAAACGTCCCCCTACGGTCTGTCATCACATCATTCACCGGTCTTCGTGCGGTCGGTTCCACAGGAGACTTCATAATCAATGAAAATGACGGTTTTGTCAACTGCGCAGGCATCGAGTCACCGGGTCTCACCAGTGCGCCTGCCATTGCAATCTACGTGAGAAATCTTCTCATTGGCGCGGGAATGGAGCCTGAGCTTAAAAAAGACTGGCTGCCTGGCCGCAAAATATACAAGGCCGACCCCAAAAAGTACGGAAGGATCATCTGCCGCTGCGAGACGGTCAGCGAAGGTGAGATAATCTCCGCGATCCGCACAAATCCCCCGGCCACCGACATTGACGGCGTCAAAAAACGCACAAGGAGCGGTATGGGGCGCTGCCAGGGAGGATTCTGCCAGCCCTTCGTAGCAGAAATACTGGCCCGGGAGCTGGGACTGGACATTCTTGAAATAACCAAATCCGGCAGCGGTTCAGAGCTGCTTTTCGGAAAAACAAAGGAAATCTGAAAATGAAAAAAACTGATCTTGTGATAATAGGAGGCGGCCCGGCAGGTCTTGCCGCCGCGGTCTCAGCCTACGAGAACGGAATTAAAGATATATTGATCCTCGAGCGCGACGTTGCCCTGGGAGGCATCCTTAACCAATGCATCCATGCCGGCTTCGGTCTTCACAGATTCGGTGAAGAGCTTACCGGGCCCGAGTACGCCTCCCGCTACGTCAAAAAAGTGATGGAGCTTGGGATACCCTATAAAACGGGGGCCATGGCGGTGGACCTTACCAAAGACCGCATCGTGACGTATGTGAGCGAGGATGACGGCAAAGTCGAGATCGAGGCAGGCGCGGTGATACTTGCCATGGGTGCAAGAGAGCGAAGCAGAGGCGCCCTGAACATTCCGGGCACAAGGCCCGCAGGCGTATACACCGCAGGAACCGCCCAGCGGTACGTTAACATAAAAGGATGCATGCCGGGTAAAAACGTCGTGATACTCGGGTCGGGCGACATTGGTTTGATAATGGCCAGAAGAATGACCCTTGAAGGCGCGAACGTCAAGGCGGTCTGCGAGCTGCTGCCGTATTCGGGAGGTCTTGCCAGGAACATTGCCCAGTGTCTGAACGACTTTGGCATCCCCCTTCTCCTCTCCCACACAGTTACCGAGATCCACGGAAAGAGCAGAGTTACAGGAGTCACCATATCCGAGGTGGACGCTTCCAGGAAACCGATCCCGGGCACGGAGCAGTACATCGAATGCGACACACTTCTGCTTTCCTGCGGGCTTCTTCCGGAAAACGAGCTCACAAAAAAAGCTGGCATAAAGATCGACAGGGTGACCGGAGGAGCAGTTGTAAACAGCATGCGTGAGACGTCGGTACCGGGCATTTTTTCCTGCGGAAACGTGCTCCACATACATGACCTTGTGGATTACGTGTCAGACGAGGGAGAGGTCTGCGGAATATATGCGGCCGCATTTTTGAAAGACAGGAAAAAGACCCCGTCCGAAGAAAACGTCATCACGCTTAAGACCTCAGGAATCGTCCGTTACACCGTTCCCCAGATCATAACGGGAAGAGACAGCGACGTGAGGGTCTTTTTCAGAGTGGGTGAGAATATGCGGGATGCTTCCATTAAAGTGATCTCCGGGGCTGAGACTCTACTTACCCGAAAGAAAAAGCGTGTCGCACCCGGCGAAATGGAAAACATCACGATAACAAAGGAAATGCTCGAAAAAGCAGGCTCCGAGATGATCATAAGTATTACAGGGGAGGAAAAGTGACATGGTACAAATGACTTGCATCGTATGCCCTATAGGCTGCGCACTGACTGCCGAAAAAGATGAAAACGGCGCTATCAAGGTCACCGGCAATTCCTGCCCCCGCGGCGCAAAATACGCCGAATCTGAGCTTACGTTTCCCGTGCGCACAATGACCTCAACTGTGAGGACCGACAAAGGCGAAATGCTGTCCGTCAAAACATCCGCACCGATACCGAAAGACAAGGTCCGTGATGCGGCAAAAGCCCTCGCGGGTATAACGGCAAAGTGTCCTGTCAAGATCGGAGACGTGATCGTAAAAGATATCCTGGGCACAGGCTCTGACATCATTGCCACGAAAAACATTGAATGATCAGGGATTAATAAAAAAAGTAATAAGTAAAAGTTAGAGCGGTGCCGGACAAGGTAATAAGTAATAGGTACTAGGTATTAGGTGCTGCGCACAAGACTTATATAAATATCCGGGCAATGTCCGGAATCATTATTCCGGGGGGCCTTCGCCCCCTTATTCTTCTGAAAAGCAGGTATGGTAGGACTCGTCAATGGCGGCTGTTGACGATTGCCTTGACCATTGGCGAGTGCTTCCAGGACCTGCTAAACAATTCAAATCATTTACCACATCATGCGGCTTTTTTATCTGCTATCGATTTATTCTCAAGCTTTACTCTGATCGTATTCTGTGCGGCAATAAGCATTCTTTTAAGCGACAGGCACCTGTCTATGATCGGTTGATAAACAAATTCATCAATCTTCCCTGACATAAAAAGAAGCTTTAACCACTGTTCGGTTTCGTTTGCCTCTTTCAAAGCAATTTTTAATTTATGTGCAAAATCGGCCGTGCTCTCTGCGTATACCGCCTCGGCGATATTGGCGCCAATGGACGTCCCCGAATTCAGGATCTGCGATGAAATGTCGTAAACATGTTGTGAATTTAGCTTGTCCGAAAGCCGAACAATGATCACCGAAAACTCTTCTGACTGAATAACCAATTGACTGTTGCGCATATTGATTCTCCTCCCTGACCCGGCGGGTCAAACCGGCCTGTTATCACCGGTCTTCCTAACGATACTTTCCTTTAAAAAATATAACCAAAACGGCGTCTTCCGACTGATATAATTATATCAGTTTTATCGTATTTTTGCAAGAAAAATAATAAATAAAGCAGCACAAATTCAAAGAAAATTATTCACAATACGGCAGGATCGAGAACCATCGCCAAGGGTCAAGACGAGCGGCTTTCGCCGCTCTTGACGTTGCTCTACGGACGTGCTTCAAAAAAAAGAGAGGGCCCGCAGGCCCCCAAACTTTGATATATAAAAATCTATTGATCGCCGGTATAAATCTCGCGCAGCACCTCTTACCTTTTATTCTTACTTATTACATCTTACTTATTACTCAGTCCGGCACCGCTCTAACTAAACCGGCACCGCTAAAACTTTGGAGGCGCCAGCATCTCTTACTTATTACCTGATATGTAATGACCCCTTGTCAAGCAAAATTTAACAAGAATCACCACATTTTTCTATTCTATTCGACCGAAGGCTTCATGAAAGAGCTCTAGGGTATCAGTCTCCGGCATTGGCCACTCTGATATACGTGGATTCGGAAATTACTCTCCTTACCGACAGGTCAATG
>JAFSVU010000035.1 GCA_017444825.1 Clostridia bacterium
GCTAAATCGGCTCTTTACGCAATTAGTTTTGCCAAAGGGTTTTAAAGATATTTCTGCGGAAGAAATACGCACGTTTTTAATTGCGTGGCAAGACAAATTACTTTTCGAGTGCAAACCGCGGCGGGACGCAAGATACGGCCTGAAAAACAACTTCTTTTACCTTAGGGACGATTCCGCACGAAGTGCGGTGGTTATAAACTGCATGATCGATGGACTGTCGGGGTGGCGCGCTGCCCGGGCGGTGCTTTACAGCTTTTACAAAGGAAGGAAGAATAGCAATGAAGTGTCCCTATTGCGGAAATGTTGACGATAAGGTCGTTGATTCGAGGAGCTCGGAGGACGGCTCTTACATAAGAAGACGCCGGCTCTGCTCTGCCTGCGGTGAGCGCTACACGACCTTCGAGACCGTTGAGAGCATTGAACTCATGGTCATCAAGAAGGACGGCACACGGGAGCTTTTCGACAGACAGAAGATCAGGCTGGGCATCATGAAGGCCTGCGAGAAGCGGAAGGTCACCAGCGATCAGATCGATTCGATGGTAAAGAGCATTGAGCAGAACCTTGTGTCGTCGATGCAGAAGGAGATATCCACTGAGACCATTGGCGAGATGATCATGGAAAAGCTGAAGGCCATCGACAAGGTCGCCTACGTGCGCTTCGCATCCGTTTACCGCGAGTTTAAGGATGTTGACACTTTCATGGAAGAATTGAAGAAGATAATCACCGACAAGTGATCCCGGGACAAACCAATGACCACCGCCAGAAGACAGGAAACCGCGAAATTAATATTTACGATAGGGGCGAACCTTGCGATAATCGTTTTTACGGTATACTCGGTTCTGGGCTTTTTCGTGGCAGGCGGCGACGGCAATATGAAGGTCGTTGGCGTGACTGCTTTCAGGTATTTTACCGTCGATTCCAACATTCTGGCCGCGGTATCGTCGCTGGTTGTCATCATCTGTGCCGTTAGGGAGTACAGAGGCCTCAAAACTCCGGGGTGGGTAAGGATATTCAACCTTGCGGCGACGGTGTCGGTCATGCTGACGCTGCTCACCGTGGTCTGCTTCCTCGGGCCCTTCGTGTACGGCTACCCGCTCATGTTCGAAGGCACCTCGCTTTACATGCACCTGGTTACGCCCCTCATAAAGCTGGCGTCCTTTGTGTGGCTTGAGAGCATAAACGCGCCTCGCATGAAACGCCGCTATATGATATTCGGCATTGCCCCGATGCTGGCCTACGGAGCGGTCTACTGCGGGATGGTGGTCCTCGCTCGCCAATGGGAGGACTTTTACTCATTTAACCAAAACGGTCTGTTCCCGCTGAGCGTCGTCATAATGGTTACGGCAACGGCGGCCATCTCATATGCGGTGGGCCTTTGGGCGAATTTCTCGGCAAAGTGGCTGAAGATCTGAAATGTCACAGACAAACCAATGAAACAATACATATCATGCAACAAGTATTCGACTTTCTGGCAGGGAATATCTCTCCGGAGGATTTTAAAATAATATGGTATTCAAATGAAAAACTGCGTAACTGGATTAATGATTTAATTGATCTAAAGTCGCCGTTAGACCCCGCATGGAACAACTACCCATACCAGGGTCACAGAGCTGCAATACACAACCATTATAACGGATCTGTTGAGGAGTTTATTAGAAAGAGTGATGCAGCGAAGCAAAAAAAGAAATCCGTGTTTGGAACAGGATGGGCACTGAATGCAATTGCCGCTGTTGTGGTCATTGCATATCCCGATGTTAAAATTACTCATAAATACGAAGATGAGATCAAATTTTATTTGGCTTTGTGCGGTGAAATCTATGGAGGGGAAGAGGTTGAACAGGTGATAAACGACATTATTCTTGAACATCCGGAGTCTCTTGGAAGATCCAAAAGGATTAAAATGGCAAAGCAAAGGATCAGGGAAGTGTTTCATGTTGACAAGAAATATCCGAGATGGATCCAGGAACCCGATTGGCCAATGGGTGAAAAATCGCCAATGAAGTTTGTTTCGCAGTCACATGAAGGAGATTTATACAAATATGAATTTGTGGATGTAGATTCTGGCAAATCGAGAGTTCTTACCCAATTGGCGTAACTTATGAATAGCATGAAAAAATAAAAATATGGCATGGCTTCTTGTGTGTGCTGCAAGCCAAAGCCTAATGAAGGATTAGAATAATGAGGCGAGTTGGTGCAATATTAATCCTTTTGTTTTTAGCGTTGTCCTTCAGCGGTTGTAGAAATAATATCCTTGCAGAGGATGCCGCCTATTATACTGAAACAATCAATTCTTTGCTTTGGTGTCGCGGAAATTCTTCAGACGGAGCCAAAAAATACAGACCCAAAATCGAAATTGTTGAAAAAGATGCTTACGGAAGAGTCTTGTTTTCCTACAGGGAAGGCTTTAGTACAGATCACGAAGATTTATCAAGTTTGAATATTTATGGATTCCTTATCATGCAGGCAGAAGACGATGAATTTGTGTATTATTACGAAGATGTCAATTATGTTTGCGTGAGTTTTACTGACTACCGGGAGGATGTTTGCAGTCGTAAAGTCGATGAACTGAAAACCGCCAATGATTGGGGAAAAGAATTCGATTTAGATAAATGCATCAAAAAAACCAAATCCACGAGGAAAATAAAGAACAATCTTGACAGTAGTGTTAATAGTTTTATTGACAAAAAAGAGAAAGAAGCAGGTACCGATTTCAGGGTTTGTGTTTCTGCACAAGATGATTTCGGAAGAACTATAATTTCAATGTCCGAATTCGGAGGGACTCCTTGGCAGGGAAGGTTAATTGTTTGTATCATTCAACCGGATGGAAGTGTAGTTTGTTCGGATGACTACAGCTTAGTATTTGATTATTTTGAATACGCCAATGATCTGCAAGTGTTAAAGGATAAGGCAAATTGGAACAATGAATTCATTGCAGAATAAATATCGGACTGACACGGCCTTAATAACCTTTACGGAACACTTTGCAAGCAGGTAGTATATGATTTTCTTGCAAATCAAATAAACAAGATGTTTTTAAGTATGTTTTCAAAGATGTTGATACAGGCGAACTGCGGACAGTAATTCAGTTGGCTTGAAATCATTGGTTTTATTTATTATAATCAGGCGTCCGCAACAAAAGGCGGATGAGAAAGGGTCCGGAGGTGAGGACGGTGAAAATTTCCGAAATTCTTAAAAATGAAGGCAGATCGGTTTCGTTTGAGGTGTTCCCGCCGAAAAACGAAACTCTTTTTGATAACGTGAAAGAGGCGACCCGAAAGATCGCGGCACTGGGGCCTTCCTTTGTCAGCGTCACCTACGGCGCAGGGGGAGGAACCAGCAAATATACCCTTGATATAGCTGAAAACATAAAGAAGACAGAAGGCGTGGAGGCGATGGCCCACCTCACCTGCGTCTCGTCATCGAAGGCGACTGTGTCGGAGCAGATAAAGGCTCTTAAGCAGGCCGGCATCGATAACATAATGGCTCTTAGGGGTGACCTCACGCCTGAACTTGAAAACGGTGACCGCTCGAAGTGGGACTACAGATACGCGACGGAGCTTGTACGCGACATAAAGGCCAGCGGGCTGGATTTTTGCATTGGCGGTGCCTGCTACCCCGAGGTTCATCCGGAGAGCAGAAATCAGGCGGAGGATCTCAAATATCTGAAGGAAAAGGTGGATGCGGGCTGCGACTTTCTCGTCACCCAGATGATCTTCGAAAACAACCTTCTCTACAATTTCATATACAAAGCCCTCGGAGCGGGCATCAACGTGCCTGTGCTTCCCGGCATTATGCCCATAACCAATGCAAACCAGGTCATGCGCGCCATCAAGCTTTCCGGTTCATTTATGCCCCAGCGGTTCAAGAGTCTGGTGGACAAATTCGGTTCGGATCCGGAGGCCATGAAGCAGGCCGGCATCATTTACGCAACGGATCAGATCATCGATCTTTTCGCCAATGGCATTAAGCACGTCCACGTATACACCATGAACAAGCCGGACGTGGCGGAGAAGATCCTTGACAATATCAGGTGTTTTCTGGGGTAAGCCCGTCTTAAAATGAATTTCAAAGACTTTCTTCAATCGAATATCATCGTTCTTGACGGCGGAACGGGGACCATGTTCCAAAATTCCGCGCTTAAGGCAGGCGAGCTTCCGGAGCGGCTCAATCTCACTGCGCCGGACGTGGTGACGTCTCTTCACAAAGCTTACTTTGACGCCGGCAGCAACGTGGTCCTGACCAATACCTTCGGCGCCAATCCCTTCAAATACAGCAAGGAAGAACTGGATGCGGTCATAGAAGCGGGCGTAGTGTGCGCCAAAAAAGCCCGGGAGGAGTCTGTCTCTAAGCGGGAGCGGTTTATAGCCCTTGACGTCGGCCCCACCGGCAAGCTTCTTGCACCCTACGGCGACCTTGATTTTGAAGAGGCGGTCAAAGCTTTCGGGACGGTGGTAAGAAAAGGCGCATCCTGCGGTGTCGACCTGGTCGTTCTTGAGACCTTCAGCGACTCTTACGAAACCAAGGCGGCTCTCCTTGCCGTCAAGGAAAACTGCAGTCTCCCGGTGATCGTAACCAATACCTACGGCGAGGACGGAAGGCTCCTCACAGGCGCTGTGCCTGAAGCCATGGTGGCGATGCTGGAGGGCCTTGGAGCGGACGCCATAGGAGTAAACTGTTCCTTCGGCCCCGACAGACTTGGCGGCGTGGTCAGAAAGTATTTAGACTGTGCGGAGGTGCCCGTTGTTTTAAAACCGAACGCAGGTGTCCCCGCTGTCGTGAACGGAAAGTCGGTCTTCGACATCCCGGCAGACAGGTTCACGGAGCTCATGAGGGGCTTCCTTAAAGATGGTGTGACGGTGGCAGGCGGCTGCTGCGGCACCACTCCCGAATATATAAAGGGTGTAAGAAGCGTCGCGGACGAGGTCGGAACCTTCCGCGGGGTCAGCCCTAAACACGACAGGACCGTGGTGTCATCCTTTGCCGAGGCGGTGGACATAGCTGCGAGGCCTGTGCTCATTGGCGAGAGGATAAACCCCACGGGCAAAAAGCGGTTCAAACAGGCCCTTACGGAGCACGATATCGAATTTATCGTAAACGAAGGGATAGTTCAGGAGCAGAACGGGGCTCATCTTCTCGACGTTAACGTGGGACTTCCCGGGATCGACGAGGCGGCTATGCTGGAAGAGGTCACCGAAAACCTGATGGTCTCGACCAGGCTTCCCCTTCAGATCGACACGGCGGATCCGGCGGCAATGGAGCGGGCTATCAGGCGCTACAACGGCAAGGCCATGGTGAATTCGGTCAACGGCCGCAGGGACAGCATGGAGGCCATTTTTCCTCTGGTCAAAAAGTACGGAGGGGTCGTCGTGGCGCTCTGCCTTGACGAAAAGGGCATTCCGGACACCTGCGAAGGGCGCCTTGAGATCGCCCGCAGGATCGTAAAAACCGCGGAAAATTACGGGATAAACAGGCGCGACATAGTGTTTGACGCTCTCACTATGGCTGTAAGTGCAATGCCTGACGCCGCGCGGAGCACCCTTGAGACTCTGCACCTTATAAAGACGGAGCTGGGCTGCAGGACGGTCCTTGGCGTGTCCAACGTCTCCTTCGGTCTCCCGGGCAGGGAGGAACTGAACGCGGAATTTCTGAGGATCGCCTTCGGCTGCGGTCTCGATGCCGCGATCTCAAACGTGAACTCTCCGGGCACCGTAAGGGCTTATTCGGATTTTGAAGAGGATGGCTTCAGTGTCGACTATGACAGGTATATAATCGAGGCGGCGGCTTTCCAGGAGAGGGCGCTAAAAAGCGCATTTGAAGGCACAAACAGCGGGTCTCATCAGGCGGGATCATCCGCATCCGCAGCTCCGGAAAAGGTGACAGACGACAATGCCGCGCTCTACAAGTCGGTCATAAAAGGGCTCAAGGACGAGGCCGCAAGGGCCACAGGATGCCTTCTCAAAACCAATGAACCCTTGGACATCATAAACAACGTAATAATCCCGGCGCTTAACGAGGTAGGCGTCGGCTTTGAAAAAGGGACCTTTTTTCTCCCACAGCTGCTCCTCAGCGCCGCCTCGGCAACGGCTGCCTTTGACGTGATCAAGGCTTCCTACCCGAAGGGGACCGCTCACACAAGATGCGGCTTCGTGATCGCAACCGTAGAAGGCGACATCCACGACATAGGAAAGAACATAGTTAAACTGCTTCTTGAGAATTACGGCTTTGACGTGACGGACCTGGGACGGAACGTGCCTGCTGAAACTGTGCTGGAGACGGCTCTTAAGACCGGGGCGCCCATCGTTGGGCTCAGCGCGCTCATGACCACCACTCTCCCGTCAATGGAAAAGACCGTCAGGCTTCTCCACGAGCGCATACCGGGGATCAAGGTGATCGTCGGCGGAGCGGTGCTCACCGAGGAGTACGCAAGAGAGATGGGTGCGGACTATTACGGCGGCGATGCTATCAACACGGTGCGCCTTGCCATTGATATTGATGATCAGCTATCTTCGTAGGGTGAGGGCTCACGGGTGCCGGTGCTGCTGACGCCCGACGTTATGGCGTGGCCGTTGTCGTTGAAATATTCGTCGTTTTTCACAAAGTTATCGTACCATTTCCGGGTGACGGGCGTGTCCACGTCGCACCATGTGACGTCCACGTTGTAAATGCCCGAGTCCAGCTTTATCATGTTCCACTGGTGTCCGGTGCCTTCGGGCAGACCGCAGCGGAGTGCGCACCAGAGGTTTGCCTCCTTGCAGAGAAGGTAATATGCGAGAGAATAGCCCTCGCAGACGGCTCTCCCTTCGACCAGAGCGCCGAAGGCGGAGAAGCAGTCCGGCCTTCTGTCGTCGTACATCACGTGCTCGCTTAGCACCGCGGCGAGATAATAGTATTGGTCATAGGTGGAAAGGCCCTCGGGCATAAAGCGCACGACCCGCTTAATGATCCTGTCAAGGAGGGCCATGTCGTGGCTCAGCTTTGAAACGTCACCGTCTGACAGCTTCTCGTTTGGGTCCTTGTAGGGATCGAAAAAATAGGAATAGAGCCTTGTATATTTGGTCTCTGTGGCGCCCATGGGAAATACCGACACGGGCATGATCTCCGTATATGAGCTGACGAAAGGATCCGCTCCCGCCAAGAGGGCCGTGGATACGTTGAAATATGATTTTTTAAGGTCGCCGTTAAAGTCTGCGGCGTCAATGCTGAAGGTCTCGTATCTTGAGGCCGCGGCTGTGATATTGTTAAGAAGCTTCACTTCCTCATCCGTAAGCTCCGAAAAAGCGCCGCCCGCCTCCCCGTCAAAGGGATATGAAATATCCGAGTGGCGGCCGTCCTTCATGACTTTTGTGCAGGCCAGAGCGGAAGCTATCGCGCCGTCGATTATTTCGGAGGCTTCTCTTTCGATATCGTCTGTAAAATCTTCGGAGGGAAGGGGCTCCACGGTCACGTCGGGAGAGTATTCATAGGGTATTCCTTCGGAAACCTCGGGTGTGGCTTCGGTGCCTTCATCGCCCGTATAGGGGGTCTCGCTTTCCGTCACGGGCAACGCAGACTCCAGGGCCCTCAGGATGTCCTCCGCAAGCTGTGCGCACCCGGATAACGTAAACGCCAAAATGATGGCGGCGGCAAGCGCCGCGGCAGATCTTAAAACACTTTTTTTCATCGTCAGAACCCGTATTTTTCGCAAAGCCAGATGTATACTCCTGCGGTCCAGCCCAGCATCTCCGGGGTCTCGTATTCGGAGGAGTATGAGACGCCGCCGTTTAAAGAGTCATATTTTTCCCAGAGGGAGCCGGTCTTTTCAAAGACTTCGGTCACATTGGTTACGTATTTGGATGCGATGCGCTTGGCGTCATCCGTGAGACCGAGGGAGTCCAGAGCGTTTACGGCGAAATAAACGTTTGAGGGCCACATTGCCGGAAAGTCCCACTGAAGATATCTGCCCTCGGGGCGTTCTGCGCAGGTGGAGAGGCCGTGGGGATATTCCAGCAGAGAAAGGAGACGAAGAGCTCCCTCATGATCTGCGGAAACACCGCTGAAATAGGGGTAAAACGAGGCCGCCGAGGGGATGCGGGAAAACGTATCCGTCTTAAAGTTGTAATCGAGGAAAAGACCTGTCTCGGGATCCGTCATTATCTCCCGGATCAGGGCGGCGCGCTCGGCTGCATACCCGCCAAAAACGTCTGCGTCTTCATCTCTTCCGATCTCCCGGAGCATGTAGGCGATGTTTGATTCGACGTCCGTCAGGAGACAGTTGAGATCGATGTGGACAAACTCGTCCGCCAGGAAACGTCCGTCCCCGGTATTAAAACGGGGCGTGAAATCCCAGCCGCTCTCCGCGATGGAGTAGAGGTTCTTGGACAGGCGAAGGACCGCTTCCCGGGATTCGGGCATCGGTTCGGAGACCCTCCCGCAGATACCCGCGGCGCCAATGAGCTCCTCCTCGGTCATGGCTGTGCTGTAGGCACAGAGCCCTTTAAAGACCGTGCGGTTTTTTACGAAAAACTCGTGCTCTTTTATGAGCGCGTCGATGTAGCGCAATATAACTGCTTTATCGCCGGTGAACCTGTAGAGGTCGCGGACGCCCCGTGAGAAAAGGGGAGGCTGGCTCCGGTCGGTTATGTGGTTTGCATTCGGTACATAACCAATGGTCTCAACAAAAAACTTCATCACGTCCAGGTTGCTCGCGGCCTGGTCGATGCGCCCGCAGAGTATGAGGCCCAGGTTCGTGAAATACGTGTCCCAGTAGTAAAAGTCGGTGAACCCGTCTTTTGCGCAGGGCACCGTGAAATTGCATGGGATGCGTATGTTTCCGTGGATCACGTCATCCGGCGTTCTGATGGTGTCGGACCAGTGGCTGTTAATGTGAGAGATCACGTCTTTTGGGGTCATTGGCGAGTCCTTCTTCCGTAATTTGATCAAGTGTACAAGGATTATACCACTTGCGGGCGGCGGGCGCTACTCCCGGGCTTACTTGTTTTTCAAGCTTTGCGGTGGTAAAATAGCGATGCTGTCTTCATTTTATTTTAAAAGAAAGGAAGCAAAAGGTTGGCAGACGAAAATACATCCTCACCGGTAAAACGCAGGGTGGTTTCAAAAGAAGAGCGGGAACGCAGAATAAAGGCCGCAAGGCGCAAGAAGATCACTTTGCGCGTTGTGTTCATGTTGATCGCCATCGCGATAATAATCGTCGTCATTTCGCTGTTTATTTCCCTGGGGAAAGCTGTCAAAAAGCTCACCGACGGGTCCTCCGGGGCCAGCAAATACTCCTGTGCGACGTTCCAACTGAGGAATGCGGGTTCGGGTGAGATCATAAGCAACGGAAACAATATTTTCATCTACAACGACGGCACTTTGAGCTGCGTAAGAAGTACCGGAGCGCTGGTCTGGTCCGAGAGGATCGGCGGCACCGACGTAAGGGTCGAGGCCTACCAGTCCGGCATCGTGGTCTACGAGGTGCTTGGTAACGTCATCCGCTGCTTCGACGACACAGGGCTTCTGTGGGAGAGAACGGAGGAGGCCCCTGTAAGACTTGTGGAGCTGAACCCCTCATCCTCCAATGCCATCATATGCACCGAGCCTGAGGACTGTCTCTCTAAGGTCATATACATAAGTACAAAGACCAAACAGTCCGTGGCGGAGCCGCTCCTGGAGAAAAAATACACCTTCAACTACGTTATCTCGGCGGCCATATCGCCCGGCGGAAAAGACATAGCCATAGCGGAGCTTGCGGACAGTGCGGATGCCGCGTCTACGAGGGTCTCGGTCATTGACGTGTCTTCGGGAAGAAGCTTTTTCTCGAGGCTGCTGGAGAACGAGGTCTGCCCATACTGTGCATTCGCGGGTGAGTCAAATCTTGCTATAGCGGGGCGAAAGAACGCTTATATTGTCGAAAAAATAGACAAAACCAATGCCCGCGCCGCCAGATTCTCATCCCTGGTCACCCTGGGTGATTCGGACAGGGAAGTGATATCCATGATCACCGCGAAAAATAACGTGGCTTTGGCCATTGGCGACGGTGACGGAAAATCCGATATCACCGTATTTGAAGTCGGGTCGGGCAGCGGAAGGACTGTCTCAGTGCCAAGGACGATAAAAGGATTTATGTCCTGCCTTGACGGCACCTTCGCGGTGTATACGCAGAACGACTTCATGGTGTTTGATTTTGAGGGAAACAAGCTCGCCATCTGTGACGATAAGCTTGACATACAGTACATAAGCAACGGCGGAGGCGGTCACTACGTCACAAACGGAGAGAACGGGACCATCGTTGTGAATGTGAGAAAAGCGGGCTGAGACCCGTAAAGGCTGAACAGAAGAGGTGATATAATGCCTTCAATTGCATCTGTCATTTTTGACCTCGTAATGGTGGGGCTGATCGTTGCCGCCGTGTTTATAGGGAAGAAAATGGGGCTGCTCAGGATGGTCTTTGTTCTGGGAATAATCTTTTTTGCATCGGTCATCGCAAGATTCGCCATGCCCCTGGTCTCGGCGGGGCTCATGCAGCTCAAGGTGGGTGACTCGGTGAAAAATTCGGTTGAGTCTACCATAACGGAGTGGATCGAAGAGGATGCAAATCTTGATTTTGACGGCGTGGTGGAGAAGCTTGGCCTTCCCAAGGAGATCGCCGCGGAGGCGGAGAAGACCATAGACGGTATCAAGGAGGAAAAAGGGAAAGAGCTGGCCGGAAAGGTGGCTCAGTTTATATCGGATGCGACTGTGAGGCTGGCAAGCTACATTATCGTCGCCATTGTCGTCATCATCCTGCTGGTGCTGATCTCGCTTCTAACCAAGCTGGTACAGAAGATACCCGTGGTGGGGGCGATCAATTCCGCGGGCGGCATCGTCGTGGGCGTTATCGCGGCGCTTATCACCATATTCCTGGTGTGTCTTTTCGTCAGCAGCATAGGACTTGGTTCCACGGGCGTGCTGTCGGATATCACCCAAAGATCGTACATTATTAGATTCCTCGGCTGGACCGGGGTCATCGGCGGTATCATAAAATGAGAAGAGTTTTGGCGGCGGCGCTGGTCGTTGCATTGGCGCTGTCTTTTGCGGCATGTACCAACCGCAGAGTAATATATGAGAGAAGGACGCCTGTCTACCTTGACACTCCGCAGCCCGACGACGAAAGGGACTGGAGCGTAAGCGGGACAGCCACTCCCGAAACCACCCCTGTGCCGGGAAACGAGGCCGACGTGCTGCCCTTCGAGTTCACCGGCTATGCTTATTGCGTGATGAACGCCGGCACGGGTGAGATACTTCTCGGAAGCAATACCACCACCAGAAACTATATCGCAAGTATCACGAAGCTTATGACGGTGCTGACCGCCCTTGACTGGCTGCCCGTCAACGACAACGTAAAAATAGGCGAAGGCTGGCTGGACTTTATGAAGCAGAACAGCGGTATTGACTCCTTCGGCCTCACGGAGGGCACCACCTGCAAGGTTAAGGACCTTATCAGCATGGCCCTTGTGAGATCCTTCGGCGACGCTGCGATAGTCCTTGGCAAGGCGGTGGAGGAGCGCTCCGGGCGGAGCATTATAGATCTTATGAACGCCAAGGCCAGGACCTTCGGTATGACCGAGACCCATTTCGACAACGTTATAGGCCTTGACATCGGCAACGACTTCACCGCGAACTACTCCACGGCCCTTGATGCCGCAAAGCTCATGCAGCAGGCTCTCCGGAGCGAAGTGGTCATGCAGGCGTGCTGCGGAAATGACATCAGGCTGTCGGACGGCAAAGTCCTTGACAACACAAGCGCGTTCCTCCGGGACACCCATCCGGGCTCGAACTACACCGTCCTCGGGGGAAAGACCGGCTACACGAAGGCGGCGGGCTCGAACCTTGCCGTTGCAGCCAGCAGCAATATAACAGGAACCGTGTTCGTGGTGGTGTATCTCCACGGCGCGGGCATGAATACCATTGGCAATGAAATAGACCTGATGCTCGAATACCTCATCGCCAAGGAAGCCGCCAAATGATAAACGGCTGAAAGAGAATGAAGCAAAGACCTGAAAAAACCAAACAGCGCAGGACGAAGGAAGAGCGCAAGGCCGCTGCCCGTGAGACAAGAGAACGCCTCGCGGCGGAGATAAAGGCCGGGTACGACGAGTTCTATTCCAGAAGGGACAGTTTTTTTGCATGGCTGGGCATCTTTTCGTCACTGGCGCTTTTTTCTATGTTCTTCACAAGCTGGACCTCCGGGACCGGGGCGGGCTCCCCGTGGATCGCGTTCAACGTTCTTACGAGGATGTGCTCCCTTCTGATGCTGACGCTCTTCGGCGTGTTCACCCCATTTAGGAAGACGGTTTTTGCGGCCGGGGCCACTGCCTGGGCGATATGGATGCTGCTTTTGTCGGACATACCCTACGCTGTTCCGGCGATAGTGTTCGTGGCGGGTGTCTTCGTTTGCGCAATTGCGCTCCGGTACGAGAATAAAAAACAGAAGGCCGGCGAGACCAAGACATCCTACGAGACCGACGTCGAATGGACGAAATATTTCTACTTTACCATCGCTCTCACACTGGTGGTGGAGATCATACACGAATTCAAGGCGGATGAGGCGTTTTTCAACATTGGCGGACCATTTGAGATGCTCATAAAGAACCCGGACAGGTTCATGAACAACGTATTGATCATATTTTTCACCGGTCTTTTCACAAGGATATGCACAAGGCGGAAGTTTGCCACCGCGATATTCGCATTTGTCTGGATCGCCCTTGCCTTCATCAGCCTGCTTAAGATAAACAACGTATACGAGCCCCTCATGGTGCTGGATATATTCGCCACAATGGACATGGCTGCGGTGGTGACGAAATACTTCAAGTGGTTCTTCTTTGTCCTCCTGGGCCTCGGACTGCTGATCGTGGTCGCGGGTCTTGTGTGGCTGATACGGAAGGAAAAACCAAAGGTCGTAAAGGGCACGGGCCTTGTCATTGCCGGGATCCTTGCGGTGCTCGCATTGGTTTCGTTCATATTCTCGTCAATGCTTCCCTACAGCGCCTTCAGCGACGATTTCGCCATAGAAAACTACTACACCCAGGGCTTTGCGGCCAGCTTTGCGCGCACAACTGCGGGCTCCATACAGCGGAAACCCGACAACTTCTCGGAGGAGAACTACGCCGAGATCGCCGCCAATGTAGAGAAAAATTACGTCCCGAAGGCCGACACCCAGGTGAAGAACATAATCGTCATCCAGATGGAGTCTTTCTCGGACCCGCTGGCATTTTCCGAACTGAACCCGGAGCTTAAGCTTGAAAAGGACCCGATCCCCTTCCTCCGCTCTCTTGGAGAAAAGTATTCCACGGGCATGGTGGACGTTCCGGTGTACGCGGGCCAGACGGTGAAGAGCGAGTTTGAGTTCCTCACCGGCATAGACCTTGTGAACCTTCCCGACGGCCTCAACCCCTACGTCACGGTCATAAACGACGACGAGATCGACAGCCTGCCCAGGCACCTCTCTTCGATAGGTTTTACCACCACTGGCATCCACAACTACCAGGGTGAGTTTTTCTCCAGGCATCTGGTGTACGATAACATTGGTTTTGACAGATTTGTGCCGGTGGAGTGCATGAAAAACGTCAGGAGGAGGGGCAGCGACCTCTGGGCGTCGGACGACGTTCTGGCGGGGCAGATAAAGAAGGCCCTCGACGAGAACAGCTCCAGGAAGTTTATATTCGTTTCGACCGTCCAGCTCCACGGAAACTACCCGGTGATCAAAAGCGACGAATTCCCGATGCATATCGAGGGTCTCGAGAAGGGGAGCGACATCGAAGGTCAGTTCCAGTATTACGTGGGCCAGCTTATGGAGTTTGACGCCGCCATGAAGTCCATCGTGGAAATGCTCGAGGAGCGGGGAGAACCGACGGTGCTTCTGATGTACGCTGACCACCTTCCGGGCATTGCCAATGAGCTCTGCGACCTTCCCAACGAGGACACCTTCAGGACCCGGTACTACAGCTGGGACAACATCGGTCTTGCCGGAACGGAGGAGGACCTGCCGCTTTACAGACTTTCCACAATGCTCCTCGGAAGGGCGGGGGTGGACGGCTCCTTCATCAACCGCTTCCATGAGGTCTACGGGGCCATTGGCGGTGCTCAGTACGAGGATGCTTCCGAAATAGTCGATTACAAGCTTCTGTACATGTCGGACAAGCTTTTTGACAGCGAGCGGGACATGGTTTTCGGCTTTGAAAAACCGGAGATACTTAGCATCGAAGAGCTTGAAAGCGAAAACAGCTCCCTGGGCAACGTATACAAGGTCAAGGCCGCGGGTCTAACCGAGGATACGGTGGTGACGGTCAACGGGAAAATGTACAACCTGAACCTCGAAAACGATTATGAGGCAGTCTTTGAGACCGGATGGACTGCGATAAAGCAGGGGGACGTGATCACACTGAGGATCGTTGGCGAGAGACTGGGCACGGTGTTCGCCGAAAGCCGGGAGTTTGTCTACGAGCCGTTGACAGAACCCGCTTCGAAATGATAGAATAATCGGTGCGTTATACGCCTACTTAAGATAAACCGTTTTACACGGAAATTTGCTAAAGAAAAGAGCTCAGCAAAATGACAAACGACTGGATTGACGGAAATGGTGCCGGCAAAAACACCGGTGACATGCGATCACAACCCACGGACGCCTTCGGAAAGGTCTATTTCGAGGCGAAACAGGATGTTATTAACTTCGGGATGAAGGTCATGGCAGGTTATTTCGACGATCAGGACTATAGCAGAGATAATTATTTTTTCAGCACGAATTCCAACGGTAATATAATAACAGACAGCGAAAACAGACAGGGCGGCGGCATGGACGGAGATAATTCCGGATCCCATCACACCTTTGAGCCCTTTGGTTTTGATGATGACAGCGACGTGGTGTTCACCCCAGCAGCTCCTGCCGAGCCGGTCGACGTGCCCCCCGCTCCGGAACCTGAAAGAGAGCCGGAAAACGGTTTTGAGGAAGGCGATATCCCGGATGGCGAAGAGGTGTTTTTCGGCGACCCCGAGGACGGCTTTGAGGTTGAAGACGACGAGAATTCCTTCGTATTTTTCGGTGACGAACTGACTGTAAACGACGTGGACCTCAGCGCCTTTGACGAGGACGGGGACGAGGACGTAAAGGTTTACCACAAGGGCGAATACGTGGAGTTTGACAAGGCCGCAAAGAACCCGCCCATGGACAATAACGAACCCTACCTGAAGACTCCCGTGGACGAGAAATTCGACGAGGAGTTCTTTGAGTCTGTCTACACGGACCGCGGCAGGGGCTTTAAGACGGCTCTCATCGTCATCACCATACTCGTGGTCATCGCGCTTTCTGCATTTCTTTTCTACAGACATTTCAAGAGCAACGCTCTCGGCGAGGATACGATCTACAGCGGCATCCGGGTTAACGGCTACGACCTTGGCGGCATGACAAGAGAAGAGGTCCTTAAGTACGTCAAGGACACCTACGTGACACCGGTCCAGAACACAAAGATCATCGTCTCCATCGACAATGCTTTCCGCAAGGAGTACCCGATCACCGACTTTTTCTCGCTGCCGGATGCGGACGCCATCGCCAATGAAGCCTACAACTACGCAAGGGTCGGAGACGACGCCGACAGGCTGAAGCTCATCAACGCCCTGAAGAGCAACCCCATGGACATCACTGTCCAGTACACGTACAACGCCATGGGCCTCCAGACCGTTATCGCCAATGCCACCACCGAAGGCTTCGCAAGCGTAATTGACCCGAAGGTCGAATACGGCGAAGAGGGTGCGGTGTTCACCGGCGGAAAACACGGCGCAAGGATCGACGAAAAAGCGTTCAAAGAGCAGCTGGAGTGGACCATGGACAGCATCCAGAACCAGCTGAAAAACATCAAGACCGTGGAAACTATCCCCGACAAGGAGATCCAGGTGGTCAGCGTCCAGTCCGAGTTCAGAAAGCTTGACTTCTCAAAGGTGCTTGCCGATGCAACCGTGGCTCCCGTTGATGCCAGTATCTACAGGGACGGCCCCACCGCCAAGTCCCCCATCAAGATAGTGCCCGACGTTCCCGGAAGGTCCCTTGACGAGGCCAAACTTACCGAGGTCCTTTCCCAGATCAACTCCGGCATGGAGCTTCCCCAGGGATCCATAACCCTCGCATACATTCTGATACCCGCAAACGTCACTTCGGAATCTCTTGGCGGATCACTCTACTCCACCAGGCTTGCAGAGGTCACCAGCAAAAACACGGCTGACCCTGTCTCGACGGACAAGAGCAAGGGCGTGGACGCAAGATCCTACAACCTTAAGAGGGCGGTCCACATTTTCGACACGATATACCTCCTTTCGGGTGAGGAGTTCAGGCTGCTGGATCTCATTGGCCACACTACCACCGCCAATGACTTCACTATGGCATTTGAGAACATAAACGACGGAGGAAATCTCGTAAGCGGAGGCGGAATATCCCAGTTCGGCACCGCACTTTTTGAGAGCGTGGTAAGAGCCGGCCTCGAAGTGACTTCCGTCACCCACAACAAGTATTTCCCGAACTACGGAACAACAGGCTTTGACGCTAAGATCAGCTCCGACGCAAGCAACCGCTGCGATCTGATCTTCAAGAACACCCTTTCCGGCCCCGTGAGGATCAGCGTTAAATATGAGAACGACGTTCTAAGCGTCGCCATCGACGGTCCCGAGCAGTCCGGAGGCGCCATCACCCCCCGCTATACCCTCACAAGTGAGAAGGAAAACGAGAAAGAGGGCGGCATCGAATACACCTACAGAGTCTACACCGTGGGTAAGATCGAGAAGAGCTACGGCAACGTCACCTACATAAAGAAGGATGCAGGAGCCGCTGCGACGACTCCCAGCCCGACGCCCGAGGAAACTCCCACGCCTACGCCGACCGCCGAGGAGACACCGACCGCCACGCCGGAGGATACTCCCAGCCCGACGCCTGAGGAAACTCCCACGCCTACGCCCGAGACTCCCACCCCGACACCCGAGTCTGAGACTCCCACTCCCACGCCTGTGCCGGATGATACTCCTTCGCCTACTCCCCCGCCGGAGGAAGGTCAGAATTGACAACGAACTTAAACAGTCTTTGCGAACTGAAAAATAAAAAGTAAAGAGTTAGAGAGGTGCCGCTCAGGTAATAAGTAATAGTTAGAGGGGTGCCGCTCAAGTAATAAGTAACAGGTAAGAAGCAATAGGGGCCCACGTCGACCACGTTTCATCGAGGAGCGATTCTTCACGAAGTGAAGCCAAGTGACGAGATGCAAGGTGCGAGACGCGAAGGGGGTGCCGCCCAAGGTAATAAGTAAAAGATAATATGTAAGAGGCCTGCCGATCTGCGATATGCGGAAAGGCAGGTTTTATTTTACATAAGCACATGAGAATCGACCGGGTGAAAATTTTTTTTAAATTTTGAAAAAATGACAATTTGTCTCTTTTTTTCTCGATTTTGCAGTGATATTATTGTAGCAAGCGATGGGGATGTTTTGATCCCGGTCTAAAAAATAGAAAGAACGAGAGAATAATATGTTTGTTGATTTTAAAAAGAAAACTATACGACTGATTACTGTACTTATTGCAGTTTGCTTAATGGTTACTTTTCTGCCGGCTGTCTCGTCGGCGGAAGATGAACCCGTATCGGAAAACAGTTCTTATCCGGGCACGGAATATTCAAGTGATGATATTAAGCCCGACGGCAGCCTTGACGGACTAAGATATATAAACAGTGAAGATCTGATAAAAAACGGAGCTGTGAAAAGACTGCCCGGAAATGAGACTCTTAACAGTTACGCATTTCTTAACTATGACGGCACCGAGTCCGTCGTCATTTTTCCCGAGAATATTAAGTATGTTGATCGCACAGGTAAAACGGTCGAAAAAGATCTGACTCTTACAAAGACCGTTAATGGCGGATATACGGTTAAAGCAAATGACTACGACGTGGTTTTCCCGGAGAATATAGATGACGGGATAAGCTTCAGCTACCTTGACGGAACTGTCAGGATTATTCCCAAAAACGAAAACGGAAGCAGTAAAGCGAGCGTTGAAAACAACGCCATACTGTATCGCGAGGTATTCGGAAAGGATACCGCTGTCAGATACACTCCGCTGCTTAACGGAATAAAAGAAGATATTATCCTGGATAATTATACCGGGGTTGACTCATTCGAGTTTTTGATCGATGCGGAGGGCCTTGTTCTTTCCCGCCGGGAAGAGGGACTTGTTTTTGAAAATGAGAAACAGGAAGCCGTGATCGTTCTCGGCGAGATACTGGCATACGACGCCAATGGCAATATCGCAAAAGGCTCTTTGTCTGCAGAGCTGTATGACAAAAATACCGCTTATTCTGTGACCATCAGTATAGAAAAAGAGTTTTTAACGGATCCCAAGACTGTTTATCCCGTAACGATCGATCCGCCGATCTATGAAAGCAGCGACGGGTCAGCGATACAGGACTCTCCCATTTTCGATGGGACAGCATACCAAAACAGCTGTTTCGGAACATATCTTATCGATTATGTCGGACCGGTTTCCCCTTACGGAAATGGAAGAACAGCCATGTGGTTATACGGGCTGGAAAATAATCCAATCTACAAAACGTTGGATGCTGAGGAAATCCTCTCGGTAAAAATCAACGTCAGAGGGACGACTTCGGGAAGCCCGGTATATGTTAACCTTTACAGGATCAGCAGCAACGTCACATGGGGTGAATACACTGTCACATACAATAACGTAGGCTCTTTTGACACATTCGTGAACAAAGGAACGTATCTCAGTACTACCTCAAGAACTGAGTTTGATATCACTTCATTCGCCAAGGGCTGGAAAAACCTTTCGTACACAAATACAATGAGGGTCATTTTCACAACGGGCACCGGATCAAGCTCCTGGTTTTACTCATCTCACGCAATGAATAATTCCGGAGAGGTCGACAACAGGCCGTATATAACGTTTACGTATCAACCCCATAACTTGATGGATGAAGGAACTTACTACATCCGAAATCGACATATAGACAAATTCCTTCAGCCGACAAACGGCTCATCCTCCGCAAATGCCGGGCTTGAGTTGAATGCGTTCTCCGGAAGCAATTCCCAGAAGTGGAAGCTGATCTCCCACGGAAACGGGTATTATACGATAAAGAACGTAAACAACGGATATGTTTTAAGCGTTCCGTCGGGTTCTTACTCAACGTATGACGTTCAGTTGATACAGGCTCAAGATACTCAGGCGGACGGGCAGTTGTGGCGTATCTATATGACGTCATATTGCGGATTTGCGATAAAACCAAGATCTGCCTGCGGTCCGAATGACGGTACAGGGTGGAGCGACAGGACGATGTCTGTGGCCGACGGAAACGAGGGAAATGGTGCTCTTGTCACGCAGAGGCCATATGTGTACAATAACAGTTTTAAAGACGAATGGTATCTGATGCCGACTGATATATCAGAGACAGTGAGTTATGAGATTGAAAACAGTCAGTTGGGCTCTTATTTACGACCCGAAGATGGAGTGGCTTATACCAATAATGTGTTGGAGTTGTGGGAAGAAGACAACAGTTATTCTCAAAAATGGTTTTTTACAGCGGCAGGCGGCGGATATTACAAGATATCTCCGTACTATAACTCTTCTCTTGCCATAACAGTTGCTTCCGGGTCCGAAACAGCCGAGAACGGCGGAGTTATTCAGTATCTTTACACTGCAGACAACCCCAGGCAGCAATGGTTCATCTACAAGGTGCCTCACGGATATGCGCTGAAGGCACGATCAGCTGGCATTAATAATCTTGTATTGTCTGTCAGCGAAGGCAATCTCGGGAACGGAGCGGTAGTTTCTCAGAGAGCATATGTGAATAATCTGAGTTACAAGGAAGAATGGATCCTTCATGGACCGAGTACTCCGCCGATTGCTCCCGTAATAGAGGACGGTGTTTACTATATCGGACGCGGCGCAGTATACTTCACTGCGACACAATCGAAAGCATACAACGGAACTCAGGTGATAGTTAGTACACTATACTCATCTCTTGCATCATTGGCGCAACGATCGTCCCAGATGTGGAAAATAAAGTATCTGGGAAGCGGAAAGTATTCTGTGAGGCCTCTTCACAAATTGGATATGGGCCTTACCTCATCCCAACAAGATTCAAGGGCAACTATAACCGATATCGGAACGAATGATGTTGCGGCATCACTGCCGGATTATGCACAGTGGTCAATAGAAGAATATCAAGATCCAACAGGTGTAAAGTATGTTTTCAGGAGACCTTCCGGTTCCGGGGCTGCCCTGGCAAGTATAGGAACGACTACATATCCTCAAGTTTTAGTTTCCACTTACTTATATGGAGAGCCAACTGAATTGTGGACACTTACCCGGGTCGCCACAAGTTCTATTCCAAAGGGAATCGTGTTTTATCGGCGGTCAGATGGAACAAGCATCGAAGAAGACGTCGAACAATTTCTCTCGGCAGGAGATAGCTTAACGCTTGCGCAGATGGATATAAAGGTCGGCGTGATTGATGCAAGCAATATAAGCCAAAACGTAAACTGGACGGTTCCATATTCTGACACACGGTTTATTTCAGTGGGGTATACGAGCGGGACACTACATGCTATCAAGTACAGTCATTCGTCAAAGACTGTTATTTGTTCAAGATTTATACAAAATACAACTTATACAAAACTGTATTCGGTAGAAAATATTCATTTGATTAATGGCACATACTACGTCAAGAATAGAAGGTCAGGAAAATACCTGGGAATCAACGGAAATAATATAACGCAGGGGACACCTGTAAAACAGTGGAAGTTTAATGAAAATGAGTCTCGAAAATGGGTGTTTTCATATATCGGAAATGGCTACTATAGTATCAAATTAGCAGGACCCACAGAGGACTATTATTTAGGAATACAAAACGACAGTGGCGAAGTCGGTGCTACTGTAGTTCTCAGGACCGGTAATTTAACAGAGGGGATGAAGTGGAAAATATATCGCACAGCAACAGGCGCATTCAAAATAATACCAAAAACAGGAATGGTAAACGATTGTGTTCTGGCGGTAGGCCCAACACTGAGCTTGATCAACCAAAACGGATCAGATGCTAAACAGCTTGGATATAACATGGATGACAATTATGCAGATGAGTGGAATATTCTTCCTTTTGACTTGGAATATTGGCATGCGAATACATTATTAGTCGAGTACTGGTCTGGATACCCCCGCATATACCATTACAATTATGAGACTTCACTAAACTCTATTTTCGAAGCAGGAATAGACAATGCTCTCGATGAATGGCTGGAAGCGCTCAGTTTTTCCGTTATATACGTTTCTTCGGAAGATCAAGCCGATATAAAGTGTTATGGAAGAAATCGGGAATATGTGGAGGATAAATACGGAGAAGACCCGCCTGAAACACTATTGGGCTTTGCGGAAACGGACTGTAGGACAGACGATCCTTGTTTGTCACAATACGGATCCAATCAAAGAACTGTTAGGAGGATCAATAGTGCTGAAATATATATCATAATGGAGAATGATAATCTTGAAAAATGCAAGAGTGTCATCACACATGAATTCGGACATGCTTTTGGATATTATGGTCATGCATTATCGGAAAATAGTGTCATGTACGAAACTATGAATCTTGTTCCTGTGACTGTTTTGTCAGAAGCTGAGAAAGCGCATCTGCGGCAGATATATGTTTCCGAATCGGATTAAAAAAAGAAAGGGAGGACAAAATGAAAAACACAATCAATAACAGTTCATGTGAAAAGGCAAAAGGAAGAGGCAGAAGAATACTGATCGTATTGGCGGCTGCAGTGCTTACGGTATTAGCGGTTTCTGTTGCAGTGATTATTGCAGTAAACAACAAAAAAGGCGATGATCCCGGCAACGGGAATGATAACACGAAAGATACGTCTCAAGTGCGCAGCATGATGGAGGAATATGCGACTTTTGAGGAACTTGTTTCAAGTGCCGAAGTAATAGTAAAGGGGCGGTTTACGGGTAAAAAAACAAGCAATCAGGTTTACGACTTCTATACTTTTAAGGTTATTGATACTCTTTACGGCAAAGTATACACAAAGGATATTGATATAAAAGAGTACCGAAACGCAATTTATGATGTCATATACAGAGATCCGAAGATCACTTATTCGCCTTCAGACATAGCATATAAAAAAGGAAAGGATTACTATTTGATTTTACTCGATGTCAGCGGCCCTTATTATGATAAAGATACACTGTTTTCAGTCGGTGGAAACATATTCCTCCCCGCGGACGAGATCGATGCATGTTCTGTATATGGAGAATCCTTGTCGAAGCACTCTTTGATCGAAGAATCAGGGACTGTTCATTCGATAGAAGAATATCTCCATGCCCTTATCGATCAGGGGCTCCTTGACAAAGAGGGAAAGCATAAAAATCCATATATCAGGTCGTCGGACTTCAATACTGTGATCAGAAATTCCGATTTTATACTTCACGTGCGTTTTAACGAGAAAACGACGGGCAGTGTCGATAACAGCAGATTGTCATACTTATGTACGGTCGTTTCTTCGTTAAAAGGAGACGTAGAACCGGGAAAAACTGTAGAGATCATTGTTCCGTACGGCACTCTGGATACGGGAGATGAAGTTGTTTTAGCTCTGTTTGATATCGCTCCTAAATCCGAGGCGGAGCCGCGAAATTATAAGTTGTCTTCATCTAAAAGTGTTTTCAACGTGTCCGAAAAAGGCAGAATAGAAAAAGCCTTGCAAGAGATTTCCGATGCCGGGTAATAAAAAGATAGTTGACGGTGTTGAACAAGACATTCATGATCTGATCGAAGTTATCGTTGTCTGCAATTGAGAAGGCGGACGGATGATTCTCACGGTAAAACGCCGTCATAATCAGAACGGTCCAAGAAAACAGAAAGGTATATCAAATGGAAAACGAGACTGACAACAATCCGTTAGAAAAACCGGCCCCGAAAGGCAGACGAATACTGATCGTATTGACGGCTGCATTGCTTACGGTATTGGCGATTTCTGCATATGTAACCGTTTTAGTGAAGAATTTAGAAAGCAGTGACGAGGAGGATACAGATTCGAATAACTTCCGTGCAATCGTAGATGCACTATTTACGGAGAGCCATTGCCAGATAAAGAACAGGAGCTGTCGGCCGGACGAATTCCGGTTTAGGCAGCTCCTGAGTTTAGATGGTCCCAAAGCGGGATACGTCAGTCGTTATTTGCCGATACTCTTAAACCACTCGCCAATGGACGCGCCGGTGATCAGTGCAACTATAAGCACTATCACGCCGACTACTGCAGCGATCACTGCAGGTATCCAGAAATGGAGAGTCCAGTTGCGCCTTGAGAGGTTTGTCTTTTTGATGGAGTTGATGATCAGGAAAATAAAGCCTACTATCGGGATACTGTAAACGATCTCCCAACCGAAGAAACCCCACGGCGACATTGGCTGATACTCCGGGGGAACAGCGGGCTTGACCTTTGCCGCGGCTTCTCTGTAGCCTTTTTCGTAGCCTGCGTTGAAGGCGTCCTGTCTTGAGTTATCCTGCGGCTGGAACTGAGGCTGCTGATATGCCGGCTGCTGAGCGTACGGATTGTACTGAGGCTGCTGGTAAACAGGGATCGCCTGAGGCTGCTGCTGGAACTGGGGCTGCTGGAACTGCTGAGCCTGCTGGAATTGAGGCTGCTGGAACTGCTGCGGCTGAGGCTGAGGCGGCTGCGGCTGAGGCTGCTGGAACTGGGGCTGCTGGAACTGCTGCGGCTGAGGCTGGGGCTGCGGCACGGGTTCGATGACCGGGATCGGCTCGGGCTGAGGCTCCGGTTGAACGGGCTGAGGCTCGGGCTGAACAGGCTGGGGCTCCGGCTGGATCTCTTCGGGTTTTACTTCTTCGAGTGTTTCAACAACAGGAACTTCCTGAGCGACCGGTTCCGGCTCCGGTACCGCTATCGGCGCCCCGCAATTCGGACAAAATGCAGAATCATCAGGTATGTTCTGGCCACATTTTTCACAAAACATTATTGTTCTCCTTTCGGGTTTTTGTTTTTTTCATTTTAGCCCATAATATAAGGATTGTCAAACGGTTTAGGGTTTTGAGCAAAGAAAAAGCCTAAAACGGCGAAAAAATCAGGTGAAGAATTCAGACGGTACGAAGGCTTTTAAGAAGAGCTATCTCATCAGCCCAGCCTTTAAGGTCATCCTGTGGAGTTTCCAGGCAGAAGGGGAGCTCACAAAGAGCGGGGTGGTTGATTATGGCGGCGAAGGCATTGGTTCCGATGGAGCCCTGTCCTATTTTTTCGTGGCGGTCCTTGTGGGAACAGAAGGGGTTCTTACTGTCGTTCAGGTGGATCGCTTTCAGGCGGGACAAACCAATGACATTGTCGAATTCATCCAGCACACCGTCGAGATCGCCGACGATATCATAGCCCGCATCATACACGTGACAGGTGTCGAGAGTGACGCCAAGGCGGTCGCTGCCCCCCGCAAGGTCGATGATGCGCTTTATCTCTTCAAACCTGCTTCCGACTTCGCTGCCCTTGCCGGCCATTGTCTCAAGGAGAATGAGGGTGGGCCCGTCCTCGGCAAGAAGCTTCGAAACGATCTCTGCGATGAGCTCGATGCCTGCGTCGATCCCCTGGCCCACGTGGGAGCCCGGGTGGAAGTTGTAAAGACTGCCGGGTATGTGGCTGAGCCGCAAAAGATCGTCCAGCATGGTGTTAAGAGAAAACTCCCTTAGCGATTCGGTGGCGGCGCAGGGGTTCATGGTGTAGGGGGCGTGGGCGATGACCGGGCCGAAGCCGTGTTCCGCCGCCAGCTCGTTGTACGAACGGATGTCGTCAAGGTCTATGGGCTTGGCGGTGCCTCCCCGGGGGTTCCTGGTGAAAAACTGGAAGGTATTGGCGCCAATGGAGACGGCGTCCCTGCCCATGCCTGTGAATCCTTTTGAACTTGAGAGGTGGCAGCCTATCGTAAACATGTTAACCGTCCTTTCGGGAAAGGGGTGTCAGCCCCGGAGTGCGTCGTATATATCTTTTACGCTGTCAAATACGTAGTCCGGGGAGACGTCGGAGCTCTCAAGAAGCTTCAGGTCGGTCTCGCCTGTGAGGACGCAAACTGTTTTGCAGCCCGCATTGACGCCGGACATTATATCGGTGTTGAGACGGTCCCCCACGACGGCCACATTGGTTTTTTCATAGCCAAGCTTCTCGCAGAGGATATTGATCATGGTGGGGTTGGGCTTGCCTGCGATGATCTCCGGCTTTCTGCCCGTGGCGCCTTCGATGAGGAGCATAAACGAGCCTGCGTCGGGAACGGACCTGTGGCCTTCTGCGGGGCAGACCATATCCGGGTGGGTGGCAACGTACCTCACGCCGTCCACAAGATAGTCGCACATGATCCGGAGCTTCTCGTAGGTGAGGGTGGTGTCAAAACCGAGGACCACAAAATCCGGTACGAGGGCGGGGTCCTGAGTGTATCCGCGGACAAGCTGAAATCCCTTCCGGACCATAAAGTTTTCGAAGCCGGGGGTTCCAACCACGTAAAGCTTTGCGCCGGGTTTTATCTTGTTCAGCATGTACACGATGGCGTCTGCCGACGTAAAGAAATCGTCGATCTCCGCCGATATGCCCATGCCCGCCAGCTTTTTAACGTACTCCGAGGCGACCTTGGAGGAGTTGTTGGTTATGTAGAGCGTGCGCTTTCCCTGAGACTTCAGAAGCTCGATCAGCTCGAGAGCGCCGTCAAGACGGTCATTGCCCAGGTACAGGGTGCCGTCCATGTCAAACAGGAAACATTGGATCTTTTCAATGCCCGAAGAAGCATTGATCTTAATATCTTTCATTAAAAGCTCCGCGGGGCGTGTGCCCCATTTTTGCGACAAATTTTACGACAATACCTCAAGGACCGTGCCCTCAAGGAAGAATGTCTGGACGTTTTCGATTTTAACGGTCACGAGCTTCCCCGTGACGTCGGAGGGGGATCTGAAGTTTACGATCTTGTTTCCTCCGGTGCGGCCTGTGTAGCGGGAGAGATTCGTCTTGCTTCTGCCTTCGCAGAGGACCTCCACGACCTCGCCAAGGTATCCGTCGTTGATCTCTTTGGATATGCGGTTTTGGAGGGCGAGAAGGCGGTCGAAACGCTCTTTCACCACGTCCTGCGGCACCTGATCCGGGTATTTTGCGGCGGGTGTACCTTCGCGGCGGGAATATATAAACGTATAGGCCTGATCAAATCTGACCTGCTCCACGAGGCTCAGGGTGTCCTCAAAATCCTCATCCGTCTCGCCGGGGAATCCCACGATTATATCGGTGGTGAGGGCGATCCCGGGATTCTGCTCCCGCACCTTTTTCACCGTCTCAAGGTACTGCTCTCTCGTGTAGTGGCGGTTCATGCGCTTTAATAGCCCGGTGGAACCCGACTGCACGGGGAGGTGAAGCTGATTACATATCTGAGGGAACTCCGCCATGACGGCAATGAGCCTGTCCGAAATATCCTTCGGGTGGGAAGTCATGAATCTGATCCGCGGGATGGACGTATTTTCGCATATAAGCCTTAAAAGGTCCGCAAAATCAACGGGCTCCGGAAGGTCCTTTCCGTAGGAATTCACGTTCTGCCCGAGAAGAGTGATCTCACTGTAACCAATGCCGCAAAGCTTTTTGACTTCCTCAAGGATGTCCTCCGGCCTCCTGCTTCTCTCGTGGCCCCGCACGTAGGGCACTATGCAGTAGGTGCAGTAGTTGTTGCACCCGTACATTACGGTCACCCATGCGTGAATATTTCCGCCCCGCTTAACGGGAACGCCCTCGGCCACCTCTCCTGAAGTGCGGGAGGTCTCGTAGACGTGTTCTCCGCTGTCAAGCACCTTGAAAAGCAGCTCCGGCAGCCTGTGAAGATTGTGGGTCCCGAAGACCAGGTCCACGTTTTTGTATTTCTTTCTGATCTCTTCGACGATATGAGGCTGCTCCGTCATGCATCCGCAGACCGCAGTCACCAGCCAGGGCTTCCTGCGCTTTAAGGATTTCAACGAACCAATGTGCCCGAAGACCTTCTCCTCGGCATTTTCTCTGACGCAGCATGTGTTCATGATTATGACGTCGGCGTCCTCAAAGCTGTCGCAAAAGCCGTAGCCCATTTTTTCCAGCATGCCGGATATCTTCTCCGAGTCGTGCTCGTTCATTTGACAGCCGAACGTCCGCACAAAAGCAAGCGGCTTCCGGCCCTGCTCCGCTGCGAAACCGATATTTTTGGTATAGACAAGCTCCTGAAACTGTCTTTGCTTCTCCATTTCCTCAGGGGGAACGAGAACGGTCGAGGCTCTTTTCATAAACACTCCGTCAAACGTCTTTTTCCGCAAAACGACTGCTTTACGGCAACGCCCATTTTATAATCTTAACCGGTCATTGTCAATGACGACGCCCGGAAGGGATGGTATGGAATCGGTTTGCGTATACAGTGCTAATTATGGTAGAATTGGTGGTGCTCTGGGACTTGCATTTGGTATAACGGGTATAGGCGGATTTGCGCTCTGTTTAATAGGATCAGTTGGAGGATGTGGGTTTTATGTCAATCAACTACGATGAATTTTCTTCTGCAGCTGAATATCGAAAAAAGTTTTATGAGATCGGCAAGCCCATATTTGCAAGGCACGGATTCCAATTCAAAAACAATTGCTTTTACAGAAAGAACGGCGATATTTTTCAGGCTTTAACTCTGGAGCATCGATCAGGCCGTCTTGGAGTTCTTATTGTTCCTTTCTGGTGTGACATAAAGCCGGGTTTATCGCATTTTGAGTATGCCAAACCTTTATCTGTTCACCTCACAGAGGGAAAAATCAATATCAACAAATACATAACAGACCAGATGTTTATTGGTTCTGAATACAATTACGTCTCTAATCTTGGAGAAGGCATTGAACTGTTTCTACAATCGTTCGATTCCAAAGCCGGTCAAGTTGTTGATGAAAAGACATACGTTGAATATGGACTTGATGCCAAAAGAAGTTTTATGATTGCGGAGGACGCGGTTATTTACGCCTCATACAGATCCGGATCCGTGCAATATGCACAGCACTTTATTGACGAAGTTGATGCGCTAAATCTTAATCTTGCCGTGCTGTCATTTGAGCACCGTCTTCCACCCGGGAGACTTGTGTCGGAAAAGGGCGAAAAGCAACAGATCGACGGCTTGTTTCTCAACTACTATTTTAGAAATTACAGGTGCAGATTTCCTAAAATATACAAGTATATCGAGACAGGTGAAACAAATATCGACGTGCTTTATTCGCAGGAATCACAAAAAATGCGGGAACTGTACAAGAAGCGCTTTAAGATCGATTTTTAGGGAGGAGAGGATATGTTTCTGATCAACATTGATTCTTTTTTTCGCCAATATGATGGTCTTTTTGCCAAAGCCGGATTTCAAAGAAAAGAATTCTTTTATTACCGGAAATACGGTAACTCTTTTCAGTGCATTGCCGTGGGACGCGGTCGCCCTGATATGTTCGATCATGAAATTTTTTTGGTTGTGTTTCCATTCTGGACGGAAGGGCTTAGACGTATCAGTGCATGGCCTTCTTTTGAAGAAGCCTACCTGCATCCCGAATTATTTGTCGGCACCACTCTTGGTTGGCCGTCATATGGCATTGAGATAACCGCCGATTTTTATGACTGCGGAGAGAACAATGAATTGTTGCCGTTTTTTAACAAAATCGACGATAATGAAAGCTATAAAGAGGCCATGGAAAACTTAAACAGACATTGCCGTGTTTTTGAGGAAATCATCCTTTTGGAGTCACTGAAAACGGGAAGTATGGAGCCTGCCGTGAAATGGCTTGAGACTGCGGAAAAGCACGATGCCTTGTCAATTAAATCAGTTGCGGAATCCGTTTATTCGCCAAGGGACGATCGTGAGATCAATTATTACAAGACGTGGGGGCTGAATTCATTTGACGATGCTTTAGACGATGCAAGGAGGGCAGTAAAGAGGACTCACGATATGTTTTACGGCAAGCTGATTCAGGCTGTCAAAACCAATGACTGCAAATGGGTAAAAGACTTGTATGCTGAGGAGCAAAGAAAGGCAGCTGCATTCTTTAAAAAGTATTTTGACCTTGAGTTTGAAATCGAACCGGTGTGATATACTCGAACTCAGGAGCAGCACGAATACCCTTGTTGCAAGTTATATTTGACGGCTGGGGGAATATTTTAATGCAGGATCTGTTGAGATAATAAACGGGAGCCAAAAGTTTGTATCTAATGGATTGCATTTTTTCTATTGAATGTATGATGGTATGATGAATTCAGTATCTTGTACGGGATTAAAAGTTGACAAGTTTAATATTGATTTTTGTTTTCAGTTTCAGGAACCATTTTTGTTTGATGATATCGTACAAAAGGAAAACTGTATCATCGAAACAGATAATGCTATTCTTTTTAAAACCATTAATGCATTTCGATATAAATATGCGTTCTATTTGAGTGGAATGAATCTCGACCGGGTAAATAGAATAACTGACTATAAAGGGGTTTGGAGTTTGGTTGGAGTGCCTAACCGTGAAGGATATGCTTCATATTATGATTTGGCTGATAGACGCATCTACTGGGGAATACAAGAAAAAGAACAGTTAGTCTTTTCCAGTCTTTCGCAATTAGCTCTTTGCTCAATGGATAAGTTGGATGTTTCCGGAGTTGGAAGCATGCTTTTGGGTAAAGATTTAACGTCGATAAATGCAGATGGTTTATTAAATATAATCAAAGACACGCTAAAGGGTTTATGCGCAATATCTTTTGCGATTCCCTCAGATGATCGTTCACAGTATAATCTGAGAGTTAGTTTAGATGTGGAAGGAAGAAATGCGATTGATCACATTTATAAAGATTTAGCGAACCGGGACGGCACAGGAATGTTTTGATGCGGACAGCAAAGAGCCTGCACGAAAAGCGCTTGACATTCAGTTTTAAGTGCGTGTGTAATTCGCGTTGTTAAAGGGGAAATCTATGAAAAGATAATGGAGTGGTGACTATGAAGACGGCAGTGCGGATTATGATCTTTTCAGTATTGCCATCTCTATGACAAGAGAATTTAAAAATGGAAGAAAGCGTTGGAGAGAACGTGCCAACGATCCCAATCGTTAATCTTTTGTACCGAATCTCATGCCTCGGTTTTTATTTGACAATCGCCGGCGTTTCTGCTATTGTAATCTTTTATAAACAATGTGCAAAAGCGCCAATGCTTTGCGCGTCTTTTAAGACGGGAGATGATATTCTTGTACAAAATAATCCGCAAAAAATCCCTGAATCCCACTGTCACGCAGATGGAGATAGAAGCACCGCTGGTGGCCGCAAAAGCCAGGCCGGGGCAGTTCATAATCCTCAGGGTGAACGAAGAAGGGGAGAGGATCCCTCTGACCGTTGCCGGCACGAACACCAAGGACGGCACGGTAAAGATTATTTTTCAGATCGTGGGAGCCACAACCGCTCTGCTTAACGCTAAAGAACAGGGCGAATACATTCAGGATTTTGCGGGACCTCTCGGAGTTCCCACACATACCGAAGGCATTAAAAAGGTTTGCGTAGTCGGCGGAGGCGTGGGCTGTGCCATTGCAATGCCGGTGGCGGAGGAGTTTCACCGTCTCGGTGCCGAGGTCGTGAGCATCATTGGTTTCAGAAACAAGGATCTGGTCATACTCGAGGACGAGTTCAAAGCCTGCTCGGACAGGCTCATAGTCATGACTGACGACGGGTCTTATGCAAGGCACGGAAACGTTACGGTGCCTTTAAAGGAGATGCTGGAGGCGGGGGAGACCTTCGACCTCATTGTCACCATCGGACCTCTCATCATGATGAAGTTCGTTACACTTGCCGCAAAGCCCTTCGGCGTTCCGGTCACTGCTTCCATGAACCCCATTATGATAGACGGCACGGGTATGTGCGGCGGCTGCAGAATATCTCTCGTCAAGGACGGTCAGCGGGTCACCAAATTTGCCTGCGTGGACGGGCCGGATTTTGATGCGTATGAGATCGATTTTGACGAGGCCATGTCCCGTGGCAGAATGTATACGGATTTCGAACGGCATGCCTACGAAAAGACGTGCAATCTGTTAAACAAGAAAGCGTAAGGGGGCGACATTATGGCTGTTATTCCGAAAAAACATGAGATGCCGACACAGGAGCCGGCTGTCAGGGCGCGCAACTTTAATGAAGTGGCCCTTGGCTATACGGAGGAGATCGCTCTTGCGGAGGCTCAGCGGTGTCTGAACTGCAAGAACAGACCTTGTGTCACGGGCTGCCCTGTTAACGTGCAGATTCCTGATTTTATAGCGAAAATGAAGACCGGCGACTTTGAGGGCGCCTATCAGGTCATCAGCGAAACGTCCTCACTTCCAGCGGTGTGCGGCAGAGTCTGCCCCCAGGAAAAGCAGTGCGAGAGCAAATGCACCCTCGGCATCAAGTTCGAGCCTGTGGGCATCGGAAGGCTTGAGAGGTTCGTGGCCGACTATCACAGGGCGAGTGGCGCTAAAAATACGGTAAAACCTGTTCCCAACGGTCACAGGGTGGCGATAGTGGGGTCGGGTCCTTCGGGCCTTACCTGCGCGGGTGATCTTGCAAGAAAAGGTTACAAAGTCACTGTTTTTGAGGCTCTCCACGTAGCGGGCGGCGTGCTGGTCTACGGCATCCCGGAGTTCAGGCTTCCCAAGGCGATAGTCGCAAACGAGACTGAGGCGCTGAAGGAACTGGGCGTCGACATCGAAACCAATGTCATCATAGGAAAGACTCTCACCGTTGACGAGCTTTTCGACAGAGGATACGAGGCTGTTTTCATCGGTTCCGGCGCGGGACTTCCGAATTTTATGAACATCCCCGGAGAGTCGCTCAAGGGCGTTTATTCCGCAAATGAATTTTTGACAAGAAGCAATCTGATGAAGGCCTATGAGACGGACCCTGTTACGCCTATCATGAAGGGCGGAAACGTGGCGGTGGTGGGCGGCGGAAACGTGGCCATGGATGCCGCAAGGACAGCCCTGAGACTTGGCGCCGAAAAGGTCTACGTCGTTTACAGAAGGTCTCTTGACGAGCTTCCCGCAAGAAAAGAGGAAGTGGAGCACGCCATGGAGGAGGGCATTGATTTCAGGCTTCTCTGCAACCCGCTGGAGGTCCTGGGGTACACCAACCCCGATGATCCCCGGGATCCCAAAAACGGCTTCGTCAAGGGCATTCGCTGCATCAAAATGGAGCTGGGCGAGCCGGATGCCGGCGGACGCAGAAGACCTGTGGAGATACCGGGCAGCGAATTTGAGCTCGACGTCGATACGGTCATCATCGCCATCGGCACCAGCCCCAACCCCCTCATCAAATCCACCACCGCAGGCCTCGAGGTCAACCGGAAGGGCGGCATAATCGTCGACGAGGAGGGCCTCACCACAAGAACCAACGTATACGCCGGCGGCGACGCGGTGACGGGAGCCGCCACGGTCATATCGGCAATGGGCGCCGGCAAGACAGCTGCGGCCGCCATCGACAAGGCCCTCATGGGCTGACGTACAATAAACACCGGAGGTAGTGTTGAAGACAGTAATTCTGATACCTGCATACAAACCTGAGGAGAGCTTCGTTGATTTTTCGGAGAGGCTTATCGCCAAAGGTCACACCGTGGTCGCGGTGGATGACGGCGGCGGAGAGGCCTTTGCGGATGTTTTTAAGAGGGTGGAGGCCATTGGCGTTACAGTGGTGACCCATGAGGTGAACCGGGGAAAGGGCAGAGCGCTCAAAACGGGTATCGGATACGTCTGCGAACATATGCCGGACGTGGATCTTATCGTGACTGCGGACTGCGACGGCCAGCACAGGATCGAGGACATTGAAAAGGTGATAAGCACCGCCGAGGAGAACCCGGGCGTGATGGTGATCGGCGGACGGTTCAGGGATAAGACCGTGAAGGTGCCTTTTAAGTCAAGGCTCGGAAACGGTTTTACCAGGGTCATATTCAGACTGGCCACGGGGACGAAAATACACGACACACAGACAGGCCTCCGGGGACTTCCGAAGAAGATGTTCTCTGAGCTTCTCAAGGTGAAGGGCGAGAGGTATGAGTACGAGATGAACATGCTCCTGATGCTCCACGTGTGGGAACAGGAATTCGTTGAGATACCTATCGAGACCGTGTACGTAAACAACAACGCGGGCTCCCATTACAACCCCTTCAAGGACTCTCTTCGCATACTTGGGGAGATACTCAAGTTTACGGCGGTATCACTGATATCGTTTTTGATCGATTATATTGCGTTCATACTGCTGTCCCAGTTTGTGTTTAAAGACGGCGGCATTAATTTTGCGACACTTTTCAACGTCAGCGGCTGGGTCGGGGCAGCGATCTCAACCTTCAGCCTGGCATACCTTGTCGCAAGGATCATCAGCGGCACTTTCAACTATTTCGCGAACAGAAAGCTTGTTTTCAAGCGGGGCTCCGGAAGCTCGGCTGCGAAATACCTGGCGCTGGCATTGGCGATAATGCTGGTCGGCGCACTGCTGACAGGACTGCTGGTGAATTTTGGCTGGAACAAATACCTGGTCAAGATACTGATCGACAGCGGCCTCTATGTGGCGAACTATTACTTCCAGAGAGAGTGGGTCTTTAAGAAAGCCCCGAAGAAAAAAGACGCTGCGTGATCTTTGTGATGGATACAAATGACAGACCCGAAAACGAATACGTTGACGAGGCGTCGCGGGATGCTTCCGTGAAGAAAAAAGTCGCGGCGGGTACTGCCTGGCTCTTTTTTGAGAAGGCGGGTCTCGGCATATTTGAGTTTGCCGTGGCGTGGGTGCTGGCCCGTTTTTTCCTGGATCCCAGGGACTATGCGATAGTCGGCGTCTGCAGCATATTCATTGCTTTTGCAAACCTTTTCTCCCAGGGCAGCTTTAACATCGCCCTTGTGCAGAAAAAAACTCTGAACGAAAAGGACGCGCCAACGGTCTTCTGGCTTTCACTGGGGGTTTCCCTTGCGCTCTACGCGCTGCTGTTTTTCGGGGCTCCGGCCATAAGCTCTCTTTACGGAAAGCCCGAGCTTACGGGTGTCATGCGGCTCCTTGGCCTTACGCTTATATTCGATTCCTTCGCCACCGTGCAGACTGCGCTCCTCACAAGGGAGATGAAGTTCCGAAAGATCTTTGTTAAAACTGCCGTGGCGGCGGTGCTGGCGGGGGCTGCCGGCATTGGTTTTGCGGCCCTTGGCTTCGGAATGTACTCTCTGGTGATACAGGCGGTGGTGCTGAGCTTTTCCGGCGCGCTGATCCTCTTTATCATTACTCCCTGGAAGCCTTCCTTCAGGTTCTCGGGCTCCTCCATCAGGGAGATGGGCATATTCGGCGTTTCTATGTTCACCTCAAACGTCGTGAACAGTGCATACACCAATGCGCTTCCCTTGGCGATGGAGAAAATATACGCTCCGGACACCCTCGGTTACTACAACAAATCAAAGACGATCCCCCAAAAGATCGGTGAGGCGATAAATTCCACCATTTCGGGCATAGCTTTTCCCTCCCTCTCGAAATACCAGTCGGAGCCGGAAAAGGCGAAGGAACTGCTGAGAAAGTTCATAACCGTGAGCTCATTTGTGATGTTTGCGGCAATGGCGGGACTGTTTGCGGTGTCAAGGCCCCTGATCCTCTTTATCTATTCCGACAAATGGGCGGGCAGCATAGTGTTCATGCGTTTTGTGTGCGTGACCTGCGCCTTCCTGCCTGTAAACAGCGCAAATCTTCAGGCTATAAAGGCCTTCGGAAAGGGTGAAACGTACCTGCTCATTGAGGTGATCAAAAACGCTCTGGGCATTGCAATGATAGCCTGCGCCATGATATTTACCAGAAATCTCAGCTGGGGTCTCTATGCGGTGCTGGGCACTCAGATCGTGGTGTCGGTGATATGCGTATTCATAAATGCGGTGCCGAACAGGAAGCTCATTGGTTACACGCTCAGGGAGATGCTGGGGGACATATTGCCTCAGCTCATTCTGGCATTGGCGATGGGCGCTGCGGTCTACGCGGTTACACTCCTGGGACTCGGCAACGGGCTGACTCTTCTCATTCAGGTGCCTCTCGGCATTCTGATCTATTTCGGCGGGGCGCTGCTGCTTAGGATGAAGAGCATGAAGAGCCTCGTGGATTTTGCAAAGAACCTCATTAAGAGTAAAAAGGGCGGCAAGCCGGTTTCGTAAAGGAAAGTTGATATGAACGTATTGCTCACATCCTGCGGCCGCAGGGCATATCTGGTAAGATATTTTAAAGAGGCTCTCAAAAAGACCGGCGGTGGAAAAGTCTTCTGCGTAAATTCGGATCCCGTGTCTCCCTGCGCGTCTCTTTGCGATAAGTTTTCCGTCGCCCCCGAAATATATGATGAGGGTTACGTCGGATTTTTGCTGGACTTTTGCAAAACCAATGCCGTCAGCGCCATCATCCCGCTGCTTGACCTTGATCTTCCGGTGCTCTCTGCGGCGAGGGGAGATTTCGAAAAGGCCGGCGTCAACGTGGTCGTGTCCGACGAAAAAGTGACGAGACTGGTCTCGGATAAGTTTGATCTTGAGTCCGTGCTTGAAAAAGCGGGACTTTTTGTTCCCGAGACCGCCTGCGGGTTGGAAGACGCTTTGGAAAAGCTCCGGGAGGGGTATCTTTCGTACCCCCTCATAGTAAAGCCCCGCCGCGGGACAGGCTCCATCGAGACATACACCGCAGAGAACGGGGAGGAGCTCCGGTTCTTTATGAACAGGGCGGAGAAAAAGATCGCCGGAAATTACCTGAAATATGAGGCTGCGGGTCTTCCCGGTGGCGGCAGGGTGATAGCCCAGAGGCTCGTGAAGGGCACCGAATACGGGCTCGATATCATATCTGACCTTAAGGGAAACTTTGCGGGGACATTGGCGAGAAAAAAGATACGCATGAGGAGCGGCGAGACCGACGCCTGCGTCACCGTCTCGGATCCGCTGCTAACTGAGACAGCCGGGAAGATATATGACGCGCTGAGCGCCTTCGGCACTTTGAGGGGACTCATTGACGCGGACGTGATCGTGGAAGACGGAAAGGCATTCGTGATCGACATGAACGCCCGCTTCGGAGGAGGCTACCCCTTCTCCCAGAGCGCCGGCGCGGACGTGCCGCTGGCATTGGTCAGATGGCTCAGAGGCCTTGATGTGGGGGCTGATCTTTTCAGCCAGAGAGATGGCGTAACAGCCGCAAAAGCGCCGGAAATTTACGGCATCTGATTTTCGGAAGTTATTGATTTATTTAGAAGGTGTTGGTTTTTATGGATAAACGGATCAACGTAACGAGGCCCAGCATGCCTCCGCTGGATGAATATATCGAGGAGATCAGGGGTATCTGGGACAGCGCCATGCTGACAAATTTCGGACCTCTCGAGCAAAAGCTGAGAAAAGAGCTGGAGGAATTCCTGGATGTGGAAGCTCTGCCCCTTTTTGTGAACGGGCATCAGGCGCTTATGGCAGCCGTGAGGACCCTTGCGCTGGAAGGAAGAAAGAGCGTTATCACCACGCCGTTTACCTTTGCATCCACCACCGAGGCCATTGCCGGAGTGGGTCTTAAGCCGGTATTTGCTGACGTGGATCCCGTCACGTACACTCTTGACCCCGCAAAAGTCGAGGCGCTCATCTCGGAGGACACCGCGGCCATAGTTCCGGTCCACGTTTACGGCACCCTTTGCGACGTGGAGGCCTTCGAACGCATCTCCCTTAAATATAATATACCTGTTATATATGACGCGGCTCACTGCTTCGGGGTGAGGAAAAACGGCCGGGGCGTTGGTAATTTCGGCAATGCCTCGATATTCAGTTTTCACGCCACAAAAGCCTTCAACACTGTGGAGGGCGGCGCGGTGGCGGCTCCGGCGGATATCGCGGAAAAGATCAAAGCCTACACGAATTACGGCTTTACGGGCTCGGGCGACCCTGAGATCATCGGCACCAATGCGAAAATGAACGAATTTTCTGCGGCAATGGGCATATGCAACCTCCGTTACATCGTAGGTGTCACAAAAAGGCGGGCCGCGATCTGCGAAAAATATACCGGAGTCCTGACATTTGGCGCGTCCTTCGACCCCGCGACAGGCATATCCGGGAACGGCTTCAAGCTGCTTCCTTATCAGGATGGTGTTTTGAAAAACTATGCATATTTCCCGGTGGTGTTTGGCGATGCGGGAAATGACGGCTCCTTCGCGCCGGACCGCACCGGAAGGATAGAGGAGACCGTTAAAAAGCTCCAAGACGCCAATATATTCCCCCGCAGGTATTTCTACCCCCTGACCTCGGATTTCCCGTCAATGAAGGAGTTTTCTCCTGCCGCGACACCCGTTGCGAAGGCTCTCTCCGACAACGTCCTCTGCCTGCCTCTCTACGCAGACCTTGACCTCGAAGACGCGGAGAAGATCGCGAAGATCGTAAAAGGCTGAACCATGGCTCCCGAACTGTCATTTTTTGATACCCATGCCCACTACACCGACAGCGCCTTTGACGACGACCGGGAAGATATGATAGCCTCCGTGAGAGCTGCGGGACTCATTGGCGCGGTCAACTGCGGCACCGATTACGAGTCGTCTCTTGAGTGCATTGCCCTCGCAGAAAAGTACGATTTTCTTTACGCCGCGGCCGGCATCCACCCGGAAGACGCCCTGAAATACTCCCCTGACAATATGAATAAAATAAAGGGGCTGATGGATCATAAAAAGGTGGTCGCCGTGGGTGAGACCGGCCTTGATTACTATTGGGACCAGGTGCCGAGGGACGTCCAGAAGGAAAATTTCATCGCCAATATCCGCCTCGCGCTGGAAACCGGAAAACCCGTCATAGTCCACGACAGGGAGGCCCACCAGGACACTCTCGATATCTTGAAAAAAGAAAACGTGCCTGCCGGGAAGGCTGTGTTTCACTGTTACTCGGGAAGCGCCGAAATGGCCCGGGAAATAATCGAAAAGGGCTGGCTCTTTTCTTTCGGAGGCGCTCTCACTTTTAAGAATGCAAGGCGTGCCGTTGAGGCGGCTTCTGTGATCCCCATGGAGCTTTTGATGCTGGAGACCGACTGTCCCTACATGGCTCCGGTGCCCTTGAGAGGGAGCAGGAACACGTCCGCAAATATTCCCTTTGTCGCTGAGAAACTGGCTGAAATAAAGGGCCTTGATGCTCAAACCGTTTGTGAAATAACCAATGAAAACGCCCTGAGATTTTTCGGCATCGCAAAATAAGATTTTTGGCGATTTTTGTGCATTGAATACAAGATTCATTGGCGAGTTAGGTTTAAAAACTTCTTAAAAATATACTGTATGCACAAATTTTTTCAAAAGTGGTTGACGGAGCGACGCCCCGTGTTATAGAATATGTTCACTTTTCGCCGGAATTCCGATTGAGACTCCCCGAAAGGTGCTGATTACAAAAGATAAAGAACCGACTGTCACAAATTCTTTTTGAATAACGGAAAAATGTGATCGAAAGAAGACGGGCGGGGTTGTGAAAAAACTTTTGGGATCTGCCCGGAGGAGAAGCAATTTGGAATTTTTTTCTATGATCAAGGGAATCATCGGAAAGCACAGTAAGATCGTGAAGATATACCTCGCGACCTTCACTGTTATGCTTGTTCTTTGCATTACTCTCGGTCTCATTGCTTACGCCGTTCCGTACGAGAATTCCGACAGTAACGTAGTAAAGCTTCCCGAAAATCTGTATGCAGACGCAGGGGAGAATTATACGCAGCATACCGCTGCTCCCACCGAGAAGCCGACCGCCGATAACGGAGCCGTTGCGCTTGTTCCTGAGGAGGACGATGAAATAACAGAGTCCGGAAGCGTGTCCGGAGCAAAGAGCGGCACTACGGTCGAGAGAAATCCTTCTGTAGACGACGATGCCGATCTCCCTAATGAGGACGATACCCAGGCGCCGGCAGCGGCCACTCCCGCCGCATCCTCCGATACTGAGGCGCCGACACTGACCCCGGTCCCCTCAGAAAGTGCGCAGACGACACCCACTCCGGTTCCCACACCCACTCCCGTACCCACGCCCACTCCCGTACCCACGCCTGTGGTTTCGTACGACTGGAATGACGTGGAGGAAAAGGTGGATTACGGCATCACCTACGTGCAGGACAGTAATCTTTGCAAGGGACAGACCCGCGTGGTGTCGGAAGGAGAGTACGGAATAAAGACCACTGTCTGGGAAATAAAGTTTATAGACGGTGTCGAAGACAGCCGCAAAGTGGTGGCGGTCAAGAACACAAAGGCACCGGTAAATAAAGTCGTTGCCACGGGAACCATTGATTCCTTTGTGGATAACCACGGCAGGGTCGTGGCCATGTCTAAGAAGATAGAAGGCGACGCTACGGCTTACGGAAACAGCACTAAATGGGGCAACCAGATATATTACGGATCAAACCTGGGCGGTCTCACCACCAGATGGGGCGTAATTGCCGTTGATCCGGATGTCATCCCCCTCGGAACAAAGGTGTACGTTAAAGGCCTTGACGGCGTAAATGACTACGGCTATGCGATAGCGGGAGACATCGGCGGCGGTATAACGGGCAACAGGATAGATCTCTGGATGAATACGCGTCGGATCATTAAGATCTGGGGACTCAGGGACGTTGAGATATACATCCTTGCGGACCAGAGCGTGGACGTGTTCGCGCTGAGAGGCGACGAGCAGTGGGATCCTCCGGCAGAGTATAACTACGTCGATCCCGGAATAATTGAAAATGAGTATTGATCACGGAAAAAGAAGCTCTTCGGGCTTTGACAGACCGAAGAAAAGCCTTGGACAGAATTTCCTGAACGACCAAAGAGTCGTTCAGGATATTGTTTTATGTGCGGATATTGAAGCCTGCGACGCGGTGATCGAGGTGGGCCCCGGCAGGGGAGCCATGACCGGAAAGCTGGCAGAAAGAGCGGGCCTCGTGATCGCGGTGGAGATCGACAGGGACCTTATCCCGGGCCTTGAGGAGCTGGCCGCAGTCTACGGGAACATCGTTATCATCCACGGGGACATATTGAAGCTCGACGTCGAAAAGGACATCGTGGAAAAATACGTAAGACCGGAAGGACTTTCCCGTGTCAAGGTCTGCGCCAACCTTCCATACTACATTACGACGCCAATAGTCATGAAATTCCTGGAGGAGTGCCCCGGACTCATAGACGACCTTGTCATCATGGTTCAGAAAGAGGTGGCGGAGCGTATGACGGCCGGGCCCGGCGGCAAGGACTACGGCGCAATGACCGTGACCGTTGACTATTTCACGGAGCCTGCCATTCAGTTCATCGTGCCCCCTCACTGCTTTTACCCCCGTCCCGGTGTGGATTCAGCGGTGGTGAAGCTCATAATGCGGAAGACGCCGCCTTTTGAGCTTAAAGACAAGGACTACTTTTTCAAGGTTGTGAAAGCGGCTTTTCTCCAGCGCAGGAAGACATTGGCAAACGCTCTTTCGAATTCCCCTCTCACCGGCGTGACTTCCGGGGAGGTGACTGAGGCTCTTGAAAGGATGGGTATAAACCCATTGGCCAGGGGCGAGACTCTTTCAGGCGGCGAGTTCGCAGAGCTTTCGAACATATTGCTCGCTTCAAAAAAGTAAAAAAAACGGCGGCTTTAGGGATATCAAAGTCCCCGAAGCCGCCTTCGATTTTATATTTATAGGTGTTGGCCGTTTTAAAGATTAAAGCAGCGGCACTCCTTTTTTCTCGCAAACACTCACCGTTTCCTCATCCCACAGGCTGGACTGGACCTCGCCTATGTGAGCACAGCCGAGAAGAAGCATGCAAAGCCTTGACTGACCGATACCTCCGCCGATGGTGAGGGGAAGCTCGCCGCGAAGCAGCATCTTATGGAAGGGAAGCTCTCTTCTGTAGTCGCACCCTGCAAGAGTCAGCTGCCTGTCGAGACTTTCGGCGTCGACGCGGATGCCCATTGACGATATCTCAACAGACCGTCCCAGCACGTCGCTCCAAAGAAAAATGTCGCAATTCAGATCCCAGTCGTCGTAGTCCGGCGCTCTGCCGTCGTGGGGCTTGCCGGATCTCAGCTTACCGCCGATCTGCATTATGCACATTGTTCTGTGCTGCTTTCCGAAAGCGTTCTCCCGCTCCTTTGGCGTCATGCCGGGGTATATGTCCTCCAGTTCCTGGGACGTGATGAAGGAGACCTCTCTGTCGAATGAAGTTTTGAGCTGTGGGTATCTCACCTTGAGGCTTTCCGCAGTGTCGCAGACCGCTCCGACGCAGGCCTTCACAATCAGCTTCAGAAAATCGAGGTTGCGGTTTTCCGCGGTGATGATCTTCTCCCAATCCCATTGGTCAACGTAAATGGAATGTATGTTGTCGAGCTCCTCGTCCCGGCGGATGGCGTTCATGTCGGTGTAGAGGCCGTTGCCCACGCTGAAATGGTATCTCTTAAGCGCCAGCCTTTTCCACTTGGCCAGAGAATGGACCACCTGTGCGTCAGCGCCAATGGCAGGCACGTCGAAAGTCACCGGCCGCTCATAACCGTTAAGATTGTCATTGAGGCCCGAATTCTCGGTCACAAAAAGGGGTGCGGACACGCGCTTCAAATTGAGCGCTGCCGAAAAGTGCTCCTGAAAGGAACTTTTGATGAAGGCGATGGCCCGCTGTGTGTCGTACGCGTCGAGCGGCGGCCTGTAACCTTCAGGGATGTATACTCTTGAATCCTGGCTGCTCATGCTGACCTCCTTTTTTGCTCCGGCATCATAACCAATGCCCGGAACCTTCAGTATAACTGAGGGATTATAGCAAAAACCGCAAGTTGATGCAAACTTTTCAAAACGGACGAGCCTTCTTCTCCCGTGAGCATTATTCGATTTTTTGTAGAGTATCACGAACTTATCACCGCCAATGCGATAAGCCGTTCCGAGCCGTCCGCCGTTATTATCCGTAAAAAGAGTACGTCTGCTTTCCTTTTTGCTTCGCCTGATACAACGCATCGTCGGTTTTCCTGAAAAGATCTTCCGCGTCCGACGATTCACTTCCGTGTACGATACCTACGCTGACGGAGATTACCGGCAGGCCGTCGTCGTCCTTGGCGAGTTCACGGTTAATACCGTTAACCTTCTCGGCAAGCTGCTCCCTGTCGATCTTGGCGGAATGCACCAGGAAAACCACAAACTCGTCACCGCCGATGCGGCATATATGGTCGTCCGACCTGAATTTGGACTTCAGCACGCGCACAAGTTTCACAAGCACCCTGTCGCCGATCTCATGCCCGTACGAATCGTTGATCTCTTTGAAATTGTCAACGTCAAACAGCAGCATGTACACATTGTTCAGGTCTACGCTCGAAAGGAGCAGTTCATACCCCGACCTGTTGTATGCGCCCGTCAGTTCATCATGCGACGCCTTGAAATTCAGGCGCTTCAGACTGTTCTTGTACACATCGTACATTTTGTTGTATGCGCGGGCAAGGTAGCGAAACTCCTCCGCTCCCATCTCCGGAATGGCGCTGTCCGCCTTGATCTGATTCACCGCGTTAAGAACCGGATGGATGCCGAGCCTTGACGTGAGTACCACGGTAATGATGAAACCGATTGTTTGGATAATGATAACAACCCTGACAACGGTCATCTCACCGCCAAGTGACTTAAGCGCGGCTGAATAAGTGTCGTTTGCCATGACCTCAAGCTCACTGAGGCTTGCTTTCATATTATCCCTGATACGGTTTTTCTGAGAATAGTACCCGTCATCGTGGACAATTGAGGAAGCCCGCTGCATTTTCTCAGCCGGCGACAGAGCCTCGTCCTCTTCAGAAAGCTTCACGTTAAGCACCTCGTCGGGGCAGTCCGTGTAGCCCTTGGCGTCTGCCACAAGCTTCATTGCGTAGTACTCCCTGTTCATCAGTTCCAGCGAACCCGCCAATGCACTTCTCAGTTTATCAAGAGCCGCCGTATTGCCGACGCCGTCAGCCATCTTGGCGACAGCTTCTTCCCTGTGTTTTGCCTGAAAAGCCTCCTCGAAGTAGGCGTCAAGGAAACTGCGATCCCCGAGAACGGCAAATCGCTGAACGCATTCAGTCAGATAATCGGATCCGTCCATCAGCTCGACCGCATCCTTTCTCAGTTCAACCACCCGCTCCGATGTCTCCGTCAGATTGCGAAATCCCGTAGCCAGATGGATTGTGGAAAAGAACATCAGACCGGCCGTAATAACCGTCCCAATGATCATCAAAAGGTTTACAGTTCGAAGAGATATACCCTTATTGTTTTTTCGTTTAAAACCCATTCCGCTGTCCTTTTTGTTGCAGAGTAGTACACGCGTTGCCAGTTTTTCCGATCCGGTCCGTTCCGATCCGTTATTCACACACAAAATACGTCGATCCGGGAAACTTCGTTTTCCGTCGGGACGGGTCGGCAAATAAGTCAACAACATGTTTGTGTATTTTACTCTTTTTCTGCCTGAAAATCAATAAAGTCTGTCAAACTTGACACGGTCCTTCTGTGGAGAGACGGTTGACAAACCGCCGGTTCATCTGCTATCATTCAGACATATTAGCTTTACCTATAATTTCGAAAGAGAGGAACAGGGATATGAAAAAGGTATTGGCGATTCTTTTGGCGACGGCATTGGTTTTGTCTGCATTGCCGTTTGTTGTTTTTGCTGAGAAGGCGGAGCTGCCCAGCATGGGTGAATATGAAGGCTCCTGCTACACCAACCTTGACAATGTTTTCAAGGACGGCGAGCTTATGACCGAAGACGGAAAGGGACTTCCTTTCCTGAATGAGAACGACTTCGTCGTGCAGACCGAGGCACAGACTCTGGGAATCGGCGGATGGGTCGCTTTTGATACCGAGATAAAAGGCTTTGGTTACAGGATCGACGGCGGAGAGGCGGTCTTCAGTGAGGACTTCATACATGACGCCGAGGCGGCAGTACAGGCTGCGGCTGCCACCGTTTCCTGCGATTATTCCGCGAGATTCTTTATTCTTGCGAACGTCGAGGGCCTGAAGGGCGATCATCTGATCGAATTCCTGGTCAAGGCGGGAAACGAAACTTACACGATGTACGTGGCCGGTCTTGAACTGTCCATCACCTACAAGGGACCTGCCGACGAGAACGCAACTCCGGCTCCCGAAGAGGGCGAGACTGAGGTTCAGGCAGGACTTCCCGGAATATTCTTCGCTTTTGACGAGGAGGACAAGTACGAGGGTCTGTTCAGCGGCGGTAGGGAAGTGGAGGACATCGGCTGGGATTCGGAGAACAAGTGCGAGCTGATCCAGGTCGTTACAAGCCAGGACCCATCCATCACCGTAAATGCCACGCTGGTCGCGTCGGATTTCTTTGATGAGGATATCGATCTTTCCAAGTACAAGGTGCTTTCTATTGGCGTTAAGCTGGACGAAAACCACGGCACCGGCGGCCAGATCTACTACGATACAGACGAGGATCCGGGATTCGGCGAGGGCAAGGTCACGATGATCAATTACAAGAACCACACCGATTTCCAGGCCATCACGATCAACTATTCGAAGGTCAAGAAGTGGAGGGGCATACTGAACACCTTCAGGTATGACGTTTTCGGAACCCTTAACGCCGAGGAGTCCACGGTTCAGGTCTACTACATCGCATTCTTTGAAACCAAGGCCGATGCCGACAACTTCGCGAAGCTCTTCGCCGAGAAGCAGTACGAGGCTTTCCCGGTAGTTGCGACACCGACGCCAAAGCCGACCAACACCCCGAGTCCGACGCCAACGGCAACCCCCGATGCACAGGATGTGCCCGAGGTTCAGGAGACCGAAGCTCCCACCGAGACTGCGGAGAATGGTCAGACTGAAGAAAAGAAGGAATCCGGATGCGGCAGCATCATTGGCGGAGGTTTAGCTCTGACAGCCCTTACGGCACTTGCGGGAACAGTGCTTGCCGTTAAGAGAAAAAAGGATTAAAATAGATAATTGATTTGACCGGCTCCCCGGGTAATCCTTTTACCCGGGGATTTTTGCCGAACGGAGGATAAGAATGAACAAAAGATTGATGGTTTTGGTTATTGCCGCAGTCATGGCGGCAATGTGTATCCTTGGCGGATGTGTGGGCGGCACCGGGGGAGATCCGGGGGCGACTAAAGCTCCGGAAACGGATCCCGATCTGTACACAGGAAGCTATTCTGAGGTCGACGGGTCCTACGGCGGTATCGACGCTCTCGGCAGGGTGCTCTCCCTCGACGGACAGGTGTCTGAACCCAGAGAGAAGAAGGTCGGTATCTTCTATTTTCTCTGGCACTGCCAGCACGGCACCAATGGCCCCTTCAACATCTACGAGATATCCCAAAAATCAGGCGCCACCAAGTCCCAGACCAACTGGATAAAGCAGGGCGGAGGAGAGCTTGGCGATTTCCACTACTGGAGCGAGCCGCTCTTTGGTTATTACAACGCCTCTGACCAATGGGTCCACCGCAAAAACCTTCAGATGCTCACCGATGCGGGTATAGATTTTCTGGTCTTCGACACCACCAACGCCTACACCTACACCCAGCCTGTGAGGAAGCTCATTGAAGTCTGGTACGAGTACCTGGAGGCGGGCTACGACGTTCCGAAGCTTGCGTTCTACACAAACAGCAGCTCCGGCAATACCATCAACGAGCTATACAAAAACCTCTATAATAACAAGAAAATGCACAACACCTACCCCCGTCTGGACGAGCTCTGGTTCTACTACGAGGGCAAGCCGCTGATCATTGGCGATAAGACGGATCCCGAGCTCAGCGCAGAGGCGAAGGAGTATTTCAGGATCAAAACCAATGTCTGGCCCAACGGCGACCGTGACGACGACGGGTTCCCCTGGATGGAATTCGGCCGCAATATGACTGACGACGCGGTATATGGGCTTGACGGGAAGAAAGAGGTTGTCAACGTTTCCATTGCCCAGCATGACAACACGATAATGATGAGTATGACCGCTTTCTACGGCGGCAATGACAGGACCCGCAGTTGGCACGACGGCGCCAATGACACCAGCCCGGGCGCAGAAGCCTACGGATATAACGTGGCAGAGCAGTGGAAGTGGGCGATCAGCGTCGACCCCGACATGGTATTCTTCACCGGCTGGAACGAGTGGATCGCACAGCGCCTCGACCCGGGCAAAAACACAAAGACCCCGATCCTTTTCTGCGACTGCTGCACACCAAACACCAGCCGCGACGCAGCACCCGTCAAGGGCCTTTTCGGTGACAACTACTACATGCAGCTCATCGACTGCATCAGACAGTACAAGGGCACAGCCGCCCGCGTAAACGTTGGCGCCTCCAAGACTATTGACGTGTCAGGCTCCTTTGACCAATGGGCCTCCTCCGACGTCACAGCCCGCTACACAGACTACAGGAACGACACCGTGGACCGCAGCAGCGTTGGTTACGGCAGGATCAAATACACCGACGAGACAGGCCGCAACGACTTCATCTCTCTGAAGGCCGCAAAGGACGACGAGAAGATCTACTTCTACGCCGAGACAGCCGCCGACATCACCCCCTCCACCGACGACAGCTGGATGACGCTCTTCATCAACTCCAACAGCACCTGCAGCGAAACCAAGTGGGCCGGCATGTTCGACTTCGCCGTTAACCTGGAGAAGCCCGAAAACGGCGCCGCAGTCCTCTCCAAAATGGCTGCCGACGGCTCTGCCACGAAGGTGGGCACCTGCGAGATGAAGGTCGAGGGCAACAAGCTGATGATCGCAGTCTCCCGCGAGCTCCTGGGCGTAAAGGACGGTCTCCTGAACCTCCAGTTCAAGTGGGCCGACAACTACCAGCGCACAGAGGAGGGAGCCCTCGACGTGTTCTCGTTCTACACAAATGGTGACGCCGCCCCGATAGGCAGGATGACGTATGTGTTTAGCGAGAAGAAAAATGGTTAAAGGGAGTGCCGCTCTAAGTTAAAGCGGTGCCGGACAAGGTAATAAGTAAAAGGTAATAGGTGGCTGGCGCCAAGGGGTGCCGCCCAAGTAATAAGTAAATGTGCGAGGGCTGCCACTTTAAATAATTAGTATAAGGTGCCGGACGCTTCAATGTTTTTCTCAAACAAAACCTGCTGATTCGAGAGCTCTCGAAAAGGCAGGTTTTGCTTAATTTTTATACCGCTTTTGGTTCGTTTTTATTCCGCTATTAGTTCGCTTTTTTATACCGCTCCCGTTATTCTTACGGTATTCTTACACTTTTCCTCCGTTATTCTTACGGTATTCTTCCGGTTTTTCTTCTGGAGACGCAATTTCAATAACAAATATGGATGTTGGGATGTGTACTCACAGATGTCCAGGCAGATGTCCAGGCAGATGTCCAGGCAGATGTCCAGGCAAATTTCCGCGGTGAACATTCAATAAAAGCGGCTCCAATAAAAAAGACACAGTCTCACGCCATGTCTCAATAAGGTTTATTTCTACCGCTACATAATGGTTAATATGTAACGGTTTTTCTTTTCTTCAGCGGCATTATTGTATCAAATCAAATCGGATTTAGTCAATACATTTACCCAAATTTTGTAAAGCCGGTTGGAAATACATGGCGGACACTGTTCGGCGTTGCGTCAACGGCTTTCGAGCCCTTACTTGTTTACCTGGAGACAGAGGTAATATGACAACATAATAACCATTATGTAATGTTTTTATAACCTCGGAGCGGATATGTCAATCGCTATTGTTATCATCATATTGCTCACGCTAAACATCCTTTATCTCACGAATTATTTCGGCGAGAAGAGGATGAGGTTTGTTGTTTCCATGCTTATCACTCTTTTCTGCACGATGATATTGTTTTCAATCTCCGTACTGTCGCTTTACGCCACTTCTGCGGATTTCCCGGATTTTCAGACTATAAATCTGATACTTATGACTAACGAGAATGTGTCGCTTCTTTTCAGCAATATCGCCATCGTACCGGAATACACGATTTTCCTTCTTTGTGCTATAGCTGCGGTGTTTTGGTTTGCGGCGCTCTCCACGACATTCGTATTCTTACACCTGATCTACACGATCACCAAAAGAGTCATAAAAGAGATCTCAAAAGAGAAAGAGACCGAGGAGGCCGAGAAGAAGCCCGCTAAGGCTATTGGCTATGCCGCGGTCATTTCTCAAAAACCAATGTTATTACTCGTCTGCAGGCTAAACTGTTGATATAAGTACCCCTTTTTTCTAAAAATAGCGAAAATTATATTTTGTAAAAGGAGTACTATATAATCATGAAATCGAATAAAAAAGCTTTTACGGTTGTGGAGCTCGTGGTTGTAATCGCAATCATCGCAGTCCTTGCTGCCGTGCTTATTCCGACCTTCGCCAATATCATCAAAAAGGCAAACATCTCAAAAGACACGCAGCTAATCAGAAACCTCAACACAGCTCTTGCATCAAGCAGAGCCGCCAACAATAACAAACCCCACCCCACGATGTACGATGCCCTTCAGGCAGCGGAGGCCTTTGGTTACGACGTTGGCAAAATCAACGCCTCTGCCCTCGGCAACGAAATCCTATGGGATCAGGAGAACGATGTTTTCTGTTACCTTGAAGGTGACAAGATCCAATACCTGCCCGAACTTGTAGACACTGGCAAGCAACTCGCAATAACCGGTGATACCAATAATAGACCCTATCATCTTTGGAAGATATTTGACAATCTTCATCCCTATACAGAGAATGACCATGGCTTTTCCATCTACTGGAACGGATTACCAATTGATACCCTTGTTGAGCTTGATGGTGTTGGTTTTGATGCCGGAACCGCAAGTGTAACCAATATCAGCTATACAAACAGCAACGCTGCTAGGGATGTAGTTATTCGTACTAATAGCAACCTTACTACGTTAACAGTAAATGCTCCTAAAGACATAGTCCGTCACTACGATACAGCAGGTATCGTAAACGTGATTTCTTGCGAGATGGCCTCATATCATGAGAATGGAATCGTATCTTTCCTTGAAGTTGCCGGTGGGCACATCGTTCTTGAAGAGACATCTAAGGTGTCAGCTGTTCACTTCACGGCAACAAATGGCGCATTTAAGAATTCGGATAATAAAACAATTTCTATTGATTTAAGCAAACTGTCTAAAGAGAACATGCCTTCTTTTACAAGAGACACTGTCACAATTGGTACGAATGGTACGTTTGTTGCGGAAGTAATAACGGACAAAGCTGAATTTGTTTGGCTATTTGGCAATGGTATCAAGGAACAAATGGTTGTAACAACACAAGAAGGAGCTATTGCTGAAAACGGAACATTAAAACCTGGAATCACCCCAGGTGCTAAGGCAGGATCAGTTGCTGAACAAATAGCTAATCCAGCAAAGAGAAATAGTGAAGGCGCACTTGTTGATGATAATGGGGATGAAATCGATGTTTCAGCAGTTAACTGGTCAAACAACAATGCACTAGTTGATGTATCAGAGATTGTTTATGAGCCAATAAAAACAAAAGAAGATGCAATTAACGAGAATGTTGTTGAGGTTATCACCACATTTGCACAATTAAAAGACTTTGTTGAAAATGGCACAAAAATCAACGCCATAATTGGGTCTGACTTTGATATTACTGGACAAATTGCATTCGATAGAAAAATTGTTCTTGACCTTAATGGTCATAAATTGAGTAATATAACAACTGGTTCTAGACCATTTAATATTAATGCTCACGCAGATGTTACAATTAATGGAACTACAGCCGGCAGTGAAATTAGCATGCCTACTTCAAACATCAGTTCATACGGATTATTCTTCCTTAATCAAGATTGCTATACATTGAAAGATACAGCAAACGGAATTTATGGTCCTTCACTGATTTTGAATGGTGGAACATATAGTGGTACCACAAATAGTGGTGGTATGATAAAATACAAAACATTCGTAAGCAACATTGAGATGTATGGTGTTACAATGGTAAGCACTGGTGGAGGACTTCTTGCCGGTGATGGCTCAATGTCCGCAAATTATACTGGCCCTGATGGATACAAACATAAGATGTCTTATAATTTCGCAACTATTAAAGATTGTAACTTTACACAAGGTATTGCTGATAATGGCGTTAACACAAATGTTGGTTTATCTATTTCTGGTGTATATATTAGTAATGGTTTAATCGAAAATACTACAATTCTATCTGCTCATGGTAATGCTTTATATTTATCAAATGGCATTTCTGAAGTTAAAAACTGTAGTATCATTGTTACGAATCCTAACCCAACAGCAGACTGGTTAGGTTCTGCGATCGGTGTAGCGGCAGATGCTGATGTAACAATTAATGGTGGAACATATCAAGGACAACAATTTGGGCTTGATGTTTATACATCAAATGGACATGTTACAATTAATAACGGTACATTTACAGGAACCACTGCCTTGAATGTTAGGAACGCAGATTCGTATACAACTACTGATGGCTTTGGAACTCCAAACATCAAAGTTATGAACGGAGCATTTAATGGCAGTCTTTCAAAGGCATCAAATACTAAACTAGAAGTTTTTGGTGGAACTTTTACAGCTAATCCAACTGATTATGTTGATACCGAAAATTATCAAGTTACTGGAAGTGGACCATACACTGTTTCTGCAAAATAAATAATACGTACGAACGTTCTCCTATTACTAAAGGGAAAAACCACAATAAAACCTATAAAAGGTTATAAAAAAGCGCGCTCATCCGCCACATAGGTGAGCAAATACAGTCATATCGATATTAGGGTATTTCCCGGAAAGGGTTATCAGTTTGGTAGCCCTTTTTTCATCGGCAGATTTGGTCGACCGTTGAAGAGTTAGATAAGCCACAGAAATGCCAAATCTTCGTTTTGTGTAAAAAATCACATTTTACGACTTCGTTTTGTGTAGAAATTTACATCCAGTTTGGTGCGCTATATTCAATCCGTCGGCATAAATGTAAATTGTACTATTTGCTTCTTTGATTTCGACATCTTTTCCTATATAATCAGGGTCAAGAGAGTATTTGCGTCTCTTGTAGGTGATCATAGACTCTTTAGAAACTTTTCTTACAACGGGCTTTGTCAAGTAGCTTCTTAAGATCTCATCCGCAGGCATTGGCAGCAGATACTCTTTTTCTTTTGTCAGAAGTTTGAACGGCGGCGAGCCGGTTGCATCAAATGCCTCATTGTTAATATCATTTCTCAATTCACTAACAATTTGTTCTAGTTCTTCGATTGTTGTGAATTCATGATTGTATGGCCGAAGTCTTTGCATAAGTTTTGCTAATGCCTCTACTTTACCTTTTGTCTGAGGACGATAAGCTCTGCACGTAATAATCTGAAAGCCAAAATCTTTTGAAAAATGATAAAACGTATCATTGATTACAGCTTCATTGTATTGAGTTCGGCTTTGATCCACTACTGTGCGCATGTTGTCAAAAAGAATCTCTTTAGGAACGCCTCCAAAAAACTTAAATGCATTTATCATAGCTGATAGGAGAGTGTCCTGGTTGCGATCAAGGGTTAACTCAATATATTTTGTGCGTGAGTAACCCAGCACCATTAGGAAAACATTAATTGTGTAATCCATACCATCAGCCGATGTAAGTGTGAATTTTTCCTTCCAGTCCACCTGTCCTTGCAGCCCCGGATTTGTTTCAAACCGCATCGTTGCCTTTCTTCTTTCTGCGGTTTTAACAGTTTTGCAATACTCATTTAAAATGGTGTATTTGCCACAATATCCCTTTTTCTTGACGAATCTGTAAATAGCGGCGGCTGTACAACCATCCTTAACTTTGTCAGCAATAATACTTTTGAAGCCATCAAGCTTTGATGGATGAGCACGTCGCTCGCATCGGTCAGAATCATCTCTTTCGTAATACCGCTTAACTGTTCTGTAATCGCAATTGTAAGTTCTTGCTACTTCAGCATAGTTAATCTCAATGTCTTGCTTCTTCATGATTTTTATCCGTTCGAAAATGTCCTTTCTCATACGGTGTCACCTCCGCAAGAAGTATACACCATATGCATTTTTAACCGTTAATAACCTACATTTTTATACTAACATTTACAATTGATACTTTTTTTGAATAATTTTATTATTTTTATGATACAATGATAGTGGTGTGAGGATTTGATGAAAAGAATAGCGTTAATAACTTATAATTAGAGTTTGTGTAAATCATAGATGCCAATAAAATACTTAGGCATTTAAATAAATTATTATAATAGTTGAGGAGGATGCATGAAATTTATAACTAATCCATTAAAAAAACTATTATTTGTTGGAGGTAAAATATGGAATTAAAAAGTGTATCAATTTACAATTTTAGAAGTATAAGTTCTGCGGAAAGTATATTTTTATCTAATTATACTATTCTTGTTGGAAAAAATAATGAAGGAAAAACTAATGTTTTATCAGCAATTGGTATGGCAATCGAAACTATTGATAATCCACTAGCAAAGTATGATATAAATTTTTTTCAAAGGAGCTATCAAAGAGATTTTGAATATAATTTGGAACGAGATTATCCGGTTAAATTGAATACCGGTTAATATGATAAAATGAAACCCACAAAAATAGTACTTGCTTTTTTACTTAATGACGATGAAAAATTAAAGTTTAAAACAGAATTAGGCCTTGAAAACAATGGGGACCTATGTGTTGAAATAACGTATGTTAAAAATGAAAAGTTTAATTATTATATACCGAATTTTCTAATTAAAGGGAAAAAAGGAAGAGGTGCTAGTACGTATAAAGAAAAAATACGAAGCGTTTTAAAGTTTGTTAGTGAAAATTTCTTTTTCACATATATTCCTGCTGTTAGAACATCAGACCAATCTATGGATGTGTTGCAATCTATAGTTAACAATAGAATTAGTGAATTAAAAAACGATTCTGATTACTATAATGCTTTAAAGCTTTTAGAAGATAAAGAAACAAAACTAATGGAAGAGATTAGTTCTACGTTAACTCCAACCTTAACTAAGTTTTTACCAGATGTTAAAAATGCTCTAATAACAACAACTTCTAAAAGGAGAGTTTATTCTAGGGCCATGTGGACTTTAATGATAGACGATGGAAATAATACGGATATTTCATCAAAAGGAGATGGAATTAAAAGTTTGGCTGCTATAGCTTTACTTAAAAGTACTAGAGCAAATAAAGGATTTGTCGCAATAGAAGAACCAGAATCACATTTACATTCTGGTGCAATACATAAACTTGACGAGGTTTTAAGAGAAATATCTATGCATCAACAAGTATTAATTACAACTCATAATGCCTGTTTTGTGAATCTTGCAAACTTAGAATCAAACATTGTTGTATCAAATGGTGAATGTTCTCCAGTACATTCTTTGGATAAACTTAGAGAGGAATTAGGTATATCGCTATCTGAAACATTGATTGTATCAGATAATATAATTGTTGTTGAAGGGGCTAGTGATATTAGAATTTATAAAAAAATATTATCAATTTTTAGTTCTAAAATAGAGCAATCATTAAACAATAAAACATTGTCAATTATTGCAGCGGGGAGTGCTTCAAAAGTATATTCATTGATGAATACCTATGAAAGTTGGTTAATTAAAACTTTTGCTATTTTTGACGCAGATGAATCTGGAAAAATGGAAATCGAAAATATGAAAAAAGATGGTAAACATAATTATGCAAAGTTACCATTACATGGAAGAAACGAAACAGAAATTGAAGACATTTTGCCCTCTTATATATTGAACGAAGCAGTTTCAAACGTTTTAGGGATTAATATAGATAATGAAACATTTAAAAGAGATAAGTCTAAATTTTGTAAGAGATTGAAAAAGTTTTGTGATGCAAGCGGTTATGAACTTACTGACAAAGATAAAATAAATATAAAAACAAACATAGCTGATTTAATTGAGCATAACGACAACTTAGATAATAATTTATCTAAGGATGTAGTTGAAGCAATAAGGTTAATTTCAGAAAGAATAGAAAAAGATTTTTCATTATAGGGTTACAATTCCTTTATTACAAAATAATTTGATAATGTTCTACAAAATTCCAATTTATTATGCTATAAATGGTTACTTCTTAAAGTACTTATGAATCAGCACACTATGTACGAACGTTCCCTTATTACAAGGAACAAAAAATAACCATCATGTGATGATGGAATAAAATATTAATGAGGGTTATTAAGCCACATACTTAGTAGCCCTTTTTATGTACCTCAATAATTCGTAAAGCCCAAATACTGCTTTTTATACTAACATTTACAATGGATATTATTTTGGGATTAAAATAAACTTCACATAACATCAATTATGTAGCTTAATACGATCATTTTTTACATGGCTAATTATACCAAAAGACTCTGTGTTGCGTCAATATATTCAAGCGATTTTCCTCAATTATTTCAAATAAAAAACAATTATTAAAAGCCACACGTCATATTAGTTATAGTTATTCTGAAGGGTTCCAGAATCCAGCACAAAACAGTAAGTAGCGAAAAAAGCTTAGAAAAGCTGGCCTAAACACCGAAATCGAACAACATAATTGATGTTATGTTACATTTTCAGGTGTGAGGACCAGGCATGATCTATATCATTCTCGCGCTGATCTCGCTCAGCGTTCTGTACCTAACAAGATACTTTACCCGGAAAGGTATGCGCGCCGCATCCGTAGCAATCGTGGCGCTGCTTTGCGTTGTCTTCACGATATCCATTGGCGTTCTCTGCGTTAAGGCCGTCCATCCGTACTACCCCGCGGAAGAGGAAATGTTCATCATTTTCTCCGAAAACGGGTTGGTTGAGTTATTCTTCGGTACAAAAGGGATCGCTCCTGAGTTTACGTTGTCCATTCTGCGGACGGTTGTGGCTCTAATTGCGGTCACTATCGGCGTCACGGGGCTTGTTCTACTCCACGGATTCTTCGAAATAACCAAGGCTGTCGTCGCTTTCGTCAAATCTTCCAGGCGGGAAACTACCCACACAATTGTAAGACAGACCGAACCATTGGGCTCGTTTAATACACAAAAACCAATACTGAAACTCATCTGCAGGATGAACTGTTGACCTTTTTCTGATCGTAACACCAAAAACTTATACAAAATGAAAGAGGTAAACAATATGAGAAATAAAAAAGCTTTTACAGTGGTTGAGCTCGTCATCGTGATCGCCATCATTGCGATCCTCGCGGCGGTGCTCATACCTACGTTTGCGAACATTATCAAGAAAGCTAACACGTCGAAAGACAATCAGCTTATCAGAAACCTTAACACGGCGCTTGCGGCAAGCAGAGCGGAAAACAACAACGAACCCCACGCCAACATGACCGAGGCCCTCGCGGCAGCGGAGAAGTTTGGTTATGAGGTCGACAAGATCAACGCATCCGGAACTGATGCAGAGATCCTTTGGGACAGCCAGAACGACCTGTTCTGCTATTTTGATGGCAGTGAGATCAAATATATTCCGGAAAGTGAGCTCATATACACAAAGAACAACACAGATCCGAAGAAGCAGATCTATGACGTTGACTACTGGGTAATCAGAAAAGATGTAACAGACACAGGCGAAGATAACAGGGGCGAAGGCGAGCATCAGATCTCCGCTATGTATTCGACATACCTGGCAGGCCTTGCCGGCAATGATGCCACCATCGTAATTACGAAAGGCCTTGACGTTGGTAATAATA
>JAFSVU010000008.1 GCA_017444825.1 Clostridia bacterium
ACAGTCCCAGTCGTGAGTTTGCAACTTTGAAAATTGCTTCGTCACTTAGATTGCAGTTTCCGAATATATTCAGCTTTTGCAGATTTCTGTACACTGTTTTCGGTTTCTTCCACTGCTTGAGTATGACCACTCTGACCTTGTGTCTCATCCATTGGCCGTACTCATTTAGAAAACCTTTCATACTTCCTATGCCAAAGTAATTTATCCACCCTCGTATCAGTTGGTTTAACTTCACGAAGGTCACTCCAATTGGTCTTGCGGCCGCTCTTTTCCGACATAGAATTGCATATGGCGGTGTCGTTGAACACCTCGGCCGTTCTGAATTGAACACCTTCGTCGCTCAAAACTGAACACCTTCGTCGTTACTGTTGTACATTGACAAATTACAGGTTTTGGAGCATGATAGAGTTGCTTTTAGCCGTACGGGGGGATAAGGCAACGCTGAGGAGCGACCTGAGCACCTGATACGGGATTTAGCGGGAAGAGCGGTACCTTACGCCACTCACGGCAGAGGACTGCTCTTCTTTTTTTGACCTTACATACAACATCGCTCTTCCCGGAAAATCTTAATGCGTTAAACCTCGGGATCGGGCAGAGCCCGATGAGCCGTAGGCTCCTTACAAATTATTTTGACTCATCTTCATATATTTCCGTTGCTAATGGCGATGGTACTTGGACAGTCACAGCTAAATAATTTTCATTAGCGTTCCGGTTACTGACTGAAACAAAAACCATAATACAATGTTAAACTAAAAGAGGGTTGTTAAGTATCTTGACAATCCTCTATTTTGATGATAGAGGCTAATAATCGTGGGAAAAAGATTGACTTAATCGACAAAACAATTTATACTACGTCTAGCAGATAACTTCTGTTGGTGTGGCCGAAACCTAAAAGCCGAAAGAAATGCCGGAAGAAATGGCCGGAGCGTTGGCGGACAACAGAAAAAACCGAGAAATGCGGTAGAATGACATCCGATGGAACCGAGCGTTGGCGGGCAACAGAAAAATCGGTCAACAGGGGGATGTGTAACGTTGAGGCGTTATCATCTCCCTTAAGTTTTAATAATTGGAAAGAGAAATATGAGCAAACTTGACTATTGTTAAAAAAATAACCGCCCGATCTGACAAAGCGGTTATTTCATAAACACTTTGCGGAGCAACCGTCATCGGTGTCCTTCGTCATTATAATAAGATTTTTAGCGATATTTGTCAAGGATTTTCTTGGTAGCGCTGGGCATATATAAAATCACAAACGGTTCTTGGAAAACATCTGTGAGAACAGTATAATCAAACTGGTTTACTAATTTCAAAGATTATTTAAAGATTATTTCTATTGAAATGTTTCTCCGCCCTCCCCTGTGCCCTTCTTATCGCTCAGAAGGCCATTTTTAGAGGCTTTTGGCGCCGGCATGATAAAAATTTCATTTATATTTTAAAGCGTCAAATCAAGCTTCTTTAGCGCTTCTATGGCGACCCTGAAACCACAGCGACAGCTCATGTTAACCACTGACGCAAAGATCAACTCCAGAGCTGTTTTTTATCCCGGTTCACAAAGATGTTATAGATATTAACACAACAGTTGACTTTCAAGTATTTTAGGCAAAACTGTGCCCAGCAATATTTGTTTTAGTATAAATTTCTGAAAGGAACCTATACCATGAAAAAGATCTCAAAATGCGGGTGTTATTGGTTATTATAATGACATTTGTTTTGTTGCTTTCGGGCTGCTCAGGTGGATTAACTCCGGGCGGCTCTTCTTCCGGGGATCCAGATCCGACGCCTGTTAACCTTGGCGATAAGCTCTTTCTCAAGGACGGGAAATACGTCTATTTCGGCAGCTACCCCCAGTCAATGGTTTCGGACCAGGAGCCTAAGGATGCGCTTATGAGCATTGCCGGCAATACGGACACCTGGACGTCGTACGACTACTACGTCAATGGCGTTTCTTTGAGATATATGGTCTTCAAGGATGTCCGCCACGAGGGAGAGAAGTTCAGGGGCGTTTATTTCAGCGAGTTCAGGCCCTACTCCACCGGTGTTATATCAAGCGAGGAAAACTCCCTGCAGGACGACAACGGCTACAAGATGGGCAAGGTCTATTGGTTCAGGTATGAGCCCATCAAATGGAAGATTCTTTCGAGTTCCGACGGCAAGGCGTTTCTTTGCGCGCAGCAGATCATTGACGCCCAGGATTTCAACCGCAGCAATAAGGAGACTTTCTTATGCTACGCCAAGGCCCAGGGCATTTCTGTCGAAATGGCCAATGCCAGCTAATGGTGGCTGCGTTCGCCCTACGAAGATTACAACGATTATACCTGCTGCGTATCCGACGACGGAGCTGTTGGCGGGTACCGGGTGACTACTACTTACATTGGCGTCGTGCCGGCCATTAACCTGGATATCAGTGGGAAATGAAGAGCCAAACAATCAGTAAAAACATTGACTTTTTAGGAGAATTATTTTATACTGTGAGTAACAGATTATTTCTGTTGGTGTGACCGATCTAGTCAGATATTCCTTAGGTATAAAAGCAACATAGCAAGGTAAAAGTTATCATTTTTATGGAGGTTATTATATGGCTACACAAATTGCGTCCACTCCTATCATAAGAGGAGCTGAGGCAAAGAAGATTTTTAAAGAAGCTAACAAAAAACCCAGCCAAGCTTCTAAAGACGGAGCCGAGAAGTTGAAAGCTAAATTTGGAAAATCTCTGTGATGTTAAATTATGTGATTCAAAGGTTATCAATCTCCAATAGAGATCTCACAGATAGCTTCTCGTGTGTTGAAACAGACGAAATGCTATCTTCTTTTGATGCTAAAATTAGAAGACGCATAAAGAAACATTCTAGGGAGATGGAAACATTTCTTCGTAAAGAAGCTTTTGACGAGCAGGAAAAAGGACTCAGTAGAACATATCTATTCATTAATGAGAATAAAGTACTGGCATATGTGTCTCTCTGCAATGATTCAATTCGTCTCAATTTAAATGAACTAAGCGAAATGGATTTGGATTATACAACAATTCCGTCTGTAAAGGTTGCCAGGTTAGCGGTTTCGGTTGAAAGCCAACGGCAGGGACTTGGAAGAGAAGCATTGCAGTTTGCAGTCTATATCGCTCAGTTAATAAGAGACTACAGCGGTGTAGTTTTTCTTACTCTCGACAGTTATGAGCATAGAGTTGAGTATTACGAGAGATTTGGATTTGTAAGGAACCTCATTCAACCTATAATACTTGATTATGATTCTCCGGTTAGTATGAGGCTAAGAATCGATGAATACTTGGAAAAAATAGCAACAGAGATAGAATAGAGCGTTAATAAGAATCGGGCTGGTCGAAAGACCCTGGTCCACCGAGCGGCGGGGAAATACCTCGCCTTTTTTATTATATAGGATGCAATAATACTTCTGTTAGATGACTCAATGTTGGCAGATCGCTATGCAGTCAAGCGAATCCTACACTTTTTCTCTATGAAAAAATGTAAATAGCGATCCGGTGGAGCACTTCAGATCACATTCGTGAAAACTGATATTAATGAGCTTTTCCCAAATTTACAATTAACTAAACTACCGTTTAATAGCGGATAATAAAACTGGGTTATAGAGCAATCTTTCGATGCTTGGTAACCCAGTTTTAGAATACAACATCTTTTACGGAAAAGTTTACCAACATAATCTTCATTATGACTAATAAATTTGCCTATTCAAGACCAAGTCACTCTCTACGGTTATTCTTACTGACACTTAGAGGTTTGACTTATCACTTCACGGAGGTTTGACGGAGCAAAAAAACAATTGACGAATCGTAGAAAAGTTTGCTAAAATCATCACATGAATGGGTCAAGCGAACACATAATGAAGATTATGTTGTTCAGCAAACCAAAGGATCAAAACCACAATGACGATAGCCGTAATCATCATAATATTGCTCACAATAAACGTCCTTTACCTAACCAATTTCTTTGGCGCTAAAAGGATGCGTTTTGTGGTTTGCACCCTTCTAACAATATTCAGCACATTGATCCTGTTTTCGATCTCCGTTCTCTCGCTGTATGCAACGGCCGCAGATTTTCCCGACGCCCATACGATCTATCTGCTCCTCGTCCGCAACGATAATGTGTCGATCCTATTCAGCACCATTGACGTGATTCCGGAGTACACAGTTTGGCTGCTTTGTGCCCTTGACGCGGTATTCTGGTTCGCGGTTCTTTCAACAACATTCGTATTTGTTCACATAATCTACACGATCACAAAAAAGGTCATTAAAGAGATCTCAAAAGACAAGGAAGTCGAAGCTGACAGCTCGGATGAAGGTTCAAACGAGGCCATTGGTTTTTCTGAGCTTCCGGTCAAAAACACGTGTCTATCAAGTATCTGCAGGTTGAATTGTTGACGTTCATACTCTTTTCGCTATAACTATACCTATTTTAGTTTATAAAGGAGTATTATGTCATGAAATTGAATAAAAAAGCTTTTACGATTGTGGAACTCGTGATTGTTATCGCGATCATCGCAATCCTTGCTGCTGTGCTCATTCCGACATTTGCAAATATGATCAACAAAGCAAACGTCGCCAAAGACACCCAGCTCATCAGAAATCTCAACACTGCCCTCGCGTCAAGCAGAGCTTCCAACAATAACGAAAACCACAAAACACTTTACGATGCGCTTCAGGCAGCGGATGCCTTTGGTTACGACATTGGGAAGATCAATGCGTCCGCAACTAACGCCGAGATCCTTTGGGACCAGGAGAATGACGTTTTCTGTTACCTTGAAGGCACAAATATCGTCTATCTGCCCGAGTTGGTAGAATCGCTTGAAAGGCTTTCGCTCACAACAAGGCCCTACCATCTGTGGAAGATATTCAACGACAGAGATTTAAATAATAATGAAATTTCCAACAACAACGGTTTTTCTATTTATTGGAACGGCGATGAACGGACAGAAACTGTAGTCGTCAACGGCATAGGTTTTGATGCCGGAACCGCTAAAGTCGATAAAATAAGCTATATAAACACTAACAATGAAGCGAGAAAAATAGTAATCCGTACGAATTCATTATCATCGGCCTTAACTGTAAATGGCTATTTTGATCCATCCGATAATACCAATGGAGATGTAATCAATCATTACGGCGAAGCTGGCGCTTTAAACATTATATCTGTAGCAAGCGCATCCTATCACGAATTTGGTCAGGTGAGCTTTGCAGAAATCACAAAAGGACGTATTGTTCTCGAAGAAAAATCCAATGTTAAGAAAATTCACTTACACACTTCTGAAGTAAATAACGAAAAGTATTTTGATGAGATTATTGTTGCAAAAGCAGCAAGTGTTGCAATGCCTGAGTTCTCAAGAGATCCGGTTGAAATTCCGACTGGTGGAAGACTTGTAGCTGCACTTCAAAGCGGAACTGAAACCACAGATGAAAAGCTCTATGTTTGGCTTACAGCAGTAGGCATCTATGAGCAGGTAACCATATCTGACTCCAATACAGAAGCAGGACATAATTTTGCTTCAAATTTGAATGATCAGGAAAAGCAAGAAGCAGCAAGGCAAATCGCCAATATTATCACCGCTACAATTGGCGGGAAAAATTACACATTGTCTGCTACCACTAACGACAACGGCGAGACCTGGAATTACAGCCTTACAAGTGAAGCAGCACAAGACATAACCGAAAGCGTAACAGTATCAATAAATGGAACTAACGCAACCGTAAGTGTTTCCGGTACAGCACAATCGACAACAATTGAAAATGGTTTGACCGAACAACAAGTTAACATGCTTCGAGAAAACGCAGTCACAGCTAAATCATTAGACATTCGTGATGATGACAATGACGGCATTAAAGAAACACTATACGGCCTCGGCGATTACTGGAATGATACGGTCGTAACGATTCCTGCAAGTGTTACTAAAATCTCATGGGGAGAAGAGAGCCCTCTTACAAGAAAAAGCTATCCGGAAAATTCAGATATAACTTACCCGAGCATATTTATTTGTTATAACAGTAAATACGAACCTATTGAAGCTGCATGTGAAACCCTGATCATTGAGGGGAATATTGTTGATTTTGGCGCATACGAAGATATCGGATTTAGTACAAGCATTAAAAATATCATAATGAACAGTGTTGAAAATATCCCTGGCTCATTATTCCTTAGCCTTGATACATTGGAATCAATAGAAATGAATTCAGTAAAAACAATAGAAGAAAGTGCGTTTTTTGGTTGTAGCAAGATCGAAAGCATAACTCTACCTGCAAGTTTAACAAGCATTGGTAACAATGCTTTCAATGGAATGACAGGCTTGAAATCAGTTAGATTTGAATCTCAAACTCTTGCATCAACATCATTGCCAAATGGATTATTTATGAATAGTACAAATCTTGAAAAAATCTATTTCGCCAATGGAGAATCCGCTATTTGGTTTATCAATCATTGTCAAACTACAAATTGTCAGGCTTATATAACACCGCAGCTTAATAATACATTGAAACTATGTGTTCCAAGTCTTGAAGATAATAATACAGCAATATGGGGAACTGGTTATAATATTACTAGTAACGAGCCTACTGATGTACCTGATAATTATGTGATAGATGTTGAATATAAAGCACATGGTTTTGGCAAAACTACAGTCAATACTTTCAAATTCGTGATCGAAGAATAATGAAATGTAAAACACAATCACATAATGTAGAATCTTAAACTTAAGTGAGGGTTGATATTCAATTTGTATTAACCCTCGCTGTTTTTATTCTAAAACATATCCGCACCAATAGCTTTTCTACTGATTCAGAAATTGAATCCCGTTTTTAAGAATACTCAAAACGGCCAGAATCATATAAAAAAACATGGTTTTGGCCGTTCTGAGAACGTTTTATGCATCACAGCGGCCAAAATCACTAAAAATAACACGATTTTGGCCGTTTTAACGATTTCAGTATAATCACACTAATTTAGTGCAAATGCGATCCACTGAGCATTGGTGTAACCAAGGAGAACTATATCTGCAAACTAACTACGTGTTTAAACAGTATCACATTCCTCGGCGCAGTCTCGATAAACATTTTTCATAACAATATTGTTTTCACGCATCTGAGATTCATCCATGAAAAACTCATTAGACGTATCACAATAATAGTTAATCGCAAAAAACTCCACTTTTTTATTTTTGAAAGTGCTACAGGTTTTGAAGCGAACAGTCGAAACTTCATGTTCCTCCATGCAGCAGATACAAAACTTTATTTCTGTTTTTAATACTTCACTAAATCAAGACAATGCTTGACATTTTACCCTTAAGAAATTATCCTTGACAGGTACTTAATATACATTCCCGGCCTGAAAAATAGGCCGTCCAAAGCAAAGGACCCACCCCATGAACACCCCCGAAAAGAAGATCGAACTCATAAACGATAAAAAATTCCTCAGGCTGATCGACATCCGCTACGAAAAGGATGCCCACTACTACGCTGCCACAAGACGCGCACCAGGCAGCACCTTTGCGGTTCTTTCCGAAAAAGAAGGCAAGCTGGAGCTTCCCGACGCGGTGACGGTGGTATTGGTTATTGAGGAAAAAGGTTCAAGAAAGCTTTACCTTAACTATGAATACAGGTACCCTGCGGGCCGGTTTCTTCTCAGCCCTGTTGCGGGACTCATCGATAAAGAGGACCGGGAAGGCGCGGACAAGCTGCTTGAAGAGCTCAAAAACAGCGACAAACCGATCGAAGAGCTGACGAATGAATACGAGCATATCATAACCAATGTTCTCAAAACCACCGCCGTAAGAGAGATCTACGAGGAGACCGGCTATGACGCAAAGAACGCAGAATTTACAATACTCAGCCCCGCGGTCTTCAGCTCACCGGGAATGACTGACGAGTCAAACGCAATGGTAAAATGCGTTATTAAGCTAAACGAAAATGAAATCGTGAAGGCAAACCCCGTTGGCACCGAGGTGTTTTCGGGCCACGAGCTTCTAAGCAAAGATGAAGCAAAAGAAATATTAAAAAAAGGCCGGGACAAGTTCGGAAACTTTATCCCGGTGTACACGTACGTTGCGCTAAACAAATTCGTGAACGAAACTAACTATTGATCTTGCATATATCGACCAGCTCTGTGCTGTCGAAATCAAATCCGCTCTCTATAACGTCCGCAAAAGCCCCCGCCGTGTCAGGCGACGTAAAGCACGGAATTCCCAGCTGTACCGCCCTCCTGTGAAGCAATATGTAGTCGCCTATCGTGCCGTCCCTGACAGCTCCGGTATAGATCACAAGTCCAATCTTGCCTGCCTCCATAAGATCGATGATGTCATTGGTTTCGGTAGAGTTGGGGACCACAGTGACAGGCGTGCCTCTCTTGCCGATGGCCTCTGCAGTTCCCGAAGTCGCATATATCTTCATGCCAACCCTCGAAAAACGTGACGCAAGAATGGCCGCGTCGCTGTAGTCCATATCCTCGACCGAAAGCAGAACGCCAAAGTCCGAAAGCATATTCCCCGAAGGAACCTTAAGGCCCGCAGCGGCAATGCCCTTAAAGAGAGCCTCCTCGGTGGACACGCCAATGCCGAGCACTTCCCCTGTTGATTTCATCTCGGGCCCCAGCATAGAGTTTGCGTCGGAAAGCTTCTCAAATGAGAACACCGGGACTTTTACCGCAAAATAAGGTGGATTCTTCACAAGACCCGTGCCGCAGCCTATGTCCTTCAGCTTTTCACCAAGCATCACCCTGACCGCGATGTCGACCATCTCAACGCCTGTGACCTTGCTGATGTAAGGAATGGTGCGGGATGCCCTGGGGTTGACCTCGATAACGAAAAGCTCCCCTCCGAATATGAGATACTGGATATTTACAAGGCCCTTGGTCCCGAGAAGAAGTGCCAGACGCTCGGAAACGTCGCAGATCCTCCTGAGCATTGAGGGTATCAGATTGTAAGGCGGATATACGGCAATGGAATCGCCGCTGTGGATGCCCGCCCTCTCGATGTGTTCCATGATGCCCGGGATAAGAACGTCCTTGCCATCGGAAATAACGTCCACCTCAAGCTCAGTGCCCGGCATGTATTTGTCTATAAGTACGGGGTTTTCTATGCCGCCTGAAAGTATAAGCTCCATGTAGTTTCGAACGGTGGCCTCGTCACGAGCGATGGTCATATTTGCGCCGCCGATAACGAATGAGGGCCTGAGAAGCACCGGATAACCAAGTTCCTTCGCGGCATTAACAGCTTCCTCAACGGTGAGAACGCTGTGGCCTTTGGGGCGCTTTATGCTGAACTGCTCAAGAAGGCTGTCAAAGCGTGAGCGGTCCTCCGCAAGGTCGATGCCCTCGGCTGACGTGCCGAGTATGTTATAGCCCTTTTCGTCAAGGCATTTAGCAAGTTTAATGGCTGTCTGTCCTCCGAATGCCACCACCACGCCCACAGGCTTCTCTACCGCCAGTATATCCAGCACGTCGTCCTTGGTTAGAGGCTCAAAATAGAGTCTGTCAGAGATGTCGTAGTCGGTGGAAACGGTCTCCGGGTTATTGTTTATGATAACAACGTCGTAGCCCAGCTTCCTCAAGGTGTATACGCAGTGGACGCTGCTGTAGTCAAATTCGATACCCTGGCCAATGCGTATCGGGCCTGAGCCGAGGACCACTATGACCGGCTTTCCGGAGCGCTTAAATGAACGGGCTTCGCAAAGATCTGTCCTTCCGTCGGGGACGGAATAATAATAAGGTCTCTCCACACCGAATATCTTTTCACAGGTCCTGACGATCCTGTAGCATACCGGCCGCTTTTCGATGGGATTTGCGCCACCAGGGTCCTTTCCAAGAGCTCTTATCTGGCGGTCTGTGAAGCCGACGTTCAGGGCATTGGCGTAGGTCTCCCGGGTGAGTCCGAGATCCTTAAGATCGTTTTCGGCCTTCAGGATGTTGCGGAGCTTTGACAGGAACCAGTAGTCGATCTTTGTCGCGGCATAGATCTCATCGTCGGTCTTACCCGCCTTCATGGCCTCGTACACCGTGAAAATGCGCCTGTCGTCGCAGTCGTTAAGCCTTTCGCTGACGGGCCTTGAGTCAAGTGCCGGGGCATTCAAGGAATCAAAGCCTATCTCCGCGCCTCTTATGGCTTTCATAAGGCCTTGCTCGAAATTATTGCCGATGGACATGACCTCGCCGGTAGCCTTCATCTGGGTGCCGAGACGCCTGCTGGAGCCATGGAACTTATCGAAGGGCCAACGCGGGAACTTAACAACGATATAGTCAACGGCGGGCTCAAAGCCCTTGAGAGATACGCCTGTAACCGGGTGTTTGATCTCGGAAAGAGTATAACCAAGGCCAAGCTTAGCCGTGATCTTTGCAATGGGATAGCCCGTGGCTTTTGAAGCAAGGGCCGAGGACCTTGAAACTCTGGGGTTGACCTCGATGACCGCAAACTCCGAGGAGTCGGGCTTTAATGCAAACTGGCAGTTGCAGCCGCCGATAATGCCTATTTCTGCCACGATATCAAGGGATGCCTGCCTAAGCATATTAAGGTCGTGGTCGCTGAGAGAAAGCGCAGGTGCAGCAACGATAGAGTCTCCCGTATGAACACCCACAGGGTCCACGTTTTCCATTGAACAAACGGCCACGGCATTGCCCAGTGCGTCCCGCATGGTCTCAAATTCGATCTCTTTCCAGCCGGAAATGTATTTTTCAACGAGCACCTGACCAATAGGAGACATGGATATTCCCACACCCGCGACTTCCTTAAGCTCCTCAGGTGTGAAGGCGATGCCGCCTCCCGTGCCGCCGAGAGTAAACGCCGGACGAATGATTATAGGGTAGCCTATCTTATCAGCAATGCTTAAAGCATCCGGAACGCTCTCCGCGGTTTCCGAAGGCACAAGAGGCATGCCTATCTTTTCCATGGTCTCCCGGAAAAGTTCCCTGTCTTCAGCCTTTTCGATAGCTTCGACCGGGGTGCCGAGAAGTCTCACATTGTATTTATCAAGGGTACCCCGCCTTTTAAGCTGAGTCGCGATGGTAAGCCCGGTCTGGCCGCCGAGACCTGCAAGGAGCCCTTCAGGCCTCTCCTTTTCGATGATCCTTTCGACGGTCTCAACGTTGAGTGGCTCCAGATATATCTCATCCGCAAACTGTTTATCCGTCATGATAGTGGCGGGATTTGAGTTCACCAAAAGGACCTCGATTCCCTCCTCCTTAAGAACACGGCAGGCCTGGGTACCGGCATAATCAAACTCGGCCGCCTGACCGATGACGATCGGACCTGAGCCTATAACAAGCACCTTTTTAATATTTTTATCAACGGGCATATTGGTTAGTCCCCTTTTCGTTTTATCAGTTCTTGTCGAACGGGTCGTGATCGTCGGGTGTCAGAGTTGCGAGAATGATCGCTTTAATACTGAGGAGTCTGAATTTTGCCTCCTCGAAAATGCTGCCGCTGAACTTTTCAAAAACCTCGTCGGTGATCTCAAGCTCCTTCAGACCGAACTTTTTGTAAACGTTCAAGCCAATGTCAGTCTCCAGGTTGTGGAAGGAAGGCAGGCAGTGGAGCACGATTTTAACGTTCGAGCTGTTTATTACGTCCATATTGACCTGGTAGGGAAGAAGGTCCTTGATCCTCTTCGACCAGACCTCGTCGGGCTCGCCCATGGATACCCATACGTCTGTGTAGATAACGTCAGCGATCTTTGCAGCCTCTTTGGGATCCTCCGTAAAATTAACGGAGCCGCCGTTCCTGAGAGACATCTCCTTGCAGAGCGAGACAAGCTCATCGGAAGGCATATATTCCTTCGGGCAGCAGGCTGTAAAGTTCATGCCCGTTTTAGCGGCGCCCACCATGAGGGAATTGCCCATATTGTACCTGGCATCGCCAAAGTAGACCAGGTTCACGCCCTTAAGCGTCCCAAATGTCTTCTTTATCACCGCAAAATCGGCAATGATCTGTGTGGGGTGGGACTCATTGGTCAGTGCGTTCCAGACAGGGATGCCGGAGTATTCCGCAAGTGTCTCCACCCGCTCCTGGCCGAAGCCCCTGTAGCACATGGCGTCGAACATGGCGCCGAGGACCCTTGCCGTGTCCTTCACAGACTCCTTTTTCCCGAGCTGTGAAGTTGAAGAGTCAAGGTATACCGTATTTATACCAAGGTCGGCGCAGGCGACCTCAAAAGCACACCTGGTCCTGGTGCTGGTCTTCTCAAATATGAGTGCAGCGTTTTTACCCGCGCAGGGGCCGCCCCGGTCTTTGTAGCCGTCCATTTTAAGGGCAAGGTCCACAAGATATTCTATTTCATCTCCCGTAAAGTCCAAGAGTTTCAAAAAGCTTTTATTTGTAAAAGGTTTCATAATGCCTCCGTTTCAGCTGTCCTAAGTTTCAGCTCTCCGCCAGCAAAGCCGCGGTCTCTTTAATGATCTCAAGGGCTTCCGTGAGAAGCTCCACAGGTATGTTGAGGGCAGGAAGAAGTCTCAGCCTGTTTTTCGCGGTAAGCGCCAGTACACCTTTCTCAAGAAGAGCCGTCGCAAGCTTTCCGCCGCCGCAGTCACAATCGACGCCCAGCATGAGTCCCATGCCGTAAACGCCGTGGGTACCCTTCGCCCCTTTAAGGCTCGATCTTATAAGCTTTTCTCTTTCTCTGACGCCCCGGAGGAGGTCGTTGTCGATCCTTGAAAGTATGGAGAGCGCACCTGCGCAGCAGATGGGATTGGCGCCGAATGTGGATCCATGGTCGCCGAAGGAAAAAACGTTCTCCACTTTTTCGGAAAGCATCGTCGCGCCGAGAGGAAGGCCTCCCGCAAGGCCCTTGGCGGTGGAAATGATATCGGGCATAAAGCCGAAATTCTGGTAGCAGTAAAGGTTTCCGGTCCTTCCGTTGCCCGTCTGGACCTCGTCGCAGACCACAAGCACGTCGTTTTTCCGGCAGATCTCAATCATCGCGTTAACAAACGATCTTTCAAGAGGCACCACGCCTCCCTCGCCCTGGATAAGTTCAAACATCACAGCGGCGACGTCGCCATTCTCCACAAGAGCCTTGAGCGCGTCGATATCACCCGGCTTTACTGATATAAAACCCTCAGTAAGAGGCGTAAACAGCTTATGGAATTTCTCCTGACCCGTGGCGGCAAGGGTTGTAATGGTGCGGCCGTGAAATGAATTCTCAAGGGTGATTATCTTATGGCACCCGGAGCCCTTCTTATCCTCCGCATATTTACGGGCTGCTTTGATTGCGCACTCATTGGCTTCGGCTCCCGAGTTTGAGAAGAACACCTTCTTAAAGCCTGTCTTTTCGCAGAGCATCTCCGCAAGCTTCACACAGGGCTCGTGGTAGTAAAGGTTCGATGTGTGGGAAAGCTTTGAAGCCTGAACTGTCACAGCCTCCGTCCATTTTTCGTCGCAATAACCGAAGGTGTTCACGGCGATACCGGTGCCCAGGTCTATATATTTTTTTCCGTTTTCGTCAAATACAACGGAGCCCTTTCCTTCTTTCAGAACCACCGGGAACCTGTTGTACGTTGACGCGACGTATTTTTTGTCTTTCTCTATAACAGTCATTTTTTACCTCCTGATGAGGGTGCCGGCGCCGTCATTGGTCAGAAGCTCCGTGAGGATGGAGTGGGGAACCGTGCCGTCCATGATGACCACGTTTTTAACGCCTTTTTCAAGGGCTTTGACGCAGCAGGCCACCTTGGGGATCATTCCGCCGGCTATAACGCCCTCTTCCTTCAGGCTCTCAGCCTCTTTCACGGTGAGCTCCGGGATAAGTGACGAAGGATCCTTCATGTCTCGCATAACGCCCTTGACGTCTGTCATGAGTATCATACTTTCAGAGTTTAGCGCCCCTGCAATGTAAGCCGCTGCGGTGTCTCCGTTTATATTGTAAACGTTTCCCTCGGCGTCGGTGCCAACGGTGCAAATAACCGGGATGTATCCCTTTTCGATGAGATCGTTAATAGGCTTAATGTTAACGGAAGTCACGTCGCCCACAAAGCCCAGCCTCTCATCCTTCATTCTGGCTTCAATAAGTCTGCCGTCAATGCCGGAAATACCGATAGCCGTGCCCCCCTTCTTCTCGATGAGGCTTACAAGCTCCTTGTTGACTTTTCCCGCAAGAACCATCTGAACGATAGTCGCGGTCTCTTTGTCGGTGACTCTCAGGCCGTCCACAAATTCAGGCTTCTTCCCGAGTCTGCTCATGATGTCCGAGATCTCCGGGCCGCCGCCGTGGACAAGCACCACCTTAACGCCAATGAGTCTCAAAAGGACGATGTCCTCCATGACCTGCTGTCTCAGCTCGTCGCTTTGCATGGCATTGCCGCCGTATTTCACGACAATGACCTTTCCGTAATAATGCTGAATATATGGTAGAGCCTGGGTCAGAACCTCAGCCCTTTCGAGTCCGGATAGTTTATTCATGTGCCCTCCTGTGATCATGTCCTGTAGTCGCCGTTGATCTTAACGTAGTCGTAGGTGAGGTCGCAGCCGAAGGCTCTCGCCTCAGCGTCCGTGTCACCGGCTTTCACAAGTATCAGTATCTCTTTCTCTGTAAGTATTTTCTTTGCCAGTTCTTCGGAAAAATCGACGCCAAAGCCGCCCTCGCAGACATCAATATGCCCTGCGGGTGACTCAAAAGCCACAGAGATCTTTGTGATATCAAGATCCGCTCCCGAATACCCGAGTGCGCAAAGGACTCTACCCCAGTTAGCGTCAGCGCCGAACATAGCGGCCTTCACAAGTGACGAACCGATGACGGCCTTCGCCGCTACAGCGCAGGTATCGTAATCCCTGGCGCCTTTTACGACACACTCGATGAGCCTTGAAGCGCCTTCACCGTCGGAAGCGATCTTTCTCGAAAGGTCCTCCATGACTTTGTAAAGGGCCTCGTAGAAAGCGTCGTAATCTCTGCCCTCCACGTCAATGTATTCGTTCCCGGCCATGCCGTTGGCAAGTACGGTGCACATGTCGTTGGTGGATGTGTCACCGTCCACCGAGATCATGTTAAACGTGCGCTTTACTATCGCAGAAAGTGCCTTTTGGAGCATCTTCGGGCTGATAGCGCAGTCTGAAGTGATAAATACGAGCATAGTGGCCATGTTGGGGTGGATCATGCCACTGCCCTTGGCGATACCGCCTACGGTGACCTTTTTGCCTGAGATCTCGGTCTCAACTGCGGCCTGTTTTCTCACAGTATCGGTGGTCATTATGCCTTCGGTGGCGGCGTCGCAGCCGTCCTTTGAAAGAAGCTTTACAAGCTCCGGGATGCCTTTAACAAAAGGATCGATAAACATCTGCTGTCCGATGACGCCTGTTGATGCCACCACGATATCCTCAGCGGGAATACCGAGAGCTTCGCCCGTAAGTCTGCAGGTCTCCTCGGCGATGTAAACACCGTTCGAGTTGCAGGTATTGGCGTTTCCGCTGTTGACTATGACAGCCTGAGCATAGCCGTCGGATATATTCTTTTTTGTTACAGCTATCGGTGCGCCCTTCACCAGGTTCTGAGTGTATACAGATGCCGCAGCCGCTCTCTTCTCGCTGAATATCAGTGCAATATCATTTTTAGTGCGGCTTTTCCTGATGCCGCAATGGGTCCCTGCGGCTGTAAAACCTGTCGCCGCGCAAATTCCACCGTCAATGTTTTTCATGTCATCCTCCGTATGATCAGGGTAAAAGGCCTGCCGTTTCGTCACGGCCGAGGCTGATATTCATGTTCTGGATCGCAGCCCCCGACGCGCCTTTCCCAAGGTTGTCAAATCTTGAAGCGAGAACTATTCTCTCGTCGTTTCCGTAAACAAATATTTCCATTGAGTCCTTCCCGGAGATGCCGCCGGCGGAAAGGAATCCGTCCTCCGAAACATCGCCTCTGAAGGTTATCAGCTTCTCGCCTCTGTAATATTCCGAAATAGCTTCGGATACTTCGTCCTTTTTAAGACCGAGGGCAGCTGCGTCAAGAGCCACCGTCACCAGCATCCCGGAGTAGAAAGGTGCCACCACCGGCTGGAAGGCGGGAAATCTTGTAAGCTTTGAGACCGCCGCCATCTCTTTAAGATGCTTGTGTGCCTGGGTGAGGCCGTAAAGCCTGGGAGCTCCGAGAGCTTCTTTTTTCAGAGCGTTTTCGTAATCCGCTATCATCTTCTTTCCGCCGCCGGAATAGCCCGTAAGGGAAGTGCAGGAAAGGAAAATTTCCGGTTCTATAAGGCCCAGATCTCTCAGCGGTCTTACGAGAGATATGAAACCGCTTGCGTGGCAGCCGGGATTGGCGATCCTTTTTGATGTTTTGATCAGGTCTCTCTGGTCCTTTATTTCGGGGAAACCGTATGTCCAGCCCTCCGCCGTTCTGTGTGCCGTGGATGTATCGATCACTGTGACGTCACTGTTTTCGACGAGGGAAACAGATTCTCTGGCCGCGTCGTCAGGAAGGCAAAGGAATGCTATGTCGCAGCTGTTTATCGCTTCTTTTCTGGCACCCACGTCCTTTCTGGCGTCCCCGTCAAGTATGAGAAGTTTTAAGCTTTCGTCACATCTCAGCCTTTCCGCGATCCGAAGTCCGGTGGTGCCTGCGCTGCCGTCAATAAATACTTTAGTCATCAAGCTCCCCCCTCACTTCTTTGATCTGCCGAAACACGCTCTTTTTTTCCGGGCCTCCATAGCTCTTTCTTCTTGCGAGGCAGTTATCGATATTTACCGCGTCGTATACGTCCTCGTCGATATCCTCTGAAACGCTTCTGTAGAGCTCCAGGGGCAGGGTTTCCAAAGTATAGTTCTTATCTATGCAAAGGGCTACAATGAGTCCTGAGGCCTTGTAGGCGCTTCTGAAGGGCATTCCTTTTCCGACCAGATAATCGGCAAGGTCCGTAGCGTTTATAAACCCGTTCTGCGCGGCTTTTTTCATAGCCTCTTCGTTGACCTTCATTGTGGAGATCATACCGGTGTATATCCTGATGTAGTTCTTTACGGTATCGACCGCGTCGAAGATGGCCTCCTTGTCCTCCTGCATGTCTTTGTTGTACGCAAGGGGCAGTCCCTTCATCACGGTGAGGAGAGTCATAAGATCGCCGTAAACTCTTCCGGTCTTACCTCTCACCAATTCCGCCATGTCCGGATTTTTCTTCTGGGGCATGATCGATGAGCCGGTAGTGTATCCGTCTGAGAGCTCGATGAATTTAAATTCCCAGCTGGACCAGAGCACGAACTCCTCGGAAAGTCTCGAAAGATGCATCATAATGATGGAAAGGTCCGCAGCCAGCTCGATCACAAAATCCCTGTCGGAAACGCTGTCCATGGAATTGGATGTGATATCGCCAATGCCAAGTAAACTCGCTTCATAGCCCCTGTCCGTGTTATAGGTGGTACCAGCCAGCGCGCAGGCTCCGATGGGCGAAACGTTGGTCCTTAAATAGCAGTCCCAGAGCCTTTTAATATCTCTTAAGAGCATTGACGCATAGGCCATGAGGTGGTGTCCGAATGATACGGGCTGGGCCCTCTGAAGATGGGTGTAGCCGGGCATGATGGTGTCGGCATTCTTTTCTGCCAGGTCGCATATGGCCCTTACGAGGTCATTGGTCAGTGAGACTGTCTCTTTGATCTGTCCCATAAGGTAAAGCCTGAGGTCGAGAGCCACCTGGTCGTTTCTTGACCTTGCGGTGTGGAGCTTCTTTCCGGAGTTTCCGATCCTCTCTGTCAGCACCTGCTCAACGAACATATGGATGTCCTCGCAGCTCATGTCGATCTTAAGTTCTCCGCTCTCAAGGTCCGCGAGAATGCCCTCAAGGCCTTTCACGATAGCCTCGCAGTCAAACTCCGAAATGATCCCCTGCTTAAGAAGCATTCTGGCATGGGCAATGCTCCCTCTTATATCCTCCCTGTACATTCTGGAATCAAAACCAATGGATGAATTGAACTCGTCGGATATTTTTTCGGTATTGCCGCCGGTCCTTCCGGCCCACATTTTTTCACTGCCCGCCATAATAATTCTCCTTTAACGTACTAAAGTGCCTCTGAATAAGAAAAGCTGCCGCAAGCTCCGGAAATTCACCGGGCCTCGGCAGCATCTTTGATGTACAGCAAGAAAGGACGCCTGAAAGCTGCCTTTTTAAGGGGTCCTCACTGCTTTTCATGTCTTCGTGCGTTCACAAGCGCCTGAACCTTCACAGGCAGTCCGTAAAGGTTGATAAAGCCTTTAGCGTCGGTCTGGTCGTAATCGGACTCGCCGAAGGTGGCGATCTCCTCGCTGTAGAGCGAATAGTCGCTGGAAACGCCTGCTTTGATGATATTGCCTTTATAAAGCTTCAGCTTTACTTTACCTGTCACATTCTCCTGGGTCTTATCGACAAAGGCCGTAAGAGCTTCCCGAAGAGGTGAGAACCACATGCCGTTATATACCAGCTCGGCAAAGGTAACAGAGAGACGCTGCTTTTCGTGAGAAGTCATCTTATCGAGGCAGACGGTCTCAAGGTAGTTGTGGGCGAAATAAAGGATCGTTCCGCCGGGAGTCTCGTAAACGCCCCTGCACTTCATTCCTACAAGGCGGTTCTCAACTATGTCGAGAAGTCCGATGCCGTTCTTTCCGCCGTACTCATTGAGCTTAAGAATGATATCCTTTGCGGACATCTTCTTACCGTCGAGAGCCACAGGCTTTCCTTTTACAAATTCGATCTCCACGTACCGGGGCTCGTCGGGTGCTTTCTCCGGAGAGACGCCCATTTCGAGGAAGCCCGGTTTGTTGTAGAGAGGTTCATTGGCGATGTCCTCAAGGTCCAGACCTTCGTGGGAAAGGTGCCAGAGGTTCTTGTCCTTTGAGTAGTTTGTTTCACGGTTGATCTTCAGAGGAATGTTATGTGCCTCAGCGTAATCGATCTCTTCCTCCCTGGATTTGATATCCCACTCGCGCCAGGGGGCTATGATCTTCATTGAGGGGGCAAAATGCTTGATGGCCAGTTCAAAACGGACCTGGTCGTTTCCTTTTCCGGTGCATCCGTGGCAGATGGCGTCAGCGCCCTCTTTAAGAGCGATCTCAACAAGTCCTTTTGCGATACAGGGCCGCGCGGTGCTTGTGCCAAGGAGATAATCCTCATAAACAGCTCCGGCCTGCATGGTGGGTATGATGTAATTATCCACGTAGTCGTCGGTAAGATCCAGCACGTAAAGCTTGGATGCGCCTGTCTTCAGGGCTTTCTCTTCAAGACCTTCAAGCTCGTCGGCCTGACCCACGTTTCCGGACACGGCAATGACTTCACAGTTATTGTAGTTTTCCTTCAGCCAGGGAATTATAATAGAGGTATCAAGACCTCCCGAATAAGCAAGTACCACTTTTTTGATATCATCTTTCGACACGGTATCACCTCCCGAAGATTTACAAATCCGAAATTTTACTCTCGTAACAAGGCTATGTCAAGCATTAAAATCACTGTTTCAATGTAAGATTTACTTTCCGAGCCCCAGCTTTTTGATAGCCTTCACGTAACCGCCGTTCTTTTTAACGCACTTGTTGACGCGGCTGATGGTGGCCGAGCTTATGCCCGACTCCGAGGACACGTTCAGGTAGTTCGCCCCGTTGTACAGCTTGATTGCAGTGTCAAAACGCTGCGCCATATCGTTGATCTCCTTCGCGGTGCAGAGGTCCTCCAGGAACTCCTTCGCATCGCCAATGTTGTCAATGGAACAGATCGCCGAAAGTAAATTTCTGACAGCTTCGTTTTTAGTCTCGCCCAAAAAGATCAACCTCCGAAAATGCTTTTTTATCTTTAAAAGCCCCAATTAATGAGGCTTTTAAAGTGAACACGGGTATAATAGCACTTTAGCGTGCTAAATTCAAGCGGATTTCTTTTTAAATATAATTAAAGCGGCGGCCATTGCAGGTAGTGCGGCAAACACGCCAATGACGGACCCGCAGCCCTTCTTTTCATTCTGGCCTGGAGTGGCGTTTCCACCGTCCTCCGGCGCAGGGGTCTCGATGACGTTATCGGAACCGTACATCACGAACGTGAATCTGCCTCCGGGGGCTGCATCGCCGTCTGTGTAGAGAGTCAGCACGTCGCCGTCTGCGAGGTTTGCGTCGGCCCACTTAAAGCCAAGCACGAAATCGTTTCCGGATATGCCTATATCCGATTTCTTTACCGTCACCATCATCTTGTTGCCTGATACACTGTAGCTGACGTCAGCCACCTTTTCCCAGTCCCAGCCGCCTTTGCTTCTCTCCAGGACCAGCGTCTTGTCTGTGCCCGTCTCGCGGCCGATGATGTATTCAAAGTCCTCCCAGTCCTTGGAATCCTTTGTGGCGGCTCCGGTGTCAAGGAGAAGCCTCATCCAGTTCTCGTCCTTGTAAGAGGTGATGTCGTTTTCCGTTTCAATGTAGAAATAGACGTTTTCTTCGTCATTTACGGCCTTGGCGGTGATAAAGTCGTTCCTGATGCCGGGGCTGTTGAATTTAACGCCGCTCCAGCCTTTAGTATTCTCCCTCGCCAATGTGTTATGGGCGTAGTGGTTGTATGAAATAAGATTTTCGTCGTTCCATGCATTGAAATCGCCGTTCTCTACGGTTTTGGAGACGTTCTGAACCGTCGGCGCGGTCATGCCCTTGTATCTTCTTACGTTGTTTACCAGCTGGTAGTAGAAATAGTCCTTGAGGTCGCCCTTTGAAGGCTCGATGTCTCTGGAGTTCTCGTCGTTGTACTGATCCGGGAAGCCATTTTTGACGCCGCCCCACTCCTCGTTTCTGCCGGCGATCCACTCGTTCCAACCCGTCACGAAAACTATGTCGGGGTCCACAGAGAGAGCGTAGTCCCACTGCTCCTGGAAATTAATGCCGTAGTAGTACGCCTTGTCCATCTTGGAGTTGGCGACTATCTCCTCGCCTCTGTAAGTGTACGTGTATGAATAATTCTTCTGGTTGGAATAGCCTCTTCCCATATTGTGGGCGCCGTTCATTGCAGACAGGCTCATGGTGGTGTAGTCCGCATTCATTGCAACGCCGACAGTGGTGGATTCCACGGAGCCGTCAGCCCTCTTGTAAAGAGCCTGGGGATAGCGGTGGAGCCATCCGAACCAGGTGTCGTCGTGGTCGTCCTCGAAGTAGCTGGGTTCGCCGCGTCTGAAGGTGAAGAACTCGGATATTTCCTTCTCTATCGCCACACTTTTATCGAGGCAGTCCTTGATTCCCATAACGAATGGCTTGCCGTCAAGGTAGAACCAGAGATCCTGATAAAGACCGGGCTGGTAGATCTTATTGTATATCTGTTTGAGAGAAGACTTGTTGTTTTCATAATCCCAGAAGGGAAGCATGAAGCCTATCTGAGGAGTTTTAACTCCGTCCTCCCTGGCCTCAGACCAAACGTCCAAAAGCTCCATGTAGCATTTATCCCACGTGAAGTCGCCGTTGGTGCAGTCAAAGAGTACGAAATCAACACCTGCGTCGGCCAAAAGCTCCGCTTGTTTTCTCAGAACGTAGCGGTCCACGGCGTAGTAGCCCCAGATGGGCTCGTTCCAAAAATATGCGCCGACGTTGTTCTTTTTCCAGATCTGGTGGTTGTAGTCATTGGCAGCTTCGGGGTACTCCTCGACGATCTTCTGTACGTTTACCGGTTTGTTTCCGGCAAAATTGTAGTGCCAGGTCCAGTAGAAAATGCCGACTTTTCTCTCCTTTTTGGCGCCTGCGTCCTTATAGTCGACGGAGGAGCGTCCCAGACCGTCCACGAAGGACCACAGTGTGGAATCGATGTTAAGCTGATTGATTGGATGGGCCTCGGGTATAACGTATTCCTCGGGGACCTCAACCTGTACCTCGCCGGGTTTCGAAACTCTTTCGAAAGCATCCGTGCCTTCACCGCCCGCAAAGAATATCTCGCTTTCGGGAGCGCCGGCCTGCTCATAATCTCCCACAAAGCCGTTGGTGTACTTAAGGTCGCCGTTATGCCAGAATATCTTGAGATTGGTGCCCTTGTCTATGGAAAGAGTCAGCAGGTATTCACCCGCCGGGAACGAGGAACCGTTTTCAACGTAAACAGCCTGATTTCTGGTCCAGGACGTATAATGCTTTGTTGCGACCGGCTCGCTTTTCTTGGTCTTTCTGGTATTTGAATCCCACTTGTAAAGACTTATCGTGACCTCTTTGTCCGTGTCGTTAAAGCCAAGAAAAATACCCGCCTTTGTGAAGCCTGCCTTCACCTTAAACTGTACGGAAACGTCCTGGCCTTTGCTGACTGTGACGGAGCTTTTCTTTGAGCTCGTGTCGTAAAGGCTAACCCCGCCGTCCGCTCTTGACTGCATTGGCGTAAAAAAGAATCCCAGCGCAATAACCAATGCGACGGAAAACAGGATCATTCTCTCAATTTTCCTCTTCATAACAGTCTCCTTTTTTTATGAATACTAACACCGAAACGGAGGCAAAACCAATGAACAGTAAAGCGGTTCCGCCGGATACAGTGCTCCCGCAGCCTTTGCAGCCGCCGTTTGTATTTTCAGGTCCTTCAGTGGCTTTTATTTCATCGGACGAAGGGATCTCCACGGGGTTCTTGTCGGAAAGTACGAAGGTGAACCTGCCGCCGGGAGCCGCATCGCCGTCTGTGTAAAGAGTCATTATATCCCCGTCCTGAAGGTTGTTGTCCGCAAACTTAAAACCGATGGTGAAATCGCTTTCCGTGACTCCGAGAAGCGACCTTTCAACTTCTATCTGAAGTACGTTTCCCTGCACGGTGTATTTCGCGTCTCCCACCTTTTCCCAGCTCCAGCCGCCTTTTGATCTTTCAACGGAGAGGGTCTCGGATGTACCGGTCTCTCTTCCTATAATAAATTCAAAATCCTCCCAGTCCTTCGAATCCTTTGTCGCGGCTCCCGTGTCAAGTATGAGCCTGATCCAGTTTTCGTCCTCATAGGAGGTTATCGGATCCACGGTCTCCGCGTAAAAATAGAACTTATCGTCGTCGTAAGACGCTTTCAGTGTTTTGAAATCGTTTCTCGTGGCTTCAGCCGTATAAGAGCAGCCCTGGAAGCCCTTGCTGTTTCTTTCAAGTGTGTTATTTATGTAATGGTTATAGGAAACCGTGTTCTCCCATTGATCCGCGCCGCCGCTGATGTCGATGGTCTTTGCCGGGTAGGCCTTGGGGAGGCTCATGCCCTTGTATCTTCTCACATTGGCGACGAGCTGGTAGTAATAATAGTCCTTAAGTTCGCCCTTTGTGGGCTCGATGTCGCGGGAATTGGCGTCGTTGCACTGGTCCGGGAAAGCGTTTTTCATTCCCTCCCATTCCTCGTAGCGCCCCACCAGCCACTCGTTCCAGCCTGTCACGAATACGATCTCTGGGTCAGTTTCAAGGGCGTAGTTCCACTGCTCCTGGAAGTTTATGCCGTAGTAGTGGGCGTTCTCCATGGAGGAGCTGCAGACGATGGATTCGCCTCTATACGTGTAGGTGTAGCTGAAATCCTTCTGCTCCGAGTAGCCTCTTCCCATGTTGTGAGGGCCGTTCATGGCGTAGAGCTTTCTTTCCACATAGTCCGCGTTCTGGGCAATGCCGACAGTCATCTGTTCCACGGTCCCGTCCTCGTTGTAATACTTGGCCTGGGGGTATACGTGGAGCCAGCCCCATTCATCGTCGGTGCTGTCGTCCTTCCAATAGGAAGGCTCGCCCTTTCTGAAGGTGAAAAAGTTCAGGATATCAGCCTCTTCCTCGTCGTTTGGATCAAGGCAGTCCTTTATACCCATCAGCAACGGCTTTCCTTCCCAATAGAGCCACATATCCTGATATTCGCCCATCTTGTACAGCCTGTAGTAAAGGGCCTTGATGTCGGTCTTGTTGAAATCGTAATCCCAGAAGGGAAGCATGAAGCTGATCTTCGGCACGTTGACGCCCTCCGCCTTGGCCTGAGACCAGACTTTGAGGAGATTTCTGAACTCGTTTTCAAAGAGGAGAGTACCGTTCGTACAGTCGAAGAGGACAAAGTCTATCCCCGCATCGGCCAGAAGCTCCGCATGTTTTCTCAAAACGTAGTCGTCCATCTCGGTGTAATAACCAAAAAGCGGCTCGTTCCAGAAAAAGGCGGCGCCGTTGTAGTCCTTCCATACTCTGTGCTCGTACTTGTCAATGGCATCGGGGTGATTCTTCAATATCTCGTTGACGTTTGCAGGTTTGCTCTTCGCGTTGTTGTTATGCCAGGTCCAGTAGAATATGCCGACGAGCCTCTCTTTTTTATTTCCGATCTCTTCGTAGGTTGGAAGAGTCCTTCCCAGGCCGTCCACGGCCATCCATAGCGTTGAATCGACGCCGAGTTTTACAACCTCGTCGTTTTCGGTGAGCTTTGTCTCTTCAGGAATCGGGTGAGTGTAGGGAGCGCCCCTGTCCGAAAGCTTTCCGAGAAAAGAATTCTTATCGCCGCTCTGGTCAATGTAAAACAGCGGTGAGCCTTCCTTGTAATGATCGCCTACAAAGGCTTCCACGTTGTCTTTAACGGGAGTGTACCAGTCAAATTTGAAGGAGCCTCCTGTCTTTAAGGACAGTCTGAAATAGTATTCGCCTGAAGAGAATGAGCCTGCGCCGCCCGCAGCGTCGCCTGAAGTAACGCCGAGGATTCCGCCCTTTTTCCAGTCGTCAAAGCTTTTGGATGCGATAAGACTTCCCGAGAGAGTTTTTGTCATATCGGTATCCCACCTGTAAAGCTCCGCCACTGCCTTCTTTCCGCCGTTGCTGGCAACGGTTATCTCAAATGAGACCGAGGTGAATTCCGCCGCGGCGTTAAACCTGATACCAACGGAGTTCCCGAAATCAAGGGTGACCTGGGATCTCTTCGCGCCGTCAGTGTTAAGTTCTTTTTTATCGGCAAAGCTCCTCACCGCCCCCAAAGGCGCGGCAATGCCCGCAATAACGATAAGTGCAACTATTGTCAAAATGATCCTTTTAACTGTTCTTTGCATAAAACCTCCGTTAACAAATCGCCTACATTATCAGCGACAAGACTGTTTTTTCCTTCTGAAAAGACATACGGGAATAAATACCGCGATAAGAGCAGGCAGTAAAGCAATGCCTCCTCCCAGGTATCCGCCGCAGCCCGTCTCTTTCATTTTAGTGTTTCTGAATACGTATGTAAATCTTCCGGATGGAGCTGAGTCGCCGTCCCTGTAAAGGGAAAGAATATCTCCGTCCTCAAGGTTCGCGTCTGCCCACTTAAAGCCGAATACCAGATCTTTACCGCCAAGACCCAGCAGTTCTCTCGGGATCTCCAGCATCATAACGTTCCCTGTGACCCTGTATCTGACGTCGCCGGCCTTTTCGAAATTCCATCCACCGGTGCTCTTTTCAAGAACGAGAGTGTCCGCGGTCCCCGTCTCGCGGCCCACGATATACTCGAAGCCTTCGAAGTCCTTTGAATCCTTCGTCGCCTCTCCCGTATCCAGCAGCAGCCTCATCCAGTTTCCGCTGTCATACGGAGTTATATCATCAACGGTTTTTACGTAAAAATAGATATTTTCGCTGTCATATGACACCTTGGCTTCAATGAAGTCGTTTCTGATGCCCTCGCCCTTGTATTTCCTGCTGCCGTAGCCCTGTGCGTTTCTCACGTAAGTGTTGTTGGGATAATGGGTGTAGGTGACGAACGAATCATCGGACCATTGGTTAGTGTCGCCGTCTATGTCCACTGTTTTTCCTGCCTGCTGGGCGGGCTGCACCGAGACTCCTTTAAAACGTCTGATGTTTTCCACCATCTGATAATAATAGTGATCCAGGAGGTCACCCTTTGATGGCTCTATATCCCTTGAGTTTTCGTCGTCGCACTCATCCGGGAAGGCATTGTCGACGCTGCCCCAGTGATCATATCTTCCTGCGGTCCACTCATTCCATCCCGTAATGAATATGATTTCCGGATCCTGAGCGACGGCATAGTCCCACTGCTCCTGGAAATTTATGCCGTAAAGCTTCGAGTTCTCCATTCCGGTCTTACAGACGATCTTCTCTCCCCGGTAAGTGTAGGTGTATTTGTAGTCTGCCTGCCTTGAGTAGCTGCGGCCCATGTTATTGGGATTGTTCATTGCATCGCAGGACATGGTGTCGATATTAGCGTTCTGGGCAACACCGACAGTCGTCATCTCCACGGACCCGTCTGCGTTCTTATATAAAGCCTGAGGATAAATGTGGAGCCATCCCCAAAGATTGTCATCCATATCATCGCCAAAGTAGGACGCCACGCCGTGCCTGAAGGTGAAAAAGTTTTTGATCTCTGCCTCAAGGGCATAGTCATCCCTCAGCTCCGTATCGTAAGCCATCACAAGCGGCTTCCCCTCCCAGTAAAACCAGAGATCGCTGTAAAGGCCCTTCCTGTATATCTTGTTGTACACCTGCGTCAATGAATCGAGGGTGTTATCGGTAAAACCGAACTGCATCATAAACGCGATCTGCGGCGTCTTGACACCGTCGGCTCTTGCATCCGACCAGACCTTGAGAAGGTTCATGTACATGTCTTCCCAGGTGTAGTTACCGTTTGTGCAGTCGAAAAGAACGAAATCCACACCTGCATCGGCCAGCATCTCGGCATGTTTTCTCAGCACGTATTCGTCGTAGAGGGTGTAATAATCAAATATAGGTTCATTCCAGAAGAAATGAGCGCTTCCGATCTCACGCCAGACCTCGTGGTTATAGTCGTTTCTGGCATCCGGGTGTCTTTCCATTATCTCGTTAACGTTGCATGGAGGATGACTTTTGTTCTGGTAGTGCCAGGTCCAGTAGAATAAGCCCACCTTTTTATCTTTTTTACCGCCAACGTCCTCAAAATCGCTTCCGGTCCTTCCAAGCCCGTCCTCGAAATTCCAGGTGGTGGGATCAACGCCAAGCCTTATGATCTCGTCGTCCTCGGAAAGCACGTATTCCGGAGGCGCTGTGTTGTATTCAAAACCGATCTGGGAGGATACGTATGTTCCGAAAACCTCATCGCAGGGCTCCTTGGACACACAGGTGCCGAGAGGACTTCCGTAGGTCTCAAGTTCATTGACGTAGCTTTTAACGCCCCTTCTTGCGGGGGAATACCATGTAAATTTCACAGGATCCTTGGATTTAACGACCTTCAGCACGAAAAGATATTCTCCTGCGGGTATGCCTTCATTTCCGAATTCGGCATAGACCACGTCGTTCCTGACCCAGTCCGTGAGAGTCCTGCTGTAAATCGCCTCGCCCTTTTGGGAATCCTTCACGTTGCGGTCCCATATATACACAAGGATCTCAACTTCCCTGTTCGCGCATTTATCGTTTATCTGTATGCCGAATTTAGTGACGACCTGATCTGTCTTAAACTGGATCTCTATCGCGGACCCCTCGCTGATATTCTGATTTGATCTTGAAATATGGTCTCCGCCGTAATGTATGTCAAACTCGTTTGAAGCCGCATATACCCTGCCGTTTTCTCCCGGCAATATCATAAGCGATATCAAGATCAGAACAGACAGGAAAGCTGAAACAATTACCGATACTTTTCTCTTATACACTGATCCCCTATGCATGATTAAGACCGCCTCTTCAAACAATATTCCGGTGCTCAAGCCCGTTTAAATGTCATTTTTAATTATAAATTATTTACGGGTCATAAACAAGTAAAAAAACCGGGCCCGCGTTCAAACGGGTCCGGTCAGTTTTAAGTTTTTACCAATTTGTTTCAGAAAAGATCAATGCTTTTTTCTGATGACCAGTGCAGCGCCAAGTGCCGCAACAGCGACCGCAACTGCGCCTCCGACGATGCCGCCGCATCCCTTATTTTCGGGAGCTTTGGTGGCTGCAGGTTCCTCTGTGGTGGGAGCCTCTGTCACTTCGGGAACTTCTGTCTCTACAGGCGGCTCTGTGGGGGCCGGTGTGTCGGTGGGCTCGGGAGTCGGTTTCGGAGTGGGTTTTGATTCGTCAGCTTTTGAGAAATCGCCGTCAAATGCCATAGCGGCATCTTCGTTCTGGAAGAATGCGATCCATGCTATATCAAAGTCACCGTCCTCGGAAGGAGTTGCGTTAAGAACGTCAAATCTGAAGCCTGTCCAGACATCTTCGTTATCAATAGCATTCTCTTTAAACACCTTGTTAGCGGTAGGATCTATGACAACGGTCTGCCAGTCTCCTGTGCTGTAATCATAAGGAATAGCCGTGGAATATCCGGGGGTAGCACCGCCGATCGAAGATGTGTACATAAAGGCCTCGCCGGGTCCGTTTTTGATGGAGGGATCGGTGATCCTGATCCTCATGGCGATATAGGGATAATCCGCACATGAAATTCCGTCGTCGAAAGGATCATAATCGAAATGGCTTGCAAACTGAAGATCATACATGGAGTCAACGGTTCCTGCGGGAACGGTCACGTGGAGAGTTCCGTCTTCATTCTCACCAAATGTTACAGATCCGTCGATAAATACACTCTTGTCCTCTTTTGTCAGGTCAAAATAGATATAGTGGGGAAGAGTTCCTTCGCCGCCAAGGTCAGACTTCGGCTTTTCAAGAGTGGGCATCTCGCCGTAGGGGAGAGCGCCCTCCGCAAGCTCGGTCACATAGTCAAGCTGCATACGAAGGTTCATCTTCGGAAGGTATTCACCGTCCACGAATACGTACTGTCCGGGGTATACCGTGGTGCCGGACCAGCAGCCAACGCCGGTTCCGGCATCGTCCTCAGCATCGGAAAGCTGGATGTAGTAAACACCTGCCGCCATCGGAGAAGCCTCGAAATCAAAGCCTACAAAGGAGTTGTCCTCATAGTCCTCAAAAACTTCAGGGCCTGCCACGGGGGTGCCCTTCAGTGTGGTCTCATAGTCCTTGTCCCACTTGTAGAGAGTAACGGTAAGATTACCTACGTTGTCACTCCAGCTGGGGCAGATGATACCGACTGCCTTAAACTCGGCAACAGCAGAAAATACGGCACCGAGAGTCTCGATAGGTGTATTTGCAGCGCCGGGGAACATCTGTACAGGGGTACCCGTATCAGATGTGCAGTAATTACCGACAACATTTTCCTGAAGTGCTGCGAAGGAAACCATTGACATGGTGAAAATGATCGCGAGCACGGTCAATATAGCTAAAAACTTTTTCATAAAAAACCTCCATGGATTTTGTAAAGAGCTACTTTAATTATAGTTTACTGAAACGCCAAAGTCAAACACAATTAATATTTAACGGCCATCTAGTGAACACGTCATTATTCCCGGAATAAAAACATGCGGCTTCTTTATGACCAATTTAAAGAGCCGCAATGCCATTGGTTAATGTTTCATTTTACCGAAGATCAGTTTTCGGTTTTGAATATTTCCGCAGCAGTGTCCCGTACCTTTTTCAGGTCGTAGTAAAAATCGGCCTTTTTCGACTCGTCGCGAAGAAGAGCCGCGGGATGGTAGGTGGCGGTAAAAAGCGTATTGCCCTTTCTTACCCACTCGCCCCTCACCGCTGTTATCCTGGCATCTTTAGAAAGAAGATTTCTCGCGGCCACAGAGCCAAGGCAAACAACGATCCTGGGTTTAAGCAAAATGAACTGGTGGCGGAGCAGTGGCAGACACATCTCGCACTCCTCCTCCGAGGGCTCCCTGTTCTGAGGCGGCCTGCACTTCACCACGTTTGCAATGTAGTAATCATCGGGAGAAAACTCAAGCGCGCCAAGGGCAAGGTCAAGCAGCCTCCCCGCCTGACCGACGAATGGAAGGCCCTGCCTGTCCTCGTTCTCTCCGGGGCCCTCGCCGACAAACAGTATGCGGCCCTGATTCTTGCTGCCGCGGCCGATGACGACGTTGGTCCTGCCGGAGCTGAGTCCGCAGGCGTGACATGACTGTGCTTTTGATTCAAATTCTTCCCAATTCATTACAGTTTAACCGCTGCATGTTACCTTACGCTGCCCACAGTTCGCGGGTACAGTGCGATATCCCTGATATTCGACATACCTGTGATGTACATCAGTATTCTCTCGAAGCCGAGGCCGAAGCCGCTGTGAGGAACGCTGCCGAATTTTCTGAGGTCCAGGTAGTCCTTATAGTCGTCAAAGTTCATACCTCTCTGCTTCATCGCCTCCACCAGCTTATCGTAGTCAGCTTCACGTTCGGAGCAGCCGATGATCTCGCCAACGCCGGGTACAAGGAGGTCCGTCGCAGCCACTGTCTTTCCGTCGGGGTTCTGCTTCATGTAGAAGGCTTTTATGTCCTTCGGATAGTTGATGACGAAGACAGGCTTATTGAACACCTCTTCGGTGATGTAGCGCTCATGTTCCGTCTGAAGATCGCAGCCCCAGTCGCAGGGATAGTTGAACTTTCTGTCGGCGCTCTTTAAGATCTCGATGGCCTTGGTGTAGTCAAGGACCTCAAAGTTGTGGGAGATGATGCTCTTCAGCTTATCGGTGAGGCCGGGCTCGAAATGCTTCTCGAAGAAGGCGAGCTCGTCCGGGCAGCGCTCGATGACCTTGTAAATGATGGTCTTTATCATGTCTTCGGCGATCTCGATGATGTCGGGAAGCTCTGCAAATGCCACCTCAGGCTCGATATGCCAGAATTCGGCAAGGTGCCTCGGCGTGTTGGAGTTCTCGGCTCTGAAGCTGGGTCCGAAGGTGTATATCTTACCGAAAGCCATTGCCGCAACTTCGCCTTCCAGCTGTCCCGAAACCGAGAGACCTGCCTTTTTGCCAAAGAAGTCATTGGCGTAATACTCCTCTTCGGTCTTGAAGCCGTGGTCATAGGGCTGAGTCGTCACGCGAAATACCTCGCCCGCACCCTCGGCATCGCTGCCTGTAATGATGGGAGTGTTGACGTAAACGTAGCCTCTCGACTGGAAATACTCGTGGATGGCGCTGGCAAGGACCGAGCGGACGCGGAAAACTGCGTTGAAGGTATTAGTTCTCACGCGAAGGTGAGGCATAGTGCGCAGGAATTCCAGGGTGTGTCTCTTCTTCTGGAGGGGGTAATCTGCCGGGCTCTCGCCAAGGACGGTTATATCGCAGGCATTGATCTCCACACCGTTGTTGGGGTTTTCGCAGATCTCGCCGCTCACCTTTACAGAGCAGCCGAGCTTCATGGCGGAGTCGAAGTCCGAAATTTTTTCCTTATCTATGACCACCTGAAGGTGCTTGAGGGAGGTGCCGTCATTTATTTCCAGGAATGCGACGTTTTTTGAATCTCTGGAGGTTCTGACCCAGCCGCAGACTGTCACCGTTTTTCCGACGTAATAGGAGTTTCCGATTATTTCTCTTATGTCTATGTGTTTCATTGATACATATGTCCTTTCATACGCAGATGAGACCATTGGTTATTTCGGCGTAAAAAATTAAAGAACCGGACCTGAGCCCTGTTCGTCGGTTGCTATTTTAGCACTTTTTCGAGGTTTATCAAAGCAGATTTATTGTCTTTTTCCGGCGGCGGTAATATAATCTGCTATATAAACGGACCAAAAGGAGACACGCCATGGATAAGGATTTCAAATTTTCCGTGACAAAAGATAAATATGAGGCTTCAAAATCCAAGAACATTAAGCTTGGCGGGATGTTTAATAACGCGATCAAACGGGTGGCCGACGGTCTTTTTATGAGGCTCGACAATGACGCCCTCGTATCGTGGTTCAGGTACAGGTCGGACCCATTTGCCGCGGGTGAGTTCTTCGGAAAGATACTGAGGGCAGAGGCAAATTTCGCGGCGTACACAGGGGACGAAGCTTTGAAGGCCAAAACAGACGATCTCGTAAGGAAGATACTGCTCACAAGAGATCCCGACGGCTGCATCAGTACAGTACCGAGGGACAGTCAGCCAAACGGTTCCAACGGCTCCGATCTGTGGGAAAGAAAATACGTACTTTTAGGCCTATTTGAATACTACGACAATTTCGGCCCCACCCTTGACGAGCAGGATGACGTATACGATGCGCTGGTCAGCCTTGCCGTGTACACAGCCTCCCAGATCGGCGTGGGCCCGGGAAAGACAAGAATAACAGATACGGGCTGGGCATTCTGCGGCATAGAATCCTCATCGATACTTGAGCCTATTATGAAGCTCTACCTGGTGTCCGGGAGCGAAAAGCTCCTGGAGTTTGCTAAATACATAGTCGAATCCGGTGCCTGCTCCAGGGAAAACATTTTTGAAGCCGCCATCTCAGGTAAAAGTCCTTACAAGATAGGTTCCAACGGAAACCCGAAGGAGAGCATTGCCAAGGCATATGAGATGATGAGCTGCTTCGAGGGGCTTCTTGAGTACTACAGAGCAACCGGGGATGAGAACGCCCTCAAGGCCACAGTCACTTTTATTCAAAAGGTCAACAATGAGGAGATAACGTACCTGGGTTCCGGTGGCGCCGACGGCCCCTTCAATCTGGGCCCCGGTAAAGGCGAGCAGTGGAACAGAACCTTTTACGAACAAACCAATCCCGGCATAGAGCTTGCCATGGAGACCTGCGTCACCGTAACCTACATGAAACTTCTATTCAAAGCATATCTCATAACCGGGGACGTTAGCCTCATCGACAGGATCGAGGTATCAGCATATAACGCCCTCCTCGGCGCCCTTTCTCCAGACGGCAGCTATTTTGAGTATTTTCCGAAGTTCAACGGCACCCGCAGAGTTTTCGATAATTTCTCCTATCAGGTGGGCGACATGCGTCTTTCCTGCTGCACCGCCAACGGCCCAATGGGGCTTGCGTTCCTTCCGAAACTGGCCGTGACAAAATCCGCATTCTCTGAAGACAGTTACTTTTTAAATATTTTTGCGCCAATGACCTACAGCGACGGTGCTGCGGAATTTACGGTAAAGACACTGTATCCGTTAAACGGTACGGTAAAAGTCACCGTGACCAATGCCCCCCCCGCAGGGATCAAACTATTCTTCAGGGTGCCGAAATTCAAGACGAAACTCCTCTGCTCCGAAAAGGTCAAAAACACGGATAATTACGCCGAAATTGAAAAAAGGCTGTTCAAAGGCGATGAAGTGCAGTTCACCGTAGCCTACAGACCCGTGGCCCATCAGTCACCCGTATCCGTAAACCCTCTTGCCAAAGAGTCAACGCTTTACACCTACGGCCCGGTGGTTCTCTCGGTCGACAAAAGTGTCGAGACAAAAAAATACGACGAGGTCAGAGGAGGCCCCGTCGAAGAATATGAAGTCCGGCCAGCGGAAAAGAACGTGTCCGAAAACAATTTCACCGTTGTTATAAACGGCGTCAGGTTTGTACCCTATTTCGCCGCCGGACAGTCATTTGACGAAAACACGGAGTTTAAGTCCTGGATAGAAAACTGATCAAACGTAATGAAGGAATATGGCAGCGTTATACAGGGCAGATGCGTCCGAGCCCTTTGGCGACAGTTTTTCCATAGTAAGCAATTTCGAAACTAAGACATAACAACTCTCCTAACTTTTTTTCTTTCTCACAGAAAAACCAAACTCGCCAAGCTTCCGGCCTACCGCATAATACTCGCCGTGAAGGTAGCTGATGATGCCCGCTTTTTTAAGATCGACTTTTCCTTTATCATCGCAAAGCTCTGCGTCCACCGTAACGCCAACGATCTCAGCCATGAACATGTCATGTGAGCCGAGGTGCTTCATCTCCGTGACCCTGCACTCAAGACTTACCGGGCATTCTTCGACAGCGGGCGTGTCTGTAAGCACGGTCCCGGGGATCTTCGTAAGGCCGCAGATCTTAAACTTGTCGCCCTTGGCGCCGGTCTTCATGCCACATATGTCCACCCTTTTTGCAAGGTCGGCACCGGGAAGATTTATCACAAACTCCCCCTTTTCGAGAAGCAGCTTGTGGGAATACCTTTCCGGCCTCACGGATATGTACGTCATCGGAGGTTTTGAGTTTATGATCCCGGTCCAGGCGATAGTGATGATGTTAGACTTTTCCATGGTGCCGAGGCTCACAAGAGCAGGCGGCAATGGGCCCAGCAGTGTTCCGGGATTTAAAGATATCTTGTTTTTACTCATAAAAGCACCCCTAAGGTATGAAATCAGGATCTGTTTTATCTATCATTTCGGATTTTACAATTAAACCCTCTTCTTTTCAAGCTTTACTTAAATGAATTGAAACCCGTGGTTTATTCAGCTATAATCACATGAGGAGTTTTAGCTTATGAAGAAATTTTTTAAGACCTTACTGAGATATATTTACATCACTTTTGCGGCGGTCCTTCTGGCGCTGGCCACATACATTCTCATCATACCGAACGATTTTGCTCCGTCCGGCATCAGCGGCATATGCGTCATGGTCCAGTACCTTTTCGGGTTCTCCGTTGGTTATTTAAACATAATAATCAACCTTCCCCTCTGCCTGATAGCGTTTTTCATGGGCTTCAGGCGTTTTGCCGTCCGCTCCTACTACTTCTGCATCACATATTCGGTGTTTTACATAATAATCCAGAACATCGATCCGGTATTTCTTCAGTACAACGCCAATGGCCAGGACACCATGCTCCCGGTCCTCATTGCCGGCGTTACGTCAGGCCTTGTCACCGTTCTCTGCTACGAAAACCTGGGTTCCCAATGCGGCACTGACGTAATATCCAAGATACTGTCCGAGAAAAAGCCGGAATTCAACTTCTTCTGGGCCAGCTTCTTTATAAACAGCGCCGTCGCGGTAATCTCACTTTTCGTGTATTCATACAAGGACGGAGTGTTCAGCTGGAACAACCTGGACTATAAACCCGTGGCCCTTTGCGTTCTGTTCTGCCTCGCAGACTCACTCGTGGCTGACGTTATATGGCGCAACGGCAGGGAGGCCTCCCAGTTTGTCATAATCACACCCACGCCGGACGAGATCATTGAAGCCATTACGAGAGTCACCCACCACACGGGCACCTTTATCGAAGGCAAAGGCATGTACACCGGCGAGAAAAAGAGCGTCCTGATATTCGTCGTAAATAAATTCCAGGTCGCCCATATCAGGCGTCTTCTGAGACATTATCCCGATACTTTCTCGTACGTCACCACCGTTAACGAAACGGTCGGGGATTTTGATTCCAGGAAGAAGCCCTACAAAGAAGTCAAGAAATAGCATGAAAAGAGCGTTAACGCTTTTATGTATATTTGTCATTCTGACAGGTGTCGCAGGAATATTCTGCGTAGCCGGTTCCGCCGACGCGGAGATATGCGAGATCACCCTCGGCGATTTCACATTGGCGGGTGTTGGCGCAAGAGGTCTTTACGATTCGCGGGCCATGCTGAGCCAGCGGACAGTCATTGCAGTGCCTTACGTCGGCACGTCTTTAAGGATCTCGATAAACAGGGGTTATCAGGTCAGGATACACAGCGGGAGTCCATACGGAAAAATGACTGAAGCTTCGGACTGGTTCGGAAGTGCCGACCGGGACGTGGCTGTTTCCTATACTCTGCCGGAAAAATCAATATACATGAGAGCGTCCATAAAGCGCGCCGACGGCCGGGACATTGACATTGGCGAGTACGAAAGTGCCGGGCTTCGGATATCCTATGAGTGCAAAACCAATATCATAACCGCCAATGAGGATGTGGCGAAGATCCTGACTGAGACCGATGACCCGGTAATAATTCACATATCCGATATACACGGCGACGTGATAAGGGCGGAGCGGGCAGCAGCCTTTGCGGATCACGTCAACGCAGCAGCTGTTTTGGCCTCAGGCGACCTTACCGTATACAACCGTTCGGACTGGGGAAGCGCCCTCTTCGACGCGATGGATAAATACCCGGACAACATTTTTATGTACACTCTGGGAAATCACGACGCCATCAACGCTCCCGCGGACAATTACGGCGCTGTGATGGACGACGCATATTACAAAAACAACCCTTACACGCCTGAAGGTGTGACGTATTACTACCGGGACCTTGACGATGAGATGCTGAGGATCATATCCGTGAACCAGCAGGAAGGCGCCAGGACAGCCAGAACGGGAGGGACCTGCTTCAGCCAGGCCCAGATCGACTGGCTTGTGGAGACACTGAAAACCACTCCCGAAGGCTTCGGAGTGCTTCTCATGTATCATTCCCCCGAGATATCCATGTATAACAAGTATGACCCGGATTACATGGAATTCTTCCAGCTTGAAAACCGCTACGACCAGCCTACCAACGTGGATTCCGGGTACAGCGGAACCATACTTACGGACATTGTCGACGCCTTTATACTCCGGACGAAATTCACCGCAACCTACAGCGAAAGAAGAGGCGAATCCCCGGTAAAAGTCAATGCTGATTTTACGGATGTGGCTGACGGAGTGGAGTTTATAGCCCACCTCACGGGCCATTACCACGCAGATACGGTCACTTATCTTCCCGGCGGCTGCAGCAAGCAGCTTATGCTTGGTGGTCCCTGCACTGTTGCGGCATACGGCGACATCGTCGGAAATCCCTGCCTTGCGGACTACAGCGACGCGGACAGGCACGGTGACGTGAAGGCCCACGACGACTTCAATGCCTATATCATCGACAGGAAAACCAAAACCATAAGAGTACTTAAGATCGGCGCGGACAGGGCCTTAAACGGTGAGAGCCGTTCCGACATGACCATCCCGTACACAGTTCCCTTTGAGGAAGGCGAATATCCTTTTAGCACCGAGAGCAAGGTTCAGTTAGACCTTGACGATGTAAACTGGGTAAACTACGGGACGAACCGGTACGGTCCGGACCCTTCATCGGACAAAGACGTCAGATGGTCCCAAGGCAGGATATTCGAGGTTCCCTACGACGGCGCGGTTTTGTACGTTAAGATCAACGCCCCATATGAGCTTAGCATCCGCTCGGGCAGCTCCGTAACGGCCATGACAACGGAATACTCGTGGCTTAACAACAAACCAATGTCAGACACTGCCTCAGACAGGGGCTTTGTATATAAACTGCCAAAGGGACACAAGTTTTTCTGCATTTCCGTCGCCAATATCACCAGGGATTCAAGACAAAAGCAGCAGGTCACCGAGCATGACATGAATCTCCTCGACCTCGGTGCCGCGGGTGTAGAGCTGTGGTACGAGCCGGAGCCTTCCTTAAGCGAGCCCTATCTTTTCAGCACCAACAGCAAAATCAGGATCGATATGGAGGGCCTTGAATGGCTTAACTACGGAATCCAGACTGAAGGCCTCACGCCTTTAAACCTTCCCGGTAAACGTATCTCACCGGGCATGATATTCGACGTGCCCTATGACGGTGCGATCCTCTACGTTAAGGTCAATTCTCCCTACGAGGTATGCATAAGGACCGGCCCCGCCGCTGACAGGCTTACCAACAACAGATACTGGTTCAACAACAAATGCCTTTCTTCCGGGGACTATTATTACGGCTACGCTTACAAGGTCCCTTCGGGCCACACCAAATTCGCCATCACTGTCGCCAATATGCCCCGCACCGCCTACGGAAACGTGGAGTCCTGGAACAGGACCATCTCCCTTGATGAGCTTGATGCCTGCGGAGTCGAGATCTGGTACGAGCCCTGCGGCCACAGCTTTAATCAGGGAACCTGCTCGATCTGCGGACTTTACGAGCCTCCCTTTAAACTTATTGAAGAGCCCCCGGACGTTTCGGCAGCCATTGGCGATAGCATAAAAGTTTCGGTAAAGGCCGAAGGAAATGACCTTCTATATCATTGGTTTTTCAAAAACAAGGACGGCGATAAATTCATCGAATCGGACTGCACCGTTGATAGCTATGAGTGCGTCATGAACTCATTCTGTGACGGTCGTGAGATATATTGCGTCATAAGCTCGCCATATGGCTACGATGATATCAAAACAGACACCGTCACCATCACGGCCATACACCCCTCCTTCAAGATCACAAAGGAGCCCGAAAGCGTCATAGCAAATATCGGAGATCAGGTCACGGTATCCGTCACCGCCGAAGGAGAGGGGCTGAGATATATATGGTACGAAAAGGATGCCGGCGAGGATGAGTTCAGAAGATCTGATGCAAAGACCAGAAAATACCGTCTTAAGATGGAAGAGGAATGCAACGGGCGTGAGGTCTACTGCGTGATAACCGATAAAAACGGTGACGAGCTGACCACCTCCCCTGCTACGATAAGCAGGCCCGGAATACCGGTCTCAATACTCTACAAGTCACCTGACGTTTTGGTCAGTGCCTTAGACAGCTTCACTTTGACTGTTGAGGCAGTTGGCGACGGACTCACGTACGAGTGGTATTACCAAAGCGCTGACGAAAACAGGATAAAAAAAGCGCCATCAAGATCGCCAATTCTTACAGGCGTCCTGCCCTACGGAATTGCGTCCAGGGAGTATTGCTGTGTGGTAACTGATATGTTCGGAAACCACAAGGTCACGGGAATAATAAAAGTGAGTCAGAACTTCACCCCGCTCAAGAATGTCGAGGCTGTTTATTATAAATATTATCTTTGGTTTGCGGCAGGACCGGGTTCAGCCCATGTCGGCAACTACGACTTTAATGGTGGCTTCAAACCCCATGTACTTTGCTGTTATGGTAGTCTCGCCAATTGCCTTGGGCTTTATCTCCCCGTTTGACGAGACCGTAATAATGCTTTTGTCCCAGCCTGAAAGCTCGACCTTCTGGCTCCACTTAGCAAGGGCCGACGGATAATCTTTAGAATTTGCGTCGGTGATGCTGGATTTATTGCCCCAAAGCATCAGATATTCGTTTCGTGCGCTCCTTGCGATAAACGCCGGCTGCTTTCGCTCGCTCTTGAGGTAGAAAGTCACAGTCTCGACCTCCGGGTAAAACTCCACCGGGGCGAAATTGTCGAGGTACGCCGGGACGACCGCCAGCTCACACATCAGGTCATTGTATTTGATATAAAGTCTCTCAACGCTGTCTGACAAAAGCTTTACGGAATGCTTCTTTGTGTCAACACTGAGCTTCGTTTCATCGTAAAAATACTCAAGCTTCTTGTAATCGTTTGCGGTAAAGCTGTATTTATCGCCGGAATTATTCAGCGCCGTGATCGTAAACGTGCAGGACTTGGTCTTGTTCGTTACACTGACGTTCCTCGAGCCGGAATACTCAGCTCTGATCTGAACGATATCAGGCGAGTGATCCTTGTCCACATTGTTTTTACCGTTTGACTTGCTCTTGATAACGTTCCCGGTATTGGCGTAGTTTTCAATACCCACAAAAACGATCGGAGTAAGCCTCGTTGGCCAGTTTGCCCAGGCGAAACCCTCGGGCTGGTAGGAATAACCAATGTACTGCTGAGTGTTGAATATGTCGATATGCCCCGTCGGATCGCCGGTGATACCCATGTTGTGGATATGGGTCTGGATCATTGAGGACTTTTCCGAGTGGCTTAACACCGACTCCTCGCGGAAGAACAGGCCGTCGAACGAAGTCATTATATGAACGTAGCACTGGTCGGTGAAGCGGGACGCCGTCGCGACGGAGAGGAAGCAGTTGTAGGCATCAACAAACTTTACGTCGCAGCTGTCCTCGGCACTGTCGTGCTTGTACATGATGCCCCGGTACTTCATGGTGGCGGGCCAGTTGGGGTCGTTCGCATCGGCGGTGTATACCTTTGTATAGTCGCCGGAATTGTCGTTGCAGGAGCAGTATATGTACAGAGTGTCGCCAACGACCACAGACGAGCCTTCGCCAGAGCCCCATTTCCCCTTGGGCCCATCGTATGTGACTATCGGCTTCGGGTCACCGTAGCCCCAGCCGGAGCCTGTCCACTTTTCGACAAACGCGCCCTGAGGGGTCTTGCTTCTTGCCACAAAGAGGTTATTGTCGAGGCCGTCGTGCCAAAGGATCGTTGTGTAGGTGGCGTAATAGTATTCTCCGATCTTAATAACGCCGGGGTCGCAGGACCAGTTCCAGTCCTCGGCAGAAGAAGTAGGCCTTACTGCGCCGGTGTCCTGTGTCCAGGTGATGCCTCCGTCATAAGAGCGTCTGTACTTGCCCCAGTCGACCTCGCCGCTGACACCGGAGTTTGACGCAAGCCAGGCGTCAATGGTGCCGTCCTCATTGATTATCATCGAAGGTCCGTACCTGTAGCCTCCGCCGGGGTAGATATCCCAGCCTGCATTGGCGCATTTGAATATTGCCTGGCTTTCCGGCACTTTGTTTTTGATGTAGGCGGTCTCCAATACGTAATTATCGCCTCTGGGAACCGTGTACAGCTCGCCGTCCTTTTTGATGCACTGTACTATCTTCATCTGCATCGCATTGGAAACGACCTGGGCATATTCCGCATAAGTAACCGTTTCACTGTTCTTCTTTGCAAGGTCGATATAGTTCGAAAGTCCCGTCTCGGCAGCAAGCTTTACAACGCCAAATGAGTCCGCATATTTCCGGTAGCCAAGGGCATAGAGCGTTCCGCGGAGCACCTCACCGTAAGTAATCGGATCATCGGGCTTAAAAGAGCCTTCAACGGGACGGAACATGTACCCCTGGTTCACGGCGATCTCCGCATGCACCATCTCATCGGAAAAAGCGGCCATGTCATTATAGTCATTGGCGCAGATATAGTATTTTTGCTGAGCCGCAAAGCCGGTCCAATAGATCACGTCGTATGCAAATTCTTTTCTGGTGACATTGGCGTTTGGGTCTGCGGATGTATTCTTGATAAGCTTGTCGCCTGAGAGCCTCGTAAGTATTGCAGCACCGTTCCCGTCATCGGGAAGAGGGTTTGCTGACGTATTCATGCCCGTAAGATCCCCGTCGGGTATGTAATCCAAAGGCGCCTCTGTGGGCTCAGGAACCGGTGTTGAAGCGTCCGGAGTCTCTGTTTCCTTTTCCTGTCCGGGGTTTGCAGGTGTACAGCCGCCAATGCATGCCACGAGCATTATCACCGCAAGCGCCAATGTGATCATCGATCTGAATTTCATTCCGGTATATCTCCTTCCAGCCCTGAAAACATCCGGGAAGTATAAGCGGATGTCATATTTTTGTTTAATATAATTATACCCGTTTTTTACGGGCAAAAACAATAGGCTTAATTCAGGCGTGAACAGGTTGATTTCTAAAAACAAAAAAGCACACATCTATTCTTTTGCGGAAATAATGTGTGCTTTTGCTTTTTAACGAGTCCGGGCCTTGATCTGATTCAGGGCCCTTCCCTATGTCTTATTTCTTCATCGCTTCCTCAACTGCGACTGCGCATGCAACTGTCATACCTACCATGGGGTTGTTGCCTGCACCGATGAGACCCATCATTTCAACGTGAGCCGGAACGGATGAGGAACCTGCGAACTGAGCGTCTGAGTGCATTCTGCCCATGGTGTCGGTCATACCGTAAGAGGACGGGCCTGCAGCCATGTTGTCGGGGTGGAGGGTTCTACCTGTGCCGCCGCCTGATGCAACGGAGAAGTATTTAACGCCGTTCTCAACGCACCATTTCTTGTACGTTCCTGCAACGGGGTGCTGGAATCTGGTGGGATTTGTGGAGTTTCCGGTGATGGAAACGCCGACATTCTCCATCTTCATGATCGCAACGCCCTCGGGAACGTTATCTGCGCCATAGCATCTTACATCGGCTCTGGGACCCTTGGAGTAAGGAGTCTCCTTAACGACCGTAACAGTCTCAGTGTAGGGATCAAAAGCAGTCTGAACGTATGTGAAACCGTTGATCCTGGAGATGATCATGGCGGCGTCCTTGCCAAGGCCGTTCAAAATAACTCTCAGAGGTTTAACTCTTACTTTGTTTGCGTTAAGAGCGATCTTGATGGCGCCCTCTGCAGCTGCGAAAGACTCATGGCCCGCGAGGAAGCAGAAGCACTCTGTCTCTTCGGAGAGGAGCATCTTACCGAGGTTTCCGTGGCCCAGACCGACCTTTCTGTTCTCTGCGACAGATCCGGGAATGCAGAAGGACTGGAGGCCTTCGCCGATAGCCGCCGCGGCGTCCGCAGCTTTAACGCAGCCTTTTTTGATGGCGATAGCTGAGCCCACAGTGTAAGCCCATACAGCGTTCTCAAAGCAGATAGGCTGGGTGGATCTTACGATATTATCGCAGTCGATTCCTTTTGCAAGAGTGATCTCTTTGCACTCGTCAATGGAGTTGATGCCGTACTTTTTAAGCGTTTCGAGAATTTTAGCTTCTCTTCTCTCATAACCTTCAAAATTTGCCATAGCTTTCACTCCTTTCATCACTCTTTACGAGGGTCAATGTACTTGACTGCCTCTGCGAAACGTCCGTATGTGCCTTTTGCCTTTTCATAGGCCTCATTCGGTTCCATTCCCTTCTTGATGAAATCGGTCATCTTTCCGAGCGAAACGAACTCATAACCAATGACCTGATCATCTTCGTCAAGAGCCATTCTGGTGCAGTAGCCCTCAGTCATTTCCAGGTAGCGGACGCCCTTGGCTTTTGTTCCGTACATCGTGCCGACCATGGAGCGCTGACCCTTGCCAAGGTCCTCCATGCCTGCGCCGATCACGAGGCCGCCTTCAGAGAAAGCAGACTGTGTTCTTCCGTAAACTATCTGAAGGAAAAGCTCGCGCATAGCTGTGTTGATGGCGTCGCATACGAGGTCTGTGTTTAGAGCCTCAAGTATCGTTTTTCCGGGGAGTATCTCAGCCGCCATAGCCGCGGAGTGGGTCATACCCGAGCAGCCGATGGTCTCTACGAGAGCTTCCTCGATAACGCCCTTTTTTACGTTGAGGGAAAGTTTGCACGCACCCTGCTGAGGAGCGCACCAGCCCACACCGTGTGTGTAGCCGGAAATATCGCCGATCTGTTTAGCCTGGATCCACTTGCCTTCCTCAGGAAGCGGCGCCGGTCCGTGATCGGGACCTTTGGCTACGCAGCACATAGCTTCGACATCCTTTGAATAAACGATTTCACTCATATTTGAATATCTCCTTTGCATATTGCGCATGTCTTCGCGCAATCGTTTATTATAATAAAACACGCGGATACGTTCAATCCTTTTTAACCAATGAACCTAATTTTGCGTATTTTTTAAGCCACTTTAAAACAATCACTCAAGAATGTTGCTGGTGATGTAGTCAACGCCCATATCTTTCAAAAGCCCGGCGTCAATGACATTGTCGCATGTCCATGCATTCACCTCGACTCCGCCCTCCTTGAATTTCGCCATATATTCGGGATGCGACAGGAGCGTAGGGTAATGAATGTCTATGTCGATATGATTCTTGATCAAAACGCCAATGGTCTCATCCGAAAGCTCACCGCAAAGAAACTGAAGCTTTTGCATCTCCGGGAGAATCCTTCTTAACGCCAGAAGATTTTCCAGGTGGAAGGAAATAAAGATGATGCTTTTAAGATAGTCTCTCTTCTCGATTATAGTCACCATATCCTTCAGTTCCTGCTCCTTGAAAGGAGTTTTTATCTCGAGTACGCCAATTTTACCGTACCTTTTGCATATCTTCACGTAATCGTCAAGTTCAGGGATTCTGATATCGTTTCTTACAGCACCGTCCTCACGGTCCTTAAGTCTGATCTTTCTTAACTCCTTAAGATCTGTCTTTTCTATCTCAACGTCGATCTCAGCGACCCGGCCCGTCATACTGTCGTGCATGATCACAAACCCGCCATCGGAAGTTACGTGCACATCAGTCTCGATGCCAAAATACGACCTGTTGCCGGCAGCCACAAATGCAAGCGCGGTGTTCTCGGTCTCTATGCCCGAAACGCCTCTGTGGGCTACCATTTTTACGTTACCCTTGTCAAACTTAATTGTGTCAAACAATTTCTTACCTCTTCTTTTAAACTTAATACTTTTTACCTGAGCGGCACACCCTCCCGCAGCGCCACTCTTACCTCTTACCTTTTACTTATTACTTAGTCCGGCACCGCTTCCGCAGGCACCTCTTCCTTATTGTCTTCTGCCTTCTCTTTGATTATGATCTTCTCAACCTTTGGCAGGTCCTTTATGGCACCGACTCCCATGGACTGAAGGAACTTCGTGGTGGTTCCGTAGAGTATCGGCCTTCCGGGCGCCTCCGACCTTCCAACCTCCTCTACCAGACCCTTTTCGATAAGCCTTACGAGGACGCCGTCGCTGTTTATGCCTCTCACGTATTCAATGCCCGAACGGGTCACAGGCTGGTTGTAGCAGATGACTGCCAGGGTCTCCATTGCCGCTCTCGAAAGCCCCGTTCCCGTCGATCTCTCAAAAAAAGGTCTCAGGTTTTCGGTGAATTCGGGCCTTGTGCAGAAGATATATGACTTATCGATCTTCCTCAGAATTATACCGCCGGCACGCCTCTGGTAGCGGTCCATAAGGCTGTCCATGACCTTGTATGCCTCTTTTTTATCCGTATTTATCGCGATTGCGATGCTGTCGATCTTTACGGGCTCGCCGGATGCAAATACAAGGGCCTCAGCCACTGCCTCCTGCTCCGAAAGCTTATCCTTCGTGTTCTGAGCGGCCTCTATCTCAAGCTGCTCGGCAAGCTTCATAAAAGCATCTTCCGCAGCTTCAGCCACCTCATCGGTATTGAAAAGCTCTGAGGCCTCGGATATCCCGTCCGCAAGGCCGCTCAGCTCATTAATAGCGGCATCAAGCTCGGCAATACTTTCATTTAAAGTGATCTCAAAATCCCCGTTATTCTCCCCACTCATTGTAATCCTCCATATCGATCTTGAGATCGTCAAAATTGGTGTGTTTTCTCTTAACGGTTATCTCACCGAAGACCGCTTCCTGTTCAAGCTTCACAGCGTCTCTCTTTCCCAGCTCCAGAACCGCCAAAAAACCGGTCACGATCTCAGGAATAGAGTTTTGTTTTACATTGAAAAGCTCCGAGAACTTGAACTTTACCCTTTCCTTAAAAACGTCGACGATCTTTGTGATCTTTTCCTTGATGCTCACCTTTTCGATCTTAAGGATAACGTCCATTTTTTCTCTGTTGTCGTGGTTGAGGGACTCGAAACGCATCCTCGCCCTCTCGTACCCTGCAGTAAGAGCATCGAAAGAGAGCTCAATATTCTCCTCGATCTTCGGGAAATCAATAACCTCGCGGCCCCTTGTCATGGAATCCTGCCAGATAATATAACGCTCGGAAAGATCTTCCGCGGCCAGTTTGTACTTTTCGTACACCTTGACGTGTTCCGCAAGCTCAGCCTCAGTCATCTCAGTGGATTCCTCATCGTCCGTCTTCGGGAGAAGCCTCTTGGTTTTGAGATAGATGAGTCTTGCCGCCATAACGATATACTCGCTGGCGATATCCGCGTTGAAGCCACCCGCTTTAAACACGATGTCGATATAAACATCCGTCACGGCACTTATGGAAATATCGGTGATCTCAATGTTCCTGTGATTGATAAGATTCAAAAGAAGGTCAAAAGGTCCCTCAAAAGAGTCAAGCTTGAGAAGCACCTCGCCCGCCGATAGATCTATATTCGTTTCCTGATCAAAATCTTCAGTCAATTTGATCCTGCCCCCGGTTTTTTATTCCGTAACGATCCTGCCGGCCTCGTAGCCCTCTTCTTCGATAACCTCTCTCAGCTTCTTTTCGTCCAAAGCTTCCTTTGAAAATATCACCGTTTCGTTTTTGTCATGGTTTGACTCGACGGAAATGACGTCGAACCCGTTTTTGACGGCATTGTTTACGTGTCTTTCGCAATTGCCGCACATCATTCCTTTAACTTCAACAACGGTTTTTACCATTTTTTCTTCTCCTTTACAGCAAAGATCGCAGGCAGTATTATCGCCCTCATCCGGCATTTTTTCGTTGCCGGCATCTATTATAGCACAAACATCGCCTTCGGGCGAACAATTACATGCATTGGTTTCAGTTTTATTATCACGTTTCGGAAGCTTTCCGAAGCATTTATTGCCAAGGGTAAGAAGTCTTAAGGAATTGGTCACGACCAGGACTGAGGAGATGCTCATTGCGATGGATGCAAATGCCGGGGAGAGCGCAAAAGACTCGTTGATCAAAGTGAAGAGGCCCGCCGCTAAAGGTATCCCGATTATGTTATAACCAAAGGCCCAGAACAGGTTTTCGTGGATCACGTTGAGAGTCCTGCCCGCCATGAGGATAGCACCGGAGGCCTGTTTTAAGCTCGTGCCTGTTATTACCACATCCGCCGCCTCCATAGCGATATCCGTACCTCTTCCGATGGCAATTCCCACGTCAGCTGCAGTAAGCGCCGGAGCGTCGTTGATGCCGTCTCCTACCATTGCGACTTTGTATTTGCTTTTTGCCGCAAGCTCCGATACGATCCCGGATTTATCACCCGGAAGAAGACCCGCTCTGAAATCGTCGATTCCTACAAGTTCCGCGACTGCCCGGGCGGAGTTTTCGTTGTCGCCGGTAAGCATTACTGTCTTGATATTCTTCCTGTGAAGATCAGAGATGGCCTCTTCCGCGTTGTCCGCAAGGGAATCCGAGATCAGGATCGCTCCAAGATAAGATGAGCCTCTCGATACGTAAACGGCGCTTCCCGCAAATGACTCGGCTTCACTAACGGGGCCGGGATCCGAAGGAAGAAAGCCTTTCTTTCCACAGTATATCGTTCCGTTATCCGTGATAACTTTTGCACCCTGTCCGGGAATAAACTCTTTTTCAAGGCCTTTATCTTCAGCCTTGAAGCAGAAATTATCGGCAGCGTATTTAACGATAGCCGCAGCGATGGGATGTGTGCCACCGGATTCGCAAAGTGCCGCGGCTTCCGCCAGCTCCTTTTCGGAAACGCCTTCGCCGGGGACAGTCTGTTTGACCGTCATCAGTCCCTTTGTGAGGGTCCCGGTCTTGTCAAAGACCACCGTTTTCACTCTTCCTGATATCTCAAGAGCTTCCGAAGTCTTATACAAAACTCCCCGTTTTGCCGCCGCGGCACTTCCGCATATGATTGCAACCGGAGTTGCGAGACCCAGTGCGCAGGGGCAGGATATGACGAGCACAGACACGGCTCTCGTAAGAGAATAACCGATATCTTTTCCTGCAATAAGCCATATCGAAAGCACGACCAGCGCTATTGCCATCACCGCAGGGACGAAAACGGCAGCCACCTTGTCGGCCACCTTGGCAATGGGAGCCTTTGTGGACGCGATCTCACGCACCAGCTCAGCCATCCTGTCGACCGTGGTCTCGCCGCTGACGCTTGTGACCTTCGCCGTTATAACGCCGGTGATGTTGACAGTTCCGGAAACAGCCTTGTCGCCTGCTTTTTTAAATACGGGTATGCTCTCACCGGTAACCGAACTCTCATCTATCTCCGAGGAGCCCGAGATGATTTCGCAGTCAAGGGCTATCCTGTCGCCGGGCTTAATGATGACTGTCTCACCGAGAGCAACCTCTTTTGTGGGTATTTCAAGTTCTGTTCCGTCCCGCATCACAGTGCAGCTGTCGGAAACCAGTTCCTTTAAAGAGGATACCGCATCGGTGGCACGGCCCTTGGCGATTGCTTCGAGAAGCTTTCCGATGCCCATAAAGGTGAGGATCATTGCCGAAGACTCAAAATAGAAGTCGGGCATGGGATCCGTATCTCCTGTTAAGATGAGCTTAATGAGGACCGCGAGACTGTAGCCGAAGGATGCCACCACACCCGTTGCCACAAGGGAATCCATATTGGGAGAGAGCTTAAACAGCGCCTTAAAGCCGCTGAAAAAGATCCTGTAGTTTATGATTATGACCGCAAGAGAAAGGACCGCCTGGATAACACCGGAAACGATCATCACATCCGCGCCGCCCGTGTGGTCATGACCGCCCATATCCATTCCGAGGGTCATGGATACAGTCATGAGAACGGCCAGCAATACGGTAGATACGGCAAGTATCACTATCCTTCTCCTGATATCCTTGCTGCGTTCCTTTTTTTGTACGTCTCCGGATCTGTCTGTTTTTGATCTGAGTCTAGCCCCGTAGCCCGCATCTTTTACGGCATCCATCACTTCCGAAACGACAAAATCCCCCTCGACCCGCATGTCGCCGGTCAGGAGGTTTACAGTCACATTTTTGACTCCTTTTACGGAGCCTGCCGCTTTTTCCACCCGCGAAACACAGGCGGCGCAGCTCATTCCGGTCACAATATAATCTGTTGTCATTTTTACTGTCATTGGTTATGCACTATTTTGCGTAGGCTACCACAAGCTGGGCAATGCCCGACGCGCGCATAAATTTGTCGAGATAAGGCTTCTCCGCAGCATCGCTTCCGATGAAAAGAAGCTGCCTGTCGGATTCCGAGGAAGTGAAGGACGAAAGAGCTGCTCTGAAGGACAGAAGCGCGAGCACGCTGTCACTGCTTACGGCGGTGACGTTGTACTTGTTATCCACGTTAAACTCGGCTGTATCCCCTGATGTTTTGAAATATATGTCAGAGGCAAGCTTACATGCGGGCTTTACCACCTCAAGCATGAATTTCTTCTCTGCGGTGTTTGCCGCATTGATGGATATAAGCAGGGAGTTAATGTCATTGTTAAGTTCGTATATCCTTGCGTCGATTCCGTCCAGTATGGTCATGGCTTCCGAGAAGCCCACCGTATCCGTATCAGTCAGCGTTGCGATGTCGCTCTGGATCCGCTCGATGCTGGTGGCAAGGGGCTCCCTGGTGGCGCTGAGGTTCGTCACGGTCTTTTCAAGTTCCGTGGCCTGTTTCATGACCGCAAAGCGCCTCTCCGCGTCGTTTGCCTCCCTCATTACGTCCTCTGACCGGCGCCATTTTTCGAGAGTCTCCCGGACCGATCTGTCGGGCATCATGGCCAGAAGCTCTTCGTTCTTGTAGAATATCTCTTTTTTGAGCCGCTCAGCCTCGTCTGCGTAGGTCGTCACGCGCCCGTCGGTCTTGAGAGTGAATCTCGTGGTAAATTTCGAAAGCTTATAGATGCCGAAAACTATTCCGATTACGGCAAAGACAGCCCCGAGTATCTCGATAGGCCAGCCCACCGGAGTTTCCTTAAGGGCGGAAAGACCGCCCGCAATAAGAGCACAGCCCGCGGCAAATGAAATCAAAGGAAGTATGACCGTCGGCAAAAGCTTTGTGTTGACGAGCCTGGTATTTTCGCTCTCGGCAAAGTCCAGCTGCCTCATCAGGACCAGCAGCTGATCGTAGGAGGCCATTATCTTGTCCTTCATAAGAAGAGTCCTGGCGGAATCGCAAAGGGCAAATATCCTGTCGTTGTCCCTGATGGTGGCGTCAACGGATGCCAGCTCGTTTTCGGCAGCCTCAAGCTCCACGTGCTTTCTTCTTAGAGACGTATCCCTCTCCTCGATTGCCTCAAGGGTCTCGGTCATCACCGACTTCTGGGCCACAAGCACGTCGTATTCTCCGGCCTTAGTCCTGGAATTGGTCAGTTTCGAAAGCTTCTGCCTGAGCTTCTGTATGAAATCTTTTGGCGTGGGACGTCCGTCGTTCACAGCGAGGAGAGACGAAAGCTTTCCCAGGTTTATGGTGCCGCTTTGGACCTCCGGAGAAGCACCAAAGTCCTTAACTGCCGAAATAAAGGCCCCCTCCGAAATGAACAGAGTCTTTTCGCCTACCGTTCTGCTGAGATCCACCTTAAGGTCTCTTCCGGTCCCCGTATCTACGATTCTGAAGAAATCGTCTTCTATCTTATCGCCGAAAAAGTTCGAAAGTCTGTAGTTCCTTCCGCAGGCCTCAAAGATCAGTTCGCCGCCGTAAAGTATCTTCTGCCCCCTGCTGTCCACCAGTCCCTCGGGTCTGAACAAGTCCCTGGTGCTTACGCCGTTCTTGTAAGAGTGGCCGTAAAGCATCGTTCTTATGAATTCGAAAAATAGATCGGTATCCGTGCGAAGTCCCCTCGAAACGTTGAGGATGCCGTTATTGTCCGGTATGAATTCACAGTTGACAAGGGATCCGAATCCGTAAACCGTAGCTTTTTTTATGATCATAATCCCTCGCCCCCTTTCTTATCGGCACTGTCAACGCCATCATCGCCAAGGTCAGCCTTCACGAATTTGAAATTCTCCTCGGGTTTAATGGCGTCCGCAAGCTCCGCGAGGATATCCCGGGCCTCGTCATTTGTCATGACGCTATCGATCTCCATCTCGGGTTCCGGCTCCGGCTGAAGCGCTCCCGCCTTGATCTCAAGGGATGTGAATACGCCGGTAAGGTTCATATTGTCCACGATCTTGAGCCCGAGGTTGACGGCATTCTCGTAATTTTTTTCACGGTAAGTGGCCGAAGAGCCCGTTTTTTTCTGCTCCTCTCTCGCATTATGCACAGTCTCCCAGATGGTGGCCGTATACATGCCTCTGAAGGTCTTCTCCGCGCTGTACAGGCGCAGGTTCGGGTTCTTAAACGTCTTATCCACCACTTCGACGAGGGGAAATGAATCTCTTAGTATCTCGCCAATGGCATCCACGTCTATGTTTTCGTCAAAGCTGAGCTCTCCGATTATCTCAAATCTGGTGCAGTTATCGCTGATGGCAAGGCGTTTAACGTCCTTCGCAATGGCCTCCGGGGAGCAGTCGGTGCGGCCCGACACGTCAAATTTTATGACCTCGTATTTTACCGGCGAAACGTCAACGAACTCAGCGGAAAGATACCTTCCGTCGCTGACCTCGCCAACGTAGACACCGCACTGGCCCGTCTCCGAAAAATCAGAGGGGCAGATGTGGCCCGGAACCAGTATGTTGCCTTTTCTGGAATTGGTTTTTTCACCGCCCACAGCGCAAAGATCGAAGCCGCAGTCCTTAAGCACGTCAAGAGGTATCGGGTTGAAAGGCGACGTCTGCCCGTCTTCGACCACGTGACCGTGGATAACGAGTACGTTGAGATACGTGGAGGAGAGCCTTGGCGTCTTTCCCGTGTCGGAAATAAGAAGGGATTCCTTGCAGAAATGCCCGTCAAAGGCTCTTCCGTATATTCTGACGCCCTTCCTGCCGCTTTCCTTACCGCCGCTGAAAAGGTAGTCCCTGTCGGTGGTGCCGAGAAGCTTGTCGTTAAATTCGATCTCACTTATCTCGCCCGCAGGAAAAACGTACACGTTGGGCGGCCAGGTCTGGGTCTGATAGCAGGACCCTGCGCAAGACGGGTCACAGCTTCCGGGGGCGATTATGACTCTGGTTGAAGGTATTGAATAGAATTCGTCGGATACGTGCTTAATGACTGAAGGATTCGGTTTTTCCGAGTCAAACAGATTTCCGGTTATGAAAAGATATTCGATACGGCGCTGCTTACAAAGCTTTATGGCCGCGTCAAAAGCGGAGAGCCTGTCGGATGCTCCCGTTATACCGGATTTAAACCGTCTGTCAAGGTTGGCCGCTCCCATGACCATGAACGAAAAATTCTTCATATAACCATCCTTTACGTCTTAAGCCTAAGCCGCCTGTCTGTCACGGCTTCAAATGCCGTCCTCTGTGACAAGCGTATAGTATTTTCCTTTTTTCTCCATGAGTTCGCTGTGAGTTCCCAGTTCCTCTATTCCGTGGCCGCCGAGAACGGCGATCTGATCCGCATGTCTCACAGTTGAAAGCCTGTGGGCCACTATGATCGTAGTTCTTCCCTCGCACAGCTTCTCAAGAGCGTCCCGTATCAGCCTCTCGGTCTTCGTGTCGACGGCAGCCGTAGCCTCATCCAGGACCAGCACAGGCATATCCCTAAGGACGGCTCTCGCTATCGAAATTCTCTGTTTCTGACCTCCCGATAGCATCATGCCGCGCTCACCCACTATTGTATCATAACCAAGCTCAAAATCGCGAATAAAATCATCGGCATTTGCAAGTTTTGCAGCCTCAATTATCTTATCCATCGGTGTATCAAGGCCCTGGGGCGATCCGAAGGCAATATTCTCGGCAATGGTTCCGTGAAACAGGAACACGTCCTGAAGAACAGTGCTGATCTGATTTCTTAGGCTCTCCAGTTTAAGTTCTTTTATATCGGTCCCGTCAAGGAGTATCGCGCCTTCGTCAACGTCATAAAACCGGGACAGCAGATTCACCATAGTGGTCTTTCCGATGCCTGTGGGACCCACGAGCGCGAGAGTCTTTCCCGGCTCGACCTTTATGCTCAGGTCGCAGAGAACAGGCTCGTCCTGCTTGTAGGCAAAGGATACGTTTTTAAACTCGATCTCTCCCCTTACGGACCTTGGAGGGATCACTTTTTTCCCGTCTTCTACCTCATCCTCTGTGTCAAGTATCTCATAGCAGCGCTCAAGAGCCGTTGACGCGTTGTTGAACTGCTCTATTATCTGCGCCAATGAGATCACAGGCTGGTAGAAATTCGAAACGTACATCATAAACGCCACAACGTCCGCAGCTTCGATATGTCCCATACCCGCCATGATACCGCCGGCAATGAGCACCAGCACAAGGCCGATGTTATTGTTGAAAAGAATCAGCGGATTCATTATGGCGCTGGCTTTGAGAGCGGATATTATACCGTCGTAGTGGACCTTTGACGATCTTTTTACGGAATCCAGGCAGTCCTCCTGTTTGTTGAACGAGGTTATCTCACGTACGCCGGACAGTTTATCCTGGACATTGGCGTTAAGCTCCCCCATTTTTGCGTGGGCCTTTTTGAACCGGGGCCTGAATTTCGTAGCATAAATGAATACCAGGGCCGCAGTGACCGGAAGCGTTACAAGAGTGATGAGAGCCAGCTTCACGTTGATGGTGAAAAGAAGTATCGCGCTGCCGAAAAAAATGATGCCGTTTACGATGAAATCCGGAAGAGCATGGGCTACCAGAGGCTCGATGTTCGCGGTATCCGCAGTGATCCTTGAAAGAAGCTGCCCCGTCTGTTTGTCGTGGAAAAACCTGAGGGACATGGACTGAATGTGGGCATAGAGCCTTACCCTGACTTTATCGATATATCCCCACGCCGCCACATGGGCAAAATAGCTCCTCAAAAACTGTCCCGAGGCGGAAAGAATATAAAAACCAAAGAGCGTCAGCCCCAGCTTAACAGCCTTGACCGTGAGCTCCGGGTCCTCAGCCGAGATCAGTCTTAAAAGCGTTCTTGTGATATATGGTACCGCAAGCTGCGCCGCTCCCACAAAAAGCATTCCCAGAAAAGCAACCAGCATTACACCGTAGTAAGGCCGGAGCTCTCTCATCAGACGGAATACCGGGAAAAAGCTCTTCTTTTCAACTTTTACGGATGAACTCCCGGCATCATTATTCGGTTGCCCGGACTTCTTTGTTTTCATGGTCCTTAAACAGCTTGAGATAATAAACAACGTACAGGATCAGAGATACCGTTATCGAGAATATCGAAAGGCACGTCAAAGACAGCGCAATAACGTTCGCAACGTTCACGGGGAAAAGCCTTCCGAACACCAGCAGGAACATAACGGAGCCCTCCACGATGACCGTATTTACTTTTCCGTACCATTTGGCGCTGGAATAGTGGGCAGTCCTCTTCTTCAAGATCGTTCCGAATATGATCATGACTATTTCCCTGATCACAAATGCGACGATCACAAAGATCAGAAACCAGTAGGTGAAAGTCAGACATATCATCAGCGCGCCCTGGGTAAACTTATCAGCCACCGGATCAATGAGCTTTCCGAACTCCGACGTCATGTTGAATTTCCGTGCGATTATACCGTCGACTATATCAGAAACAACGGAGACGGCAAACAAAATGATAGACAAAGTGTAATTTTGTTTGAACACGTAAGCCCATATTATGACCGGGATAAGTGCAAGTCTGAAAAAACTGATAATATTCGGTATGGTCAGTATCTTATTGGGAGCCACATCCGAACGCAGTTCCTTTTCTTTGGGAACATCGATCACGTTATTCTGTCCGTTCTCTTCCGCAGATCCGGTTTTTTCTTTAGGGTTGCAGTTTTCCATCGGATATCCTCCTTTGCAACGCCGAGTATTATATTATAAAATAAAACTCTTTTCCAGCCTTATTTTCTCCTGCGCCCGGTTTTGAAAGCCTTAAAAGCCCTTTTCCGCTTGCTTTCGAAGACACCTGACTGTATAATCAGATTGCAGATAATATGAATTCCGGAACGCATTTGATCAATCGTACTGCCGCCCGGAAAAACGGAGGTTAACATGAAATATTTCCACATTGGCGCGATGGCCGACAGCTTCAGACTGCCAGCAAAGGAAGCTCTCCTTAAAGTCAAAGAAGTTGGAGCCGAAGGTTATCAGATATATGCCAGCAACGGTTCTTTTGCCCCTGAAAATCTGGATAAAAACGCAAGGTCGGAGTTTAAGAAATACTCGGACAGCCTGGGACTTACGATCTCCGCCCTCTGCGGCGACCTTGGGAGAGGTTATTATGACCGGGAATACAATAAAGTGCTGGTCGAAAAGTCAAAGCACATACTTCAGCTTGCGGCAGACCTTGACACGCATGTAGTCACCACTCACATTGGCGTCGTTCCCGAAAACATGAACGGAGAGAGGTTTGAGATAATGCATGACGCATGTCTTGAGCTTGCAAAGGCGGCGGACAATATAGGAGTGAAGTTTGCTGTGGAGACGGGCCCCGAGACGTCCGCGACCCTCAAAAGATTCCTCGATACTTTGAATTCAAAAGGCGTCAGTGTAAATCTTGACCCGGCAAATCTTGTGATGGTCACCGGAGACGATCCGGTACAGGCGGTTTACAATCTGAAGGACTACATTGTCCACACCCACGCCAAGGACGGAAAGATGCTGACCAAGGGCGATCCCGAGATAATCTACGGGCTGAAGCCTGCGCCGGAAGGCGGTATTCCCGCCCCGTTCATTGAAGTGCCCCTTGGCGAAGGAAGCGTCGACTTCCCGAGATACCTTGCGGCATTGCATGACATTGGTTTCAACGGATTCCTGACCATAGAAAGAGAGGTCGGCGAAGATCCGGCGAAGGACATTGCCATGGCAGTCGGGTTCCTGAAAAAAACAGTTGAAAGTCTTAATTAACACTAACAGGAGATAAAGATATGGAAAAAATCAAAGTCGGTATAGTCGGAAACGGCGGTATCAGCGGTGTTCATGTGCAGGGTTATCAGGCGATCCCCGACAGAGCCGAGATATACGCTTTATGTGATATCAACAAGGAAAGAGCCCTCGCGCTTGCGAAGAGACTCGGTGTGCCCGAGGAGAGAGTGTTCGATAACGTTTATGACATGGTAAAGCTTGATGAGCTTGATGCGGTGGACGTATGCACCTGGAACAACGGCCACGCAGACTGCACCATCGCGGCTCTGAACGCCGGAAAGCACGTGCTCTGCGAAAAACCGATGGCCATGAACGCAAAGCAGGCCATTGCCATGAAGGAAGCCGCGGATAAAAACGGAAAGCACCTTCAGATAGGCTTCGTCAGACGTTTCGGAAATGACATGGAGGTCTTAAAGAATATTGAAGCCGACGGCTGGTTCGGTGATCTGTACTACGCGAAAGTCAACTACACCAGACGAAACGGATGCCCCGGCGGATGGTTCTCGGACAGTTCCAGATCCGGCGGCGGTCCTCTTATCGACCTTGGCGTGCACGTGATCGATTTTTCCCGCTATCTCATGGGAAATCACAAGCCCGTGTCAGTGTACGGCGTAACTTTTGATAAGCTTAAGAACAGGCCAGACGTCAGAAAGGCCGGCGGTTACATTTCCACGGATGCAGGCTCTAAGGAGATATATGACGTCGAGGATCTGGCGGTAGGTCTCATCAGATTCGACAACGGTTCGGTCATTTCCATCGATGCCGCCTTCTCTCTCAACCAGGCCGGCGATAAGGGCGACATGGAATTCTTCGGGACAAAAGCAGGCGCCAAGATCACAAATCAGGTGGAACTCTTCTCTTCCATGAGCGGCTACATGACAAATACGCAGCTGGCTTACCCCACCTCCTTCGATTTCGTACACTCTTTTAATAGCGAGATCAAACATTTCATCGACTGCATAACCGTTCCCGGAACAAAATGCATAGCCCCCGCAGAGGACGGCGTTGTGCTGATGAAGATACTTGACGGTCTCTACGAGTCAGCAAAGACAGGCCATGAGGTCATAATCGACTGATATGAAAACATCTATTAACACTTACAGCTTCGGAAGAGTCAGGAATGCGGCAGGTGATCCGCTCACAATGCCGGAAATGGCCGATCACGCCAGGGCCTTTGGCTTTGACGCAATTGAATTTGTGGGACTTTGTATACCCGAAGGCATGGACACCGACCTTCCGGGGTTTGCGGAATACATGAAGAAATACTGCGCAAACATTGGTCTCGGGATATCCGCCTATACGGTCGGCGCAGATTTTCTGGCCCCCGGAAACGTGGATCGTCTGAAAAAAGAGGTGGAGATCGCCGCAGCTCTCGGCGCCCCTCTCATGAGGCACGATATCACGTTTGCCGCACCTGAAGGAAAAACGTATTTTGATCTGATCCCTCAGTTTGCCAAAGACATAACCGAGATCACCGAGTATGCGAGAACGCTCGGAGTAAAAACGTGTACAGAGAACCATGGCTATTTTTCCCAGGATTCGGACAGAGTCACGGCCCTTTGCAAAGCCGTTAACAATGACAACTTCGGTCTTCTGGTGGACTTTGGAAACTTCATGTGCGCAGATCAGATCTCAACGGAAGCGGTCAAAGAGGCTGCGCCGTATGCGATCCACGTACATGCAAAGGATTTCAAATATGTTTCAAAAGAGGAATCGCCCGAACCTCCCGCAGGATATTTCAACACAAGAGCGGGAAACCATATAATGGGCTGCGCTCTGGGAGACGGCGTTGTAGACGTCAGAAAATGCGTGGGAATAATGAAAGCTCAAAACTATGACGGCTATATCACCGTCGAGTACGAAGGTCCCTTCGGCGACCCCGTAGAGGAGATAAAAAAAGGACTCCGTTTTTTGAAGTCCTGCTTTTAAAGCCTGTTTATATAAGGCTGTTTTTAAGAGCTGTTTCCGATCTCAGGAGACGGCTCTTTTTCTCATCCTTTCGATCAGTTCAATACTGTGTATCCTTGTGATACCTGTACCGTCGCCGCTGCCGTCAAGCAACCGTCCGACTTCTTTGATCTTCCCTTCTTCATCGAGAATTTCGGCTTCGGTCCTGACATGGTCGTCATCCATGTCCTTTCCGACAAATATGTTTCTGTCGGATATGGCGGCGATAGGCGCAAGGTGGGTGACGCATATAAGCTGGTGGCCCCGGCTGACCCGGTAGAATTTTTCCGCAACCGAAGCCGCGGCAGAACCGCTTATGCCTGTATCTATCTCATCAAATATCAGAACGGGTATCATGTCCACGTCCGCAAGACACGATTTTATCGCAAGCATTATCCTTGAAAGCTCGCCGCCGGACGCGATCCTGCTGAGAGGTTTCGGATCCTCACCCGGATTTGCGCTGATCAGAAACTCCACGCCGTCAAGGCCGTTCTCTTTAAAATCGGGTGTGTCGCCGTCAAAGCTTTCAAAATCGACCACGAATCTCACCTTGTTCATTTCAATATCCGCAAGTGCCTTTACGACACCCCTTGTCAAAACTTCTGCGGCTTTTTTTCTCATTTCACGAAGGATGTAAGCTTTTTCTTTAAGCTCTTTGATCTCCTTCTCCGACTTCTTCAGGAGCTCCTTCGCAGTCTCTTCGGAAGAAAGAAGCTTATCAAGCTTTTCCTCAGCTTCGGCTTTAAAAGCGATAATATCGTCGACTGTCCTCCCGTATTTTCTCTTAAGGTCGTAAATCAGATCTATCCTCTGTTCCACTTCTTTCGCTTCTTCCTCGTCAAAGCCCGCATTTTCAAGCTCCGCGGAAAGGTCGCCTGCGGCGTCATCAAGGATAAAGTACGCCTCTTTCAGCCTCTTTGCGATATTGCCGAATTTATCGGAAAATTTTTCTATGGACGAAAGCCTTGTTGCCGCGTCGTCCACCTGCGAGCAGGCACCGGAGCCCGAATCATAATCGCCTTTTCCTTCCAAAAGGCTTAAAGCCTCACCGAGGGCCATTGTGATCTTTTCGGAATTGTCGATGATCTTCTGCCTCGCCTCAAGCTCCTCATCCTCGCCCTTTTTAAGCGCAGCGGATGATATCTCGCCCACCTGAAACGTTAGAAGATCTATAAGCTGTGCTCTTCTCATTGGATCCACGTTCAGCTCGTCAACGAGTTTAAGGGTCTCCTTATGTTCATGCAGTTTATCCCTGTAATCCGCGAGTGCCCTGCCAAACTCCGGTCCCGCAAAAGCGTCGAGAAATCTGATATGGTTTTGAGAAGAAAGCAACGAATGGGCATCGTGCTGGCCGTGGACGTCGCAAAGAACCTCGCCGAGCCTTTTAAGCGTCGAAACGGTGACCGGCCTGTCGTTGATCCTGCAAATGTTCTTGCCCTGTTCGGAAAAGCTTCTTGAAATTATGACCGTGCCGTCTTCCTCCGGCTCTATCCCTATATCGGAAAGAACCTCGTTTACCTTTGGCGTCTTTTGGTCGTCAACATTGAATATACCGGTGATCTCAGCGGCTGAGCTTCCCCGCCTTACTGTATCCCTGGTCATTTTTTCGCCCAGAAGATAACAGATCGAGTCAATGATAATGGATTTTCCGGCTCCTGTCTCACCGGTTATACAATTCATACCTGCCTCAAAATCGAATGAAATATGATCGATTATGGCAAGATTTTTAACAGTGAGATAAGATAACATATATCATTCCTCCGGGTCTCTGCTTTCGCCGAAAAGCTTACCTGCGACCGCCGAATAGAAGTTTGGCGGATCGATCCTCAGTATTCGCATTTTATTTTCAGAGCATTCGCACCTTACCGTCTCTCCGGGCTCTATTTTTTCCGAAATATGTCCGTCGATAATAACTCTGATCTTTTTTGATTTGGCAACGGGCTGAACCGAAACAATACTCTCGGGCCTTGCGACTATGGTCCTGCTCCCCATTTTCTGAGAACAGATCGGGGTTATGAGTATTACGTCATTTCCGGGTTCTATTATCGGACCGCCTGCCGATAGCGAATAGGCAGTAGAGCCTGTTTGCGTGGCAACGATGATGCCGTCGCCCCTGTAGGTTCCCACATATGAGCCGTTTACGTCCACAGCCAGGTGGCATGTATTTGCCTCGACTTCCCTTGTGACCACAGCGTCGTTTATGGCAAGTCCCAGGAACTTTTTCTCATCCCCTCTTATTCTCCACACGTCGAGAACGCTTCGCTCTTCGACCTTGTAGTCTCCTCTGCATATTCTGTCCACTGTGGTATCGATGGACCCCTTTTCAAACTCCGTCAAAAAACCAATGGTTCCAAGATTGAAGCCGAGCACCGGTGTGCCTCTTTTAAGAGACCTTCCCGCAACTCTCAGAAAAGTGCCGTCGCCCCCAATGCTTATAATGGCGTCGCATTTTTCATAAACGTCGCCGGAGTCCTCATTTTTACCGGCAATAAACACGCAAACGTCCCTTTTTCTGAAAGCTTCCGCCAGCTTGTCAAAATAGCCGGGGGCGTCCAGCTTTTTTTCGTTAACAACGATTCCGATATTCATATCAGAAACCTCCGCCGATCTTCGAAAACACCTATTTCTACGATCAATAACCCAGCTGACCTGACAGCGAGTCATCGTCAACTATCCATGTCTCAATGTCGATCACCCTGTAGTCGTTTTCAGTATCTCTGATGTACACAGTCTTTATACCCGCGTTTATTATCATTCTCTTGCACATGGAGCAACAGCAGGAATTGTTGACGTACTCTCCTGTGCCGACCTCAAGGCCCGTAAGGTATAGTGAAGCGCCCAGCATATCCCTTCTTGCCGCGGAGATGATGGCATTGGCTTCTGCGTGAACACTTCTGCAAAGCTCATACCTCTGCCCTCTCGGGATATTCATCTGCTGGCGGATGCACACGCCAAGGTCATTGCAGTTTTTTCTGCCCCTCGGTGCACCCACGTAGCCCGTGGAAACGACCTCGTCATTTTTAACTATAACTGCACCGTAAAGTCTTCTGAGGCATGTTCCCCTCTTTGAAACGACCTCGGCAAGGTCAAGATAGTAGTTGTTCTTGTCGCGTCTGTCCATAAAAATCTCACTTTCAATATACTTTTCCGTTAATTATACACGTTTCAAAAAAGGCAGCGATCTTAGGCTTATCTCGGCTTTGCCGCCGCTTGTGGTGATCACCGCATAATCGCCCCGGTTAAGTGCTCCCGGGTTTACTGCCGTGACACCCATGACCTGTGACTTTTTCTGAACATGAGTGTGTCCGTAAAGGGCTATTGAGCAGTTTTCGGAATAAGCATCGGAGCAAAGATCCGTCAGATCGTATCTCACGTTGTACCGGTCCCCGTGGGTAAGGAAAACCCTCACACCGCCTATAACCGCCACCTGCCTGTACACATATTCATCCAGATATTCGGTGTCGCAATTGCCCGTCACCAGGAAGGTATTGACGTTTCCCGGAAGTTCATAATCCCTGAATTCCAGAAAGTCCGAAAGACCGTCGCCAAGGAATATGACCGCGTCAGGCATCTCTATACCGAAGGCCTTCGATATAAGGCCTCCTTCGCCGTGGGAATCGGAAATGACCAATACCTTCATGTCTCAGGATTCTCCGGGTCTCAATGCTCTTTGGCCTGGAGGTCAAGAAGCTTCTCGTATGCGGCGTCCCACGCTGCCGTGTTTTCGGGAAGATAAGTCTCTATCGGGAAGGAGTTTCTGATGACATCCCTTGCCTGATCGATTCCGGCCACCTCGCCGAGAGCTATCAGCTGGCAACTGAGGTTTCCAATGGCGGTAGCCTCAACAGGTCCCGCGTAAACAGGTCTTCCGATGGCATTGGCGGTGAATCTTGAAAGGATCTGGTTCTTTATTCCGCCGCCGACGATATTGAGCGAAGGCACCGGGGCGCCCGTGATCTCCTCGAGACCGATGATGCACTGCTTGTACTTGAGCGCAAGGCTCTCTTCCACGACCCTGATGATCTCGCCCTTGGTTTCGGGAACTCTCTGTCCGGTGCGTCTGCAGTAATCCTGAATCTTCTTAGGCATGTTAAAGGGGTCGAAAAAGTCCGGATGGTCCACGTCGATAACGGCAATGAACGAATCCGCAGCATCCACCGCCTCGTTCATCTCTCCATAGGAAATAGCTTCGCCCTTCTTTTCCCAGTCTCTCATGCACTCGTTGTTGATCCAGAGACCCATTATGTTCTTGAGCAGTCTTACGTTGTTGTTGTAGCCGCCCTCATTGGTGTAGTTGAGGCTCCTTGTGGTCTCGTTGATTATAGGCTTGTCAAGCTCTATGCCGAGAAGCGACCAAGTACCGGAGCTGAGGAAAGCAGCGCCCTTTTCGGCATAAGGCACAGACATAACCGCCGCACCCGTATCGTGCTCTGCCACAGCGATCACCGGAATCGCACCTACGCCAAGCTCATCCTGCACGGACTTTGTCAAAGCGCCGATCTTGGTTCCAGCAGGAATGACGTCGGCAAGTATATCCGTCCTGATGCCCAGCTTCTTAAGCATATCCCTTGCCCAGTCTTTTTTGTTGGGATCGTACATCTGGGACGTGGAGGTGATGGTATACTCGCAGTACTTCTCGCCGGTGAGGAAATAGTTGAACAGATCCGGCACAAAAAGGAGCTTATCGGCAACATCCAGCATCGGATCGTTCTCCGCCTTCATCGCAAGAAGCTGATAAAGTGTATTGAACTTCTGGAAAGCGATTCCCGTGGTATTGTATATCTCCTCAGCAGAAAGAATGCCGCAGGCCTTCTCGATCATGCCGTCCGTTCTCGCGTCTCTGTAATGTACAGGGTTTCCGAGGAGCTTTCCGGTCTTCGAAATAAGGCCGAAATCAACGCCCCAGGTATCCACGCCAATGGAAGCAACATCCTTGTCTCCGCCGTTAACGGTATTTATGATGCCCCTCTTGAGTTCATGGAAAAGTCTGAGAAAATCCCATGTGAAGGTGTCGTTCATCATAACGGGATCGCTGAGGAACCTGTGAGTTTCCCTCAGCATCAGCTTTTCGCCGTTGAACTCACCGAGGATCGATCTTCCGCTGCTTGCTCCATAATCAAATGCCAAAATCTTCATATCAACTTTCCTTTCATTTATCTGTATCCGGATATTTTCGTTTTTCCCTGTATATAGGTAATATTATCTATTACTTTTTACCTGTTACTTATTACTTAGGGCGGCACCCCTTGAACTCTTACTTCTTACCTGTTACTTATTACCTGAGCGGCACTCCCTTTTTCACCCGCCGCCTGTTCCCGGTTCTGCTTCCTTATCTCCCCTCTCATGATCTTACCGCTGGTAGTCTTCGGAAGTTCTTTTACGAACTCAACTATTCTGGGGTATTTATAAGGCGCAGTGACCTTTTTGACGTGGTTCTGTATCTCTTTTTTCAATTCCTCTGATGGCTCGTAGCCCTTGGCGAGTATAATGGAAGCCTTGACCACCTGACCTCTCACCGGATCCGGGGCCGCAGTTACGGCGCACTCGAGGACTGACGGATGTGTCATGATGGCTGATTCGACCTCAAATGGACCTATACGGTAGCCGGAGCACTTGATGACGTCGTCATTTCTTCCCACAAACCAAATATAACCGTCGCTGTCGTACCAGGCATTGTCACCGGTATGGTAGTTTCCGCCTCTCCAGAGACGCTCATTGGCTTCGTCATCCTGATAATAGCCGACTGTAAGACCTGTGGGCCTGTTCTCCTTCGCTCCGACCACGACGATCTCGCCCTCTTCGCCAATGTCGCAGGGTGTCCCGTCCTCGCGCATGATCTTGATATTAAATGATGCCGCAGGCTTTCCGGTGGATCCCGGCCTTGGAGCGGACCACTGATAGTTCGCCATTATTACAACGCTTTCGGTCTGGCCGAAGCCCTCATATATCCTGTGGCCTGTTATCTTCTGCCAGGCCTCCATGACGGAAGGGTTAAGAGGCTCGCCTGCCATGGAAAAATGCTGAACGGAAGAAAGGTCGAACTCCGACAAATCCTCCTTGATCATAAATCTGTACATGGTTGCCGGAGCGCAGAACGTTGTCACCTTGTATTTTTCGATCACACGCATGAGATTCGCGGCAATGAACTTGTCCATGTCATAGCCCATAACTGCCGAGCCCGCGATCCATTGGCCATAGATCTTGCCCCAGCTGAATTTTGCCCAGCCGGAATCCGCCACAGTGAGGTGAAGGCCGTTTTCCCTGACCTGCTGCCAGTATTTGGCGGTCAGAATATGACCGAGAGGATAACTTTGCACGTGCTGAACAAGCTTGGGCATACCCGTCGTGCCGGATGTGAAGTACATAAGCATCGGATCGTTTGCGTAGACCTTGTCCTCGCCGGAGGGTCTTTCGAGCTCGTCACTTTCAGCCGTATAACCCTCTGTAAAATCCAGCCAGCCGTCCGCTTTTCCGCCCAGTTTTGCGGTGTATTTCAGGCTCGGACAGTCGGGCTTCGAGAGGTTGATCTGTTCGATAACGTAAGGATCGTCGGCGCATATGGCCATATCGATGCCGATCTTATTTACTCTGTAGACAATGTCTTTTTTGGTAAGCTGGAACGTAGCCGGGATGGCAATAATGCCCAGCTTGTGGCAGGCAGTAACCGTAAACCAGTATTCATAGCGTCTTTTAAGGATAAGGAGCACGCTGTCGCCTTTTTTCAGGCCCAGCTTCTTGAGATAATTGGCGATCTTGTTGCTCTGCTTCTTTACGTCAGTAAATGTGAAGACCGCGTCATGTCCGTGGTCGTCGCACCATACAAGAGCCCTCTTCTCCGGCTCAGCCTCAGCCCATCCGTCAACTATGTCAAATCCGAAATTGAAATCATCCGGGTATGTGAGTTTGTAATTGTTTTTAAAATCCTCGTAAGAGTCGAATTCAACCCTGTCGAGATATTTGTTGAGCATGTAATTCATTTTTATGTAAACTTCCTGTTAAAGCAAAATAACTGCTAAAAATTTGGCTCCCGCGCCGCCGTATGCGGACTGTGCGTGTGGAACGGTAGGATCGAAATAGAAGCAATCCCCCTCTTCAAGGAGAAAATCGCTGTCGCCGAAAGAGACTTTTATTCTGCCCTCGAGAACATAGTTGAATTCCTGACCCGCATGGGCAACTTTTTCGGGGGGATTGGTCTCCGTCTCCGGACCCACAGTTACTATCATCGGCTCTATTTTGCGTCCGATAAACTTATAGGCAATGCTCTCAAAGTCGTAACCCTTGTACCTGTCTACCGAAATGCCGCGGCCTTTTCTCACAAGAGAACAGTTAGTGAGCTTTGGCGAAACTCCGGTCAGGATCTCGGTCAGATCCACACCGAATTTAGATGCCAGCGCATAGAGGATACTTACCGGGAAATCGACTTTTGCATTCTCGTAATCCTCATATTCCTGCTCAGTAATGTCGAGATAATCAGCCATTTCTTTGACAGTGAAGCCGCAGATGTCCCTAAGGTCTGCGATCCTCGATGCGATCTCGATGATACCGGTATTGTCGTTCATTTAATCACCTCGTTGTCAGGCAAAAAAGCCTGATTTTTTGTATAAGCGGCTGTTTTCCGAGCCGCAGATCAGCCGATACGATTTTAGCACGGATCGGCCGCTGTTTCAAAGCAAATTCGACCCCGTTTTAAAGTTTAATCTCAGCTCCCGGGAAATCGAAAGTAGCAAAATAGTCCTCAGGCGTCTCTGCTCTTCTGATGAGTTTGAAGGTTCCGTCTTCTTTCAAAAGCACCTCGGCGGACCTGAGCTTTCCGTTGTAGTTATACCCCATCGAAAATCCGTGGGCACCGGCGTCATGTATAGCTATCAGATCGCCTATCTCTATCTCGGGAAGGCTTCTCTCAATTGCGAATTTATCGTTGTTTTCGCAAAGACCGCCTGTAACATCGTAGACCTTAGTCTTGGGCTCGTTCTCTTTACCCAGGACGGTAATGTGGTGATAACTTCCGTACATAGCGGGCCTCATAAGGTTCGCGGCGCAGGCGTCAAGCCCGACGTATTCTCTGTAAATATCCTTTTTATGGATGCACCTTGCAACGAGCACGCCATACGGACCGGTTATGTATCTTCCCAGTTCGGCCTTGACTGCAGGCACAGGCAGATCCTCCTCGGCGCATATCTTGCCGATCTTCTTTTCTACTGTCTCACCGACCTTGAATATATCAACAGGCTTGTCCGTCGGTTTGTAAGGGATACCGATGCCTCCGGAGAGGTTTATGAAAGATATAGTGATGCCGGTCTCTCTCTTTATATCCGCAGCAAGTCTAAGCAGCACCTCGGAAAGAGTCTCCCAGTATCTGTTGCCGAGCATGTTGCTGGCAAGGAACGAGTGAAGGCCGAAGGTCTTAACACCTTTTCCTTTGAGTATCCTGCAGGACTCAAGTATCTGTTCCCGGGTCATTCCGTACTTCGCCTCGCCCGGTGCCCCCATTATCGCTCCCGATATCGTAAAATCACCACCTGGGTTATACCGCATGCATACAGTCTCCGGAATGCCTCCGTGCTGCTCCAAGAATTCGATATGGGTGATGTCATCAAGGTTTATAAGCGCGTCAAGGCTTCTCGCAAGTTCAAAATCCTCGGCAGGGGTGACGTTTGATGAAAACATGATATCAGCCCCTCTGAATCCGCAGGCCTTTGCCATCAGAAGCTCCGTATAGCTTGAGCAGTCGACACCCGCGCCCGCATCCTTCAGCACTTTAAGAATATATGGATTGGGACAGGCTTTTACGGCAAAATACTCTTTAAAATCAAGTCCCCTGAATGCTTCCCGAAGCCCGGCAAGAGCGTTTTTAATGCCTTTTTCATCGTATAGATAATAAGGCGTACCCACAGCCGAAGCTATTTTTTCAGCAGTCTCCCTGTTAAAGAACAGTTTCTTTTCGGAGCCGCAGTCTTTTACATCAGTTTTCATTTTCACCATCCTCCATAATATAACTGTCGATCTCATCCCACAATTCCGGGATACCTTTCTTTGTTTCGGACGATACCGCAAACACCTTTTTCCCATCGGGAAGCTCCAGTGCCTTTGATATCACCCTTTTGCTTTCGTTCACCTGCGACCTTGATATTTTATCCGCTTTAGTCGCAACTATGATATAAGAGATACCCGAGGCTTTTATCCACCTCATGAGCATCCTGTCTTCCGCAGAGGGTTCGTGTCTTATGTCCACGAGCAGCATCACAAGATAAAGCTGTTCTCTGACGTTAAGATAGTTTTCTATCACTTTCCCCCAAAGGTCCATCTCGCTCTTCGAGACCTTCGCAAAACCGTAACCCGGCAGGTCCACAAAATGGATCTCATTGTCAATGTTGTAATAATTTATAAGCCTCGTCATGCCCTGTCTTGAGCCCGAACGCGCCAGGTTCTTCCGGTTGATCAATGCGTTAATAAGAGACGATTTCCCCACGTTGGAACGGCCCGCAAAAGCCACCTCCAGAAGATTGGACTCCGGAAGGTCTTCGGTCTTTATGCAGGATTTTACAAAGCTTGAATTCTTAACGATCATTTTTCTTCCCCGTTTTCAAGTATCACCGTTCTCGCAAGGTTAAGAGCTGTGTTGGCGGCTCTCCTTCTCACGTGGTCTCTGCTGCCCTTGAAAAGATTCTCTGTAACGACGGTCCTGCCCTTGAAATACACGCCAATGTAAACAAGCCCCTGAGGTTTTCCTTCCATCGTCCCGGGGCCGGCGTTTCCCGTAACAGATATCGCAAGATCCGTTTTGCATAGCCTTGCGGCCCCTTCCGCCATGGCTTTCGCAGTTTCCTTACTGACTGCGCCGAAATCGTCAATGATTTTCCTTCCCACACCCAGAAGCCCGATCTTTGCGTCATTGCTGTAGGTCACGATGCCGGACTTGATAACGTTTGAGGCTCCGGGCACGGATGTGATCATCTCTGCAATCATCCCGCCTGTGCATGACTCGGCCGTGGAGAGAGTAATGCCGTTCCTTTCGCAAAGCCTCACCAATATCTCAGGAACGCTCTGAGAAGTCTCCGAAACAAGGTTTTTCCCAAGTCTTTCTCTGATAACCAATGCGTCCTCTTCGATCAGCCTCTCCGCTTCCTCCTTTTGTCCGCTTGCGGAAACCCGGACAGTCACAGTGCCGTCCTTAACGTACGTGGCGGCGGTAGGATTGGTCTTTCCGTGAATTATGTCTGTAAGGATCCTTTCTACCTCCGCTTCCGGAATGCCCATTACCGTAAAGAACTTCGATGCAAGCACATCGGAACCTTCTTCGCGAAGAAGAGGCATTGCCTTGTTCTCAAACATCGGACAAAGCTCAGAGGGAGGCCCCGGGAGAAGTATCACGGTCTTTCCGATTCCATCAAAAGAGCCTCTGATAAGGCAGCCGGGTGCGGTGCCGAACTCGTTTTCCAATATCACTGATCCCTCCGGGAAATATGCCTGCGAGATATTGGAAGGAGTCATTACCCTTCCGGTGTCTCTGAAATACGACTCGAGGTTTTCTTTGGTCTTTTCGTGAAGCTTCATTTCAAGGCCGAATACTTCGGCTGCTGTTTTTTTGGTTATATCATCTTCAGTCGGTCCAAGGCCTCCGGTAAGTATGACCAGGTCACAGCGGGAAAGAGACTGCCTGATGGCTTCGGTAAGCCTCTCCTTATTGTCTCCGACTACAATGTGGTAATACACGGCATACCCTGCCGAGGGCAGCAGTCCCGATATGAACTGGGCATCGGTGTTTGCCACCTGCCCCATGAGAAGTTCTGTTCCTACCGAAATGATCTCAGCCTTTTTCATAAAACCTCTTTTACCCTTTCACCTGGTCTTCAGCGGATGTCCCTCAGGGTCCTTTGCCGCAAGATTGAGGTAGACCACGTCGTCAGTATTGACCGTACCGTTGCCGTCATAATCCTGAGTATAAACGAGCGGAAAATAGTCAGGGTTCAGCATCGACGACAGGAGATAGGCGGCATCTTTCTCGCTCACCGCACCGTCGCAGTCTGTATCTCCGGGTATGCTGAGAAGATATTCAAATCTTCCCATCCTGAAGATGCTGCCGGTGGTGAGAACTGCAGATTTTGAGAATTCCCTGTCATGGACGTTTGTGGCGTACCCGCCGAGAGCCGCCGTAAGAGTGCCCGGAAAATCGCCCTCCGAAACACCGAATATGAGGCGTATTCCTCTCTCACTGTCATAAAAATATTGAAGTTTTTCAGCGTAGTTCCTGAGTTCCGCATCTTCTCTGTATTCTTCAGGGATCTCAAACTCAACAGATTCCACATCGTTGACATCAGATCCCGCGCCTCCCGTGGGGGGGTAGTTTCTGATATAGAGGGAAACGCTGTCGCCGTTATCTTTCATGCCGTAGATCGCATTGGTTTCGGGCCCTTCGTACGAATATATGTACTTGATGAGGGTCTCGCTTACCGTGTCGAAAACGTGGACACCCGTTGCGGTGGTGAAAAGGACCTTTGTTCCGAGAGCCTTGATGCCTCCCCAGTAGCCTGACCAATGGGATCCGCTGTCGGTGATGAAATAATCGCCGAAAGAATATAGCGATTCATACATATGAAAATCATCGGTGCGCCGGAGCTCCGTCCTGTTTTTCTTAGTGGAGGCAAGGTAGTACCAATAGCCATTGGCGAATACAAAGGAGGTGTCGGTGTCGTACCAGACGGTATTGGCGTTAACGTATATATCGTCTTCTGAATCGTCCCCGCCGTAAATAGCTGCCTGCCAGTCGTCATCACCCGTATGTTTGACCTTAAAATCGGTGTCGAGGCCTCCGTCACGGTCGGATCTTAGAAAATAATCGTGGTTGCAGTTTCCCAGCACGTTCAGATTCGACCAGGTAAAATCGATATTGTACCACTGTCCGCCGAGCTTAACGCGGTTCCAGATGTGGTTGATGGACTCCGAGACCACCGTGTCATGTGTGAAGCCAAGAGCAGTCAGCACGGCAGAGGCAAATAGCGTAAACGACTGGCAGACTCCCCTTCTTTCGGTTATCAGGCTGTAGACCCCCGAAGAGGATAAGGTCTCATCGTAAACGAAGTTATTGGCAATATAATCGTAAACGTAGAGGAGTTTTGCTTCGTCGGACCAGTCCCCGTGAATGCCTTTTATGCAGTTATTTACATCCGCTTTAAACCTGGACATCGCCATCACGGCAAGGTCCGGGCTGAAGTTGTTTGTCACCTGAAGACCGGTGACGATCGTCTTATTGTGTGTATAGTTAAAGTTTGTTGCGATCAGGAATGACAGGGGCTCATAATTGTACAGAGCCGACATGTATGAAACGAACGTGTCCTTGTCGAAATTAAATCCGGATACGTCTATGTTGCTCTCACCGGCTGTAAGTTTGGAAGTGACCTCGGAGAAAAATCTTTTTGCGGTATCAGGGTCCGCGGCAAGAGGCTCCAATGCGTTCGAATCGACCGGCAAGGTGAATAAAGTAATCACAAAAATCAGCGCAAGAATGAAAGAAATACCATGTATGAAACAGTTCTTCATGATGTCCTCCCGATGCGCATTTTTACATGCCCGGTCGACCGTAAAGTTCCCCGAGCATATACATTTTTATTATATTATCGCGCGAGGGAAGAGTCAAGAATATTGACAAAGCCTGCCCCGGTACATATAATTTCCATAACAAATCTATTCCGGAGGTCTGTATGATAGAAACAAAACGAATCGATTTAACGGACGACGGACGGGTAAATCTCACTCCTTACGTCCTTGATTTCAGTCCCGAGCTCCCCCTCTCCGTATCACGGCCTGCAGTTGTGGTAATACCCGGCGGCGGTTACCAGGGATGCTCCGACAGGGAAGGCGAACCGGTGGCCATGGCCTTCGCGGCTCAGGGATTTAATACCTTCGTACTTCGTTACTCCGTAGGTAAATACGCTTCATTCCCGAATCCTTTGATAGATCTTATGAAAACGATGAAGATCATCAGGGATCACGCCGAAGAATGGCACACAGACCCGGGTAAGATCGCTGTCGTTGGCTTCAGCGCAGGCGGACACCTGGTGGCGTCACTTGGCGTTTACTGGAACGACGAAAAGATACTTGCAAAAGCGGGAGTCAAGGCCTCCGAGGCAAAGCCGAATGCTCTCATCCTTTGCTACCCCGTTATATCTTCCGGAAACCGCAGGGAGCCCGGGACCATTGCCACTGCCGCTGCGGGTCACGATGAACCGGATATATATGACGTGCTTTCACTTGAAAAACACGTTGGGCCCCACACGCCGCCCTGCTACATCGCCCATACGTTTTTTGACTCGGTGGTGCCAGTGGAGAACTCACTCCTTTTTGCAAGTGCCCTTGCCGAGAACAACGTTCCATTCGAGCTTCACGTGACTCAGGACGGTGTTCACGGCCTTTCGGTAGCGGACCACGTGACTTCGATAGGACCGTTCCTTCACAACAGCGCCTTCTCCGCATGGGTGAAGGGATCAGGCGAGTGGATGAAGAAGCTGTTTGAGTTTAAAGCCCCACCTGATTTTGAGTACGAGACCGCATTGAGACGCACAAGAAAATTCGATCTTATCTGACTTTTTTCGTGAACTTGATCAAAAACACACCCGCCCGGTTCGGCTGTCGGATCGGGCGGGTTCTTTATAATCTCAGTATACGGTTTTCAGGCGCCAAAGCCCATGACCGAAATCAGGAGTATCCAGCAAAGACCGTAATAAGTTACAACTGCTATAAGGTCGTTCATTGACGTGATCAACGGACCGGAGGCAACAGCGGGGTCGATCTTAAGCTTCTTGAATATGAGCGGAACAAGAGTTCCGATGCCGCTGGCGATAAACATGGCTGTGATCAGCGCAATACCTGCGCAGCCCGACACTCCAAAGGAGAAAAGCCAGGTCTGATGCTTTATAAAGTGGATGTAAAGGCCGAGGGCAACAAATGAAAGAGATCCTATTATGCAGCCGTTCAAAAGACCGATCCTTGTCTCTTTAAAGAAAAGCTTCAGCTTCTTTTTGAAATCCAGGTTTTCGTCGGTGAGTACCCTGATGGTTACAGCCAGGGACTGGGTGCCGGAGTTTCCTGCCATGTCCAGAATCAGCGACTGGAAGGCCATAACTATCGGCAATGTTTTGACAACGCCTTCAAACGTTCCCACGACTGTGGAGATCACTATGCCGAGACCCAGGAGGACGAAGAGCCACGGTAGCCTTTTCCCGAGACTGGTCCAGATGGATTCGTTAAGATCGACCTCTGAAGTAAGACCTGCGAACTTAACGTAGTCTTCGGTCAGCTCGTCGCCAATGACCTCAACGATGCTCTGGGACGTAATGACGCCAAGGATCCGGTTGCTGTTATCAAGGACCGGAATTGAATTCTCCGAGTAATCTCTGAGCCGTTCGATACACTCATCAATGCTCTCTGTGCCGTAAACGTAAGGGAACGATGTGATGATGATGTCGTCAAGCGGTGTTGAGTTGCGGGCTATGATCAGTTCCTTCAGGTCGATAGCGCCGCAGAATATTCCGTTTTCGTCCACCACGAATATGGTGGAGATATTGTCGTTTTTCTCTGCCTGCTCCACCAGCTCGTTCATGGCTTCCTTTACGGAAAGCTTGTCGTTGATGACAATGAAGTTGGTGGACATCTTGCTTCCGATCTCATCCTCGTCAAACGAAGCAATGAGCTCGATCTCTTCCTTCTTCTCGTCATCGAGAAGCTCGATCATGAGTATTCGTCTGTCCCGCTGTATCTCCCTGAGGATCTCCACCGCAACGTCAGTTTCCATGAGTGACAGGATTTTTGCGGCCTTGGTCAGGTCCATTTCGGAAAGATAAACGCTAACCGCATCCGATTCCGAATACTCAAACACAGCCGAGAGCATGTCCGTATCGAGGATCCTGTATATCTTTCTCCTCTCCGCTACGGTCAGTTCCTCCAGCACACCGGAAATGTCGTTTTCGTGGTAGGACTCAAGCTTGTCTTTTACCGCGCGCGGCGTGTAGTTGCCCCTGATTATCTCAATGATCTCTTTTGCGTAATCAGGCTTTACAAGCTCAACGTCCTCCTCGTCACCGTCATGCTCATCGCCGGTATCCTCTTCGAGCAAATTAGCAAGATGCGCATTCTCCTCGGATTCCTCCGCCTGCGCCCTCAAGTTTTTGGTTTTGATATCTTCTTCGTCAAATTGCTGCATAAAAACCACCCCCTGCAGTTAAATGTAATAGTCAAACGGGGACAGTAAAAACAACAGCCGACAGACCGGTTGAGACTAAGACCTCGAACAAAAATAATTAACGGTAAAGCTGACAAAAAAGTGAAGGCTTCGCCGATTTGAGTGCTTTTCCGCACAAGTGGTCGCCGCTACTGCTGCTTTTGCTACTTCGTCCGCTACTGTCGCATTCGTCCACTTTGGCTCACCTTCCTTTCAAGTTGATATGTGTTGATTAATATAAACCATTCGTCCCAAAAATTCAACACTAATTTTCAATCAGTTTAGGACACTTTCCGCCTTTTCTGTATTCCTCCGCATATTTACAGAGCCACTTGTAATAAGTATCGCCGTTTTTTCCGTCCTCGGGCTCGATATCACGGCTGTATTCCTCGTTAAAGTTGTCCGTAAATATATACCCGACTCCGTCCACGTGATAGAGTTGAGCGCACCACTCGTTCCACCATGTGACCGTCACGATCTTGGGATGGACGGCGAAAGCATTTTTCCATTGCTCATAGAAGAATTTTCCGCCCTGTCTTCCGTGTGCTGTCGGGGAAGACATGTACGTTTCCTGGGTGGCAACGTCCACGCACATATGCTCAGGGTCACCGTTTCTGTCGTAGGATATCGCCTTGCTGTTATCGATCTCGAGGTAGGACCATTGGTTAATGTCAGCGGTGCCTCTAAGGCCGCACATTCCCCTGACGGTCCACTTTTCATAGGATTCCGTGCTGTCCATCTCCCATTTCATCATGAAGGGCTTGCCGTCCCAGTATACGAAGCAGTCCTTCCATTTATCTTTCGAAAGGAAGTACTCGTCCATGTATTCGAACATCGAGTCGTTTCCCATCCAGAAGACCACGTAAGGAGTGCCCCTGCCCTCGGCTCTCATAAGCATGATGGTGTCAAGAAGCGGCGTCACGGATGAATTAATGTAAGCTTCCCAGGTTGAGGAACCCGGAGCGTAGCCCGGTGCGGTTGCATATGTAAAATCAAGTATAATGAAATCAACCCCCGCGGCATAGATCAGATTCATGTTGTTTCTGATCGCATTTACGTCGGAGCTCCTGTAGTAGCCCTGAGCGGGCCTGCCCCAGTAGTGGAATTTGGTCAGAGCGTTATTCGTTTCGCCCGTTTCTTTGTTTACAAACCCCTTTTCCGCGGTGAAGTCATATGTCTTCAGCATCTCCGTAACGTCCGAAATGTTTTTGATCGGACCGGTGCCCGTGCCGTTGATGGCATTGTGCCAAACACTGTAGCATATGCTGATGACGTCCTTTTTGTCCGTTATGTCGAGGCCGAGCTTGTGGCCCTCTACCGGCGTCGCGGTAACTGTATTTTCCACTTTCCTCGCTCCTTTCGTGCAGGCAAGGACTTTCAAATTGTCGATGCCGATGATCCCCATGTGTGAGAAAAACTGAAGATAAGGCCCGGCAATAATCTCACTGTCATAATGCCCCTTACCTGATTTTTTGTTATTTTCATCAAAAACTTCAAACGATCCGTCAGCTCTGCTCAGCACCATTTCAAGAACCTGCCGTCCGTCAATGAGTATCCTGACAAGTTCTCTTCCGGCAGTGATGACGTCGATATGGCATTTCTCGTCAGGGATCCCGCTTTCGACCTTCACGGTGCAGTTTCCTGCAGGCCAGTTCCACTCTCCGGCCTTTGCGCAGTAAACAGTTATGGCGTTTTTCAGATTGTTGAAAGAGAAATATATGCCGCCGGTATTATTGTCCGCGATCGTGTTATGGCTGTCCTTAAACAAACCAATGAAAGGACATGACCATGCAGCGTCACCGTCTGCAGAAATCACACAGTCAAACGAAATCTGCACGCCAATGTAATCGTCCGAAAACACCTCGTCGACAGGCGCCCATGTGGTCCAGCCGTGAGCCGAAGCCCCCTCTTCGTAAGCAGGTACATAAAGCGAGCCGTTTAGGATCGAGCAACTGTTCCGGCTGTACTCTACCGCGCTCTCACCGCACGTAACGTCCTCATCGTCAAAGCTTTCGTCAAAGATCACCGACACGCCCTTATCGTTTTCCGTGACCAGGGTCCCCAGCTTTTCTTCATCGAACGGATCAACGAAGGTCTCAAGCTTCTCCAGCCTGTAATCGACTATTCCCTCATTGAATTTTGAGGAGGTGCCGCCGCTGTCCGCATTCCCGCTTTCTTCCTTTTCTCCTCCCCTTGAACAGGCGGAGATCAGCAGAACGATCACAAGAAAAACAACGGAAAAAACTCGTGCAGTTCTTTTTAGCGCCATAGTTATACACACCTTCGTGACAGATTTGAGAAGCTTCTCTGTGCTGATTTTATAACCGTGCAGCGCCAATGTCAAATCAAAAAGTACTTGCAAACCATCGTCCCGATATTTTATAATAACCGGGCGTCTGAAAAGCATCGCTTTTATATAGACCGTGCCGATGTGGCGGAATTGGCAGACGCACCGCACTCAAAATGCGGCGAGAAATCGTACCGGTTCGAGTCCGGTCATCGGCACCATCAAAGACCCGCGGATGACATTTTCGCGGGTTTTTTATTGAGTTTTAGAGCCGGAAACTGTATAATTCAGCCATAGATTTGTATAAGAGAGGCGGCTTTTATGAGGACAAAGGTCATATTGGTTACATTGGCAGTGCTGTTGCTTCTGACATCCTGCGCTGTTACGGTTCCCTCCGAAAACGAAAGGCCGGATATGGCAGGCGCTGCAGATACCGGTTCCTCGGAAATGCCGACACCGGAGGCGACACCTTTTATGTATGAACAATGCGAAAGCCAGGAACTGATACCCGATCTGTCCTTCAAAAGAGGCATAAATATCCACAGTCAAAAGGATCACTCAAACGGTGATACCTTCACCAGCCTCGGTTATCACAGCTTCTACGGAGGCGACGCCAAGGCACCGAAATGGGGACTTGCCCAATGGGACTCGGGACCGTCTTTAACTGCTGAATCCGTCGGAAATGACGATACCGAGCTGACAGACAACTATTCAAAGCTTTTCAGATACGATCCGGCCTCAAATATCATGACCTTCCGCCTCAACACAGCGGCCTATTACTACGGGAAGCCGTCAAGGGAAGGAGACTACTGGCCCCATCTTCTCATTGAGCAGCCCGAGTTCGTGTTCGGCTCCAACCTCGAGAAGCAGAAGCAGTTTTACAGCTGCAGCGCCGACGCCATCGTTTGCTCGTTTGATATAAAGCTTGACGATTATAATATCACTGAAATAGAAGGCGACTGGGTCCGGGCAGCGCAGTTTTTGATGTATTTCTACGTCAAGGGCACAAAAACCAATGACTTCTGCTGGTTCGGTCTCCAGCTTTTCGACAACCGCTGGGAACTGAACGATCACTACATCGGCTACGACGGCGGCAAGGCTGACGCATCAGGCGCCATGATCTTCTCCATCGGCTCAAAATATATCTATACTTCAAAAACTCTTTACAAAGACGGAAAGCCGAACCCCGGCGGCGACTGGATCCATGTATCTGTCGATATTAAGCCTTTTCTTGAGGAAATGTTCGAATACGGTAAAAAAGATAACTATTTCAAAGCAAATAGCCTTGATGAGCTTATAGTCAACGGCATGAACCTCGGGTGGGAGACCATTGGCACGTTTGACCACACGATGTCGGTGAAAGATCTGCACCTTACTTCCTACGTTAAAAAATCGGACTGATCGTCTGTCACCTCGTCTTTTTGATCCCTGCCCGGAAGATAGTTCTCTGTCTTCTTTGAGTAGGGATTTTTATTTGGTCTCCGTGTGAACACGTCCGTCGGGACCCGCGATATCAGTCTCAAAACTATTGTTATAACCAATGCGTGGATCAGCCAGAGAGCCAGCGGAACAAGTGCCAGCCAAAGAGGAACCGATTTAAAGATAAAATGCAGCAGAACTACTGCAGCAGTAAGTATCAGCCACTGATAGCGGAATGCCAGATTGATCAGAAAACTTATCCAAAAACCCCTTCCCGGCGACGCTCTTCTCATGTTAAACTGTCCGCCCTCCTAACCTGCTTCATCAACTCAGATTATATTTAAAACAGACCCTTAAAACAAGCTTTTAACATATCGTCCCTCCCTAAATTCGTTTGATAAACACGTTTTATAAATATATAATTTAGTCGCCCGCGATCAGGGCAATCAACCTTTTGTAGGAGGCTGTATGAAGATACGGTTTTTAGGCACGGGAGCTGCCGACTGGAAAGGCGTCCCCCCCACATATCCCGGTTACAGATTTTTTTCCTCGGCGATCATCGACGACGTACTGCTCATCGATCCCGGGCCGGATGTTTTTGATTCCGCAGAAAAATACGGTATATCACTTGGCGGCATAAAATATATCATAAACACCCACTCCCACCCTGATCATTACAGCGAGGAGGTACTGAAGAGACTTGAAAGCGCAGGAGCAGAGTTTATCGTTTTCCAGCGCGACGACTTTAAGACCGTCGGAAGATATGAAATAAGATCCCTGGCCGCAAATCACTCGACCTGCGAAGACGCAAAGCACTTCATGATCTCGGACGGCGAAAAAAAGCTGTACTACGCCATTGACGGAAGCTGGCTCATGTATAACGAATACACTTTGCTTAAAGACGGGGCCGACATGATCGTTCTTGACGGTACCATTGGCGATGTACCCGGAGACTACAGGATATTTGAGCACAACAACCTTAACATGGTCCGTGAGATGAAAGCAAGTCTCAAGCAGTATATTTCCCGTTTTGTAATAAGCCACATGGCCCTCACTCTTCACGAAGAGCATGCCAAGCTGGCAGAAAAAATGGCACTCGAAAATATCGAAGTTGCGTACGACGGCCTGATTCTTGAGATTTGACCCGTTAATCCAAAGGTTGGAAACCAATGACATCAATCAAGCATCAAAAACTATCAATACCCTCCGCGGATCTCGGGCCTCTGTCTTCAGTTCCGCCATTGAGGTCTACCATGCGAGATAAATATGTCGCCCCGGATGAGTTCGACCTCTCCGATGACGACGGTCTTTTTGTGTGGTACGGCGAGTACCCCGGTGCATTTCCCTACAGAATGCAAAACGACTACGACAGATCCTCCGAACTTCGTGATATTGATTCATGCATTCTCGAAAACGATCACCTTAAAGCAGTTTTCATTCCGGGTCTAGGCGCAAAGTTATGGTCTCTTTACGACAAGGAGTCAAAGAAGGAGCTTCTTTTCGAAAACGACATCATAAGGCCCTGTAACCTCGCCGTCAGAAACGCATGGACCGCAGGCGGCATAGAGTGGAATTTCGGTTTCAGGGGCCATCACCCCTACACCTGCGACAGCGTACACACTGCGGAAACAGCTCTTGAGGACGGCACCCCGGTTTTGAGATTCTATTGGTTTGAACGCGCAAGAGCGTGCGTTGTCCAGATGGACTGCTTCCTTCCGGAGGATTCAAAAGTGCTTTACGTACGCACAAGGATCACGAACCCGCAGAAGTTTTCGGTTCCTGTCTACTGGTGGACCAATATCGCTGTAAAGAGGGAGGACGGCGACAGGGTCATCGTACCCGCGAAAAGCTACTTCACAGCCGAGGGAGTATCAGTCGTAAAACGTGACATTGCTTTCGGCACAAATAAGGACCAGACCTACCCCGGAAACGGAATAATCGCCAAGGATTATTTCTGGAAGACCTCAGATGACGGCCCTCATTTCATTGCTCAGCTCGGCAAAGACGGGTCCGGTATGTTTGAAGCTTCCACCGGAAAGCTCAAGGGGCGAAAGCTTTTTATCTGGGGCGATTCGGAAGGCGGCCGCAAATGGCAAAGATATCTCACCTCCGACGGTAAATCCGGAGCTTATGACGAGATCCAGTGCGGCCTTGCCCATACCCAATATGAGTGTATACCCATGCCTCCCCGCACTGCTTGGGAGTTTCTGGAGTGTTTCGGCGCGCTTAGAGCCGATAATGATAAGATATTCGGCGATTACGACAAAGCAACGATGGAGGTTTTCAGGGTCATTGACGAAAGCGTAGGCTTCGACCATTTGGAAAAGCTTCTCAGCGATACTCGAAACACTTCAAGGAATTCAGCCGCAAAAGTGATCCGGAGGGGTGACTGTTTTGGAGCACTTGAGCTTTTGAGAAGAAAAAAAGCGGGGGCAATATCTGGCCTTATGTGCGAAAACCTTGATTTTGGGGAACCCGATTCAGCTGAGGCCGCCACATGGGTAAGCCTCCTTGAGACAGGATCCGCAGGAATACACGATGTAAACGACGTTCCCGAATCTTATATGTACCAGCCCGAATGGACTGCCATTCTGAAAAAAGCGGTCGAAGGTCCCGACGCAGACAACTGGTATACAGTATATCTTCTCGGCACCTCAGTGTATTATGACGGGCAGTTTGATGAGGCTGAAAAGCTGTTCAGGCGCTCCCTGTCACTTGCAGAAAATCCATGGTCATATTATTGCCTTGCACTCCTCTCCGAGGAAAGAGGCCGAAAAGAAGACGCATATCGTTACATTGAAAAAGCATATTCACTGAAAAATGACGATCTGTCATTGGCGAAAGAATATGTCAGGATACTCCAGTGCTGCGGATTTGATGACAGACTCTCCGAGGTCTACAACACCCTCCCAAGCGTTGTGCTCTCGAACAACCGCTGCAGGCTAAACCTTGCCATATCCCTGGCCCGCTCAGGCAGGATAGAAGAAGCTGAATCGATACTATATTCGGAAAAGGACGGTTACCTGCTCGTTCCCGACATAAGGGAAGGCGAGGAATCCATAACAAAGCTCTGGTTCGAAATTCAGAAGAAAAAAGGACTGTCTCCTGACGAAGCCGGAGATCCACCTTCTGAGATCGATTTCAGAATGTTTTCCAGAAAAAACGAACGGTAATACCGCATGATCTAAGATCAAAAAATGAAAATACTTATAGACACCTTTTTAAAAATGTTTGCAACGCCCGTAACCACAGCGGGAACTATCATGAGCCTCGTGGCCATGGCCTTCACTGTGGCTTCATTTCAGGCCAAGAGCAAGAAAGTGCTGCTCATCATACAAACGATGGGCTCAATAATTTTCTTTATCTCATACTTCTTCCTCGGCGGAGTCTTCGGAGGCATTATCAACTCATATTACCTGCTAAGAAATATTCTTTTTCTGGTGATAAATTCCGAAAAAGAGCCTAAAAAAGCCAAGATCGCATGCATCTGTCTCTGCTCGGCCTACGTGGTCACATATATAATCTACACTCTTATCACAATGCCGGGACTTACTCAGAGCCTCATCAACGTGCTTCCGGTATTCGCTTCAATACCCGGAACCATAGCTTTGACAAAAACCAAGCCGGTCGAGATCAGACTCTGGAAGTTGCCGGATTCATTTTTCTGGATAACATACAATTCAATAATCCTGTCACTGGGCGGCATACTTTGCGAAGTGTTTAACATCACGTCCAACACCATAAGCATGATAAGGTTCAGAGAAAAGAAAAAGCCAAAGCAGCCCCCGGAGGAGCAGAAAGAGCAATGATACCAAAGGAAAAGGATCCAAGGTTTTTATCCCCGGATCCTTTCTTCTTTGATCACTATTTTGAATAGTTTTACATTCGGCCGATCTTAACTTTCTTGATCTTGTAAAAACCGTCTTCAGTTAGTATTTCCTGCTTAAGAGCCAGTTTTACGGGTCTTTCTTTTTCAAACAGACCAATGCAGAAGTCATATTCGCCCTCTTCCACGTTTCTCAGATCAAGTTTAAGATCAAACAGCTTACTCTCGCCTGAGTCTATCACGCTGACGTCACCGCCAAGATCGACTGTATATGATCTGCCATCATTTTTGAGGCATGCCTTCATTTGATAGGGCCAGTAGGACCTTGCCCATCCTCGGTTTTCAATGAGGATAGAAAAGGCATTATGTGCACTTGGGGACAGCACATCCGGTACTATCGCATATGGCACAAAGAACCAGTAGCCCAGACGGTTTGCACAGTACTCCGTGAGGTAAAACTCTCTGTCCAGCCACTTGTCGGGATATCCGTGGAAGCCTGCGAATGTAGCATGAGAATTCTTAAGAGCTTCTATGATCGTGAATCCGTCTCTGAAATAGCAGTCCAGCGCAGGCCTCACATATGTATAATGGGCAAACTCTATTACGGTCGGCGCATTTTTCGCGGTCCGGTCAAAGGCCCAGCATGCTCTCATGGTATCATAGCCCATATCTGTGGCATAGCCGTCACAGCATATCGAATCATCCTGAAGGCCCAGTCCCCTGTCGACACAGTATGCGAGCATTTCATCAACTTCCTTCTGGCCGTGATCCATTCTTCCCGCGATGTGATCGTCATTGGCGATGACATACTTGTCAGGGAAATACTTCATATGGAGTTCAAAATGTTTTTTGATAACATCTATGGGGTAGATCACTCCGTCCCCTTCGACCGTATGTCCCTCTCCCCATGTGCCGTAGGTGCCGATATCGATAAGCTCCACCCTCGGATCGTTGTTGTATTTGGCCCCGAGAACTTTAAAAAACTCTTCCAGTCTCTCAAGGAAATAGGGGTCGTCATAATCGGGATGAATCCTTCCGTTCGGAAGTCTGTAGCAATGGGCACCTTCCTTGTAAACGTATTCCGGAGTGGCATAGGGGATATTGGGGTGAGTCTCATAACAGACAACTCTCAGAGAGAAAGCAAAGCCAAGCTTTCCCCATCTGTCCATGATTCCGTCGAGATAAGAAAAATCATAGACGCCCTTTTCCTTTTCCACGTCGCTCCAGTCAAACCTGAGATACAGGTGGTTAAGTCCCGGGAAACCGACGGTATATTTATCATCAAGCTCTCTGTCCCTGTATATAGGCGCACCGCAGCCGTTGTCGATGTAATGCCAGAACCACCCCTTGTGAGGATTCTTGAGCACTGTCTTGTCGTCCGCAAGCTGTCTCAGATCCACCATGCACCTTGCGGGATCGAGGGTGTTGAACATTCCCCTTTGCGTCTGGTCCTCCAGAGGTCTTCTCTCGGCACTCTCATTCGGAAAACTCATAATCAATCTCCTTTCAAACCACTAATCATCTACTATTTCCACACTGACGGTAAAACTTATTTTGCCCTGTATCGTAACGAGTACATTGGTTTTTCCCACCGACAAAGGTGATATAATGCCTTTGTAACTCACACGGCATACAGAAGGATCCTCCACCTCGAAAGTCACCGGATATTTGTTTTTATCAAGCATAATACCGTCGTTAAAAGCCTCGGCCCACGTATGATCGTTGAATTCCACATAGCCCCTTATCTGGCAGGTGTGATCGGCCTTGATATCGATCACAAACTTATCCTGTACCGGCGTAAAGCTCGATATCTCTTTTCTCACGTCTCCCGGCATTACCGAACCCGTAGGATAGACCACAACCTTAAAGAAATTCACGATCCCTTTGTACTTGATATACACGAACGTTGATCCGACCTTGCCCTTGATATTCATCACTCCGTCGTCAAAACCGACAATGGAACTGTCATAACCGTAAAATCTGACGTTTTTGATATCTTCGATACTGTGAACGCCAAGGTACTGGTCAAACCAGATGACTGAAACCACCTCTCCCGTATAATGCTCCATGCAGTTATATACGCGGTTCGCAGCCGATATCGCAATGGGTCTTCGTTCTTCGCCCAATTCCGGATAATAGTCAGAAAAATAGTCGCCCTGTCCTACGTTTTCAAGGTCTTCGATCTCGCCGCTGTAAAGCTCAAAAATGATCTCCTGAAAGCAGGTCGGCCACTTTCCCCAGTTTCCCGACGCTCCGTCACTGAAAGCGTAGCCAATGAAGTGTCTGTCTTTTAGCCGGGAATGGCCGTCGGGTCTCTTGGCGATGCCGTCGTTGTGAAGAAACTGGTAAAAGCCCTGCTTCACATAATCAACTGCCTCAAAGTGTATTCCGTCCATAGACTCAATGACTCTTATGCCGCTTGACTCCGAAAACCGTTCGGTCGCGGCGAACCCGTAAAACTTATTATTGTCTTCAAGGTAAAAGACATCGTAAGAGTCGGAGCCATCCTTTGTAAGCTGAGGTCCGTAATCCTTTATGCTGAGAGGCCAGTTCTCCGAGGTATCCGCCACTGCAACGCCAAGGTAATTATTGTGATGGCAGCACCAGGTGTAGTAGATATAAAGCTTGTCTTCAAGGACCACGAAGCTCGGTTCGCCTGCACCGTATTTGGTCTCGTCCTCGTTGTAATAAATAATGGGTTTTGGATCTCCGCCCCAGCCTTCGCCGTTCCATTTTTCAAAAGGCCCGTCCGGATAGTGGGATCTGGCCACAAATACGTTGTTGTTAACGCCGCCGTCATAAGTCGTGGAAGTATATCCAAGATAATAGTATCCGCCGAAATACACTACACCCGGGTCACAGCATGAGAAAAAATCCATGGAATCCGGATTCGGAGTGAGAACGACCTTCTCGTCACCGAAAGTCACACCGTCATCGGAATGTCTGTAGGAAATCCAGTCCCACTCGCCCTGAGAGCCCATACACGAAAACCAGGCATCACAGGATCCGTCCGCATAATAAATGATCGCAGGTCCGTACCTGTAACCTGCCTGAGTTTTAGGCGGAGAATAGATAACGTTCCGCTCAGTCCCGGCGGTCATTCGAAGATGTACGTCAGCATCCGGTTCTTTTACGGGAAGTTCGTCATGAAAAAGCGCAGGAGTTTTTCCCGTTCCGGAGCAGGACGACAGCAAGAGCATCGCTGCAATAAAAACCAATATAACCGCTGCCAAAGGAATAAACTTCTTCATTTCAAGATCTCACATTCCGTCCGGGCAAAAAAGTGCCCTGATACTATAGTCTATATTATACAAAAACGCCCTTTCTCAAGTCAAACATTTACTCATATGCCTCCGAATGCTGATAGAAGATCACTTCAAGATTAATCTTATACTCAGACACGCAAAGAAGATTCAATTCCAATACTTTTCCTATGTATTCATCTGCAACGTTATCAGGGAATATGACTATTAGCCGTTTTGATCTGATTTCATTTTCTCTAACAGTCACTCCGCCGCTCTCTCCGCCGCCGAAAGAGCTGAGTTTTGATGCTGCTTTAGTTATTACAGCCTTTACCTTTTCAAATGATCTGTAGGTAGGAGCAGTCACGTCACAGCTTACGATCATGGCAGCCTCGCCGGTCTTCCTGTCGAAAATGTCTATCACCGGAAACATTTCCGGAAGATTCGACCCGAAAACCTCCTCCAGCACCCTTCCACGCTCAAGAGGCTCAAGATCCCAAACATTAATATCTTCTGCCTTGTACCTCGGGCACCCTCCGTATAGCCATGCATTTCCTTCGACTATGTAGTCGACCGTAACACCTTTTCTTCCGGTAAAAATATTGGGGATCAAATAGTTGCTTTTTGTCCTTACACATAATCTGAATTCATTTCCATTCTCAAAAAAGCTGCTTCCGAGTAGCATCACCACCTCAGCGTCTATCGGTATTCCGGACGATTCGAGTTCATTTTTGAGTTCGTGTTTAAAGACCTCGAACATGACCGCTTCCACAGCTCCGGATTCGAGCTTTTCAAAAGCAGTCCCCGCAAGATAGGATACTATATCACCCGAGGCACCGTCAGTAGGAAGAAGGCTCACCGCTTTTCTTCTGACATCATCCTTTAGATTGTCCAGACCCGATTCGTAAAAAATGCATGCATCCGAAGAGAGCTTCTCGGATGCGTTAAGGGCCGCATTGGCGGTAATGAAATAAAGTGCGCTGTAATGAAGAAGTGAGATGATGCCGAACATGAAAAAGAAAAACATTGGAACAGCTATTGCGGCCTCAAGGCTGACACTTCCACTTTCGCCAATGTTTCGATCAGTATTCTCCATACGACACCACCCTGAACGTACCGCCGCCCCTTCCTTTTTGTTTTCCGTAAAGCAGCGTGCCGACACTGAATTCCGTTTCGAGTTTCACTGCCGTTGCAAATTCGGACAGTTCCCTGTATACACCGGATATCTTCCAGCAGTTAAGTTCAAGTACATCCTTTATCCGGAGCAGCTTTGTTTCATACGGCACAAGCGCCAGCAAAAGCCTCAGATACTCCTTGAACGAAAGCGCTGTAACGTTCTCATCTTTCTCATCATCCCCAAGTACCGATGACGCGGCATCCGCAACGCCGTCAATGTCGCAATTCCAGTCGTCTTCTGTTTTTATGAGAGGCACTTTATCTCCGTTTCTCAGATTGGTTATATCGAAAGCGGACTCGCTCATACCCCAAAGCGATACAATGAGTGCTATCACTGCAGGATGATCGGATATGTTTTTTATCTTTTCCATCTTATCGTCGCTCCTCAGAATATGGACAATATTCAGCGCCGTTCTCAGCCCGAACAGGGAGACGTATGCGCATACAAGATTATCGTCGTCGGTTCTGTTTCCGAATAATATGTACTCGATCTCGCCGTTCAGATAGCTGTAATACTCAGGCCTTTCTTTTTCCGTTGAAGAATTAAAAAATGACATGATATAGTCGTCGATAAAATACAGATCAAGAAACCCCGGAATGTTTTCCTGTTTTCCGAATACCTCATAATACATGTCAAGACTTTCGGTTCCCATTGCGTCTCCGTTTAGAACGGATCTCCCTGTTTCCCGGATGCCGGCCCTTTTCGACGGCAGTTTGTTAAAAACGTTTTCATCGATCTCTGTATTGCCGGCAGGCATAAACTTAAAAAATACCTCCGTCGCTTCAAGGGCCCTGTTCCACAGTTCCTCCAACGGATTTTCATTTTCCCCGGTCTCATATATCTTTCCCTGCCGGACTTCTCGGTATGCCTTGTATGCCTTCTCTGCGGCATTTACGACATTTTTCACTTCAACAACATAAATATGATCGTTTTTATTTAAAGAAGCCGTAAAGCGGTCGTACGCGTTTAGAGCAGCCGTCAGCTCATCAATATTTTCCTGAAGCTTTAAGCATATCTTCCTGTAATCTCCGCAGGAATTAAGTTTATTTCTTCTTTCTCTTATCTGCGACCTTATATCCGCCGCCTCATCAGGTTTTTTCAGTTCCTCCAGCGCATTTTCCGCTTTGCATAGTATCTCCTCAGCACCTGCCTCAAGTTCAATGATACATTGAGCCGCATCAAGTGCATCGCAGTTAAAGCCCCGATAGAGCTCAGCCCCGCCTAGAAGTATCATAAGCGCATTTTTAACAGACGCAATATTCTCTTCATTAGCGATCATACTCTCCCCCGGGAACAGATCGGTGACCTGAAATACATAGAACGCAATATCCCCGCTGAAAGGCGATTCAAAAAAGCCGTTCACACCCGAAGCCGGTATTCCCTCAATGCCGGAAAGAAACGTCTCCAGTTCTTTTTGAGCTTCAACGATCTTTTCAAATGCAATGTCAAAATCATTCAGATACGCCAATGCATCCGCATCTCTTTTAAGATCAAGTATCGTCGCTATTTTATCGGCAATAAACGCCGCGGCATTGCCGAGGGATCTTTTCTTCATCAGATCCGATATCTCCCGTTTCAATTCACCTTCATCGTCAAGAGTCTTCAAAAAAGATATTCCGTATTCCCCCACCTTCCTCTCAGGCACGTAAAAACTGTCCAGACTGTCGTTTTGCAGCAATCCCGCGATCAGATTGTTTCTGCTTTCATTCACTATATCAAAATAACGGTTTAGAAAAGCCTCCTCATTGGTTATGTCGAGACAGTATAACCCGTAGTACTTCTCCAGCGTTTCGTCAAAATCAGCCATTATGGAAGAGCAGGCAAAGTCATTCGTCCTTTGGGAGATGTTCTTTTGCAGTGAAACACATATAAAATCGTGCATTGCGAAATTCATAAAAACCAATGCCGCAATGACGATGCACAGCATCTGCGAAACAGCACCTTTCGAGCCCAATCTTCCCGGGACACGATCCTTCCGCTCATCACTCCCCAAACAGTGCATGAAAAACATCACCTCCCGCATCAAACACTGCGCTTACGGACCGGTGTATGTCACAATAATCCGGAGCAGCACTTCTACTCATATTTCCGTAAGAAACGATCTTTGAAAAAAAGTAAACGTTAAACAAGGAAATACCACATATTATGATGATAACGAAAGGCATCACTACCGCAGCTTCTATGCTGATACTGCCCTCGGTTCTTAACAGTTTTTCCGCCATATAAATCACGCCTTTCGATAATACAGACCGGACAAACGGTGATGATCCGAATGTCCGGCCTTTATCAATTGTTCAAATATTTCAGAACCGATTAATTACAACGCTGATATGAACTTGACTCCGTAAAATACTCCAAGAACCAGAGGCTGATGGAGAAGGTAGATCAAAAGTGAATGTCTCCCGCAAAAAGCGAAAAACCTTATGAGGAAGAAATCCGGATCGACCTTTTTGAAAAGAGTCTCCTTGTCTTTGTATATGATCTTTCCAAGTCCCGCGCCGATCATGAAAAATCCGACATTCGGGAACACGGGGAAAAAGTCACCCGCGCAAAAGTCTGCTGTAACAAGTCCCAAAGGGAAAAGATACGGCGTACTTACGGTAATTGTCTTGAAGTAAAAACCAAGCGCCGCAAACCCGGTACCGATTGCGATTATTGCCCACCACGGCAGTTTTCTGTAAAAGCTGTAGGTAAGCATTGAAAAGGCAAGCAAATGAAGTATTCCGAAATATATCCGGAGGTAATCGGGAACGGTAAGTATCGTGGATACCGTTACCAGCACTGCCGCAGCGGCAACGATCAAACCCCTCCGGATATTGTGATGTCCGAGTGTAACGCATATCCCGGACAAAAGTATGAAAAAGATTCCGCCATACTCCTGCAGATATTGAAGCCAGATCGGGACAGAGAATTTGAGTCCGAAGAACTGCTGCATATCAAAGAGGACATGTATTATCACCATACAAATGAGACAAATTCCCCTGAATGCGTCAAGTTCCCATATTCTGTTCAGCTGTTTCTTACTGAAAAGCCCTTTAAAAAACTCTTTCATCTCAAGAACCGGAGTTGCCCGCAGGAATAACGTACCCTCTTATTTAATGCCCTTGGCGTCGGTTGATCCAAACTCCTCGCCCGAGAGAGCCTTGCCTATGAATTTGCCGATATGGAAGGAGGCAAGTTTCTCCGTAGTCATAAGCTCAGCTGTTCCGGGACCGATAGCCCAGACTTCAACATCGTCAGAGGTGTGAGCAATGGTCGTAAATCTGTAGGGAAGAGTCGACCAGTCTACATCGGGATTCTGCTCCTGAGCGATTTTCTCAGCCTCAAGCAGGCAGTGCAGCTTTGCATTGGTTAAGCACCATTCCTCATTCGAAATGTAGTTCTCATTAGGATGCTTTTCGATATAGGCATCGGCTTCTTCTTTCGTTTTAAGTCCTCCGGTGTTGTGGTCTGCGGTGACGATAATGATAGTGTCCTTGTTAACGTAGGCATACCTGAGACCCACCTCAATAGCCTCATCGAAAGCCACCATATGACGTGTCAGTTCCATAAGGTTGGCATTGTGAGCAACCTCGTCAAGCGCACCGCCCTCGACCATGAGGAAGAATCCTTTTTCATTCTGCGAAAGAATGTCTATGGTTCTGCTTGTCATCTCGGCAAGAGTGGGGGCCATCTCCTTGTCAAAGAACCAATAGTCGTCGGTCATGGTGGCAATAAGCCTTCCCTGGCCGTTCCATGCAAGAACGTCATCCCACTTTGTGGTATAAGTGATGTTATTATTCGCAAAGTATTCGGTGTAGTCGCCCTCATCTTCAAACAGCTTATCGTACATCGCTTTTCCGCCGCCCATAATGATATCGGCAACGCTCTCCTCTATCTGGAGTTTGGCGATCTTCGACTCGTCGTTTCTGTTGGCAGCATGGATCGAAAAAGCAGCTGGTGTAGCATCAACTATGCTCTCACTGGTGATAACACCTGTGGATTTTCCAAGCCTTTTAGCCAGTTCAACCACGTTCTCCACGACTTTGCCCTTGTTGTTCAAACCGAGCTGTTTTCTTTTGCCCTTGTAACCGGTCGAAAGAGCAGTTCCGCCTGATGCGCTGTCTGGTTCACCTTCGGTGCAAACAGTTTTAACGATTCCGTAATTCGGCAGAGACTCAAAAGCAAGCTTTCCTTTATAGCGGCCTCCTGTGATGGCATCGGTGGCCGGAACATGACTTTGACCCATTCCGTCGCCAATGTAAAGGATCACGTTTTTAACTTCGCCGTATTCAAGAGAAGCAAGTGCCGCAAGAATGTCCTCCATAGGAGTAACAGGTTCCGCGGTGGGCGCCTCTGTAGCGGCCTCTGTAGGGTCTGAAACTGCTTCAGTGGGCTTATCGCAGGAGATCATGCAGACCGCCATCACAAGCACAAGTAAAACAGCGCTTATACTTTTCAACAAAACACTCTTCTTCATAGAAACCTCCAAAAGAATTTATAGACAACGCGTACAGTTAACAGATCGTCAGCCGGTGATCTGCTGCTCAACGAGTCTTCCGCCGCAGTAGATCTCACGAAGCTTCGGCTTCTCTATTTTACCGGTTGGATTTCTCGGTACTGTCGCAAAAATGACTTTTTTCGGACGCTTATACCTGGGCATGCCTTCGCAGAAGAGATTGATCTCATCCTCAGTGCATGTGACGCCCGGTTTAAGCTCAATAATAGCAGCGGCGATCTCGCCCAGTCTTTTATCGGGAAGACCTATAACCGCAACATCCTTGATCTTATCGAAAGCTCTGAGATAGTCTTCTATCTGCACGGGATAGAGATTCTCTCCGCCGCTTATTATTACGTCTTTTTTTCTGTCTACAAGATAAATGAAGCCTTCATCGTCGAGTTTAGCCATATCGCCGGTATAGAGCCAGTCTCCCTTGAGCACTTCATTCGTCGCCTCAGGATTCTTGTAATAGCATTTCATGACGCCGGGTCCCTTCACAATGAGTTCTCCGACTTCATCTTTTCCGACTTCGGTTCCGTCAGGTCTTACAACCTTGGTTTCCCAAAGATAGCCTGCCTTGCCAATGGCACCGACCTTTCTCACGTTCTCAACGCCAAGATGAACACAACCCGGTCCTATGGACTCGGAAAGGCCGTAATTGGTGTCGTATTGATGATTGGGGAATACTTTCAGCCAGCGCTGGATCAAAGAAGGCGGCACAGGCTGAGCGCCAACGTGCATAAGTCTCCATTGGTCAAGCTTGTAATCCTCAAGGTTTATCTCGCCTCTCTCGATGGTATCCAGAATATCCTGGACCCACGGAACGAGAAGCCAGACGATGGTAGCGCCCTCATCGGATGCGGTTTTAAGTATCCACTCGGGTTTTACGCCTTTGAGAAGAACTGCTTTGCCGCCGGTCATAAGACTTCCGAACCAGTGCATCTTCGCGCCCGTATGATAAAGAGGAGGAATGCAGAGGAAAACATCGTCCTTGGTCTGCCCGTGATGATTCTGCTCGGTCCTGCAAGATGAGAGCAGCGCTCTATGGGTGTGGAGTATTGCTTTCGGGAAGCCGGTAGTACCCGAAGAAAAGTAAATGGCAGCATAATCATCCTCGTTCAGATCAACCGCAGGTGCAAAAGATGAGCAATACTGGACCATCTTCTGGAAATCATCCGCAAATTCCGGAACGTCGCTGCCTACATAAAAGAAATTCTTAACATAACTGAGATCATCGAGTATGGCCGTTACACGTCCCACGAACTCGGGTCCGAAAACAAGATTCGTGGAGTCGGAAAGGTCCATACAGTAACTGATCTCCTCAGCTGTATAACGGTAATTCATCGGAACCGCCAATGCGCCCGTCTTCAGAATTCCGAAATACACAGGAAGCCAGTCAAGACAGTTCATAAGCAGGATCGCCACCTTATCGCCCTTCTTGATGCCTCTTGTGAGAAGCAGATTGGCAAACCTGTTGGCCTTTCTGTCAAACTCCCGCCAGGTAATACTTTGTCTGTATTTTGCTCCCGGGCTTGATTCGATCAGTCCGAACTCCCGCCAGCTCTTTGGCATAGCCAGCGGATTGATCTCGACCAGAGCAACGTCATCAGGGTAAAGCTTGGAATTTCTCTCCAAAAAATCCGTTATAACCATAAACATCCTCCAAGTTGGTTCAAAAGAATACAAACCGCGAGCAAAAATGATCAAGATTTCGGGAATACACATGCTGCGGTCCGAAAATTCATTTTATTTTAATAACGCCTTTGTGTCAAGATTTTTATGGTTTTGCCGTTGACAAGGGAGACCTGATAAAATAAACTGTCCCGTGTGCTGTAGCACTGTCTGGAGATGATTTTTTGGAGATCATGACAACAACGGATATGCTTGAGAAACTGAACAGATCTAAATTTCGTTCATCCTTTCATCTCGATGCGGATGATGTCTCTTACTGTCTCGAAAAAGGCTCCGAAACAATAAAAAAACATGCGCGTGATTTCATAACTCAAAAGATAAAGCCTGCTTACCCGTCTAATGACGGCAGTCAGACACCCGTTAAAGGTCATCCGGTTTTTAAAGCCATGCACGCATGCGCGTGCTGCTGCAGAGGTTGTCTTAACAAATGGTACAATGTACCGAAGGGGGTTGAGTTAAGCGACTCCGACTGCGATAAGATCGTGTTCCTCCTGATGGCATGGATCAGCAGGGAAGTAAACAGAGGCCGCTGATCATCTCACTCCATGAGAACATTTACATACCTGCTCTTTACGGTTATCGGGATCTCAATATCAAAGCTCAACAATTCTCCGATCCTTAGCGGAACCTTCACTGTATAGTCTGCCCTTAGTCGCAAAACGTTTTCAGTTTCAAAAGAGATCTCAGTATCCTCTACCGACCAGATCACAGAGCCGTTCTTATCCATCTTGACAATATTTCCGCTCTCACCTGCCGCGCCTGTCTCGATAATAAAACGTTCCTCAAACAGAGTCCCTTCAATAGACATAGCCCTGTTATGTCCCTGTTTTATCGAGTCATAGATTATCGTTGCATTTTCTATCACGCAACTGTCAAGCGCCCTTTTTGAACTTTCGTATATGACCCTAAGCGCACCCAAAGCTTCAGAAAAGGTGAGTACCAAAGCAAATATTGCTGTAGCAAAGAACAGACATACTGCAGTCGATACGTAGCCTGAACCTTTTTCATTTTTCAAGATCGTCATAACGCACCTCGCTAAAGCTACTTCCAGTACTGTTCCGAAAGCCCGCTTTTTACAGAAGTGATTACGAGGGGACTTTCAAACACGCCAAAGAGCTTATCCTCCTTTTCAAGACACAATTCAATGCGTATCATTTCCCCCAGTTGTACAGTATTTTGTTCTTCATCAAAGTATTCCGTTCCTTCAAAACTGCAGGACGGATATATGCCAAGCTGCTCGCACAGACTCTCATATCTTTCTTCAACAGGGCCTGATGTCTTACCGAACACCGCAGCCGCCTCGATCATCTCCTGAGCAAAAAAGTCAAGCTTTTGCCTGTCTATAAAGTATTCAAATACGCCAAGGCAGAAGACAATAAAAAAAGCAGCCACCATCACAAATACCGCAACTTCTAAATACCCCTCTCCCCTGCTGTTTTTTAAAATCACTTCCTGTCACCCCCTTAAATAAAAGCCGAAAGGCTGGAGATCAGAACCGTACCCAAAACTACCAGGTATATAAGCATAAAGCAAAACATAAGAGCCATTGAAAGTCTCCTGACTTTTGACGGAACCTTCAGAGCTTTTTGTCTGAGAAGCTGTTTCCGGTAGTCAGAGAACTTGACCTCAAGCGACTTCCAATATTCACCCGTCTCATCTCCCCTGATAATACTGATCAGCCCTCTTGTCACGTCTGACAGCATTGAAGAACACACCCTTGACTCAAGTCTTGTAAGAGCTGTCTCATAGTTCCCGGATCTCATATCTGCCTCCGTAACTGTTAGTTCCTTTGCAAAGCTCCCTCCTGAGTATTCCGAGTAAGAACGTATAATGTAAAGAACGTCTCTGCTGTGTTTTAGGATCTTGGATATGTGATTCACAAAGCCCGGAAGATCAGCCTCTATTTCCAATCTTCTTTTGTTAACAATATTGTACGGCTTCTGAAAAGACGCTTCATATACAACGTACGCCGTCGCCAATATGAGAGGTACAGCAAGGGGAAATAAAAAAGCCATTGGAATCGCCAAAACTGCTACAAGATACGCTTTTATCAAACAGTTTGATACGAACACTTCCGCCTCAATCCCGGCCCCGGCAGAACTCAGCACTTCATTAAGTGTCTCTTTTCTGTAGGATGCAAGTCTTATTCTTTTTGAAAGCTTTTCAGCCAGGAACTCAAGCCTTACGTCAAGTTTGCTCTTGTTCCACGCAGCGATCCTTCTGCTTAATCTGTTCTGAACCCTTATTATTCTTCCTCCCGGAAGGTCGAATATGCTTGTAAAAACCATAAACAGTCCCACAGCAAGGAAAAACCCTGCTACAAAGTAAAACATGCGTTCTTCACCTCCCGCCGTACTCGATAGGTCTTGTATATTTCATCATGTAAAGCCCTGTGATCAATATCACCGAAAACACAACAGCGATTGCAACCTTTCCGGGGATCGTACTGACAAGCGCTTCGTACCAGCTCCTGTTTATGATCCGGAGGAACGGAATGTTTGCAAGAGTCATTGCCGCCATTATGAAATATTCTTTTCTGGGCTCCTGAACTATAGTTTTCAGCTCATTGTTTATAAGTCTTATATCCGTGTATTTTGAGACGGTCGAAAGCAGAGTGTCTTTGAGGCTTCTGTCCTCAAGGCATGCTCTGATGCCGTCGCACCACTCGCGGAAGACCGCATTATCAACCTTTCCTCTAAGGTTCATCAGTGCGGCATCAATGTCGGGCGTGATCAAGGTGACGTCTTTAATAAATCCTTCAAACACGCTTCTGATCGGCTGTTTCATAACTGGTATGTTTTCTCTAACAGAGCCCACAAAGTCTTCCGTTCTGATATACGAATTGGTTATTATCGAAAGCGTGGTCTCAAGCTGGTCTTTAACTCTCCTGTCGTATTCCGCCGAATATCGCCCGATGATGACAAAAGGAATCGCAGCGGATACGATCGCCATGACAGGAGATAAAAACAGATTCCCGAAAAAAGCCGGTACGAGCAGCCCCGCTGCAAACAGAACTGCAGACAGCCTGACCGATACCCCAAACAATTGACCCTTCCCGATCTTATCCAATGCGGTTTTAAGCGCCAGGAGCTCGCTTATGATATAATTCGGTTTCTTACCTCTCGCGGCTTTAATATCACCGGCAAGAGTCTTCTTTTCAAGGCGTCTGTCTATCTCTTTTTCAAGTGATTCTCCGATATTAAAGCCAAAAACTTTCAAAAGACCTATCGATACAAAAGCAAAGACCGATAAATAGATCACAGTCCGGATTTCCATTCAGTTCGCCTCCTTAATTTAAAAATCTGTTTAAAACCGACCTTGGGATGCCAAATTGTACAAGCCTTTTCTGCAGTGAGCCCGAGAGAATGTTTTTCTTTTGGAAAGACCCCTCCGTAATAAGTTTACCGTCTTTCACATAGGAATTTTCAATGTCAAACGAGTAGATCGTCGCATATGATCGCTCTCCGGTCGAGGGATCTACGCCACATTCCGTGATGTCCATTATCTTTCTTTCGTTGTTTTCAAGCTTGTGTGTATAAACAACGACCGGAAAGGCCTGAGCCGCCTGGGAAAGCGACGTTCTGAAATCTATTGCAAACTTCTTTTGGCAAAGCAGTGCTATTCTTGTATGACAAAGCTCGCCCGCGCCGGAATGGACGGTTGAAATGACCGTGTGTCCGGTAAGACTTGCCTCTACTGCTGAATAACATTCCGAATCCCGCATTTCGCCGACACAGATCACATCGGGGTCAAACCGAAGAGCCGCAACAAGAAGATCCTCCTGGGTAATATCGTAAGCCTCATTGTCGGACGGCCTGGAAAGGGAATGCACCACGTTATTTACGATCCTTCCATCATTCCTTCTTATCAGTGACAGTTCACGTGAGCCTGATTCGATCGTAAATATCCTTTTGCTGTCCGGCAGGCTTTCAAGCACCGCATTAAGCAACGTTGTCTTTCCGCTGGATGTTGCCCCTGAAATCACGAAAGGAACGCCGTAACGTGCGCATACGCATAAAAAATCCAGCATTTCCTCAGTGGCAAAGCCGCTTTCCAAAAGCTGCCTGACCTTTATGCTCGCCGGCCTTAAAATTCTGATAGAAACAGCTATTCCCCTTTCATCATCAACTACCGGAGACTTGAGAGCCGTTATCCTGGTGTTCCCGGGAAGGTGCCCCTGGGCTACAGGGGTTGCCGAATCGATGACCATTCCGCTGTGGCTGAGCAGCCTCTTTACAATATCGATCGCATGCTGTTTCCCCAGGAAAGCTTTTTCCAGTTTTACTACACTGCCGTCACGCTTTGTTACGGCAATGTCATCCCAGCCGTTTATATTTATCTCTTCAAGATCATCCGAAGAAAGAAGCGGCGTCAATATACTGTACCCTGACATTTCATTAACCATGGCATCCGCCAATTCCTGTAAGGAGTACCCGTCAGCTGCAATATCGGCGTCCCTCAGGTATTTTTCGACATACGATCTCAAATACTTTCCTGCAGACCGGTCAACGAGAGCTTGTGAATAGTATTTCGATATATATTCCTGTGTAAGCCTGAGTATTTCCGCATATTCATAGAAAGTGCTCATAACGCCTCACTGTCCTGACTCATATCGTAATTAAAATCGTATGCGATCTCATTTTTGCGCCTGAATACACCGCTGTAAACAGGCCCTTCGTTAAAATTTATCATTTCGACAGCCTCCCCGAGGGATCTGGCATATTCTTTGCATCTGATCTTCGTAAAGACCTTTCCTTCAGAATACTTTTTATTTGCAAACTCATCGTAGGGAACCTCAAGGACCACGTCGCCTCTCGTTCTTTTGAAATTCTCGCTCGGAAGAGCGGGCCCCGGAGTTTTATGGTTGACCACAGTTATGAAATTAACTTTGAAAACGTTTAAACGGTCAAAGTATGACATTACCGAACTGTTCCAGGAAATTGATTTGAGGTCAGGATTGACTACGCTGAAAAGAATATCCGACATTTCAAATAAAGCGTCTGAAAACGCACTTTTTATGTCAGGATCGCAATCGACTATCACATAATCAACGATCTGCCGAAGCTCATTAAGAAACTGCTTTATTTTGTCAGTCTCAAACTCCGGGTAAGAATACACATTCTCACCATCAATAAACCCCATCACGCCGAAATTGGTCATTCCCGAAACAGGAATCATGTTCTTCAATATGTCAGTCTTTGTTATGACCGGTTTGGATAGAGCGGCTCCGAGAGAACGCATTTCACTCTTCTTCATTTCCGGAAACATATACGAAAGCACCGGTACTACCTGACTTGCGAATACCACAGCAACACGTTTTTCCTCTTTATAAAATCTGTAGAGCGATTGAGCAAGATTTGCGGCAAACGAGGTTTTACCGGATCCGCTACTGCCCCACACAGCAATTAGTTTTTTCATTTTTACCCACTTCTCCGATATCAGAATCGACTAAGATCAGTATTTCACAGTATCCGTCTCTTCTCTGTTAAGAAAATACCTGTCCTGTTCTTCAATAAAACTCTCCGCATACTCTTCTGACCCTCTGTACACAAGACAAATATGTATTTTCGCACTGTTCTCAAAGTCGACCAAAAGCGATGCCTGTATATCATTCACAAGCAGCGTAACTGTCGACGGAATTTTGTCGTATGAAGATGAATCCGATGCCAGATTCTCTTTGTCAACACCGTTTTTTGTTGTGGATGTGATCACTTTCACATAAGAAAGCTCTTCCGGTGTAAAGGATGCTTTGTCCTTGTAAATTATCAGTCTCACTATATCACCGCTTTCAAGCTTTCCCGAAAGGCCTGCGGCAAGGGACTCTATAGTCACGCTTACAGCATACTTATCACCGTTCAAACGCCTGAACAGACTGTCCGCACTCATGGCTTCAGTCGATAATTTTGATTCAAATATATAATCTTCTTTTTTTATATCGGTCGCAGCGTATTTTCCTACCACACGACTGATATCCGTAACACAGTTCTGCGGCAGTCCGGTCTTACCAACTTCAACTAAAGTGACGTCATCTGCGGTTATTATTCTGCCTTTGCCAATGTCATTGACCGCCCTGACGACACGGAGTTTGCTTCCGGAACTGTTCACGGTCAGCGGCAGTACCACAAAAGCGATAACCGCAGCAACGCCAATGCATAGAATTCCCAGCACAGTCCTGTTTTTTAAAAAACCAGTTATTTTTTTCATATATACCTCTTCGTTAAATAACGAAAGCAAGCGTAAGCCCTATTGATATGAAAGGGAGCAGTGCGAACGGTTCTTTTGTTTTGTATACCCCTCTTTTTGAAAGAATAAGCATAGTTACAACACCTGTAATCAAACCGATAAAAAGCCCTGCCAAACCGTTCCAAAGGCCCAAAGAGATAAAGGCGGCAGATGTGATCTTGATATCCGCGCCGCCGATACCTCCGCGCCTGATAATTAACACTATTACGCAAAACAGCACTAACACGATCAGTCCCGCAATGGCGCCCTTCGCTATACGAACAAGATCCGATCCTGCCAAACCGAGTATCGACAATTCGATCGACAGAAAATTCTCAGCCGTGTGTGACATTATGTCCGAAAGGGATGCATATGCAAGAATGCCCGTAAAAAGAATACCTTTCAAAGCTCTTACAGAAGGTCCGAACCTGATACCGATTACCAAAGACATAAGCAAAAAAGCAATGTATACTGCAGCAAGCCAGCGTTTTTGCGTATGGATCGAATCCTTGATCTTTTTCTTTCTCAGAGAATGCAAAGCATAAAAAACTGACGCACACAGCACCGCGCTTACAGCGACAAAAATAATGATCGTTATCGCATCTTGATTTTTCGACACTTCGGTATTTAAGTATTTATTCGATATAAGCAATGTAAAAACTCCGTTCATGTTTCAGAAATCTTTTTATGGTGTTCGGAGGAAGGTCCGGCAACCCCTTCCTCCTGTGCCGTTATTCAGCGTGATCAGCCCGGGTCATAGGCAAAAAGACCTGTGATCTTTGATGTAAGTGTGGGATCCACAACACCTGTGTAGATGTAGTAAAGGGAAGTAAGAAGGACCGTTCCGATGACGACCGCGATAATTATTTTCACCACGGTGTCTATGTAGCCTTCCGCTTTCTTGCTTTCAATATTGTTTTTGATCTTTAGAAAGAGTCCGTTTGCTGTTTTTTTGATTTTGTTGATCATAATTTCCTCCATTTTAAAAATATAGTTTTCAGAATCGAATCTGTATTCTCACAGGAAGCTTTGCCGGAAGCTTCCGTTTTGAGCAATTAATCAGTATCTTGTGTACCAGCCGTCGTAGGCATCTCCCGAAACCGTGATCTCAACAACGACCCTTGCATTTATCATTCCTGCCGGAGTCCAGATGTCGCTGTACACAAGAACAACTTTGTATTCACCGTCAGGAAACCATACGGGTATGAAATGGACCCGTTTTTCACTGTCCGAATAATGATTTTCTCTTAGAGAAAAACTTGGTGATGTAGTAAGCGAGGAGTTCTTTAATGTTGTTTCAAGAGACGAGAACCGGTTCAATGCTTCACTGTACATAAATTCCGGATAATATGCCCTGCATGACTGCACTCCGGTATAAATGTAATTGGACGCAATTGACGGAAGATCGGAAAACAGAAGAACATTAAGGTCTGCAACAATGTAAATCCCGTGGCCCGATCTTACTGTTCCGTTACCGCTGCTCGGCACGTCGGTGTCGGGAATCAGCCTTGCGGAACTCCACCTTGATACTGATAGAGCAAAGTTTCTTTTTACAAGTGCACCGTTCTGCTCTTCCCACATTGTCCACCTTGCATACTCAAATGAATCGTCCGGGGGAGATATCAATTCCGTATCAACCGGTTTAACACGTTCGTAATGGGTATCAGGCGTCTCCGAACGGTTTTCTTCCGTCACTGCCGCAGCAATAAGAGCTCCGTTGTTCATATAGTCAGTTTCAGGAATTCCTCTGTCGGGATTAACAAGAGCACTGCAGAAGATCTCATGGCCGGATAGTCCGTAGGGCACGTACCACTTAAAGCAGACGAGATTTTCTCCCTTTGATGGGGCCACGTTGTTAGTTTTCTGAGCTTCTAATACCGGGATCTGCTCACCGTTTTCATAGTAGTAGACAAAAAAGTGTACAGTTATCCCGTGTGATTTCATCAGATCATAATCATTCGGATTGATCAGTCTGAATGAAGATACAACGTAAGTTCCCTCTTTATAATCCGCATTCGGCTGTATTTTCTCCAATGCAACGTCAAAGCCGCTGTCTGAAGTATAGTTTTCAAAATACAGTTTGTTTGCATTTCCGTTGCCGTATTCATTGGTTAAACCGTACTTAAACAGTTCAATATATCCTTTTTCAACCGGATCATTGAAACCGGCAGAGCTCTGTTCGCCAAACCATGTCAAAGTTTTGTAGCAGTTTTCAGCCGCATCAATGCTTTTATAGTATTCCGCTACCGTCCATTCTCCGTCCGGAAGACCGTTGACTGTAATTGTCTTATATCCGCTGCCGTTCGTAACATTGACGTTAAAACCCGAGAGTCCCGGTATGGGTACCTCGTATGCATCGCCGTCACCGTCATACAAAACAGTTTTGTCAAGCACGATTGTTCCGTTAACGAGGGAATACCTTGAATTCAGGATGTTTCCTTCCAGGTCCACCGCGACAGTGTAATGACCTATAGCGGACAAGTCAGCCTTCCTCAGCACAAAAGCTATATCCGAATAATCGGAAACCGTAAAACCTTCCGGATCCCTTATGCTTTTTGTTATTGATAGAGTGCCGGTCATACTGCTTTCGCAAACAAGCTCGTAAGAACCTCCTTCGATCACACTGAAGGAGCATGTTTTGGCATAAGTTGATATTCCAAAAGCGTCAATGAATTTTGTGACCGTATAAACAGGATCGTCTCCTGTTTCCGTAACCCTGAATGACAGACGTCCGTCCCCGTGGACAGGTAAAGTCACTGAACATTTTCCGAATACAGATCCGTTATGATCTAGTAGTTTTTCGTAGACCAAAGAGACTTGTATCCCCGAAACATTGATACTATAAACCGCACTTTCACCGGGGACAGCCGCGCTGCCTGTTGTAAGAGCGTTCAGGACGGAAAAATCCAGGGGGACATGGTAATTGTTTCCGCCCGTACTCCAGGAAGCCTCATAAATACTGTATGAAAAATCCCGTTCCATAGCATTTCCCGTAAATCTTCTTTCAAGTACAAGAACCGTACTCTCGTCTGAACCTTCCTCAGAGGTAACTGGATCCACTTTTCCGCCCGCCTGGTACCTGAACCCGACACCTCCGTTTTCCACCACTCTGTCGTAATACAAAAGGTTCGACCCTACACTGTAGTAGTCTGATGTTTCAAAAGGCCTGTACCCGAACCAGGGATACTCGGGAAGTACAGATGAGCAAAGATTTACAAAGAAGGGAGAAATAAAGGCCCAACTCGACAGTTCATTTCTGACTGAATACGGCGCAACATTCCGGTAGTTTTTCGCCCCGCTCACCATGGTATATCCGTCATTGCCGTTGGTTAGAGTTAATGCAATGCAGCCCGAAACCATTGCTGCAGCAGCATCTGTCGCAGTCATTGCGTAATAGTTGAAGCCGTTTGACAGGTATTTTGTGAAAACTATCACGGGCTCAAACATGAGAACCCATGCAACCTGAGACGTTTCAGGCTCCCATCTTCCCGGAATCGCATAACTCTGTTTTCTCCCCGGATCCACATCGGTAACATCTCTTATGACACGGCCGTTTAAGCTGAATTTTCCTTCCTCCGTCATCTTACGCAAAAGCTGGGAATATTGAGTATAGCCTGCGGCTTTAGCCGCAAAGTCAAGAAACGCATTCCAGTTTTTCTTAGACGAGCAGAAAAAGAAGCTTATTGCTTCGTCATATCTTTCCGGAAAATTGTAGGCTGTATTTCCCGTTACGTTTTTTACGTACGGAAGAATGATCCTGTTTCCGTCTTTAGGCTCAAATCCGTTATCAGAGACCCCTTCTATCATGTTAAACTTTCTGACATTGAAGAGACGTCCGGATATCGAGTCTGATGACATCATTCCGAAATGAAGGTTTCCTCCGGGAAAGTTCATAGACCTGAATTCATTTGCATAGTCTTCTTTAGACGAGTCCGCAAACCAGAATGATTTTGAATAAGAAACCTTCTTCTCTTCATAAATTGAATGAATGTCTCCCGCTTCATTTGTGCCCTCATATAACCAGAAGGTCTCGCCAAATTTATAAAAATCATCGCTCAGTGAAAAACCGTTGAGAGGGTTTAAAGGAGAAGAAACCGTTACATCCGATTCATTAAAAGTCGCGCTATCATCTTTTGCCGCATAGATCGTGACCTTCCACATGGTTGACGACTGCCTGTCGGACCAGTATGCATTTCCCGGATCCGCAGACCCGGGCACGTGAACCGTTCCCGAGGATGTATTGTTTCCAACATCCGCCGCACTGACCGAAAACATCCCTGCGAAGAAGATTGCGACAGTAAGAAAAATCAGCAGGCTTTTTTTCAACACAGATCTCCCTCCCTTACACAAGACTAATACATTACGGTATCCACCGAACACGAATTGATCTTGAACCTGTCGCAGCAAAATACAACTTTTCCGTCAACTGCGATCTCAAGGTCATAAAATCCCAGGTCTCCACCGCCGTTATAAAAGTAAATATCCACCGATTCCCGCGGTACACTGTTTAGAAGAACGGTCCCGCCGCCTATGCTGATGACATACTTTCCGTCAAGCAGCGGATAGGCAAGAAAGAAATAGTCCGATCCTGCTTCAGGATGCTCCGCCGGGCGTCTCACCCTTATGCCAAGGTGGATTTCCTCTCTCATATAAAAAAAATCCCTCAAAAGTGATTGAGAAAAATCTTTGATATGGTCCGATATCACATGGCCTGCATCGACATATACTGCGGATAAACAGTCTCTGTCTCTCTGCTCTTTGTCGAGACCCCATATGGCAGCTTTCTTTTCATCGCATTTTTCGTAAACAGCAGCCAATATCCCGTCACCGTCGACATCTTCATAGTCAGCTTCTGTCCTCGATATTTTCCCGACCGAAAAACCCGGTAGGACGAAGAAAGGCAGACCTTCAAGGATCAGATTTGTCCCAGGTATCTCCTGCGGATCAGAAATATGGCTGTAGGCGTTTGAGACCCTTTGGCTGATCAGATATTTTGCGACCTCATCTGATATGATCTTTTCAGCAGGTCTGTAATCCACTCTAAGTCCCTCAACCTGATTTTCAACAGCCGTCAAAGTAACCGTGTTGTTTTCTCCGGCATTGATGTCCCTTATACCGCCTTCATCAGGCCAGACTCCCTCCGGTATAACGTATTCTTCTCTGATAACTTTTCCGTCCGTTTCAGACTCGCGCCATGAAGGTTTATCCGCATTGACAACAGGCTTGTAAGTTTCTTTAAATTCGGGATATGGTGACGTCTCTGCAGGAGGGACAGTCGCAGTCTCCGATTCCGGCGGAAACGTATTGTCTGTCTCAAATACCGGTTGCATCGAACCAAGGTCGGGAATACCGCCCTCTTCGTTAATCATTACCAAAGGCTCAGGAGTTTCCCCGGGAACAACCTTTTCCGTTTCCGCAGGATGCCCTTGGCCAAAACCGATTTCCCGTACGGAAGGCGATTGTATCGGAGCGGAAATAACCGCAGGTCCATTGTTTTTTCTTCTGCAGGAAGATAGCGTTAAGATCAGGGCAATTGCCGATAAGCAGGTCAAAAGCACGCAGATCAGGCGTAATATCACATGTCTGTAATTCATAACTTCACTTCTCTCAAACTAATATACCGCGGTACAGTCCTTCGGATCGTACTTAAGCACCAGGAGATGCCCGTCGGATTTAAAGACACATTCAGGCAGCGCATAGGTGCCGATATACTTTTTTGCAAGCTCCTCAGGCAGCGATTCAAACGTATCACTCTCAGGTGGAGAATATGTGATAAAAAAAGTACCTGCCACAAGGTCATATATCCTTCCGTTTTCATCTCTGAGTGCCCTGCTTATGGGAAGTCCTTCAAGCTTACCCTCTTCATTACATATCAGCGAAACATGGTCTTCAAACGGGCAGACCTGCTCTATGAGGCCGCCCACGACAGCCTGCATTGACTCAAGCGTTCTTTCTATCGTTTTAAGATAAGGCCTTTTACCCGGTTCGACCACCACTATTTCTATCCTTGCCTTTTCATTCTCCGACTCCATATCCTTCCCTTTCAAATAAAAAAGCGGACCAAGATAGATCCGCTGATTTGAGGCGCTATGCGCCGTGTTTTTATTAAAACGATCGTTCTTTAAAAGACGATCTGTCGTCCTTCGCCCTTGATATTCTCAGGCATAACATCCTTCATGTCCGTAAGAGGCCGGAGTGCATTTCCATCATCCGAAACGCCTTCGCGATTTAACGTGAGATTCGGTGTTCCAAGAAGAAGGTTGCCGTAAAAGTGCTTCTTTCCGTCTACCGTGAAAGCAATTTCGTCATGGTGACTGATACTGATCTTACCTGACAGATGAAATTTCTCTCCTTTTTTTGCATCCACATGAAATTCCTCAAGATCTTCCTCGCCAAGGACCAGTATCTTGAAGGAGACATCCTCCAAAGCCAGCACTTTTACATCGAAAGTATCCTCATAAGGTATCCTGCTCTCAAAATCAAGCCGGTACTCCATGCTGTGAACGGTAAAGCTTCCTCCGAAGGGGACAATCACATCGTAATTTTTCTTCACGAGCGCACTGTTCTCGCAAAGATAAGCCAGCCCTTCTGCACCTCTCATGGTGCAGCACCAATACGCTTCGCTGATACCCGGGCCCGCCGGACTGAGGTATTTGCCCGCAGGTCCCACGGTCTTGTCTGTGCCGAATCCGCCGTTATACCGCTGCGCGTAGCAAAAAGCGTTGTAGTATATCCTCGCAGCCAACTTAAGGTATGAGATTTTTCCGGTCAGTATGTAAAGATCTGTTGCTACGATCAGCGAGTCGGTGATCGCGCAGGGCTCCGTCCATGTGTCAAACCTGCCGAACCAGTTGAAATTGGCATAGTTCTCTGTCATCCCGCAGGTCTTATAAAGTTCAAACACGGATTCCGCCACGTCAAGGTGTTCCTTTTTTGATGTGACCTTATATAGCTTCAGTATCCCCCTGACGGCGCTGAGCGTGGCGTGGGTCTGCATATGCGTCCCTACAAAATCGATCTTTTTGAAGACCGATATCATCTCCGAAAGCAGCTTCAGCACTTTTTTGTCTCTGAACAATTCATAATACCGGGAAAGGCCGTCAAGGCACATGAATGCGCATCCTATATCGGTGGACAGTATCCAGGAGCCGACTCTTGATGAAACGGTTCCCGAATACGAGCCGCCGGTTTTTCTGATTTCAGGATCAAGAGGGTAAGTTTTGTAATATCCCGTAAGAGGCAGATAGAGGTTTGACACGATGCTCTTGATCATCTGAAGTACATTTTCGTCACCACTGAGATATTCATATTCGACGAGCCCCGAAAGAAGCCAGTTATGGCCCGAGAGCTGCTGTTCGTCAAACACTCCATCAGGAAGAACTTTCCCGAGATACCCTTTTTCATTTAAGTGCTCCGGAATGTCCCTGATTATCTCACGCAAATAGGCAGGTTCCCTTTCCAGCGCCTTCATGTGAGAAACAAGCGCAAGAATAGTTCTGCCTTCCCAGTCCCCCGGCCAGCCGTTTTTGTCCTGAGTGTAAATGGCGTTTGGCCTGTAGATTCCGGAGCACAGCCTTGCTGCGTTCAAAAGTACCCTTTCCATCAGTTCGCCTCTGACCTCCGGCTTCATAAAAAAATGTTCGATCATAACCAATCCTCCGAATAGCGGCAAGATGCCCGATTATCTTAGAAGATTATATTATATGCACCGGCCATTTTCAAACCGGTCATTTTTTTCCGCTTTTTCCTTTGTTTCTCTTTATTACCAGTATCGTTGAGGTAACTATGATAGTAATTACACAAATCCCGATAATGATAAATTCAAGAATGCTCTCTGATTCTGCAGTCCATTCAAGAAATGCTCCGGCTGTTTCAGGGCCTCTTAGGCCTTCAGCAAATACCGGAACAAGAAGGATGCCTGCAAAAACCATTGCTGTAAGTAATCCAATAGCTATTTTTCTCATTATCCATCCTCCATCATGCGATCTTCACGGTCTTGACACCGGACGGTAATTCATCTTCTCTTGCTTCCTCCACTGAGCGCAGCGCCTGTTCAAGCGCATAAGTCGATGAAATACGCGCAGGCCTTGCGTTGAAATCGATGATCTTGTCAGAGCCTTTTACGTATATACAGTCAAAAAGGCACGCATACCCGCCGATATCCGAGTCGATAACGACTGCACGGTCCTCGATCCTTGCATATTGGCGTATGACTGAGCATCCGCCCACCTCGGCAAAATCACGCACCTGGGCATGATCCTTGATCTCACAATTCCCGTGTATTTTAGCGTTATCCCTCACGGTAACACTCGGCCTTGCGTACTTCTCGATTCCGTGTACCAGCGCATTTTCACTTATTTTCGCTCTTCCGAAGACAGCGGCGCCTTTGCCTATCCAGCAGGACCCGTCCTGCGACAGGTTCCACTCGCCTTCCACAAAGCCTCCGGTCTCACCGTTTCTTACAGCAGTACCGAAATTCGATCCCCGGGTGGAATCGCCTGCGGGTCTTCCGGCAAAAAAGGTTTTCTTTGCCACGATCCTGAACAGCTTTCTTCCGAGGATAATCTCGGGTTCATCGTACAGTATTTCATATTTCAGTTCATCCATAATCATTGTTTACGCCGCCTCGGGATTTCTCAAGCCCGACAGTACGCCCTTCGCGACACGTTTGTTGCCGCCTACGACGTAACTTCCCATCAGGACAGTGTCTCCCGTAACGATCGCTTTTCCGTTTACAACAGCGTTGTTTTTGATAAAGGCATTGCCTTTTACAACCGCATCGCCGCTGACTCTTGCATGGTCCACGACTCTCGCTTTACCGGATACGGTCGCATTGCCGGTAACAAGCGCATAGCCTTTGATCACCGCTTTATTGCAGACTCTGGCATTTCCGCTCACTCTCGCATGCTGAAAAATACTCGCTCCGTGATGAACGACAGCATTATCGCATACGATCGATGAACCGCCAACCTCCGCATATTCCTTTGCCCCCTGCAAGGTTAACATTCTGTTTAAGCTTCCCTTTCCGCCGCATACCTCGGCACTTCCGCATATTACAGCATAGCCGTGTATAAGAACGTTTCCGGACACTCTGGCATCGTCTTTTACGACCGCATTGTCAAGAACGAAAGCTCCGTCGCCGATCCATGCGTTTCCGGAGTCGGACAGGTTACCCTGCCTTTCAACAAATCCGCCTTTTTCGCCCGATCTTACGTCCCCGAAGTCCTTCAAAGCAATTATCCTGTAAACAGTCTTACCAAACATGGTGGCAGTTTCATTTTTTAATAATCTGTATTTTTCCATGGTTTTTATTTTAGTTTAATAACATTTTCTATCGCCGCACAGATATATCCGTACTACAACCTGCGGGATATTTGGATTCTCCCGCAGATCGTCCGATGTTTTCGGTTCCGATTCCCGGAAAGAGGAAAACGATCATGGATCACAGCCGTATTTTCACCCTCCGCAAAAGTTTACGCTCATAAATGATATGGCAATTCCGAAAGAAGTCTTTATGCTGACAGTCAGTTTGAAAAAGGAAACCAATCTATGTTAAAGAAGTTTTTATTGAGCCATATCCGGAACGCGCATTGACCTTTGTTTCCTAAAGTCTGCGGCTCCCCGCGATCGCATTTCCAACGGCAATAGCAACTATATTCGGTTAACAAAGTACGTTTTTTTGTCCGCGACCGGTACTAACCAATGTCGGTCCTGCCTGTGGCAAATACCATGGCATCGACCTTTAAGCATCCGCATTCATCGATCAGCAGGCACGCGCATTCTCTCAAAGTTGACCCCGTAGTCAGGATATCGTCGATCAGGAGCGTTCTGCTTCCGCGAAGCTTTCCGAGTTCTTCTTTCGTAAGAACGTCACTGATACGGAATCTTCCGGTCACGTTGTCTTTACGTGAATCCCTTTTCAGCCTGTGCTGGCGGCCTTTTCCTGAATTGCTCTCAAGGGCCCTCAAAACAGGTAACCCGGATCTTTTTGAAAGACCTGCCGCTATCTCACTGCACTGGTCAAAGCCTCTTTTCAGAAAGGATGCTCTGCCGGCAGGAACATAAACGATAAGATCGTAGTAATCAAAACAATCAACGAAGCTTTCGTAAAGAATGTTTCCGAGCCTTCTTCCGATCCACATTTCACCCTTGAATTTGAACCGTCCGATTATCTCTTTCACCACTCCGGAATATCCGGCGTAATAGCGAAAATCACCGTAGGCATAGAGTTCCCTGATGTTAAAGCTTTTTTTGTCCGGTCTGGTAACAAGTTTAATGCAGTCCGGGCATATGTCCTTCTCGCAATAGAGTCCGCAAACCAGGCATACAGGCGGGTAAACAAAGTCAAGAGCACCGGAGATCAGGTCAGGCAGTTTTTTAAGCAGCCTCAGGAAAAAGCCTTTTATCCGGTCAAGAAGCGGTAAAAGCTTCACCCGTTGACCACGGCGTCGAGCTCGGAAGAGTCGTCCGCCTCCGAAGCTTCCACCGTTGCTTCTTTAAGTGACATGAAAGGATCATAAAGATCATCTGCATTTATCTTTTTAAAAGCTTTCACGATGGAAAGAAATTCGGGCCGGTTAAATGTAAGCCCTTTTCTCATTGATTGACGACCGGAATTCCAATCCCTGATATCGACTTTTAAGCCTCCGTCATTCCATCTGACAAGATTGATTTCCCTGGTCCAGCCGCTGCCTTTGTCACTTATGACCGCAATGCGCCGTACGATTTCAAATTTAACATCTGACATTTCGATACCTCCTTCGTCAGGCTTGTGAGGGAATTGTACCAGCGGCGAGTCATCGAATCAAGCAAAAAATTATTTTCCGGAAAAGCCTAAAAATCGGAAAATATTTCGCTTATTTATATTAGTTATAACATAAACGTGAGAGGCAAAAAAATTCCCGGGAGCAATCTGTCCCGGGAGGCATATTGGCGTTTTTCTAAAAAATTTTAAGGAAATTTCAAGGTTCAAACAGGTTTTCCGAGGCTGTTGTCCAGCATATATGTGTATGAATCCACAAGGGCATCGAAGCTGGCTTTGATTATGTCGCCCGACACGCCCACAGTGCACCAGTTCCTCACACCGTCGGAGCTTTCAATCACGACGCGCACCACCGATTCGGTGGCAAGTTTGCTTTCAAGGACCCTCACTTTGTAATCGACAAGGTACATATTGGCGATTGAAGGATAAAAACTTGTAAGAGCTTTTCTTAACGCTTTATCCAGAGCGTCCACAGGGCCTATGCCGTTGTCGGCGGTGATCTCGCGCCTGTTGTCGACCGTAACGTCTACTATTGCGCTGGCTGTGACTCCGGACTTGTCGTCCCCCGCATGGCTCTTGGGATCGTCATTGTCGAAAACGACCACTTTGTAAGTATTTAAACGGAACCAGCTTTTTTTGATGCCGAGAAGATCCTTCACCAGCATCTCGAAAGAAGCGTCAGCCCCCTCAAACTGATATCCGCCCAGTTCCAGTTCTTTGATCTTATCAACGATAACTCCCGCGTCGTCAAGGCTGAATCCGAGTCTGGGGAGCATTGCATTGGTTTTTGCGATGACTGCCGCCCTTCCCGACTGCTCCGAAAGCATAAATTTCCTGGCATTGCCAATGGAAGACGGATCGACATGCTCATAAGAGGACGAACTTTTCCGCACCGCGTCAATGTGAACCCCCGCCTTGTGTGAGAAAGCATATTTCCCGACAAACGGAGAAAACTCCCACATTTTTGTATTGGCGGTCTCGGCAGCTCTGTGGGCAAGGTCATAAAGCACAGTAAGGTCAGGAATGGTGTCAAAGCCCAGCTTCAGAGTCAGGTTCGGAACGACCGTGAACAGGTTTGCATTGCCGCATCTCTCGCCCCAGCCGTTTAAAGCGACCTGCGCCATGTCTGCGCCGAGCCTGACAGCTTCGACAGTTGAATAATCTGCGGTGCCGGAATCGTTGTGAACGTGAATACCGAAATGACCCGCAAGCTCAGGTATCACCGAAAGAGTCCCCTTTATTATCGACTCTATCTCAAAGGGAAGAACGCCACCGTTCGTATCGCAAAGCACGATCTCACTGCAGCCCGCGTCAAGCGCGGCCCTGAGGCACGAAAGCGAATAGTCCGGTGAAGCTTTGTAACCGTCAAAATAATGCTCCGCGTCGAAAAAGACCGTTTTGCTTTTCCCGATGAGGTATTTGATGGTGGACGATATCATTTCAAGATTCTGCTCAGGGGTAACGCCAAGTATCTCCGACGCCTGCTCTTCGCTGGCTTTCCCGAAAACCGTAACAAAGGAAGTACCCGCATCGGCAAGGGCCGCTATCATCCTGTCATCCTCTGGTGAAAGTCCCGGTTTCACGGTGGGCCCGAAGGCGACAAGCTTTGCGTGAGACAGCTGTTTTCCTTGCATTTCCTTGTAAAACGAATCGTCCTTGGGAGAACCCCCGGCAACACCGCCCTCAATGTAATCGACACCCAGCCTGTCAAGCTCCATGCAAAGCGTTATTTTATCGGCAAGCGTAAATGATATGCCCGCGCACTGGGAGCCCTCTCTCAGGGTCGTATCGTATATCGAGACGTGTCTGGTATCGGTTAATGGTGAACTCATTTCATTTTTCCTTTTCAATCGCCGTATATCGTATCTCTGCCCCTGCCCAGAGCGACCACACCCGTTCTGGCAAGCTCAATGATACCGAATTTCTGGAGCATGCGTATTACCGCCTCCGCTTTGTCGTCCTCTCCCGTGACCTCCACGATCACTGATTCAGGGGAAAGGTCGATTATCCTGCCCCTGAAGATGTTCACGATCTCGATTATCTCGCCCCTTGTTTCCGAATCGGCCTTGACTTTTATAACGATGAGTTCCCTCTGGATCATCGACGTCTCCTCAAGGACCACCACCTTTCCTACGCAGGGAAGCTTTTCCAGCTGGGATACAAGGTGTGAGACCTGGGACTCGCCTGCGTGGATCTTCACAGTAATACGTGAAAACTCGGGCTTCTCGGTGGTACCGACTGCCAGGCTGTCAATGTTATACCCCCTTCTGCTGAAAAGGCCGGTAACCTTGGACAGCACGCCCGCCACGTTATCCACCACGATGGACAATGTCCTTATCTTGTAATCATTTTCCTTAAAATCCGCCATAAAATCACCTTAATTTAAACTCTCAGATCCACCACGACCGTTTTTTCGCCATGGATGTAGCTGTCAATCGCTTTTTCAAACGAACCAATATCCTTTGCAACAAAGCCCGCAAGGCCGTAAGCCCCGGCAACCTTCCTGATATCAGGTATCCTGTAGGCCGCATCAGTAGCAATGTAGCGCCTCCCGAACGACTTTTTCTGGATGTCCCTCACCATGCCGAGGGATCTGTTGTTGATCACCACGATCAGCGTCTTTATCCCGTTTTCTCTCACGGAAGCAAGCTCGGCAATGCTCATCCTGAAGGAGCCGTCACCGGTTATAAGCACAGCGCTTCCCGGTCGTCCCTGACTGTTCTCCTTTGCGGCTATAGTTGCGCCAATATCAGCGCCAATGCCGAAGCCCATTGTCCCGAAGCCTCCGCTGGTAATAAGTCTTCCCGGTCTTTCGAAGGGATAGAGCCTGGCCGTCGCCATCTGGTGTATACCCACGTCGGTCACCACAAAAACGTCGCCGAGCTTATCGCTGATCATATCAAAAACTTCGCCAACGAGCCTGTCGGTATTTCCCGGATACAATGATCCGCCGGAAATATCAGGTATGATCTGCTCTTTTTTTGCCTGTTTGACCGGTCTTACAACAGTTGCCTCGGGCCTGCTCTCCGGATCATAACCAATGTCGTCAAAAACTTCAAGCACCGCCGCCAGCACTTTCTTTGCGTCTCCGCAGACAGGAAGCGTCACCTTGACGTTTTTGTCAAGCTCCGAGCAGTCGCTGTCGATATGGATGATAGGCGTGCCATCGGGAAAATATCCGTGGGTCCTGTTGGAAAACCGCATTCCAACGGCTATTATAAGGTCCGCTCCGCCGGCAAAAGCTATAGCACGGGGATCTCCGTATGCTCCAACCATGCCGAGATCAAGAGGATCGCCTGACGGCAGTATTCCGCGGGCCATAAGCGTTGTCGCAACGTGTATGCCGCCCTTTCGCGCAAGCCCGGTCAGTTCCGTGGCTGCGCCCGAAACAATGACTCCCCCGCCCGCGATGATAAGAGGCCTTTTTGAGCCCTTGATCATTTTAACGATACTCCCCACGGTGTCTGTCGGAACCTCGGGAATGACCGGGCTCCTCGCTTCGCACAGTGAATCGTCATATTTCCCGGAAATGTAACTCCTTGGGAAATCATATGATAAAATGTCGTGGGGGATGTCCACAAGGACCGGTCCGGGTCGGCCTTCCGTCGAAAGTCTGATTGCTTTTCTCAATATGATTTCGAGGCTGAATGGGTCTCTTACGGTCCAGTTATACTTGCATACAGGCGTGGTGATGCCCGCAATATCCGCCTCCTGGAAGCTGTCGGTCCCGACCTGTGAGGAGTCCACGTTTGCGGTAATAAAAAGCACGTGGCTGCTGTCTGAAAAAGCTGTGGCTATTCCCGTGACAAGATTTGTGGCCCCGGGACCTGACGTTGCAATGCAAACGCCCAGCTTTCCCGAAGCTCTTGCATAGCCGTCCGCCGCGTGAGAAGCGCCCTGCTCATGGGCTGTCCTCACGTGTCTTATAACATCTCTTTTTTTGTAAAGCGCGTCGTAAAGAGGCATGGCGGCGCCTCCGGGGTAACCAAAGCACACGGTAACTCCGGATTCTATGAGTATTTTAACTATCAGATCGCTGCCTGTCATAAAAATCAGCCTCTTGGGTTATTCTTTGTCTTCGGTCTCGAAAGCGTCTGCCTCGCTTTTTTCACTCTCTGAAACTTCAGCCTCGCTGTTTTCGCTCGGGGCGGTTTCGGCGGTGCCGAGTAACGCTTTGGCGCGGCCCTGCTTTACGATCTTCCGCACCCTTCTCACGACCCAGAAGCCCGAGAGCCCCACCACCACCACGAGGATCACAACGATATAAATAACGCGGAAAACGTTATAGGTGTTTATCTTGCCGAGTTCATCGTCTGAAGGGATCATCTTGTAGTGGATGTCCTTGGCGACCTCCACCATGCTGCGTGTAAACTTAAGTTCCGCCGCGGTAAATTCAGACTCGTAAAGGGCCACAGTTTCGCCTTCGGACGGCTCGTAATAGTAGAAGACCTGGAGGTTCGCGGGAACAAGAAGCGGATCCCCTCCCGGCGCATTCTCGGTATAAAAATCTACAATGCCGGATATTATCTCCTTGTATTTATCAAAATCAACGTCCTTGCCGCCGACGTAAAGCACTATGTCGCAATCCTGCAGAATGCCGCTTTGGATCGCTTCACGTACCTTTTCCGTAGCAGGACCAGAGAATTGTCCCGTTTGGGGCATCGTATCCGCATAAAGATCAAAAGGTGTAAATTCGTAGTCCCCTGCCGAGAAGAAAGAACTCACTTTTTCATACAGATAGTCGTCAATACGCTCCGCCAGCTCCCTGTCGCAGGCAAAAACAGAAAAGATCTCGTCATAATAGATGTTAAAATTGTAGGATTTGATCCTGAACCTGTCTCCCTTGGCGAGGCTCCCGTGGGCTCCATCATCGAGTGATATGACTTCGCACTCGTAACAATATCCCTTGGTCTTTACGTCAAAGCCGAGAAACCTGTCCTTTTCGTTTCTGAACTCAGCCGAGACCACCTTGTATTTAACGTCCGGATAGTACTTTGACATATAGCCGTCGATAACAGGTCTGTTGAGCCATACGCCGACGAAGGTGCCTATTCCCTCGAGAAGGATCGAAGAAAGGCCCAGCACAAATATTGCGTATACGGCGATCATTGCCGCGATCTTGATCTTATCTTTTGTGGTCAAACCCGTTTTCATGTAACCTCCGGATCTAAAACCAATGTCTTTCGTCTGTTTTTAACAAAGGGGCAGAGAACTTAAACCAAATCAAAGGTTCAAGCGCCCTGCCCCGCCGGTGTGATCAGTTCAGTCTGATCGATCTACTCAGCTGTTTGCGATAACGGCAAAGTCCGGAACCTTGAGGCTGGCTCCGCCTACAAGGCCGCCGTCGATATCCGCCATTGAGAAGAGACCTGCCGCATTCTTAGCGTTGCAGGATCCGCCGTACTGGATGGTGATGACGGATGAAACGTTCTTACCGTAGAGCTTCTCAATAGTGTCGCGGATCACTTTGCAAACTTCCTGTGCCTGGTCGTCTGTAGCAGTGAGGCCTGTGCCTATAGCCCAGATCGGCTCGTAAGCAATGATGATGCCTGCAGCCTGGTCGTCGCGAACGCCGTTAAGAGCGTATTCTACCTGGTAGGAGACGAGCTCATTGGTCACGCCTGCAAGCCTCTGATCTTTGGACTCGCCAACGCAAACGATAGGAGTGATCCCGTACTTCAGGGCCTGTTTAACCTTAAGGTTGACAGTCTCGTCTGTCTCGTTGTAATACTGACGTCTCTCGGAGTGGCCGATGATAACGTATTTAACGCCAAGGTCACAGAGCATCTCAGCGGATACTTCGCCGGTGTAGGCTCCCTTGTCGTGGTAATCCATCGTCTGAGCGGCGATGCTGATATTTGTGCCTTTTGCAGCTTCAAGTGCAGCGGGAATTGCCACAAACGGAACTGCGCAGATCACCTGATTTTTGGCATCCTTTACGGCTTCTGCAAGCTCTTTGATGAAAGCTGCGGCCTGAGAGGGTGTCTTGTTCATCTTCCAGTTGCCCGCTGCAACGATCTTTCTGTCCTTGTTCTCAAGGCAGGAAATGCCGGGGAGATCTCTTCCCTCGAGGAACTCAAGGGATGCGCCGCCGCCGGTGGAAATGTGGCTGATGGCATCTGCAAAACCAAGCTGCTCGACTGCAGCCGCGCTGTCTCCGCCGCCAACGATGGTAGCCGCGTCCGCGTCAGCCATAGCCTTTGCGACTGCAATGGTTCCTTTTGCAAGGATCGGGTTCTCAAATACGCCCATAGGTCCGTTCCAAACAACCGTCTTAGCGTTCTTCACTTCTTCTGCGAAGATATCGCAGGTCTTGGGGCCGATGTCGCAGCCCATTCTGTCTGCGGGCATTGAATCTACCGGGTATACCACCGTGTCAACGGGAGCGTCGATGGGATTCGGGAACTCTGCGATAGTGACAGCGTCCACAGGAAGAAGCAGCTTCTTACCGAGCGCCTCAGCCTTTTCGATCATCTTTTTGCAGTAGTCAAGCTTTTCGTCGTCGCAGAGAGACGTGCCGATGCCGTAGCCCTGAGCTTTCAGGAACGTGTAAGCCATTCCGCCGCCGATGATGAGTGTGTCGCACTTTTCAAGCAGACTGGAAATAACAGTGAGCTTATCCGCAACCTTCGCTCCGCCGAGGATGGCCACGAAGGGGTGCTCCGGGTTGTTGACGGCATTGCCGAGGAATTTGATCTCTTTCTCGATAAGGAAGCCTGAAACTGCCGGGAGGTAGTCTGCGATGCCCGCTGTAGTAGCGTGGGCTCTGTGAGCGGTGCCGAATGCGTCGTTAACGTAAAGCTCAGCCATCGAAGCCAGCTCTTTTGCAAAATCAGCGTTGTTTTTCTCTTCCTCTTTGTGGAATCTTGCGTTTTCCAGCATCATGATCTCGCCGGGCTTCAGCGCTTCTGCCTTGGCTTTTGCATCGGGACCAATGACGTCAGTTGCCTGGATAACTTCCTTTCCGAGGAGCTCTGAGAGTCTCTTTGAAGCCGGAGCCATGGAATATTTCATGTTGAACTCGCCCTTCGGTCTTCCCAGGTGGGAAACGAGTATCACTGCCGCATTTTTGTCAAGCAGATATTTGATCGTAGGAAGCGCACCGACGATACGCTTGTCGTCGGAAATATTTCCTTCGCTGTCAAAGGGAACGTTGAAATCAACGCGTACGATTACTTTCTTGCCGGCGCAGTCGATGTCGGCGATCGTTTTTTTGCAATAATAAGCCATTACTTTGATCTCCTTTATGTGAAAATTCACAATTTTTTATTTTATAACTTTATAAAGCTAAATTCAAACGATTTCAGCTGCCGGCCCGTTTCGCTTACAGGTGGATTTCAGGTCGGTTTCCCGCCTCATTTGTTGTTGAGAGCATTCAGATACGCGGCAATACTCGCCTCGAAAATATTGACGCTGACGCCGTAGCCTTTAACCACCTTATCGTCAATTGAAATCTTAACGCTCACGGCACCCTGGGCATCCGTGCCGCCGGTAACGGACTCGATCATGTAATCCAGCAGCTTCGCATCCGTCTTAAGCGCGTCATTTATAGCGTTGTAGGCAGCGTCGATAGGACCTTCACCCGTGGCAAACCCGTCGAAGCCTGTGCCGTCGCTCTTCACTATGCGGATGTTGCATGTGTTGGACAGCACGTTGCCGGAATTGATTATATACTTGTCCAGCCTGTATTCGCCGGTAAAATCAAGGAGCTCCGCTCTCACCAGGGCTTCGATGTCCTTGTCCGAGACCACTTTTTTGGCCTCCGCCACAAGTTTGAATTTTTCGAAAAGCTCGTCCACCTGCTCTTTTGTCAGGCTCGTGAAACCAAGCACCGCCAGCCTCTCCTCGAGGGCGTGGCGTCCCGAATGCTTTCCCATAACGATCTTGCTCTCCGCAAGACCAATGTCCTCAGGGTCTATTATCTCATATGTCCTTCTGTCGGCCATCATGCCGTGGACGTGGATGCCCGATTCATGGGCAAATGCGTTTTTACCAACTATAGCCTTGTTAGCCTGCACCTTTACGCCTGTCAGCATGACCAGCTTCCTGCATGCGGGCACTATGAGCTTTGTATTTACATCGGTATAGCACCCGTAGTGGTCCTTCCTGGTTTTGAGCGCCATCACAGTTTCTTCAAGGGATGCGTTGCCGGCTCTCTCACCAATTCCGTTGACCGTCACGTCCACTCTGTCGGCGCCCGCCAAAGCAGCGGCAAGAGTATTTGCCGTAGCAAGACCCAGGTCGTTGTGGCAGTGGACTGAAAGTTTGTATTCGGGGCCGCCCGAAAGGCCTTCTTTTAGGAAAGTCACAAGCTCCCTGATCTCTTCCGGCTGGATGTAGCCGACAGTGTCTGCGATATTCAGGATCTTAGCGCCGCTTGAAAGAGCTGTTTTAAGCACCTTGAGCAGGAAATCCCGGTCTGATCTTGTGGCATCTTCGGCGGAGAATTCCACCTCAGGGCAAAGGGAAGCCGCGTAGGACACGACTCTCGCAACTGTCTTAAGGACTTCTTCTCTCGTGGAATGAAGCTTTTGGGAAATATGGAGGTCCGAGGTGGCGATGAATACGTTAAGGAGCGGCTTTTCGGCACCCCTTAAAGCGTTCCAGGCTATGTCGCAGTCTGACTCCACGCATCTGCATAGAGACGCAACTGTGACGTCCTTGATCTCATCCGCGATCCTTTTCACGCACGCGTAGTCGCCCTGGGAACAGGCCGCAAAACCCGCCTCGATAACGTCCACGTTGAGCGAGCGGAGCATTCTGGCCATGGAAAGCTTTTCGGCAAGATTCATGGAAAAACCCGGTGACTGCTCACCGTCACGAAGGGTCGAATCAAAAATCTCAATCTTCCTCATACCTTTACCACCTGTTACCTTTTATTTACCTATTTTTAGCCAACTAAAACTTAAACGCCTTATGCAGCTCGTCCACCTCTTCATTGGTTATTGCGACGATATTGCCAATGCCTTTGGACGCGAGGATGGCCTTGGCGCTGTATTCCATGACCTCCAGCTTATCAAACGCATTGAGGAGGCTCGCACCGGTTACCAGCACGCACTCGTTCTTGATGAGCACTATTGGCGTCATGTGATCGATGGTGTCGCTTACGAGCTTGTGATTCTTGAAGCTGACGCCAAAGGGAAGCTTTTTCACGTCCCTCAGCATTATGTAAGACTCGGGAATGGTCCTTGAGTCAAACTCGGCATCGGTGACCGCGAAGGCCATGATGTGGGGGGAATGGGCAATGATAATGGAGTTGATCTCCGGATGGTCGTCGTATATCTTCTTGTGAAGGAGTACCGAACCCGAAGGCGTCTTCCCCTGCTCGCACATCGTTCCTCTTACGTGCACCAGGTCCTCCGGCTCCATGTATTTTCTGTCCTTGCCGTGGGGAGTGATCAGGAATGAACCGTCGGAGAGCCTCTGGGAGAACGTGCCCTGGGTGCTGGTGAAAAGCTGCTGGCGGTATGCTCTTGTTATGAACTTGACCATGTCCCGGCGGGCCGCTTTTTCCTCGGAGGTCATGTTTTTGTTAATGAACTCGTCGAGTACCGCAGGCTGCTTCTCCTTCGAGAGAGCCACGTCCTCGTCGGTGAGCGCGGATATCTTTCCGAGCTTCTGACCCTCGATCTCAAGTCTTGCGCAGAAATCAAACGTCTCGAAGGCTTTGAACGCGCCGAATATATCCTTGGATCCAACAAATACGCCGTGGTTTTCGAGCATAACCACGTTGTGGCCTTCGCCGAACTTGGCGGATATCTTTTCGCTGAGACCGACGCTTCCCGGCACGTCATACGCGGCAAAATCAACGCTTCCGCAAACGTGGGCTACATTGGGCACAAGTCTCGTCTCGGGAATGCGCCTGACTATACTGAAAGCCACCAATGCCGGGGGATGTGCGTGGAGCACCGCATGGAGATCGGGCCTCATCTCGTATATCTTTTTATGCACGGGAAACTCGCTCGAAGGCTTGTGATTTCCGCAAACTGTGCCGTCGGGCTTCACCCTTACTATGTCGTCTCTTGTCAGAGAACCCTTGTCAATAGATCCCGGCGTGATCCAGATATCGCCGTTTTCGTCAAGGATCGAAAGGTTTCCGCCGCTGGTGGTGGTCATACCGTATGAGTATATCCTCTCCATCATCATTACGAGCTGATCCGCGGGATGTATCATTGAAAAATCCATAGCTTCCTCCTGAAATAACCAATGGTCTTACTTTTTGAGCACCGGATCCGTGGGATCATAGCAGGCGGACTCGGGTATCTCCGAAGGTTTTTCGCAATCAAGGCCCCTGGGACTTCCGTCCACTATTTCAAGCTTCGTTCCGGAATCACAGTTCATGTATATCCAATATATGTTGCCGGTCTGCATCCTGAGGCATCCGCCTGTGGAGCTGTCACCGATCGTGTTATAGTAATACGATATTATCGAGCTTTCCCTCTGAGCGCCATAGCACGGGCCGTGGAGAAAAACACCCGAGGCGTACTGGATGCCGTACTGGGCATGGCAGTTTGCGCTGAACACCTTCCATCTCATCTTCTCCCCAAGTTCAAAGTTCCCCACAGGAGTCTTTGACGGCGTCGATCCGCTGGCGCAGGATATGGTCCTTACGGGCACCGTGTAATACCCCTCGTCATCGGCCTCGTAGACCACCATCACGTGCTTTCCCTTCTCATAATAAATGTAGTACGGAAAGCCCTCTTTGACCCTTCTGGCCTCGGTCTTTTCAACCGCCTTGCCGGAGTAAATATAACCAATGAGTCCATCCGGGCCGCTTAGCTTTGCATATCCCGTGGACGACGCCTTGACTTTAAGCTGTGAACCGCTGAAAGACACGGTCATGATGCCTCTTCCGTCAACTGTCCAGCCTGAGGTGTCGCCGAAATCAAAAGTGTATTCCTTGTCCGGTTCCACGTAAAAAGTTCTTACAGCGTCAATGTCATAGTAAACGTCTCTGTAAGGGGTGGGCTCCGGAGTGTCCGTGGGTTCCGGCGTATTTGTAGGCTCAGGGGTGTCCGTGGGAGCTTCCGTAGGGCTGATCTCAGGTTCTTCGGTGATCACCGGCACCGGTGTCTCAGCAGGGTCAGTATCCTGCGGCGTTTCTATGACGATAATGACTCCGCCGGTGGGTGTCTCCTCCTTTGGGTCAGTTCCCGGGTCAAAACAGGCGCAAAGAACAACAAGCGCCGCACAAATAACCAATGCCATAAGTAACCATTTGGTTTTTGAATAGATCATATTTCCCTCACTATGCCATCATTTTCGGCATTGGCGAGCCATCCGATATTGTACAAATGGTCGCCGACTCTCTCCAGATCATGCATCAGCTGGACAAAGATAACACCGGTCTCGGTGCTGCACTCCTTTGCTTTGAGACGCTCGATGTGGTTGTTCTGCGCCTCTTTGGTTAAAAGATCGATCTGCTGCTCATGCCTGTTCATTTGAAGGAGGTCGTGTTCCGTGGCTTTGTTGGCCAGGAAATCCTTCATTACAAGGTCAAACAGTTCGATGTTGTGGTCGACGATAGGCGCTATCTCGCTCTTGGCAAGCTCCGAAAATGAAAGCTTCTGCTCAACAAAGGTCTCGGTCTTCTCCACTATATTAATGGCGTGGTCCGATATCCTTTCAAGGTCGGTGACTACGTGGAAGACCCGTCCGAAGTAGTTTGAGACCGTCGTGGGAAGAGCGTTCACGTTTACCGAGATCATGTACTCGGTGATCGCATTGGTCAGGAAGTCTACGGTATCCTCCTGCTCTCTTATCTTTTCGGCATTCTCAAGAGATCTGTTCCTGAGGCCGTCGACAGCAAGCACAAGGTTCTCCTTTGCAAGATTTCCCAGCCTTTCGACCTCTTTCTGGACCTGTATCATGGCCGTTGTGGGAGCGCCTTTGAGGTTCACGTCAATGTGCTCAAGCCTGAGCTCGCCCTCGTGGTCCACCTTCGGTATAAACTTATACGAAAGTTTAACGATGGGTTTTACGAGAGGCAGGCAGATCGCCGCTGTCACCACCTTGAATATGATGTGGAAAAGCGAGACCTGGAATATGTCATTGGCGCCGGTAGCGGCGATCCACGAGGTGTATGGCGTAAACAACGTCAGCGGCACAAATATGACGCATCCGACGAAATTGTAGAATGTGTAAATGAATGAGGCGCGCTTGGCGTCGTTTTTTGCGTTAAACGAAGATATGATGGTAGGCACAGAAGAGCCCAGGTTTATGCCCGCAACCGCGCATGAGGCAAAGCCCATTGGCATTATTCCCTCGAGAGCCATCGCCTGGATGACACCGACCGAAGCGCTGGAGCTTTGCATGATCGCGCACATAACAAGGCCTATCAAAAAACCTATCACAGGCCAGGACGCGACGTTTGTGAGAAGGTCCTGGAACCAGGCAAGGTCTTTCAGACCCTTCATTGAGCCGCTCATCCATTTGAGCCCCTGGAACAGGAATCCGAAACCAAGGACTATCTGGCCCAGCTTTTTCAGCCACTTTTTCTTACCGTAAAGGTAAAGAACTCCGCCGATAAATATGCAGAAAGGCGCTATGAAGCTGATGTCCAGCGCGATGAGGATACTGGTGATGGTGGTACCCACGTTCGATCCGATGATAACGGATGCGGCCTGTACAAGATCCACGATGCCTGCGTTCACAAGACCCATCACCATGACGGTTGCGGCGGCGGAACTTTGGATGACAATGGTCGTGCCCACGCCGAAAAGAAATCCCTTGACCGGATTTCCCGTCAGCTTGTTCATGATGGCGCTCAGCTTTGTACCTGCGGCAGACTCAAGTCCGTTTCCCATGAACTTCATGCCGAACAGGAATGCGCCGAGGCCGCCGAGCAATGCGATTATTTCAGTAAACCCCATATATCCCCCTGTTGTATTTTTTTCGTTAAGCGTTGACCGTTACGCTTCTGCCCTCCTTCGCGGATACGAAAAGCGCGTCTATGACAGTCATGACCCGGAGAGCCTCCTCTGGTTTGACTATCAGTTCCTCTCTTCCTTCTATCGCTGCGGTGACGTTTTTGTAAAACTCGGTCCAGTCGGCATTTACGGAGGGAAGCGGAAGCTCCTCTGTCGTCTCCATCGGCCTTGGCGCCATTGTCCTTGTGGGGCCCGCTTCGGTATAAACGATCACGTTGTCCCAGGCAAGCTCAGATTCGTCCTTTAGCTTTACGATCTTTCCGCTGCACGTCCAGTCGGCGATCTCAGCCGTCCCGTCTTCGCAGAACAGATTCCAGCGGGGCTGGTTTATAAAGCAGTTCGTCTCCACCTTGAGCATGGCGTTAAGTCCTGACTCGAACTTGATCACAGCCTTGAAGTTATCGTCCACCTCTTTTGCAAAGATCGAGAATGTGTCGCAGTAAACTTCTTTCACCTTTGATCTGTCAAGCCACATTATCTGGTCAAGTATGTGGATACCCCAGTCGTAGATCATTCCGCCGCCGTTCTCTTTGCGGCCCCGCCACTCCTGAAGCACTCTCTTGGAGCCCTGGACGCGGCTCTCCACCATGTAGGGTTTTCCGATAATGCCGGAATTAACGACTTCCATTATGATCCTGAAGTCCCTGTCCCAGCGGCGGTTCTGGTGCACCGTAAACAATTTGCCCGTCTGCTTTGAAACGGCGATTACCTCACGAAGCTCCTCCGCGTTCAGCGTCACCGGTTTTTCGCAAACCACGTTTTTTCCGTGTCTCAGCGCATCGATGGATATATCTTTATGGAAGTTGTTTGGCGTCGCCACAAGGACCAAATCGATCTCCGGATCAGTGAGGAGAGATTCTCTCGTGCCGTAGGCAATGAGCCCGTTGTCGATCGCGAGCTGCTGCTGTTCCTCTCTGACATCAAAAACACCTTTCACGGATACGACTCCTTCGAGTTTTTCGCGTATCTGCAAAAAGTGATAGTAACCCATTCCTCCGAAACCGATTATACCAAGTTTGTGAGACATAACCAATATTACCTCTTTTCATCATCTTAAGTGTGCGTGTTCCTGCGAAGCCTGAAGAAGGCTTGCAGAACCTAAAATATTATAATAAATAAAAAGCAGATTTTCAAATATATCAGCCTTTATCAAGCTTCACGCGGGTCTGTTCCCTGCGATAGTATCGGCAATGCCGAAAAGCGCGATCTCCATTTCCTCTCTTGCGGCTGAAGGAACCCTTCCCGGTACGCCCGTTTCAAGTGAAAAACTGCCCTCGTAGCCGATCTCACGGAGCGCCTTTCCGAACTCTGTCCAGTCTATGACGCCGAATCCCGGCAGCCAGTGGAGGTCCCGGTGGCCGTCATTGTCGTGGACATGGAGCACCTTAAGATATTCTTTTCCGAGAAGCCTCACTGCCTCCGCGGCATCCTCGCCGCACACTGCGCAGTGGCCCGTGTCGAGGCACACCTTGAGGCTTTCCCTGTTGATCTCCTTCACAAAGCCGAGTATCTGCCTTGGCGTTGCAAGAGTCAGCACGGGCATGGGCATGTTTTCAAGGCAAATCGTAACGCCGTATTTTTCGGCCTCGTCACATAGCCTGCTAAAAAACTCAAAGTTGATCTCATGGAACGCTTCGGGATCCGGGTTTTGGTTGTCTCCGAAGGGCATTATAGGATGTATGACAAAATTATCGCAGCCGAGGATGCGTGTTCCCTTAATGCTTCTGGCCATTTTTTCGAACCGTTCCGCCCTGTTCTCAGGGGTGAAGTCTCTCGGAGGCCATCTCCAGGGGCCGTGGACCTGGGATATCTCGATCCCGGCGTCCGCGCAGTCCTTTTTGAAATCAAGGAGCATCTTTTCAAAGCCGCTGTCGTTCTGAAGAAACAGCCGGTCTTCTGTGTTTGCAAAGGTCTGGAAGTCAAGGGTATCGTACCTGTGTCTCTTCATCCTCGCAAGGCCCTCTTTCACGCCGTATCTGTAAATATATGCTCCCGTATCTATTCCGACTTTCATTTTCATTTCCGCCTGCCCGTCTTACGATTTTTTAATGAAATTTCTCTCCTCGAGTTTTCCGATGATCTCTCCGGTCCTCTCATCCTCGAGCAGCCCGTTTTTTACACAGACGGCAAATGAAGACAGAACCGTACCTACGTCCGGAAGCTCGTTGAAGCTGTCGAGTGCTTTCACCGGCTCCGCCTGGAAAAGACCGCTTATAATGTCGCAAGCGCCTTTTGACTCTTCATCCGAAAGCTTTGTCCCGTTGTCAACGGCATCAAGGAGATAGCTTCCCATGCCGGATTTGATGGCAACCTCCACCGCCACGTGTCCTGCGCCAACGGAGACTTCCGCGCCGTGGGAGAGAAGGTATTTGCGGTGCTCGGCATTGGTTATTTCGTCAGGAAGCGCAAGTATGCAGGCGACTTTTCCCCATCCCCTTGTCACTCTGATAAGCTCCATGGCGGCATCGACGAAGTCTCCCGTGAATTTTAAGATTCCCTGCAGCGCAAGTACGGAAAAATGGGTGAATTCCTCGCACCGTCCCAGCGTTTCCAGCAGCTCCGAATCGTTGATGTCACCGAATCTTCCCACCATGGCTATGCCGAGCTTTACGCACATCACGGAATCGGATTCTTTTGCAAGATATCGCCCGAATTTTGCGATCTCAAGCCTGTCGGTCTTAATGTGGATCATATGGGAAAGGACTCTGTCGGCAATGGTGATGGCCTCGTAATTATCTATAAGAGTCTTTGCGGAGGCTATGCTTCTCTCCGCCTTCTTGACCTCCTTAACGGACATGCCCGTGTTTCCGGTCTTTGCGGCGTAGCTCTCCACCGCCTTTTTCAGCACGACAGCTATGCGGAAATTCACCAGCGGATGTTGCCTTATCTCCTTGGGAAGACGCACGGCAACGGCATCAAATTCACCCTGACGGACCCCGTCCGCAAACTCCCGGTCTTCGTCATCCTCCGGCGGAGGGTAATCCTCGCCCTGGGCGATCCTAAGTATGTTGAAATTCAGAGGAAGCCTTCCGTCTTCGGAAAGATTGTTTTCGATCAGCCTGTATATACTGTCCATTGCAACTCCTGTAATAACCACAAAACAGGGGCAATAACGATTGCCCCCGGAATAAATACTTAACGAAGCTCAGCGCCTATATTTTCAAGACCGTTGAGGATCTTCTTCATCTGTTTATCGATATCGTCATCCGTAAGCGTTCCCTCGGCGCTTCTGAAGCAGAGACTGTAAGCCAGGCTCTTCTTCCCGGGTCCCACCTGAATGCCCTCGTAGCAGTCGAAAAGATCGCAGGACTCAAGAAGCTTTCCGCCCCGCTGTTTTATGATCCTGATCACCTCTCCCTGGGGAATGCTCTTTTTCAGCACTACAGCAAGGTCTCTCGTGACTGCAGGGAACTTGGGAAGTTCTTTTCCTTTGGGTATCTCCACCGCCGCATCGACAAGGGGCGCCAAGTCAAGAACTGCAATGTACGAATTCCTCGGTGCCTCGAAATTGTCAGTCGCAAGAGGATGTACCTGCCCGATATATCCGATGTTCTTTCCCTCCAGGATCACATTTGCGGTCCTGCCCGGATGCATGAAGGGAAGCTCCTTCGAAGCCTCGTATTCCGCGCCCTTTATCTTAAGCTCCTCAAACAGCGCCTCCACCACGCCTTTCAGCTTGAAGAAATCCATATCTCCGTATGCGCCGATGGCCAGCTGCTCTCTGTGCTCCGGAAGCTCCTCTTCGTTTTCTTTTTTGAGGTAAACGTAGGCGATCTCGAAAAGCTTCGCGGCCTTGTTTCTCTGGGCGTAATTGAACGCCAATGTCCTCAGCACCGTAGGCGCCATGGATGTTCTCATGGCACTGTAGTCCTCGCCGAGAGGATTGGATATCTTCACGTAATTTCTGTGGAAGTCACCCTCTTTAAGAAGAAGCTTATCGTAAACGTTCGGGCTTTCAAAAGAATAGGTGAGCATCTCTCTGAAGCCGCTTCCGGACATTCTGTTTCTGATGACGTCCCTGATGCGCTGGTGCTTTGTCCTGCTGCCGAGAGTCATCTCGCAGTTCTTAAGAAGTGTGGACTCGATCTTGTTGTATCCGTAGAATCTGGCAACCTCCTCCGCCACGTCGGCAAGGCAAATAAGGTCGTGCCTGAAATAAGGCGGAACGATGATCTTCTTTCCGGCGTCCACCCGGCACTCAAGGTCCGTAAGGATAGCGGCCATCTTCTCTTCGGGAATATCGGTTCCGAGGAACGCATTGATCTTATCGCAGTCAAAGGGCACTGTCCTCTCAAGGAACGCGTCCTTTCTCACGCAGGACACGACGCCCTTCTCGACCTCGCCCGCGCCAAGCTCTTCCACCAGCTGAGCGGCTCTTTCGATGGCTATCTTTGCCAGCATCGGATCGAGGCCCTTCTCAAATCTTGAGGAGGACTCTGTTCTGAGGCCAACGCTCTTTGCGCCGCGCCTTACGGTCACCGCGTCAAACGTCGCGCTCTCGAATATGATCTCCCGGGTGTCGGGTCTTATCTCGGAATTCTCGCCGCCCATGACTCCCGCGATACCGATGGCGCCCTCGGCGTCTGAAATCACGAGCATATTGGCGTTAAGTTTTCGATCGACACCGTCAAGGGTCCTGAATATCTCGCCCTCCGCGGCCCTTCTTACCACGATCTTACCGCCTCTTACGGTTCTTCTGTCGAAGGCGTGCATCGGCTGGCCAAGTTCAAGCATGACGTAATTCGTGATGTCGACGATGTTATTGATGGATCTCACGCCGCAGGCCTCAAGTCTGTCCCTCATCCATTTCGGAGAAGGAGCGATCTTAACGTTTTTGACCGACCTGGCAAAATATGCAGGGCAGAGGGTCTCGTCGGCAACGAACACCTGAACGGAATCCTTGGCGTATCCTTCGGCCTCTTCTTTCACGACGATCTTCGGCATCTCAAACTTTGCGCCCATAGTAACGGCGGCTTCTCTTGCAAGACCCGTTATGCTGAAGCAGTCCGCTCTGTTTGAAGTGATCTCAAAGTCTATGACGTGATCCTTGTAGCATACGTCAAGGACCTCCATAATGTCTTTCCCGATAAATGAATCATAGTCCGCGCCGTCAAGCATCTTAAGATCTTCGAGAACGATGACGCCGTCGTCGATCCCGCCTTCGAAAGCTGACGACGAAAGGCCCAGCTCCTCAAAAGAGCACATCATACCGTTTGAGACCTCGCCCCTGAGCTTACCGGCTTTTATCTCACGTCCTCCTGAGATGACGGAATTGTCCAGAGCCACCGGAATGTGGTCACCGAGTTTGACGTTCTGGGCTCCCGTAACTATCTGTGTGACGCCGCCGAAAGCCTCACCCACGTCCATCTGGCAGACGAACATATGGTCGGAGTTCTGATGTCTTACTATCTCGACGCACTTTCCCACAACGACTCTGTGGATCTTGCTTTCAAGCTTATCCACTGTCTCAACCTTTGATCCGCTGAGAGTCATTTCGCTTGCAAGGTGCTCGGCGAAAGCGTCGGTCCCTTCATTTTTGATATCTGTATAAGCAAGTAACCATTTTAAAGGTGCTTTCATGTTCTAACCCTCCCGTTCGATCAAAACTGCTCAAGGAAACGGACATCGTTCTCGAAGAACTGCCTCAGGTCGGAAACGCCGTACCTTGCAAGAGCGGTCCTCTCGATGCCTATACCGAAAGCAAAACCCGAATAGACCTCAGGGTCTATATCGCAGCGCCTGAGAACGTCGGGGTGCACCATGCCGCAGCCAAGGACCTCTACCCAGCCCTCGCCTTTGCATATCCTGCAACCTGTTCCGCCGCAGCCCCAGCAGGTAACGTCGACCTCGGCACTGGGCTCGGTAAACGGGAAATGGTGGGGTCTCAGCCTGATCTTCGTGTTTTCACCGAACATGGCTTTTGCGTAGACCTCCAGGGTTCCCTTAAGGTCACCCATCGTGACGCCTTTGTCGACCACAAGGCCTTCCAGCTGGTGGAATATCGGCGAGTGTGTGGCGTCAAGGTTGTCGGCTCTGTAGACTTTGCCCGGGCTGATGATCCTGATCGGCGGTTTCTTATGCTCCATGACGTGGATCTGCACGCTGGACGTCTGGGTCCTTAGAAGCATCTTATCCGTAATATAAAACGTGTCCTGTGTATCCCTTGCCGGGTGTCCTTCCGGGAGGTTCAGTGCCTCGAAGTTGTAGTAATCATATTCCACCTCCGGACCTTCCGCTATCTCGTAGCCCATGCCGATGAAAAGCCTCTTCATCTCTTCCGTGACTTTGTTCAGCGGGTGAAGACTTCCCTCGGGGACCTTGGTTGCGGGCATGGTCACGTCCACAGTCTCCTTTTCAAGAGCCTTCTCAAGTTCCAGCGCTTTTATCTCCTTTTTCTTTTCGGCGATCTTCGAATCGATATAGTTCCGGACTTCATTGGCGGACTGACCGAATGCAGGTCTTTCCTCGGGGCTCAGCTGGCCCATCAGCTTCATGACACCGGTAATAAGGCCTTTTTTACCGAGAAATTCAACTCTCAGCGCTTCAACGGTCTCTTCAGATTCCGCCGCTGCCGCCCTCTCGATAAACGCCTTTTTGATTTCGGCAAGTTTTTCTTTCATATAACAGTAAACCTCCTGCTAAAAGCCCTGCACGGGATTTTTGATCTTCTGAAAAAGGGCACAAACCAATACCCTTCAAACCTTATTATGATATCAATTCCACTTATAATTGTAAAGAAAAATAAACGGCCTACGCCCCTGAAAAAGAGCTAAAGGCCGAGGCAGCATATGCCCGCAACGTCCATTGGCGTCTTTGACATCACGCCGAAAACGCCGCACTCCTCATGAATACTCAAAACACCTCACTTGTTTGTGATGGCCGCGTCGTAATGTTCCTCAAGTCTTGCCATTATCTTCTGATAAGCGTCCTCAACTCCGCCCATGTCGCGGCGGAAGCGGTCCTTGTCCATCTTCTCTCCGGTCTTGCTGTCCCAGAGTCTGCATGTGTCGGGGCTGATCTCGTCCGCAAGAATGATAGTTCCGTCACCGAGTCTTCCGAACTCAAGCTTGAAATCCACAAGAGTGACGCCGCAGGACTTCCAGAAATCCTTCAGGACCTCATTGACTTTGAAGGAGTACTTTTTGATCAGGCTGATCTCCTCGTCGGTCGCCAGCTTCAGCGCTTTTGCGTGGTACTCGTTGAGAAGCGGATCGCCAAGTTCATCGTTCTTGTAGGAAAACTCAATGGTCGGCGCGTCGAAAACGATTCCCTCTTCCACACCGTAGTGCTTTGAAAAAGAGCCTGCTGAAATGTTTCTGATAATGACCTCAAGAGGCACTATCGACACTTTTTTAACCAATGTCTCTCTGTCAGAAAGTTCCTTCACAAAATGAGTCGGAACACCGGAAGCTTCAAGTATCCGCATAAGGCTGTTGCTCATCTTATTGTTGATAACGCCCTTGCCTGCGATGGTGCCTTTCTTCAGTCCGTTAAACGCGGTGGCGTCGTCCTTGTAAGACACGATCAAAAGCTCCGGATCACCGGTAGCAAACACTTTTTTTGCTTTTCCCTCATAAAGCTGTTCGAGTTTTTCCATAAATACCTCCGTTTTGCCGGTCAAGGCTGAATTGGTTATTCATTGAATCTGTTATGCAAATAAAAAAGGCGCAGACGTCCGCTTTTCAGGAGCCAGACACCTTCGCCTTATTATTGTAAATGTAACACCCCAGCCTGTGATTGTCAAGCGCGATGACGCTATGGATGCACAGAACCTCCGGGTTTTAAGATTTATTTATGTTTTGTTCCTCTTTTCCTTCTTCCGGCGCTTCTTTACGGCATTGTTCATTGCCTCACTTGCCTCTTCGTCCCATACGGTCCTCTCGGGGCCCAGTGTGCCGTACATCGTGTTCTCAAAAGAATAAGTCATCTTTGCGGTCTTGATCAGCCTTTCGTTTTCGACGTCATCCGCAAAAGTGCCGAGTCTTCCGTATATCTCCCGTGTGATCTCATAGTCGTACTGTTCCCGACCCTCGCGGCTTGTGTACATTATCTCGGCGAAGTACCTGTTCGTTTCAGGGTCAAAGTATGCGGTCCAGTTGTTGCCCTTTTTTTCGTTTTTCATGGCATTTCTCCCCTTGGCGTGTTATTGCTTCCGTGCTTGATTATATCATATCCGTCACGTGTTTCATACCGGAGGATCGTTTTTTGACCGTGTCAAGTTTCGTAGGAGTTTTTTTGTCCGGCCACCTTCGATATGCCCGGCGACTCACAGCCTTTGTGAGGAAATACGCTTCCGTCGTCTTTTTCATAAACCATTCTCCTCAACCGATCGTATCCGTTAAACAGTGAACGGTGGCATTAGTCCGGAATAAAATCCATTCTGATTATCTGCATTTTCATGTATCCGTCGCCGAGCTTTGACATCAGGCGAAACAGTCCGGAAACCGAAGGATCCTTTAGATCATTGTATCCGAGCATATATCCGCGGGATGAGACCTTGGCGTTTTCCATCCACGGAACAATGTCCTTATCTGCCAAACAGTCCGCGCTTTTTATATTTTTCCGAGGAAACGGAGACTGCGGTATAACCTGTGTCATTGATTGCCCTCTTCAGCGCATCCTCATCTATCAAATCTTCAGACAGAAACGTTGCTTCGCCGCTTTTCCTTGACGCCGAGACCTTTTGGGCACCCGGGAAAGCTCTTCTTATAGTATCGCAGATATGCGCCTCGCACATTCCGCACACCATTCCGTCGACCTTAATAATGATCTTATACATAAAAACCTCTCATTCAGCGTTTTTAAGCGCTTCGACCATGTCTATCTTCCTGTTCTTCCTTGCCACCATCCAGCCTACGAGCAGAGACACGCCAAACGTCAGCAGTATGGAAACCGAATACGTCAACGGCCCAAGCATCAGCTTCATCTCATATTCCCCCGCAAGCGCGGTCAGCATCCATTGAAGCGTCCCGATGCCCGCCGGGAGTCCCAGGATCACGCCGATAACCGTCAGCCACACGTTCTGGGAGATAAGGAGCTGACCTATTTTCTTACTTCTGAAGCCCAGCACCTTGAGGGTGGCAAGTTCCCTGGACCGTTCGACATAACTCATCACGCCAAGGTTATACAACACCACGATACCCAGGATAACTGCTGCAACGACAAGGATAAGCACCATACCGTCCATTATCTTCACAAAACTTGCGAAGCTGTCCATAAGTTGCCTCTTATCCTGTTTTCCGGATATCAGCTCCGATGAAGGGATCTCGCTTGAATCCTTGTTTGTGTAAACGGCGGAAACAGAGTATTCGATTCCCAGTTCATCGGCGTATTTACCCGCCATCGTAACGCTTTCTGTCATAATGGACCGGTTGTAGCCCACGACTTTGACCCTGTATGTCTCATCGCTTCCGTAAGGCGAGAAGTCAATATATTCGCCGACCTTCGCTCTGTCCGCAAGTCTCAGACACAAATATACACCGTCATCTCTCAGATCTATCTCTTTATTGTTCTCGTCTATGACACTGAACCTTCTGTTTTCATTATGAACAATATCGAGCGTCGCCGTGTAACCGTCAATGCTGATACCGGAGTAGCTCTCCCAGTCCCCGTCGAGATCCGCGATCAACTGTTTTGCGTCCTCATAAGCGGTTCCTTCCGCAAGATTGACCTTGGTTACGTAGTGTGAGACACCGTTATCCAGCAGGTCCAGGAATCCCGCCATAGTGTCTCGCATTCCGAGTCCGCCCACCAGCAGGATCATACAGCCCATTATGCCCACCAGAGTCATGGCAAAACGGCTCTTGTGACGCATAAGGTCCCTCAGGTTCCATTTCGTCGCAAAATTCATTTTTGAGAAGACCGGCAGCTTCTCAAGGATGGACTTCTTCATTTTCTTGGGAGTATAGGGTCTCAGCGCGTCCGCAGCGGTGCCGCGAAGCTGAGCCCGTACCGAAAGAAAACTGATAAGCGAAAGAAGGAGTATCGTTCCCGCAATTACAGGCCAGCAGAATGCAGGTGTGGCGGCCGTCCAGTCGGGCATATCAAAATAGGTGCCCATCATGCCGTTTTCACTCATCACCGCCTTGCAGACGAAATAACCCAGCACCCCTCCCAAAGCTGAGCCGGCAATGCCGATAAACAGGCCGTAGAACGAGTAGTGAAGCAGTATCGTGCGGTTCTTGAAACCCAGCGCTTTTAAGATACCGATCTGTGTCTTTTCCTGGGTGGCGATCCTGTGCATCGTGGTCACCATCGTCAATATCGCGATCGCAAGGAACAGCACCGGGAGAATTGAGCCCATCGCTTTTCCCTCGGTAGCCTCACCCATCGCCTCTTTGTAGACGGCATGGTCGTCTTTCGGCACCACCATCAGAGTTTTGCCGAGCTTTTCCTTCACGGCGTCTTCAAGGTCTGATTTCTCAAGCTTCGAGATCACATTGATCTGCGGAAACGCTTTGTCTGTGGCTTCCTCGATAAATTCATCCGTAAGCATCGCTTCCGCCAGCTCTTCTATCATCTCTTCCGGCACGCCCGCCTTTTTCAGCTCATCGTTAACAGTGTTCAGAGCTTTTTCACGTATGATCATTCCAAGCTTTGCAGGCGACATATATGCGTAACCAAAGGTATTGAAATCAGGCATGACCTGGTTGCTGTCGGCAAGGCATATCATATGCTCTCCCGCTTTAATGAGACCAACGACCTCGCATTCGATATCCAGTCCCTGAAACTCAAGGGTCAGTTTATCGCCAATGCCAATACCATTCCGGTCAGCAAATTTATCGGACAGCCAGATGCCGTCACCCTCCCCGTCATAGTCCGAGCCGCTCATCAGAATAAATGTCGAAACGGAGTAGTTTTCAGACACGTCGAGGGCCAGGGATTTTTTGCTTGCTCCTTTTATCTCAAGATTGACCGAAAGAAATCTAGTCGCGGCATCAACGCCGTCGATACCTGCGATCTTTTCCAGATCGTCTTTTGTAAAACCGGATTCCGAATAGAGCCGGTAATCCGCGTAATTTGTCTCGTCAAAGAAGTTCCCGACGTCGTATTCGATGGTCTTCCATTCCATATTGAAGCCAAGGAAGATGCCGATCCCCAGCGTCATCATAATGATCATGGATATAAACTGCGCTTTATAGCTCCACGCGGTACGGAGCAGTTTACGAAGAAGCATCACCACTCCACCTCGTCTGCGGAAAGCGGATTTTCCTGCTCTGTGACCTCGCGGATCTTTCCGTTCTTTACGCGGATCACAACATCCGCCATTTTAGCGATATTCTGATTATGGGTAACGATGACTATCGTCTTGCCGTAGTTCTTTGCCATATCAAGGAGAAGTTTCAGAACCATAACGCCTGTCTCCGAATCCAGAGCGCCGGTGGGTTCATCGCAAAGAAGTATTTTAGGGTTTTTGCAAAGTGCCCTGGCGATTGATATACGTTGCTGTTCACCGCCCGAGAGTTCCGACGGAAAATTGTTCAGATGGTCAAGAAGTCCGACCCTCCCGATCATTTCCCTCGCGTCAAGAGCGTTTTTCGAGATCTCTGAAACAAGTTTGACGTTTTCATAGACAGTCAGCGTCGGGATCAGATTATAGAACTGAAAAACAAAACCGACCGTCGATGCACGATAGTCGGCAAGTTCATTGTCGTTAAGAGTTGAAATATCGGCGCCTGAAACGGTAATCGTTCCCTCACTGGGACTGTCAAGTCCCCCAAGCAGATTCAGAAGCGTGCTTTTACCCGCGCCTGACGGACCGAGAATCACCACAAATTTTCCCTCGTCGAGAGTGAAGCTGACCTTGTCGAGAGCCCGAAGCTCGTGATCGCCGCTGGTATAGATCCTTGACACTTTGTCAAATTGTACGATAGGCATATATCTATTCGACCTCCTTAACCTTATGCAGGAATATGAACCGTACCTGGTTGTTAGCCTATGCTAACAACCTGACTTTTTTTAACGGATCGATCGAGTTTTCGATGATCCGCAGGTAAAAAACTGTATGTCGTTTGCCGGTTGTTAGCCGACGCTAACAATTAAACCAATCTTTTTAAATTTTGTCAAGAGGGTTTATTGCATTTCAGCCTTTTCCGGTATAACAGTAAGGTCCGATGTGATATAATCCCTGACTTTAGGAAATTACCCCCATTTGAGGTGTTAAATCCATGCGTTAAGTATTGCTTCGAGGTCTCTTTTTTTCAGGTACAATTGACCGAGTTTAGCCATACCAAGGGTTTCTTTTATCTTAGTGTGTGTCTCACTTTTTGTGCAGTTGTTGATATATTCTCCGTTGGACTGTTCTGTTACATAGAAG
>JAFSVU010000036.1 GCA_017444825.1 Clostridia bacterium
GTCATCATCGTCGTCATCGTGGTGATGGTGGCAGCAGCATTCGTCATCATCGTCCTCATCTTCTTCATCGTAATCTTGTTTGTGATGACAGAAGCACTCTGCGTCATAATCGTCATCGTCATGATGGTGATGATGGTGGTGCTTCATAGCCTCTTTTTCCAGCTCCTTCAGCTGATTTTCGAGGGAGTTGCTCTGCCTTATGGCGTCAAGTATCTGTTTTCCGGTGATCTTGTCCCAGGGGGTCGTGACGATGGTGGCCTCAGGGTTGATCTCGCGGATCCTTGCAACGCACTCGGCAAGCCTTTCCTCGCTGACCTTGTCGGTGTGGCTCAGAATGACGGTTGCGGCGTGCTCGATCTGATTCAGGAAGAATTCGCCGAAGTTCTTTGAATAAACTCTGAATTTTCCCGCGTCCACCACAGTGACTGCGCTGCCGACCTTTGCGTTCTCATTGTCAAGTCTTGTTATAGCGCCAATGACGTCGGAGAGCTTTCCTACGCCTGAAGGCTCGATCAGTATGCGCTCGGGGGCCAGCTCGGAGATAACGCGGTTCAGTGCGTCGCCGAAATCACCCACAAGGCTGCAACAGATGCATCCCGAATTCATCTCGGTGATCTCGATGCCCGCCTCCTTCATAAAACCGCCGTCAATGCCTATCTCGCCGAACTCGTTCTCGATGAGAACGATCTTCTCGCCTGCGTAGGCTTCCTTGATCAGCTTCTTTATGAGCGTTGTTTTGCCTGCGCCCAAAAATCCTGAAAATACATCTATTTCGATCATTTTTAAAAATCACTCCTTTGATTAGTTATGAGAAAGGATCTCATGCCGTCTGATTATACTCCAAACCCGCGGAGACTTTCAAAGTACATCTTTGCGTGGGTCTTTATTTAAAGAATGCTTTAAACATTTCCTCCGTGGACAGGTGGTCTGCGACCGAGCCCAGCTCCTTTGGCGAGTGCATCGCAAGGAGGGGAGTACCTATGTCGCAGGTCTTTATGCCGAGAGCCGCGGAGAGCATGGGGCCGATGGTGCCGCCGCCACGGGAATCGGAATTGTTGGAAAAACGCTGGAAGGGAATGTTGTTTTCTTCGCACAGGAAGGCAAATTCCGCGAGGGGCTCAGCTTCCGTGGAGTAGCTCTGGTTCCATGTCCTCTTAAGAGCCACACCCTTGCCCAGTATGACAGGCTGGGTGCCGTCGTAGAGCTCGGGGTAGGACGGGTGGGTGGCGTGGCCCATGTCTGCGGAGAGAAGGAAGCTCCGCCCGGTGACGTCGAGAATATGTTCCTCCGGGAAAAATCTTTTTGCGATGGCCTTAACCGTCTCCACGGCGAATGCGCTTCTTGCGCCAACGTCCGTCTGGGAGCCGCACTCTTCGTGGTTAAAAGCGAAGGCGAGCCTTATATCGGAGCTGCAGTCTGAAAGAGCACTTGGCTCGGCGTCCGCCAGAAAGCCGGTGAACAGCGAGTGGACCATACCCCTGTCGTCAAGGCCCTGCGCCAGTATGAACTCCTCCGACGCGCCGCAGAGAGACGCTCCGTCCGCGACGGTGAGGGAAAGATCGAAGCTCATAATATCCGAAGGGAGGATACCTGAGATCCCCGAGACCTCCGACGCTTTTTCCGCGATCATTTTTGCGAACACGTCTTCGCCTTCGTCATTGTCGAGGCCGAAGAAGGGGAGAAGCTGGTTCTGGATGCTGAACCTGGCGCCGTCGTTGACGCCGTGGTTCATGTGGATCGACGGGTTCGGGATGACGAATCGTTTTCCGAAATCAACGACGTCCGCAAACCGAAGCTCGCCGTCTGCCCGGAAGAACACTCTTCCGGAGAGCTTGAGCGCCCGGTCCATCCAGGGGTGAACTATAGCCCCGCCGTACATTTCAACGTTCATGCGGAGAACGCCGTTGCCTTTTCTGAGACCCGAGGTCTTGATCTTTAAGACCGGGTAGTCCATGTGGGCGGCGCCGATGCGTATGCGTCCCTTTCCCGCGGAAGGCTCGCAGGGACCGGTGAAAAACGCGGCGACTGCGGTGTCTCCCTGGGTGACGTAATAGCCCCTGCCACGCTCGGCCTTATCCATGTCCGTGAGTGTGATCTTTTTAAAGCCCGAAGATGTCAGGGCGTCGATAAGTTCCGAGGATACGTGGAACGGGGTGGGTGTTTTGTCAAGAAATTCGATGAAATTGGTTATATCGCCGAATTTGAGTTTCATATTTGGCTCCTTTCGGAAGACCGCGGAGGGTCTTTGAGGTTTTCAGCAAACGGTATTTGACAAACGGTCAGAGAAGGTAGTTCGGAAGCTCGTCTTGCTCCTGCTGCGGGGTGGTGCGGCGCACGGGCTTTTCGTCAAGGCTCTTGCTCTTACTGTCGTAGCGGAATGTCTCGTTGTATATGAGGGCGGCGGTCCTGTCGTCGCAGACTATGATCTCGGCGGGGATCGTGGAAAGACCCAGTTTCTGGGCGGCGTAGAACCTCTTGTGGCCCATGATTATGCGGTAGACAGGCCCCTTGTCACCGTCAATGCGGCGAAGAAGCATGGGAATAAGTATGCCGTACTTTTTCACGGATTCCACCACGTCGTCAAATGTTGCGGCGCACGTGATCATCTCCTCGTCGTACGTGGGCAATATGTCTGTGAGAGCCACAAAATCCAGCTTCACGTCGTCCGCTTTGACCGTGGCAGCGGCGGGTTCGACGAAGAATTTAAGCTGCTCGTCGGGATTGCCAATTACTTTTTCCGCAACTTTTCCTGCGCGGCTGATACTGCTTTTTCCTATCGACATTTCTCATCAATCTCCTTTGCCAATTCTGTGAACTCCTGAGCGCTTCTGCTCCTGGGGCTGAAATCGATAACGGGCCGGCTCTCGTCCTGGGCCTTCTCGACGTTTACGTCCACTCTGACGTAGTTTTTAAAAATATAGGTGTCCATTTCGGACAGCGTTTCCATTGTCTGCTTGAAATAGTTTTTGCGCTCGGATACCTTGGTCACGGTGATGCCGAGAACTTCAAGCTCGGGGGCGAGGCCTCTGATCTCGCCAATGAACTCAAACATATTGGCAAGTCCGAAGAGTCCCCAGGGGGAGGCCTCCACCGGAATGATCACCTTGTCGGATGCCACGAGTATGTTTGTGACCCAGGTTCCGAGGGTGGGAGGCGCGTCGACCAGGATGTAGTCGTATTCGCCGGACGCCTTGATCGGAAGGAGGGCTCTTCTAAGCAGGAACTCACGGCTGATTTTGGGAAGGAGCTGCAGCTCTATGCCGCTCATGAGTGTGGAGGAGGGGATCAGCCTGAGGTTTTCGTACCTTGTATCCCTTATACACTCCTTAAGGTCCGCGGTCCCCTGCATTACGCGGAAAAGATTTTTGGGTCCCCTGGCCATCTCAAGCACCTCTTCCTCGTCAAAAAACGAAAGGGAAAGGTTCAGCTGCATATCTCCGTCGATAAGCAGCACTTTTTTGCCTGAAAGGGCGAGGGCATAACCAACGTTCGCGCAGGTGGTGGACTTGCCGCTTCCGCCTTTGTTGTTAGTAAAGCAGATGACCGTAGTATTCTTCATTGACCAATATCCCCCTTTTCCGGTAGGGCTCCGGCGGCAGCGGAAGGCTCATGACAGATACGCATTTCTTCCGCCGAAGCACATTTGACAAAATTTTACTATAAAATCAAATAAAAAACAATCTCGACGTTAAAAAAACGCTTCCTTCTCACACTTGAAAAAAGCCTGTCCGAACTGTATAATACCACCATAAAAGAGCGCGGCGAAGGCTTTGGTGTGAAAGCGAAATTGGCGCTATATATAGGGGAATACGTATTGGCGATGCCTTGCGTCCCCGGAATGTGAGACTGATCATTATGAGACATTTTTCGGTGTTCCTGAGAAAGACGCTGGCCGTACTGCTGGCTGTGATCGTTTGCGCGGCGGTGCGTCCCTCCTGTGTGGTAAACGATAAAACATCTGCGGACCCCGACGGGGATCTGGAAAACATAGGAAAATACAAGCCTGAATTCACTGTCAACGGATGCATTTTTACGGACAAGGTGAGCACCAGGATCATTGTTCCCGGTAATTTTAAAGAGGCGGGCTACGTCGTAAGAGTTACGTATGACGGCAGCGAGCCCACTGCAAAGTCGAGAGCGTACAACGGTGAGGATATAACGCTGCCAAAGAAGGCGGAGATCACGAAATTCACGGGTCTTAAAGGAACCGTCTCCGTGTCTGTTATCCGCGCTGCCTGGTTCGACAAACGGGGCAGGATCGCCGGCAAGATATCCACCGAAACCTTCATAAAAGTTGAGGAGCAGGACAGATTTTCCGGCCTTCCGGTCATAGCTCTCACCACGGACCCTGTGAACCTTACGGGTGAGAATGGCATCTTCACCAACTGGTCCGGGAAAGGAAAAGAGTGGGAGCGACCGGTAAACGTTCAGTATTTTAACGAGGAGGGTCAGCCGGTGCTTTCCCAGGACGGCGGCATCAGGCTCTTTGGAGGCAGCTCGAGAGGCCTTTCCCAGAAATCTCTTAAAATATACGCGAGAAAATCAAGCGACTTCGGCACCGACAGATACGACGGGGCGGGAAAATTCAAATATCCCCTTTTCGGTGAGGACCGCAAGAAGGCCGACGGCACAGTGATGGACGGCTACGACAGCTTTATCCTGAGAAACGGCGGAAACGACTCGCTGCTCACCCCTACAGAGGCGGAGAGGGCCACGTTTATACGCGACGGCATTGCCAATGTCATCGCCGGAAAAGCCGCTCCCGAGCTTATGAACATGAACTACAAGCCCGTGATCGTATTCCTTAACGGGGAATACTACGGACTTATGAACATGCGGGAACACGAGAACGATAACACGATAAGGAACAACTACGGCATCGCCGACGAGGACAAGGCCAACATCTGCGTCATCTCTTCCGAGCTTGACACCTCCCGCGGCGACAGATATGACGGCACCTGGTTCTATTACGTTCAGGACGACGGTCCGGAGGGGGAGCTTGAGGCATTCGAGAGCCTTTTGAGCGACATCAAGGCGGGCAAGCTTTCCTACGCGGAGATCGCGGAGAAATTCGACGTGGACAGCTTTATGAAATACTGCGCGGTGAACCTTTTCCTCTGCAATACCGACTGGCCTCACAACAACATAAAAGTCTGGCGTTACTGCGGCGAGGGCAGCGGCGACCTTGACGGACGCTGGCGATTTGTTTTCAAGGACATGGATCTGGGCCTGGGAAGGTACACCATAGGAAATCAAACGGATGAGCGGGGCAGCACTCCCATTGAGCTTTACACCAAAGCGGATTCCGAAAACTTCCGCCTGATGCTCTGCAATTATCTTGATTACGATAGGAACGTGGGATATCCGGAAGTCGCCAATCTCACCTACGTCGATACGCTGGGGCTCCAGGGGCTTTTTGCGAATCTGCTCAAAAACAGTGATTTCAGAAAGAGGTTCGGGGACTATTGCCGCGAGCTGGCTACGGAGATATGGCCTGTGGAGGAGCTTGAAAAGCTGATCACAGACTCTGCAAGCAGGATCAAGGACGAGATCCGCTACTACATCCAGAAACAGTATTTCGGAAATTTCAGATTCGCATTTACCATCGATTACGACACGTGGTATCAGGCGATATTTAACGAGGATGACTCGCTGATCACATGGGCGAGGGAAAGGAGCGGCGCGGACGGATATTTCATGAAGGAAGTGAACGAGCTCCTTAAGATGTTCGACTGATCCGAAACAGCAACGATATGACACCAAGGTCCCGCGGCTCCGGCTGCGGGATATTTCATGTGAAAGAGGCTTAAAAGCTTTTTCCGGAATTGCAGTTGCGGGACGATTTGTGTATAATTATTTAAATGACGGGCAGACGGATCAAGGATCCGTGTGTGAAAACTGCCCGGCAGAGAAACGTTTTAAAAGAAGCCGCCATGCGGCCCGGTGATGTTATGACAGACTGGAAGCTTTTCGATGTTCCCGAAGATGAGCCCGCGCCTTTAAAAGACGCTTCTTTCGGCGCGGAAGATGAGGACATTGGTCTTGATGAAGGCTTCTTTTTCGGCGATGAGGAAGGCGCAGCCGGGGAGGACGATCCGGATGAACAGCCTGTCGATATGAGAAAAAGAAGATCCATCGCGGAGAACTCAAGAAGGCTTGCCGAGAACATTAAGAGAAGAGAGCAGGAGGCCCTGGAGGCCGAGATCGCAAAGCGGGGCGAAAAGGATATTTTCGGCGAATACGAAAACGACGTGAAAAAGCAGGAGTCCGAGATATCCCTGCTCATCGCAGACGCCGAAAAGAGAAGAGAGAAGAACAGAAGCAAAAAAGAGAAAAAACTCGAGACCGAAAAAAAGAAGGAAAAGGAGCGGGACGAGGTATGGGACCACTGGCTCCGGAGACCTTCATTTTACGTTGCCTTTGGCGCTGTTTTCACTGCTTTTCTGGTGCTCGTAATCGGAGCTGTGGCAACTGCAGCCACTTCATCGAGGTCCGCGGTCACGGGAGGCCTTACGGAAGTCCATGACAGGATGACCACCGACAGCGACGGCACATCCATCTACTCGATCCTGGGCTCCTACAGGGACTTTCTGGCCCATGACGCAGGCGTGAGAAAGGCCGCTGCGGAACAGCAGCAGAAGGACAGCGGTGACGATCCTGTCCTTAAGCCCACACCCTCACCGAAAATCGAGGAAACTCCTTTTATAATGCCTACCGAGATACCTTCGGCAGACACCCCTCAGCCCACGTCCGGCGGCAAGGAAGGCTCGATGATGCTGTCCACCGGCGAGGATTATTACGTGTTCGACCTGGGACCGAACGGATACAAAACGAGACATCTTAATATAGGAGACCGGTATACCTACGGGTACGGCACCGACAATGCGGGAAGGACTCTCCTTGTGGCGACGGGAGGCAACGACCTTGAATACGGATGCCTCAGGATACAGAACCCCTACGACGCACCCGGCTTTGAACTAAAGGACGTGCTGGACAGCCCGCTCCTCATAAGACGCTTTGCTCTCAGTGCAAGGCCCGTGATACTTTACTATACCCACACCTCCGAGGGCTACTGCTTAACTGAGGCGGAGAGAAAAGTCTCTTCATACCCCAGCATATCGGGCTACGACAGGGCCAGAAACGTGGTGGGAAGAGGCGAGATATTCAAGAGAGCATGCGAGGCTGTGGGCGTTGGCGTCGCTGTAATAGAGGACGTAAACGACACGGAGTACGACAGAGCTTACGACGTATCGAGAGAAGCGGTGAATACGCTTGCCGCGAGGAACGCCGACGCACAGCTTTCCATAGACATCCACTCGAATGCGTTTCTTTATCCGGCGGGCATGAGATACGCTCCCACAGTGACGAAGGATGATAAGCAGTACGCAAAAATACTGTTTGTGGTGACCCAGAACGAACAGACCAATCCCCTCTGGAGAGAAAACATAAAGCTGGCGATGCTGCTCATCGAAAAGCTTGAGGAGGAGGTTCCTGGCATAACCCTCGGAATATCGCTCAGAAAAGACTCGAAATACAACACAAGCGCCACAAAATTCGGCCTTCTCGTGGAGCTTGGCTTTGAAGGAAACCTGGTGAGTGAGGCGGACCTTTCGGCGGAGCTTCTCGGAAGAGTGGTCGGAAATGCGCTCATAGGAAACTATTGACGGCTGTTAAAAGACCGGAAAGAAATAACCAATGGATCTACAGAACAACATCAGAAACTTTTGCATAATAGCACACATTGACCACGGCAAATCCACCCTTGCCGACAGGATCCTTGAAAAGACGGGGGTGCTGACAGCCAGGGAGATGGAGGAGCAGGTGCTGGACAATATGGACATCGAGCGGGAGAGGGGCATCACCATCAAGGCCCAGTCCGTAAGGCTCAATTACAAGGCCTCCGACGGCATTGATTACGTGTTCAACCTCATCGACACCCCCGGACACGTGGACTTTAATTACGAGGTGTCAAGATCCCTGGCCGCATGCGAAGGTGCGGTGCTGGTGGTGGACGCGTCCCAAGGAGTGGAGGCTCAGACTCTCGCCAATGTATACCAGGCCATCGACCACGACCTCGAGGTGGTCCCGGTGATAAACAAGATAGACCTTCCGTCATCAAGGCCCGACGTTGTAAAAGAGGAGATCGAGAACGTAATAGGCATACCCGCGATGGACGCGCCGCTCGTGTCAGCCAAAGTCGGCATCGGCATCGAGGACGTGCTGGAGGCTATAGTTAAGAACGTGCCCTGCCCGAAGGGCGACCCGGACGGGCCTCTCAAGGCGCTGATATTTGACTCATATTACGACGCGTACAGGGGCGTTGTGATCTACGTAAGGATCAAGGACGGCTCCGTGCGAAAGGGCGACAGCATAAAGCTCATGGCGACCGGCGCCGAATACCAGATCACCGAGCTCGGCTACTTAAAGCCCGGCTTCAAGGTGCCCTCCGATGCGCTATACGCGGGCGAGGTGGGCTACATCGCGGCCAGCATTAAGAACATTCAGGACGCGAGAGTGGGCGACACCGTGACTATGGCCCAGGGCGGGGCGAGCGAGCCTCTTCCCGGCTATAAAGAGGTGCAGCCCATGGTGTTCTGCGGCATGTACCCGGTGGACGGAGGCGACTACGAGGCACTCCGGGACGCACTCGGAAAGCTTCAGCTCAACGACGCGGCTCTGAAATTTGAGCCTGAGACGTCGCAGGCCCTTGGTTTCGGCTTCAGATGCGGTTTTTTGGGACTTCTTCACTTTGAGATCGTACAGGAGAGGCTTTCCAGGGAGTACGAGATCGACCTCATCGCCACCACACCCAGCGTTATTTACCACATCCACAAGATGAACGGCGAAGTTGTGGTGCTGGATAACCCGACCAACATGCCCAATCCCGCAGAGATCGACTTCATGGAGGAGCCGATGGTAAAGGCCTCGGTCATGACCCCGGCGGAATACGTGGGAAATATAATGGAACTGACCAATGAACGCCGCGGCACCTTCCTCAACATGGACTACATCGAGACGGACAGGGTGGTCCTGACATACGAGATACCTCTCAACGAGGTCATTTACGACTACTTTGATTCGCTGAAATCCCGCACAAGGGGTTACGCCTCTCTCGATTACGAGCTCTGCGGATACAAAAAGTCCAGCCTTGTAAAACTGGACATTTATCTCAACGGTGAGATCGTGGACGCCCTTTCTTTTATAGTCCACACCGACAAGGCCTACGCCAGGGGAAGAAAGATCGCCGAGAAGCTTAAGGACACCATCCCGAGGCAGCAGTTCGAGGTTCCCATCCAGGCCATGATCGGCGGCAAGGTCATCGCCCGCGAGACCATCAGAGCCTACCGCAAGGACGTACTTGCCAAGTGCTACGGCGGCGACATCACCAGAAAAAAGAAGCTCCTTGAGAAGCAGAAGGAGGGCAAAAAACGCATGCGCCAGTTCGGCAGCGTAGAGGTGCCCCAGGAGGCGTTCTTGAGCGTGCTGAAGCTGGGGTGACCCTCATGGAAAAATTCAACGGAGGCACTGCGGGCATATACGTTCACGTACCCTTTTGCGTAAAAAAATGCAGGTACTGCGACTTTGTTTCCTGCCCCGCGGATGCCGGAACGAAAAAGAGATACGTTGACGCTCTTTTGGCGGAGATAGTCATGAGAAGCGACAAGACCGTCCCCTGCGACACCGTGTTTATAGGCGGCGGCACCCCTTCGGTGCTTGAAATTGAGGACCTTAAAAGGATCGGGGCTGCGCTCCGGAATCACTTTGACATAACCAATGACGCCGAGATCACCGTGGAGGCAAACCCGGAGTCCCTGACCCCGGAAAAGGCCGCGGCAATGCGTGAATTTGGTGCAAACAGGATAAGCATAGGCTTTCAGTCCCTGGCGCCGAGGGCACTTGGCGTGCTGGGAAGGGTCCACACAAAAAAGCGGGCTCTTGAGGCCTGTAACAATGCGGTAAAGGCGGGTTTTGACAACGTCAATATCGACCTGATGCTGGGCCTTCCCGGGGAGCCGGAGGGGGAATTCGAGTGCTCGCTGAGGGAAGTTATAGCGCTATCGCCGGCCCATATATCGGTGTACAGCCTGATACTTGAAGAGGGTACGCCCCTCGAAAAGGACATATCGGAGGGGCTTGTTCCGGAGCCCGACGAGGACCGGGACCGGGCGGACTATCATCTTGCGGCAAGGCTTCTCCGGGAGGCGGGCTACGACCGCTACGAGATATCAAATTTTGCAAAGCCGGGAAGGCGCTCGCGCCACAATCTCCGCTACTGGGAGCAGAAAATGTATTTCGGCTTCGGGCCTGCGGCGGCGTCCTACATTGGCGACAGGAGGTTTACGAACACCTGCGACATTGGTTTGTACGTTGATAAGGGCGGGGACGCAGAGCTTTCGGAGGACGATACGCTGAGCCTTGATGAGACCATGCGGGAGTTTATGATGCTTGGCTTCAGGCTGGCGGAGGGCCCTGATTTTCGGGAGTTTGAGAGGCGCTTCGGAACGTCGCCAATGGCCCTCTACGGGGACAGGCTGGACGAGCTTGAACGGAAAGGCCTTATCGGGCGGAAGAACGACGCCGCAAGACCCTACGCCCTGACGGAAAAAGGGCTGGACTTTGCCAATATCGTTTTCAGAGAGTTCGTGTGAACCGTTAAAACGTGAAATAGGGAGCGATCCCTGCAATAAATTATTTGGAGGAATAATATGAGATACGAAATTAAAGGCGAACCTCTGCCGGTAGCGATCTGCTATCCCGTAAGAGGCGAATCGATCACAACAGAGAGCGGCGCAATGTCCTGGAGATCCCCGGATTTCAAAATGGAGACAAAAGCGGGCGGCATCGGCAAGGCATTCGGAAGGATGTTCTCCGGCGAGTCGATGTTCCAGAACGTTTACACAGCCACATCTGACGACCAGTACATCGCATTTGCGTCAAGCTTCCCCGGCGCTATCAAGGCTATCGAGATCACTCCGAACAGACCTGTCATTTGCCAGAAAACAGCTTTTCTTGCGGCTACTGAGGGCGTTGATCTTTCGATCCACCTCCAGAAGAAAGTGGGCGCAGGCTTCTTCGGCGGCGAAGGCTTCATTATGAACAAGCTTTCCGGAAACGGCATCGCTTTCGTCGAGCTCGACGGATCCGTATACGAGTACGAACTCAAGGCAGGCGAGAAGCTGGTCATCAGCACAGGAAACCTTGCATACTGCGATGCTACCGTGGACATAGGCATCCAGTCCGTGGGCGGCGTTAAGAACGCTCTGTTCGGCGGCGAGGGCCTGTTCAATACCGTTGTTACGGGCCCCGGAAAAGTCGTTATCCAGTCCATGAGCAGGGCTGAGCAGGTGGTGAAGACACAGACGAACAGTTGAGAACTGCGTGAGCGGTGCCGGACAAAGTAATAAGTAAAGTTTAAGGGGTGCCGCTCAAAGTAATAAGTAATAGTTCAAGGGGTGCCGCTTAGGTAATAAGTAATAGGTGATAGGTAAAAGGTGCCTGCGGTGGCGCCGGGTGAGTGTTTTGCTCTCCGGCGCCGCTTTCGTTATCGGCTGCTTGCGGTGGATATTGGCGATAAAAACCGCCGTTTTTTGGATAATAATAATTCCGTGGTTGAAAACAGGCTGCAAATGTAGTATAAAATCAACAGTTTAAGTACATCATTTTGGAGGAAATGAAAATGAAACGTTTCGGTACTTTGCTGCTCATACTCGTCTCTGTACTTATCCTGGCAGCCTGCGGACCTGCAGGTCAGGGTGGAGACGAACCGGGAAAAAATCACGAAGAGACCCACACCATGTTTAAATGGTACATCTCCAAGGAGGCCACCTGCAGTGAAGAGGGTCAGCTTGCGAGAGAATGTCAGGACTGTGATTTCGTTGAATACGATACTTACGTGACCACCGTGCATAACTACGTCAACGGAACGTGCGCAGCCTGCGGAAAGAAGGAGCCGAATTACTCCAAGGGGCTCTATTTTGAATCCAACGGCGACGGAACCTGCTCCGTGCTGGGGAGAGGCTCATTCTCTGGGGTCGATCTGATCATACCGCCTACATCTTCCGAAGGCGACAGGGTCACGGCCATTGGCCAGTATGCATTCGAAAGTACTGACATAGAGTCTGTGGTTATCCCGGATACCGTAAAAAGCATAGGGGACAGAGCTTTTTCGTACTGCAACAATCTGCGGTCCGTAACGATCCCGGCATCGGTCGAGAGCATTGGATCATCTCCTTTCTATGAGACTCCGGAAGGATTGGAACTTCATATAGAGGACCTTGCCGCATACAGCAGCATCGACATCGGCACGATAGACGACGCTTATTACAACGTTTACGGTAAAAATCCTGTGTTCTTCGTGAACGGCAGCCCTGTGACCGATCTGGTCATACCGAACGGAGCCGAAAAGATCGGAAGAGGCATATTCTGCGGTACGGCATTTGAAAGCGTCACCATTCCGGGCAGCGCAGTCTCTGTCGGCGTGGGTGCATTTTACGCCTGTGACAATCTAAAAAAGGTCGTTATGAACGAAGGTGTCAAACAGATCAAACACAATGCGTTTTCGGATTGCTACTCCCTCCAATCGGTATCTCTGCCGGATACAATGGAAAGAATAGACCGGTATGTGTTTGTGGACGACGATAATATCCAATACAACACCTACGACAATGCGCGCTACCTCGGCAATTCCTCGAACAAATACGTGTATCTGGTTTCCGGGCTTTCGTCCAACATAACCTCCTGTGAGATCCCGGCGGGCACGAAGGTCATTGGCGCAGGGGCATTCTACGATGCATTTCCGGGAAGCAGTTGGGGCAGCGGGTCGGGGCTGAAGAGCGTAGTGGTGCCGGAGGGCGTCGTTACCATAGAGGACTCTGCCTTTATGTACTGCGATCTGGAAAAGATATCGCTTCCGGACAGCCTGAGCTACATTGGCGCGAGAGCTATCGAAAATTACGGAAAACTGGCGCTGAATCAATATCAAGGCGGGTTCTACCTCGGAAATGAAACAAACAAGTACGTGGCGTTTTATTGCGGCACGGAGTTTGGAAAAGGCACCTTGACGATGCACAAGGACACCAAAGTAATTCTGAGCTCCGGCTTCAATTACGCAAGTTACTCGGAGATCGTTCTGAACGAAGGTCTGCGCTACATTGCATCCTACGGGATGTGCGATGCCTATGACATAACCAAGATCGTCATCCCCGAGGGCGTTACCGGCATTGGTTATGCCGCGTTTGAAGGCTGTAAAAACCTTGAAGAAATACACATTCCCGTGAGTTTGACAACTGTTGACGATCAGGGTTTTCTGCCTTACCAAACTTTGAAGATATATTACGGCGGCTCGGAAAAGAGGCTGATGGAATACGAAGACCTTTACAATTACCTCAATGCCTACGCATTGGAACTGATCTATGAGAAGACCGACAAGGACGAGAAACCGGAAAAGGACGACGGAAACTGCAGCCATTCCTTCGGACAATGGACATTCTCGGAGCGCAATGCCGAGACGGGCGAAACGATACTGGTAAAAACATGCGAAAAATGCGGTAAAACGGAAACGCTTGCGATCAAAAAAGTCAAGCACAGCATGGAGACGATTCCCGCGGTGGAAGCGACCTGCGCACATCCGGGGTCCACAAAGGGAAAGCGCTGCACGGTCTGCGGCGAATACACGGAGAAGCCTGAGACCATACCGCCGGTGGAACACAAATTTGAAGGCGGAAAATGCACGGTGTGCGGAGCCTCGGAGGGACTGTGGTATGAAGACTATGACGGGAGCGGTGAATCGCTGTACGTGAATTATATGGGAGACTGCACCTCATCCAAAGTAGTTATTCCGGCATATTGTCAGCTTAAACCTGTCGTGATGATAGGAAGTTACGCTTTTGAAAACTACGACGGCATCACCGAGGTCGTGATCCAGGACGGCATCGAAGGTATAAACAATTACGTGTTCGCAGACTGCGACTCCCTTGTGAAAGTGACGATACCCGCCAGTGTGAAGTACATTGGCGAAGGCATTTTCGAAAACAGCTATAATCTGAATACCATCGTATTCGAGGGATCCAAAACAGAATGGGAAAATATGGAAAAGGGCTATCAGGACGATCACTTCTACAATATAACCGTTGTTTTCGGAAAATAATACGACAGCGGACACCGGGCCGACAGACGGCACGAACCGCAGAAAGGGGTTGCTATGAATAACATTAAAGCCGTTAAACTGATATTGACCGTTTCCGCAATGCTGATCGCAGTGCTGCTTCTTTGTTCCTGCGGCGAGCCGGTCAAATATGAAAACAAGACCGACGACGAAGGCCGCATAGTCTACGAAAAGCTGACGGATAATGAGACCGGAGACGTGTACGTTCACGAGTTCGAGTACGATGAAGAGGGGCGGAACACGTTGACCAGGTACAACTACCCGGAAGGAATCAGCGAATCCAGGTATGAGTACAATGAAGAGGCGGACACGATAACCGAGATCACCACCCGCACTGTGGATACGGCACCTTATCCCGGGAGGAATACAGAGCTGCCTTCGTGGCTGAGATTACTTTCCTATTCCAAGCAGCGCTCTTCAAGCGGAGTGATCCTGGTGGGCGGCGGAATAAGTGTCACAGACGGATCAGATACCGGAGTCAGCTTATGGAAGGAGATCGAAATAGAGGCCCCCTCCGAGTGCTTTGCCGAGCTTATAACGGGGAACTTCAACTTCTCAAACGGCTATGCCTCCTACAGTATAGGCATCAACGGCGACGACTATCCATACAAAACGGAGACTGTAGCCGGAACTTACGGCGACAATTGGTTTGAAGCAGTGTTAAACTGGCTCGGCTCTCTGTTCGGAGTGGTCAAAATGGAGGAGGCGCCCGTGACGGAGGCGTATCCTGTAAGCCCGTACTCGGAAATAAATGAGGGCACTTCGGAAGATGGGTCATCAACAGATATTATCGCGACGTACAGGATCGGAACGGAGGACTCCGAAGGCGTACCGTATTATTCATTTTCAGGCACCCCTGTGGCCGTTTATGAGATCGCTACCCCCGACTCGTTCAATTGCACAAGGTACAAGGAAACCCGCTTCGACGACAGCTGGTATGAGATCACCAAGAGGTTCGACGACTCCGGAAAAGTCACGTTGTGCCACAACGAAAGGTCAGACGGGGCCTGGACTGAAACGACTTACAATTACGAGACGGATGACGGAAGCGTTGAGACGGTAACTTTCGACCACAATGAAGACGGCACCGGAACTCAGACCATAACCATCACGTATCCTTCGGGCGAGTGGACAGAACGGGTCAACAGCTACGACGCCAACGGAGAATACATTGGTTACACCGAAAGAAGCTCGGAGGATGAGACGCCGGATGATTGACCTTCCCGGATGACTCCGGAGAATAAAACAAATTACGAATAAAAGTGAACTGAAGGCTACGTGGAATAGTGAATAAGACCTGTAGCTTTCTTTTTTTGGAAGACGACACTTCGTCACGTGTCTCACGATAGTACTGATAAGTTAATGTCGGTGTAAATGTCGCAGTTAGTAATGGCGAAAAGATTATTTTGGAAGAACTGATAAAAAATCCGCAATTGAAAGCAGCGGACCTATCTTTAATCATTAACAAAAGCAAGAGGACAGTTGAACGATATCTCAAATCATTGCAGAAAAATGGTTATATCGAAAGAGCAGGCTCGGACAAAACGGGTGGTTGGAAAGTGATTAAGTAAAAGATGGTTGATTTGTCTTCCGAAAAGAAAAAAGGCCGGCACGTTTCCAACACCGGTCTTTTTAAATGTCTATAAGTCAAACCGAAATCTTTGTTCCGACCCGCGTCGCAGAGCGGTCAGCGTGAAGCCACCGCGCTGAGTATGATCTCAAGGGCGTCGGGATCGATGCCGCCAATGAACTTGAGCCAGTCGCTCTTTTCGCCGTCTTTGGTTTCGGTATCTTCCTCCTGCTCGCCGGACTCTTCGGTCTCTTCTCCGTCACCGATGCCGAGGATCTCCTTCAGGCCGCGCTCGTACTCCGGCACGAGGCTTTTGAACAGATCAAACACTTCTTCCTTTGACTCGCCGAATATCTCTTCGATATCGGAAAGTGCATTGTGAAGCCCCTCGAGGTCCTTGCCGATATCACCTTTGATCTCGAAAATGATACCCTTGCCTTCGGTCTCCATTTTGTTCAGCACTTCATCGATGGAAGGAATGAGGGCGAGAATGTCGTTCACAAATTCCTCGTTGTACTGTCCCAGATCGCCTATCGCCTCAATGGCGGCCTCTTCTCCCGTGTCCTTGATGGATTCAACGGAGCTCAGTATCTCATTGAAATTTTCTTTAATGTAGCCGGCCCATTTGTTCACGAAGTTCTGAAGCTTCTCTCTCAGCCCCTCTTCGTCAATGAACGCCTTCAAAGTATCGCCGTAGTTCTTCCAAAGGTCGTAATACCTCTGCCAGTCGTCGGCGGCCCCCTCGTACCACTCGCTCAATATCTGCTGGGAATCCTTCCAGTTTCTGAAAGCATCGTCGGCAATGTCTTTGACCGAATCGGGTATTTTGATCTCGTCAACGTCCGTAAGCCCTGAGAAGACCTCCCTGCCTATTTTACTCAGCGAATCGGGCAGCTCGATGGATTCAATGCCGGGAATGTCCTTGAAAACTTTTGCGCCCAGCTCGGTGATCCCTTCGCTAACAACGATCTCCTTAACACTCCCTTCGGGTGCTATCTGCTCTGTGACAGCTCCTGTGCCTTCAACTGTGAGAACGCCGTCCGTGAGAGTCCATGCGGCATCCTCGCCGCACTCGCCTGTTTCGGGAAGGTTTCCGACGGCACAGCCGCCGAGGCACGCCGCGCAAATCATCAAAGCGGCAATAATCACACAAATCAATTTGGAAAATTTCATCTTAAACACCTCCGAAAATGTGCGTTTGGCAAAATTATATCATTCCGCCATCGCCAATGCAACCGCCAAAAGAACCGCATTTCCCCAAATTTCGGCAATTCCGCGGCTTGCCGGGGGCATTGGCAAGAGGCGGAAAAATGAACCTGAAACGGGCCTGAACATTGGTTTTTTATTGAAAATGAGAGCGGTGCGTTGTATAATCAAGGGCGCGAATCTGCAAATTCCCAGATAGAAGAATAAGTACAAAAACAGTCGCACGGCAAAATGCCGGGAAAGGATGTTTTATGACCAGACTTTATGATTTGACTACCGAAAAGCTGACGAGAGCAGCTTCCGTTGACGAGCTTTTTCCGCGCTTCTGCTGGAAGATCGAATCCGACGAACCCGACGTGATGCAGGTTTCCTATTGCGTTGAGGTGCTGGATTCCTTCGGAGAGAGCGTCTGGACGTCTGAGGAGGTTGAAAGCTCCGAAAACTTCTGCATGTATGACGGCGATGAGCTTGATTTCGTCTCCGACTACGACGTGGTAGTGGTGGTCAAACTGACCAATGGCGAAACAGTCTCGGGTAAAATGTACTTCTCGACAGGCCTTATGGGCATAGAGGATGAAGTGGGTGCGAAATGGATCACGCTTCCCCACAAAGAAGGCTACACGAGGGACACGGTCCCCGCTTTCCGCAGAGAATTCAACGTGGATGAGGACAACGTCAGCGTTAAGCTCTTTGTCTCCGCCGGCGGCGTTTATGAAGCGTACATTAATGGCGAGCCCGCCTGCGACACGGATCCTCTGGGAGTAAAAAGACGCTATGAACTGAAGCCCGGCTTTACCGAGCCTCTGAAGCGCCGCATGTATACGGCCTACGATATCACCGCCATGTGCAAGCCGGGCGTAAACTGCTTCAGCGCCATCGTGGGTACAGGCTGGTACTCCGACAGGATCGGCGCCAGAGGTGATTTTCCACAGCTCTTTGCGGTGATAGTCACCGAAAACAGCGACGGCACCATGGGCATCGAGGTCTCCGACAGCGAGTGGAAGGTCTCGGCCGAAAACCCGGTGGTGACCGCGACTGTCTGGGACGGCGAGGATTACGATGCCCGCATACCTCTCGACTTTATGCAGCCCGGCTTTGACGACAGCGCCTGGGAAAATGCAAACGAATCGGATTTCTTTGCCGGAGAGCTGGAACCGATGCACGGCGAGCCCGTTGTAGAGAGAACCGACCGCGAGAGAAAACCGGTCAAGATATATACGTTTAAGGGTGCAACCGGTGCTGTGGAGGCTCCGGCGGACAACCCGGCGGCGAAGGAGTTTGGCGTTATCGACGGAAGAGTCGATTTCGACGGCGAAGGCTTCGTGCTTAAAAGGGGAGAAACAGGCGTGGTGGATTTCGGCCAGAATGCGGCAGGCCGCGAGTGCTTCACCGTAAGAGGCAAGTCGGGAACCAAGATCGTTATCCGCCACGGAGAGATGCTGAACGACAGAAACGGCCAGCGTTCAAGGGGCAATGACGGCCCCGGCGGAAGCGTTTACCTTGAGAACATGAGATCCGCAAGGGCGACCACCACGTATATCATTGGCAAGGATTTCGTTGACGAGACCTTCGAGCCCGTACACACCTTCTACGGATTCAGATACGTTCAGATAACTGCAGAGGAGGACGTCATATTCTCGAAGATCACCGCGAAGACCATCACCAGTGTGGGATACGACAGCGGCACCATAACCACCGGAAACGAGCTTGTGAACAAGCTTTTCGAAAACGGCAGATGGGGCATGTACTCAAACTACGTGAGCATCCCGACAGACTGCCCTCAGAGAGATGAGAGACTCGGCTGGACCGCGGACACACAGGTGTTCACCACCACAGCCCAGTATTATTCCACCGCCGCCCAGACCTTCCTTGAGAAGTGGATGCAGGATATGCAGGACAGCCAGGGCGTTGACGGCGCTTATCCGAGCGTTGCTCCCTCGGGTCCCTGGATCCTTGGAATGGGCTGCATGGGCTGGGCCGACGCAGGCATCCTGGTTCCGTACTACGTATGGAGAATGTCCGGCGACACCACCATCATTGACGAGAACTACGGCTCAATGAAGCTTTACATGGACCATTTCCTGGCCTCAAAGGGCACCGCGGGACCTGTTCCCACCTACGGCGACTGGCTGTCCTTCGAGCCCAACGATAATCCTCTCCAGGTTTATCTGGGAGTCTGCTACTACGCCTGGGATGCCATGATCATGTCTGAGATGGCCGACGCCACCGGAAGACCCGACGATGCAAGGCACTATGCGGAGATATATGAGAAGGAGAAGAAAGTCTTCATCGAGAACTACGTAAACGAGGACGGCACCGTTAAACTGTCACAGCAGACCGCCGCGCTGTTCGCTCTCAAGCTGAGGCTCCTCCCCGACGAAAAGTCCTACGAGGCGGTAAAAAAACAGCTCATGGATAACTTCGCGGACAAGGGAAACAGGCTCCAGACCGGCTTCCTCGGCACCAGCATACTTCTCCCCACACTGTCACAGTACGGTCTTAACGAGATGGCCTACACGCTCCTGCTCCAGGATCAGATGCCTTCATGGCTCTACTCCGTAAAGGCGGGCGCGACCACGGTCTGGGAGCGCTGGAACAGCTACTCCATCGAGAACGGCTTTGGCGACGTTGCCATGAACTCTTTCAACCACTATGCCTACGGCTGCGTCACCGAGTGGATGTTTGCGTATATGGCAGGTATCAGACCTGAGTCCTCGGGCTTTGGCGAGTTCCTGCTGGCCCCTGTTACAGACAGAAGAGTGGGCTTCTGCAAGGCCACCTACGATTCGGTGAGAGGAACCATCCGCTCCGACTGGCACTATGACGGCGATAAACTCATTTACGAGTGCGAGATACCGGCAGGCACAAAAGCCAAGGTCATCCTTCCGATCAGCGGAGAGGAAAAACTGCTGGGAAGCGGCACCCACAGGTTCGTGGTGGAAGCCTGAGCACAGCACACGTTATATACGCGGAGGGACAGAGATCAAATGACTATGGAAAAGACAGCCGAAACTGAAAAAAAGACATCGAACAAGGCCATGCACGACCCTGCGGACATCACCGAATTCGACAAGGGACTGAGTTTAGTCGACAGAGCCGTGATATTCGCTGTGAAAGCCCATATGGGAAGCAAAAGGAAGGGGTCCGGTACTCCCTACATCGTTCACCCGATGGAGGTGGGAGTGATCGCGGCGTCCCTTTCCACGAATTTCGGCGACGAGGCGCGCCAGAATATAATCGCGGCGGCGCTTCTCCACGACGTTCTTGAGGATACAGCGGCCACACCGGAATATATAATGGAGAAATTCGGCCCCGAGGTACTGCGCCTCATAAAAAGTGATTCCGAAAACAAGAGACCAGGCATTCCCTCCGCGGAGTCGTGGCAGATCAGGAAGGAAGAGACCATTGATTATGTGAAGAACAGGGCGACCCTTGACGAGAAGATCATCATATTCGCCGATAAGCTATCAAACCTCCGGTCGATCTTCTGTGACTACCGCCGGGAGGGCGACAAGCTCTGGAACAAGTTCAACATGAAGGACCCCGCAAAGCATGCCTGGTACTATAGCTCATTTGCGGACCTCATGACGGAGTTCAGAGAAGAGCCTGCGTATATGGAATACAAACAGCTGCTGAAGGTCATTTTCGGCGCCGTCAGCGATGCGGAATGGAGATTATAATATGGACGGAAAACTTCTTGAAAGGCTGGAGGCTTTCGAAAAGAGCTGCTTTGCTCTCAATCACGCCATGGGGATACTGAACTACGACGGAGACACGTCCGCTCCCCCGAAAAGCACGATCGTAAGGGGTGAGACCCTGGGCGAACTGTCAAGGATGATATATGAACTCACAACGGGGCCGGAAGCGGTAAAGCTTCTGGCTGACCTTGAGGCGGCTAAGGATACCCTTGATCCGGTGACTCTGCGAAAGGCCGTTCTCTTGAGGCGGGATTATGACGAGACACATTGCATTCCCGTTGACGAGTACGTGGAGTACGTGAAGCTCCGGACCGAGTCGACACACGTCTGGAAAAAAGCCAAACAAACCAATGATTTCAAACTGTTCGAGCCTTATCTTCAGAAGATGTTCGACTATTCGCGAAAATTTGCGCTCTACAAAAATCCCGGTGAGGACCCGTATTCAACGCTGCTGGATTCTTTTGAAAAGGGTCTTACAGCGGAAAAATGCGACAGATTTTTCGGCGAGCTCAAAAAAGGCTGGTGCCCATCGCCGCAAGGGCGGCAGAGAAGTCCTCGGGCATTGACGTGGGCCCTATCAGCGTGCCGTTCCCGGTGGAAAAACAGAGGCTGCTGTCTGACTATCTCATGAATGTCATAGGCCTTGACAGGGAGCGCTGCATTCTCGGAGAGACGGAACACCCGTATACCACGGACTTTTCCAAGTACGACGTGAGGATCACCACCCACTATTATGAGACCATGCCCGCGGCATCCATGTATTCGGTGATACACGAGGGCGGACACGCGCTTTATGAGCTTGGCGTTGCGGATGATATCGCTCTCAGTATGCTGGGCAGCGGCGTTTCAATGGCCATCCATGAGAGCCAGTCGAGGTTTTACGAAAACATTATCGGAAGGAGCGAGGCCTTCTGCGCATTGGTTTTCCCGAAAATAAAGGAGATCTTTTCGCCTCTCCTTGACGGCGTGGATGCCCACGGCTTCTGGAGGATGGTGACGAAGGTGGAGCCCTCCCTTGTGAGGACCGAGGCCGATGAAGTCACGTACTGCCTCCATATCATGATCAGGTATGAGCTTGAAAAGAGGATGCTTTCGGGCGAACTGAAAGCAGGCGACCTCCCCGGAGAGTGGAACAGGCTGTATAAGGAGTACCTGGGGATAGACGTGCCCACCGACAGGGAAGGTGTGCTGCAGGATGTGCACTGGTCGGAGGGACTCATTGGTTATTTCCCCTCCTATGCCATCGGATCCGCCTACGGCGCGCAGTACCTCAAGGAAATGCAAAAGGAGTTCGACGTCTGGGAAGCCGTGAGGACCGGAAATATAGGGAAGATCAGCGCATGGCTGGAAAACAGGATCTGGCGGCACGGAAGAATGATCGACCCCTGCGAGCTCTTTGAGAGCATCTGCGGACCTCTTGACGCAAACGTTTTCGCAGACTACCTGGAAAATAAATATAACTGACATCATAACCCGGAGACCTGCTTTCACGAAAGGATTTTGCCGTGGACAAACTGCTGGAGATCAGCGCCCTTAAAAAAGAATACGCCGAGATCCTTGAAAGGTGCGGCTTCCGGGGCGAACCTGTGATATTCGCTTTATCGGACCTGACCCTCGACGCTATGCCGGGGGTTGATCTTTTATGCGCCTATAAAGACTGCATAGCCGCCGTTTCGGGAACCTTCGGCCTTGAAGAACAGGGGAAAAGGGTGTTTCACGCCGAATCTGCGGTTAGGATAGGCTTTGACGAATTTGAGGAGCTGAAACTGGAGGAGCTTATCTCCACGGGAAGGATCATCGCCTCCTGCGGCGGGACCGACAGAGTGCTTGCGATGTGCACCTTCACCGCAAGAAACGACATGCTGCTCTTCGTAAAGTACTGCCTGAAGCTCAAAGAGGGCACATATAATGGCGGCGAGGAGGGCGATTTCTCGAGCGAGCTGTTCTGCCCATCCTGCGGCAGACGGTACCGGAACCCTGCGTCGAAGTCGTGCCCGTATTGCGGAAACAGCGCGGGGATCGTAAAAAAGTTCCTGACTTTTGCGAAAAAATACGCATCCAAGATAATACTCATGCTGGCTCTGCTGCTGGCTGTGAGCGGCATTGGCGTCGTGGCGCCCGTCTTTTCAACCACGTTCTTTTACGACCACGTGCTGGCGGAGGGGGATCCTCTCTACGGTAAAATACTGATGCTGGTACTCATCGTCGCGGGCGTGGAGCTTGCGGAGATACTGGTCAATATGGTGGCGAGGATCATCACGGCGAAGACTGCGGGCTACCTGGTGTACGACCTCAAGGTCACGATATTTGAATCGATGAAGCGGCTCTCCCTGGACTTTTTCACCGGGAGGCAGACGGGCGGGCTCATGACCCAGATCAACGAGGATGCCCAGAGCATTCACTGGTTTTTCGTGGAGGGCCTGTCGTACTACATCGTCAGCATTGCCAAGATACTGGTGGTGGCGGTGGTCATGTTTACCATCCAGCCGGGTCTTGCGGCGGTGTGCGTGGCGGTTATACCCCTGTTTTTCTGGCTGGCTTTGAAGACCCTTAGGCGTCAGCACTACCTGCACTTCAAAAGGCACGCGGCCTCGAGGAGGTTCAACGGCAGACTCACGGATTCCATGGGCGCAATAAAGGTGACAAAGGCCTTTGCCATGGAAAAACAGGAGACGGAGCGGTTTTCGGAGGTCACAGAGGGCCTTGCCGCCAGCGCAAAGAAGATCATAATGTTCAGAAATATCGCACCTCCAGGGTTGAGACTGGTGATGTTCCTATCCACGATACTGGTCTGGATCATTGGCGGGTGGCTCACCATCAAGGGCAACATGACGTACGGTCTGTTCGCACTATTCCTCTCCTACTGCAATACCCTCAACTCGCCCCTTTACTCCCTGGCGGATATGATGGATTCCTTTGCGGATTTCGCCAATGCCCTCCGCCGCCTGTTCGAAATTTACGACGCGGAGCCTTCCGTCAAGGAGAGCGACCGGCCGGTTTCAAAAGACTCCATAAAGGGGTCCGTCGAGTTCAAAAACGTCTGCTTCTCCTACGAAAAGAACAGGCGCATCATCGACAACGTTTCCTTCAAAGTGCCCGCGGGCAGCTCTCTCGGTATCGTTGGCCATTCGGGAGCAGGCAAATCCACCATCGCCAATCTCCTCCTTAGACTTTACGACGCAGAGACCGGTTCAGTAATGATCGACGGCGAAAACGTGAAGGACATGAGCGTGAAGCTCATAAGGGACAACATCGCCATAGTCTCGCAGGAGACGTATATCTTTGAAGGCACCATTTACGACAATATCGCCTACGCCAAGGAAGATTCCACCCCGGAGGAGGTGGTGGAGGCCGCAAGACTTGCCGGCGCTCACGAATTCATTGTGAAGCTGGAGGAGGCCTACCAGACCAAGGTGGGCATTGGCGGGAAGAACCTCTCGGGCGGCGAGCGCCAGCGAATATCCATAGCCAGGGCGATACTCAAAAAGCCGGCGATATTGGTGCTGGACGAGGCCACTGCCAGCATGGACACGAAGACGGAGCGCATGATCCAGCTGTCCCTCGACATGCTTTCAAAGGACCGCACGACTATAACCATCGCCCACCGTCTCTCGACCCTGTCCGGCGTTGACAAGATCATAGTGATCGAAAACGGATGCCTCTGCGAGGAGGGCACCGCGGCAGAGCTTCTCACCCACGACGGTATTTATAAGAGGCTGTACATGCTGCAGATAGAGGCGATGAAAAATATCATCGAAGAGGGCGAGGAGAACCACAGCGCAAAGCTCGGCGCTCCCTATGAGAAAAAGCCCCGGGGCCCGCGCCCGTAAAACATGCCAAAGGAGACCCGATATGACACAGAAAACGACTCCGAACACGAATAATATCCCGAAGGAGGAAACCGGGGTTCAGGCACCGCCCGCGGAGCAGGGCTCCGGCCTTTTCGACCGGGAGGCTTTAGCGGCCACAAGGGTCCGCTATATCACGCCCGAAAACGCGGTCTTCAGGAACGGGGAGGGCTGTCTGTTTCTTCGTGACCCGGCGACAGGCGACGAGCAGCGGGTCATTCTCCATCTTCTTTTTCCCTACACTACCTGCCGCAAACTGGTCAGCGTCCTCAACCCGGAGCAGGAAGAAGTGGGCATGATACGTGACATTGACGCTTTCTCCGGCGAGAGCCTGGAGGCCATCGAAAAGGAGATCGCAAGGCGGCATTTTGTCCGCACCATAACGAAAATATTGAAAATAAAGGACAAAAACGGCATCACCACGTGGACGGTTGAGACCGATGGCGGCGCCAATGCGGAGTTTGCCCTCAAGGACACCTACGGAAGCATATTCCACGTGACCGAGACAAGGCTTTTGATCACGGATATCGACGGGAACCGGTTTGAGATCGCCAATGCGGAGGAGCTTGACAAGGGGAGCAGGAGGAAGATTGAGCTGTATCTGTAAAAGGGGACTGCGTAAGCGGTGCCGGACAAAGTAATAGTTTGAGGGAGTGCCGCTCAAGTAATAAGTAAAAGGTAAGAGGGGACTGCGCAAGCGGTGCCGGACAAAGTAATAAGTAAGAGGTAATAAGTAAAAGGTAAAAGGTCACTGCGTGAAGGGGTGCGCTGATGAGGAACGGCGGGAAGGCGAATAAGGCGGAGGCTAAGCGGGCTGCGGAGCTTGAGAGCAGGGTCGCTTCTCTGGCTGCGGGCTTCGGCGAGGGAGAGTTTCGGCCTGTCGCCGCAGGCGTCTTTGACCTTGACGGTGACGTCTCCTTGTGCGACGGCGTCGTCGGTCTGTCCGAGTCGGGCGTCATTGCCACGTTGGTCAAAAAAGGCGGTGAGGTCACCGAAAGAAAGTCGTACAGCGTCTCCGAGGTGGATTCCTGCGAGCTGAGGCGCGACTTCGGCATTCTGACTGCGGAGCTTAATATGAAGTCGGGCGGGGTGAAGACCCTTTTCCACGTGACGCCCGGAAGCTCGGCCGCCGTAATTCCGGTGGTAAAGGCCATTTCGGACGCGGCGTCAGGGACGGCCGGAACAGATGCTCCCGGCGATAAAAAACACGGCCCGGGAGGCGCGGAAAGACACGGCCCGGCCGGCGCGGAAAACCGGGGTCCTGCCATCTGCCCCAAGTGCGGAAAGCCCTTAAGGCCCGGCGAGAGGTCCTGCAGCAGGTGCTTTGATAAGAAAAAAGTTCTCAAGAAGATGCTGAGTCTGGCAAAGCCTCATTGGGGCGGGATCATACTCGCTGTCATCATATCCTTTACCCTCATAGGGATCAATATGGCGACCCCGGTCATCAACAGAGTGCTGGTGGACGAATACGTACACCCGGAGGGGGGACCTTCGGCGGTTGCGATGAGCGAGCCGATGAAGGTATTGGTTCCATTCGTGCTTATGGTGCTCCTGATGCTGGTTGTGAGGGTGGCGAGCCTTGGCGTCGGTTTTTTGAAGAGCTACGTGTCCATGAGGATCGGACTTTCCACGGTGGTGGACATCAGAAAGAAGCTCTTTGAAAAGATCCAGAGCCTTTCCATGAAAAAGGTGGAGCAGAAGACTACCGGAGAGCTGATGGTGACCGTTTCGTCGGACGCGGCCCAGATGCAGATGTTCGTCAATAACTGGCTGCCCAATTTCATACAGCAGGTGCTTATGCTGATAGTGGTGTCGGCTGTTATCGCAGTGTACGACTGGAGGCTGCTGGTGATCTTTCTATTGCCAATGCCGGTGACCATAGTGGCCATTGCGGCGTTTCACAAGCACGCCAGAAGGCTCATGGGAAGGCAGAGGGAGGCCTCGTCCAAGACCTCCGGGGCGCTCCACGACATCCTCTCGGGGATCAGGGTGGTGAAGGCCTACGGTACCGAGGAAAAGGAGCATAAAAGGTTTGGCGACGCGGCAGCGGAGGAAAGAGACGTTTCGGTGAAGACCGAGATACTGCTTGCAAAGCTGGGGCCGTTTATAAGATTCGGACTTGCCATTGGCGGGTATTTCCTGCTCTACTACACCGGGAGGATGATCCTTGGGGGAACGATGACCATTGGCGAGTGTGCAATGTTCTCGGCCTATGCGGGCATGATCTATGAACCGCTGGGGTGGCTGGCGAACTTCCCTTCACAGATGCTGAGGGTGCTGACTGCCGCCAATAGAATATTCGGGCTGCTTGACGAGGCTGAGGAGACCGGCGGGGAAGAGGGCGTCGTTAGAAGAATCGAGGGCAATATCCGGTTCGAAAACGTGAGCTTTGGTTACGACGAGACGTCAACGGTGCTGAAAAACATCGACCTTGAGATGAAGCCCGGGGAGATGATCGGCCTGGTGGGGCGCTCGGGTGTGGGCAAGAGCACTCTGATAAACCTTGTGATGAGACTTTACGAAGTCAACAAGGGGCGCATACTGATCGACGGGGTGGATATACTTGATTACGACAGGGAGTGCCTGAGAAGCCAGCTGGGGGCGGTGCTCCAGGAGACTGTGCTGGTGAGCGGGAGTCTCTACGAGAATCTGATCTACGCAAAGCCCGGGGCCACGGTGGATGAGGTGATGAACTGCAGCAAGCTCTCCGGCGTCCACGATTTTGCGATAAAACTGCCGGACGGCTACAACACCAGGATAGGGGAAAAAGGTTACACCCTCTCGGGCGGTGAAAGGCAGAGGGTCGCCATAGCAAGGGCGATCCTGAGAAACCCGAGGATACTGATACTCGACGAGGCCACGTCTTCCCTCGACACCGAAATGGAAAAGCAGGTGCAGGAGTCCATTGCCGCGCTGGTGAAGGACAGGACGACCATTGCCATTGCCCACAGGCTCTCCACCCTGAGGAACGCGTCAAAGATAGTGGTGCTGGACGGAGGCAGGATCGCGGAAACAGGTACCCACAGCGAGCTTATGACTAAAAAAGGCCTCTACTACGAGCTTGTTATCGCCCAGAGACAGACCGCAAGGGTGAAAAAGAAGGACTGAGCCGCGGGTTTCATCAATTTTCAATACTTTTCCCGTATTATTCTCCACATCGGGAATCCTTGAAAAAGGAACGTGGGAATTGTATAATTCCGTGGAACGCTTATATGAGGTTTGAAGGATGAAGGAAAAAAGAGACTATTTCATATATTCGAAAAACAACGAATATCCTCTTGACATACCTTCCAAGTATGCGGATAAAATAACCAATGTCGGTAAACGCAGATCAGGACAGTCCCGGGGCGGGAAGAAGTCCTTCAATTTCATGCTTCTCATCAGGATCGCCGCCTTCATAGTGCTGGTGGTGGCCGCCTACATTTTCGGAAAAAGGATCTACGAGTACACCCGCGACATAAAATACAGCGAGTCCCAGAACCAGAGCATAGCCATCGTGGCCCACGCCGGCGCGGAGATCGAGGAACGGGAAACTCCGGCCTACCCTCAATACGAAGGCAAAGAGGTCGAAACGGGCCGGTTCAGTTACCCCAAGATCACGGACTATGAGCGCCTTGCCCAGTTCTCCGATGCGTACCCCGACTTTGTATTCTGGATGTACATCGAGAACACGTACGTGAACTACCCGGTGGTACAGGCGAAGGACAACGACTACTATCTCCGCAGGAACATGGACGGCGAGGACAACCTCTCGGGAACCCTGTTTATGGATTTCCGCTGCGAACGGGACACTCTCAAGGGCCACACCATCATCTACGGGCACAACAACCAGAACGGCACCATGTTCGGCCCCATAAAACAGTACCTCAGCAAAAAATTCTTTGAGGAGCATCCCGTTTTCTACACGTACACCAAGGATGCCGTCACCATGTGGAAGGTATTCTCCGCCTACGAAACGGACACCGACAACTACTACATCCAGACCTATTTTCCGACCACGGAGAGTTACGCGGAGTTCCTTCAGAAGATAAAAGACGACTCGTTCTATGACACCGGCGTCAACGTTACGGCCGACGATGATATCATGACCCTCTCCACATGTTACCTCTATACAAAGGTCAACGGAAGGTTTGTTGTCCATGCCGTCAAAGCGGGCGTGACGCCTCTCAACTGACATACCAATGCGCAACATAACCAATGCAGCAAGGAGCAGGCACTATGAAGTTGCTTAAGGAACGCGACAATAACGGCTTCTTTACCGTTTCAAACGCTTTTGTCGATTCTTTTCTCGGCGTCCTTTCGGGGAATGCCGTGAAGCTTTTTTTGTATATAAAAAAGTGCCTGAACGAAGGAAACGAGTTCTATCCCTCCGACGCGTGCAGCTCTCTTCGAATAACCGGGGACGAGTGCGGGAGCGCTCTTGAGGAGCTGGAACTTGGCGGAATACTTGTGACCGACGGGGACAGCCTTATCCTGAAGGCGGATTCGACTCTTAGGGATGCCGCTGCTGACAGAGACAATGCGGGCCTCAAAAGGAAACTCTCCGACAACGGCTGGAGCAACGAGTTCAAGGAAGTGGTCACCAGCATCAACGACGAGTTTTTCGCCGGCCGCATGAGTCCGAAATGGTACGACCTGATCAAAAAATGCGCGGGGGAGTACGGATTCAGCCCCGAGACCATATACATACTTTTCGTTTCCTGCAAGAACATAAGGGAAAAGACCGGAGGCACCGGCTTTTACAACTACGTCGCCAAGGTGGCCGAAAACTGGTACGCCGAGAAGGTGGTGACGCCGGAGGACGTTGACGCCAGGGAGAAGAGAGCGGTGGCCGCCAGGGAGTACGTTGGTTTCGTTATGAAAAAGCTCAACTTTAAGAGACCCTTCACTGCACAGGAGCAGTCTGTCATCGAGGGCTGGCTGAGAAGCGGCGTTACGGAGGAAATGCTGACGGTGCTCCTTGATGACACCAACAGGGTCAAGGCGTTTACCATATCGAGGATCGATTCCGAGGTGAACAAATGGCTGGCAGGGGGCCTTAGGACAGGCGACGACGTGACGAAATACTACGAAGCCCTGAGGGCCGAGAGGACCGCCGAAAGACGAAGCGGACAGAAGGAAGCGCAAAGCGGCGCTGACAGGAAGAACGATAACAGAGGCCACTTTAAGGGAGAGCGGGACTACGACGAAGACTTTTTCAAGTGGCTTGAAAGCAGGGATGCAAAGAGCGGGACCGATGGAGCCCCGATTGGAGGAAAAAATGATTGACCGCGCCGAAATTACCGCCCGCACGGAGAGAATTTACGAGGAAAAAAGGCTGGAAAACATGCGGCTGAGGGAGCAGAGGACCGCAGAGGTGTCTGAGATCCTTCCCGAATATGCGAGGCTTGATCGTGAGATCTCCGAAAACGGCTTCAAGCTGGTGTCGCTGGCCGCAAAGGGCCGCAGGGGCACGGATGAATACAGATCCGCCGAGGAAAAGCTGGAGGAGCTGGGCCGGAAAAGAGATGCAGTCTTAACCGGCGGAGGATTTCCCGCAGACTATATTGACGGATGCTTTTCGTGCAGTAAATGCGGCGACACCGGAAGAATAAAGGATCCGGACGGGCTGCCTATGCTCTGCGACTGCTACAGGGAGATATCATCCCGCATAATACTTGAAGAGTCGGGGCTGCCGGTGAAGAAAGGCTTCGAGGCGTTCGACGCGAAAGTCTTTGCCGAAAGCGACAGGCCGGAGGCGGAAAAGCTCCTCCGGGATTCGCAGGAGTTTGTCAATGATTTCGACAATGCCCGCAGCAGACTTTTCTTCGGCAAGGCCGGCATTGGCAAAACATACCTTGCAAGTCTTATAGGGACAGAGCTTGCGAAAAAAGGTGTTTATACGGTTTACGTGACCGTGCCCCACCTTATGCAGACTCTTCTCTACTACGGAGATGACGATAAAATGAGGGAAAAGCGCGACAGACTGTATGAGATAGTCCACAGCGCAGATCTTCTGATACTGGACGAGCTGGGCACGGAGCGAATGACTGCCGCAAGGCAGGACATGCTGGAGGTCATAATCGACGGCATTGTCAATGACCCGTCCCGCAAATGCATAGTCATCTCAAACCTTGACACCAGGGAAATGATGAGCGCTTACGGCGAGAGAATGTTCTCACGCCTTGCATCGATGAAGATAGTCAAATTCAATCTTCCCGCCACCGGGGATCTGAGAATAAAATTCTGAAGAAATGGAGAATTGTGATATGGAAGAACTGATTTCTGAAGAAAAGAAGGCTCGAAACAGCGGAGAACGTGTAGCTGCCGGCATTGCCGGGGCTTTTCTTTTTTCACTGGCAGGCGGTGTTGCCTTTTTTGTTCTGTACCAGGTGGGCATCATAGCGTCGATGTCCGGATTTTTGGGAGTTATTCTGGCTATCAAGGGATATAAACTGTTTGCAAAAAAGGAAAGTGTGAAAGGGATCGTCATTTCCTCGGTGATTGCTTTCCTTGTGTTGCTGGCAGCCTGGTATATCTGTATCAGCAAGGACGTTTACGACGCCTATCAGCTGTGGCATCAGGAGGGCGAGATAGACTTTACCCTCACATTTTTCCAGAGCATGGCCGCGGTTCCCGAATTTATGAAGATCGGAGAGGTGGCGTCAGGCTGGCTCAGGGATCTGGCTCTCGGCTTGTTATTTGCTTTGATGGGCTCCGGTTACACGGTGTTCACCATGATAAAAAGGGTCAAGACCACCGGAACCACTTCGGTGCCTGTCATCCCGGTGGGAGACGACGATACCGGCGTGCACGAGGACACTGCACCGATCCGTTCGGCATACACGGATGAAAAAGTAAAAGAACTGCTCAAAACCAATGCGCAGGGTCATGAGATCGTTTTCAGAAGAGTCGGAAAACGAAGCGAGGAGCTGGTGATCGACGGGTCGGTATATGCGGAACACGAGCTGGAAAAAGTTGTCCAGCTTCCGTATTCGATGCATGCATACCTGGACGGCCACCGCTACGATGCAGGCTGCGGACGGGGCGTCGGGAACTTCATTGGCGTGGACAGGCAGGTCGTCGCCAAAAAATTCCGCTGGTAATTAGCGATAAGCCTTGAAATAGGGCTGTATTATGTGGTAAAATCCATTGGTTTGAGTGATAACTCAAAAGCAGTCAAATTATTTTAATAAACGGAGGTTTTTTACATGGACAACGGGTGTCTGAAAAACGACGAAAAGTATCAGAAACTCCTTGAAGTCATTGAAGCCAACAAAAACATTCGCGGTTCCCTGATCCGTGTTCTTCACGATGCTCAGGAGATCTACGGCTATCTGCCCATCGAGGTGCAGAAGGTCGTTGCAGAGGGGCTGGGAATTCCTCTCGCCGAGGTTTACGGAGTTGTGACTTTCTATGCGCAGTTCTCAACAAAGCCGAAGGGCGAGTACAAGGTTTCTGTATGTCTCGGAACGGCTTGCTATGTTAAAGGCTCGGACAAGCTTCTCGAAAAGCTGGAAGAAGAGCTGGGCATAAAGGTGGGGGATTGCACGGAAGACGGTAAATTCTCGATAGAGGCCTGCAGATGCATCGGCGCCTGCGGACTTGCGCCTGTTTTCACGATCAATTCGGACGTTTACGGTAAGAAGATCCCGGACGACGTTCCCGCAATTATCGCAAAATATAAGAACTGACGGGGGTGCGAAGGATGATTACCAGACAGGAACTTAATGCGCTGAGAGAAAAGGCATTGCCGAAAATAGCTCTCAGAAAAAAGATTTTTGCAGACAGAATTCCCGAGCTTTCCGAAAAGAAGATCGTTGAAGTCAAACCCGGTACCGAAAAGACCTACAGAGCCCACATTCTCTGCTGCGCAGGTACGGGCTGCAAGTCCTCGGGTTCGGACGTTCTCAGAGCCGAGTTTGAGAGAGTGCTTGAAAAATATGACCTTATCGACGAGGTTAAGATCGTAAAGACCGGATGCTTCGGACTTTGTGCCGAGGGACCGATCGTAGTCGTTTATCCCGATGACGCGATGTACTGCAAGGTACAGCCCGAGGATATCGAAGAGATCGTAACCGAGCATATCATGAACGGCCGCATCGTAAGAAGGCTTCTGGAAAACGAAGAGGCCAGGAAGAGAGAGGGCGAGATCACCGAGGAAGACCTCGAGGGCAGCACCTTCTTCAAGAAGCAGATGCGTATCGCTCTTCACAACTGCGGCAGAATTAATCCCGAAGATATAGAAGAATATATCGCCGTTGACGGCTACCAGGCACTTGCCAAGGTCGTCACCGAAATGACTCCGGACGACGTTATCAACGTCATGCTCGACTCAGGGCTGAGAGGCCGCGGCGGCGCAGGCTTCCCCACCGGAAGAAAATGGCTCTTCGCGAAGAACAGCGTATCCGCTCAGAAATACGTTTGCTGCAACGCAGACGAGGGCGACCCGGGCGCATTCATGGACAGATCAGTTCTTGAGGGCGATCCTCACGAGGTCCTTGAGGCTATGGCCATCGCCGGATATGCCATTGGCGCAAACCAGGGATACATCTACGTAAGAGCAGAATACCCGATAGCAGTCGAGAGACTGGGAATCGCCATTAAGCAGGCTGAAGAGTACGGGATCCTCGGCGAACACATCTTCGGCACCGACTTCTCGTTCAAGATCGATCTGAGACTCGGCGCAGGCGCATTCGTGTGCGGCGAAGAGACGGCTCTTATGACGTCGGTCGAAGGCCACAGAGGCGAGCCGAGACCAAGGCCGCCTTTCCCGGCAGTCAAGGGACTCTTTGCCGAGCCTACGATACTCAATAACGTTGAGACCTACGCCAACGTTCCTCAGATCATTCTGAAGGGCTCCGAGTGGTACAAGAACATAGGTATCCCCACCAGCACAGGCGCGAAGGTATTCGCAGTCGGCGGTAAGATCAAGAACACCGGTCTCGTTGAGGTACCGATGGGCACGACTCTCCGCGAAGTGGTCTATGACATTGGCGGCGGTATCCCGAACGGAAAGAAATTCAAGGCTGCCCAGACAGGCGGACCTTCAGGCGGATGCATCCCCGCTTCTCTCATCGACACACCCATTGATTACGACTCGCTTATCAAGATCGGTTCGATGATGGGTTCCGGCGGTCTTATCGTTATGGATGAAGACACCTGTATGGTCGACATTGCGAAGTTCTTCCTCGAATTCACTGTTGAGGAAAGCTGCGGAAAGTGCCCGCCCTGCAGGATCGGAACGAAGAGAATGTACGACATCCTGGATAAAATAACCAAGGGCCAGGGCGAGCTCTCCGATATAGACGACCTCTATGAGCTTGCCGACGCCATCAAGTCCTCCGCTCTCTGCGGTCTCGGCCAGACTGCGCCTAACCCGGTGCTCTCGACACTGAGATATTTCAAGGATGAGTACATTGCCCACGTTGTCGATAAGAAGTGCCCCGCAGGCGTCTGCAAAGCGCTCATGCAGTACAACATCGATAAAGAAAAGTGCATCGGCTGCGGCAAGTGCGCAAGAAACTGCCCTGCTGACGCCATTTCAAAGACGGATTACACCGCTCCGGGACACAAGCTCCCCTCGATGGTCATTGACCAGACCAAGTGCGTCAAGTGCGGCGCCTGCATGAGCGGATGTAAGTTCGACGCGATTTCGAAGAAATGAGGGGGTGCGCGAATATGAAAATGATAAATCTTAAAATAGACGGTACCCCGGTAACAGTTCCGGAGGGAACAACGATCCTGGAAGCCGCAAGACAGGCCGGCGTAAAGATCCCGACACTCTGCTTCCTTAAGGATATTAACGAAATAGGCGCATGCCGTATGTGCGTTGTTGAAATCAAGGGCGCAAGGGCTCTCCAGGCCGCCTGCGTATATCCGGTCTCCGAAGGTCTTGAGGTTATAACCAATTCCCCCAAGGTCCGCAAATCCAGGAAGATCACACTTGAGCTCATTCTTTCGAACCACGACAGACGCTGCCTCGAATGCACCAGATCCCAGAATTGCGAGCTCCAGGCTCTCTCTAAAGAGCTTGGCGTTAACGAGATCCGCTTCCCCGCTCTCAGCGATAAGAAGCTTCTCCCCATCGACAGCATTTCCCCGTCGGTAGTTCGCGATCCCAATAAGTGCGTGCTCTGCAGAAGATGCGTCAGCGTCTGCAAAAACGTTCAGACAGTAGGCGTTATCGACACCATGGAGAGAGGCTACAGAACGGTGGTTGGTTCTCCCTTCGGAAAGTCCCTGGCAGAGACTCCCTGCGTAAACTGCGGACAGTGCATCGCGGTTTGCCCCACAGGCGCTCTCACGGAAAAATCCGAGAAATCAGAGGTTTGGGCAGCTCTTGCGGATCCCGATAAATACGTGGTGTTCCAGACCGCTCCCGCAGTAAGGTTCTCCATTGGCGAAGCTTTCGGAATGCCCATAGGCTCAAGACCGACAGGCAAAATGGTTACCGCTATCAGACGCCTTGGCGTTGACAAGGTGTTCGACACAGACACCGGCGCAGACCTCACCATTATGGAAGAGGGCACAGAGCTCCTCCAGAGGATCAAGAACGGCGGAAAGCTCCCGATGATCACATCCTGCAGCCCCGGATGGATAAAGTTCTGCGAGCACAACTTCCCTGATTTCCTTGACAATCTTTCATCCTGCAAATCTCCTCACGAGATGTTCGGCGCGGTGATCAAGACGTATTACGCAAAGAAGATGGACATCGATCCTTCCAAGATCTTTATGGTCAGCGTAATGCCCTGCACGGCGAAGAAGTTTGAGGCAAAGAGAGACGAAATGAAGAATTCCTCGGGATTCGTTGACGTGGACGCTGTTCTCACCACGAGAGAGCTGGCGGCGATGATCAAAGAGGCAGGCATCGACTTCGTGAATCTGCCCGACTCCGACTTTGACGACCCGATGGGCAATGCGACAGGCGCAGGCGTCATATTCGGCGCCACCGGCGGTGTTATGGAAGCAGCCCTCAGAACAGTTGCCGACATACTCACCGGCGAAGAGCTGAAGGACATTGACTACCACGCAGTCCGCGGTGTTAAAGGCATCAAGACTGCTGAAGTCAACGTGGCCGGAAAGACCATCAGAGTGGCTGTGGCCAGCGGCCTTGGCAATGCCCGCAAGCTTCTCAACTCCATCAGATCCGGCGAAGCGACTTACGACTTCATCGAGATCATGGCTTGCCCCGGCGGATGTGTAAACGGCGGCGGTCAGGTGATCCAGCCCTCACAGGTGAGAAGCTGGGTGGATCTGAGAGAGCTCAGAGCAAAGGCTACGTACGAAGAGGATGTGGACCTCCCGATCCGCAAGTCTCACGAGAACCCCGTGATAAAGAAGCTCTACGAAGAGTTCTACGGCGAGCCCGGAAGCGAGCTGGCACATCACGACCTGCACACCCACTATCATAAGAGAGACAACTATTGATAAGTGAGGCCCGAAGGCAGGCTGAATAAGTTTTAACGATGAAGCGGCGGCCCGGCCGACGCTTCAAAGATCTAAAAAAGAGAAGCCAGAAGATTATCCGACTTCTCTTTTTTGCCTATATTCAGGACTCGATTTAGATCCCGGGCAAATTGAGTCGCCCGCTTTCGATCAGTCCTTTTTAATGTGAACGTCCAGCTGGTTAAACGGTATCGACATGCCCTCGGCCTCAAGAGCCTTCCTGACGTCGGACAGCAGCTTGAAATATACGTCCCAGTAGTCCGGGGTCTTGACCCAGTTTCTCGTCCTAATAATGACGGCGCTGGAATCGTAGGAGGCGACGGCCGCGAAGGGCTCGGGCACCTTCAGTATCCTGTCCTCGTGGCTTACAAGATCGAGAATGATCTCAATGGCACGGGCGGAGTCGTCGCCGTAGGAGATCGAAAAGTCGATGTCGACGCGCCTGAGTTCCTTCTCCGAATAATTCACCACGGTGGATGAGGAGGCGACGCTGTTGGGCACGTATATCACCTTGTTATCCACGGTGCGTAGCTTGGTGTGACAAAGCCTGATCTCTTCAACGGTTCCCGCGCTTCCGGAGATGTCCACGTAGTCGTCCAGCTTAAACGGTCTTGTGACCAGAATCAGTATGCCGCCGGCGATATTGCCGAGGGTCCCGTTGATGGCAAGGCCCACCGTAACTCCCGCGGATGCGAGCAGCGCCGAGACTGCGCTTGTGTCGATGCCCACGAAGGACACGAGGCCGGCCACGATGACCACCTTAAGTACGATCTTACCTACGTATAGCAATGTTTTTGTGATGGTCCTGTCCAGCTTCTTGCTCTTGTCCAGCTTCTTTTTCAGGCTCCTGGCGATGAGATTGATTATCCAGAAGGATACGATCATTATAACTATCGCGATGAGAAGCCTTATGCCGGAGGTCAGTGCCCAGTTCACGACGGTCTCCTTTATAGACTCCCAGGATATGGACGAAGCGCCCCCTGTCTTTTCGGATGATTCCGCAAGCAAAGCAAATGTATATCCGCTCACTTTTTTAGCTCCTTTACAGAAAATGTACGTAATCAATTATACCATCGCGGGAAATGAAGAACAAGAGCGACGAGACAATGCGCGTGAGGGGGGCGGGAAACGCCAATGCGCAGGTTTTCATGCTTGCAAATTAACGGGTTTACAGGTACAATCGGCTTAAACAGCCCGGTCGGAAGCAGGCCGGAAAACCACAGGAGACCCCATGTTCAGTTCTTACAAACCGTTTTACTACGTAAACATCGACGCCGAGACGAATTACGTCTACCACTCAGAGCACCCAAACGAGAGACCTGCAAGTATCACTTCAGACAATAAGACCGTTTACGACATCGATCCACATAACGCCGAAATATCGGTAATTACCGAAAATTTTAAAAACGCCAATGCCGTGCGCCAAAGGACCGTGATCAAAAACAAGGGTCAAAAGCCCTTCACGGTGGACACCCTCTCCGCTCTTTACCAGACGGGAATCGGCGATGACGAAGCGGGTCTTAGACCCGGCAGATTTATTATCCACTATGCCCACAGCGCATGGCAGGGCGAGGCCCAGTGGCGCAGCACCACACCGGAGGACGCGGGCCTTTACGAGACCTACAACCACGGCACCCAGACGTCCTTCAGGCTCTCCTCCCAGGGCACCTGGACCACCCACCGCTACGAACCGGTACTGCTTGTTGAGGATAAGCTCCTTGGCGAGACCTGGGTCTTCACCTGCGAAAGCGGCTCGGGCTGGGCCATCGACGTCAATGTCCGGGGCCAGAGGGACCGGCTGTCCCTCGCGGTGTTCGTCTCCGGAAGCTATGAAAAAAACGACGGCTGGTACGTTACCCTTGCCCCCGGCGACACCTACTCGACCTGCTATGCCACGGTAAGCCTTGTAAAGGGCGGCTTCGAGGAGGCTGCGGCTGAGCTTGTGCGCTCAGGCCGGGAGATCATGAAAGCCTCTTTCCCCGGCGGTCTTATGCCCCTTTGCTTCAACGATTATATGAACTGCATCTGGGCTCTCCCCACTGAGGAAAAGTGCAGGGCGCTCATTGCCGCCGCGGCCGCAGCAGGCGCGGAGTATTACGTCATAGACGCAGGCTGGTTCGGCACCCATCCCAACTGGGGGTCGTCCCTTGGCGACTGGAACGTAAACGACTCACTCTTTGGCGAAGGGGGCCTTTCGGGCATTTTCCGCCTCATCGAAGCCTCGGGAATGAAGCCTGGCATCTGGCTCGAGATCGAATCCATCAACCTTGCCTCGGAATACGCCAAGGCCCACCCTGACCACATCCTGCGCCGCCACGGCAATATCATCGGCGGCGGGGTCGGTTTCCTGGACTTCCGCCTGAAAGAGGTCCGGGACTACATTGAAAGCGTCTTCGACCGCCTCTACGCCATGGGCGTAAGGTTCATCAAGAACGACTATAACCAGACCACGGGCATCGGCATCGACCCCGTTCCGGGCGAAAAGGATCCCGGGTCGCCTGCGGCAGAGCTTGAAAAACTCACGGGCGCATTCAGACGTTTTATAGATAAAATGCGGGAAAAATATCCCGATCTCATAATCGAGAACTGCGGCAGCGGCGCCATGCGAAGCGACATAGGCACCCTCTCCTCCTTCCACCTCCAGTCCATCAGCGACCAGGAGGACTACTTCCGCATGCCTTCCATCATACAGGGCCTTGAAGCCTTTATCCCGCCTGAGCGTTGCGGCATCTGGGCATACCCTTACCCGTCGCCCATCGACGACCGCATGACATTCAAACGTGACCGCTCCTTCACCGAAAAGTTCTCGGACGGCTCAAACACCGTATTCAACATGGTCAGCGGCCTCATGGGTCTCATGTACCTCTCCGGCCGGATCGACATGGCGGACGACGTTGGCGCAAAGCTTATCAGGGAGGCCTGCGACGTTTACAAAGCCAACCGGAAAACCGTGATGTCCGCGGTACCCGTCTACCCGACGCCCCGGCAGCGCCTCTCCATCGACACGCCCTTTACGAGCCTCGGCCTTCTGAACAAAGAGGAGGGCAAACTCTTTTTGGCTGTCTGGCACGACGCCAATACCCCCTCCGATTACAACGTCGACATTGGCAAGTACCTTAGAGACGCCAATGCCCCCCGCATAACCGGGACCTACCCCTCGTCTCTGCCTGGCTACGGCGCAGAACTGTCGGAAGGTGTCCTTACGGTCTCCCTGCCCTGCGGCCCCTCGGCGATATACGTGGCGCTGGATATCTGATACCTATAATAGGAAAAATGTGCCGCTTCCCGCAGCACATTTTTCCTATTTATAGGTACTTATTAAATTCTACTCTTAATTTATTACTTCTTACTTATTACCTTGGCGGCACTCCCTCGCGTCTCGCACCTTGCATCTCGTCACTTGGCTTCACTTCGTGAAGAATCGTTCCTCGATGAAATGTGGTCGACGGGGGCCCCTCGATGTACCTAATACTTCTTACCTTTTACTTATTACTTTGAGCGGCTATTGTGTACCCTTTGTCAAGGACAATTTAATTTTAGGAGTAGTTTTTAGCTCTCCCAATTTGTTATACTGTTTTTACTTTACCACCCCGGAGGATAGTGCAACGCTGAGGAGCGACACGAGCGCCGCGGTGGGTTTACGGGAGGCGGTTCTAAGCGAACTGCCTTTTCCTTTTTTGCGTTTACCTCCCGAAGCTTTCTCGTTCCGCCTCTCGGAAACTCGACGCGTTAAACCTCGGGGTTTGGGGCAGAGCCCCATAACTAAAAAAC
>JAFSVU010000037.1 GCA_017444825.1 Clostridia bacterium
CATCGTCTGCCTCCTGTTAGTAAGTACTAACATAGTATAGCACAAAAAATAGGGACTTGTCAATAGACAATTTCCCTATTTTTAGTGAAATATCAAAATTAGTATAATTTCAGGTTAGTATGTTAGTAGAAAAGTTTAGGATACGGAGGCTTTCCCGAAGCGTCTCCATGAGCTGCTTATGTCAAACGACATGCTCGGAAGGTTTCTCGATGCCGCAAACCGCAGAACCGCGAAACCTAAGTGACAGGGAAAGACGCTTTAACCGTTATTATCAGTCAGTATCGTTAGCTTTTTTTCTTCTTAACTACCAATACTATGATCAGCGCTGTGCAGGCGCAGACAAGGAAAACGCCGATAACGATCAGTGCAATTATAAGGGGACTGATTCCGGACTTTGGCTCCTTGACGTTGCCGCCGGGGGAGGGGGTGCCTGCCTCGGGAGAACTTGAGGGTGTTTCGGTGGAAGGCATTGGCGTTTCGGTCGCCTCAGGTATCACGTCGCCTTTTTTGTAGCCGCACACCGTGCAGACGTCGCCGTCGCCAAAGGCGTGCGTGCCCGCAGTGTCTGGAATCTCGACGCCGCACCTTTTGCAGTTCTTCCGGTGGAAATCCTCGTCGAAGCTCCAGGTCTCCGGGTAATCGTGGCCCAGTTCGTAAATGACAGTCTCTTCGAGCCGCAGCTCGTTCTTCCCTTCGGCATCGGAAAATCTTCTGTTGCAGGTGTTGCAGTAATAATATTCTATATTGCCGGGAGTCGTGCAGCCCGCAGGCATTGCCTCCTTTTTTACCATATCGTGAACATGATTTACCGTAGGCTCTATTACGTAGCCGCAAACGGTGCAGAGACACGGATCTGTCTCGGTGGCGGAAGGTCCCGGAACGTGGGCCTCGATACTGCTGATGGTGCCGCAAAGGCCTGTGCAGTATCTGGCATGGCCTGTCTCATCGCTGTAGAACCGGTCTGTTGCCCAGGTGTGAGCTGCCTTGGCGCCGTATTCAAGGCCGCATACCGTGCAGATCGCTCCCCTTGTGCAAGTGGCGGTGCCTCCGGTGTGAACGCCCGCGGTATCCGAAATGATCTCGCCGCACTCTCTGCGCAGGCAGACCTTGTAATGGTTTGTACCGTCTGAATGCCACGAGGATTCCCGGTGGCCGAGGGGCGGAATGATGCCCCAGTTCCCGTCGGTGATGCGGTTCTGCCCTCTATAGTCCTCAAAATCTGCGCCGCAGTCGCAGTGGTAGTAGAGCGACTTTCCCGCGGACGTGCAGGTGGGGTATTTCTGATTTACCTTCACGGTATCGTGTACATGGGTATACGTGTACTCGAGGGCAATGACATCCTGAGGATCCTGCTCATACGCGACGCCCGCGGTGACCCTGATGCCGTTGATCTCTGCGACCACGTCAGGTTTGTTGTTAAGAAGAGGGAACTGTTTTCCGGGCTTTGCCGACAGCCAAACAGACAGAACGTACGTGTGGCCGGCGCGGAAGGTGTCGCCCTCGGTGAGGAATTTTCCGGAGGTCTTGTCGTACCAGGTGACAGGATCTGTCTTGTAAAGCTCGTAGGAGTCTTTGTCAAACAGCACCGGGGAGGTGTCAAAATCCGCATAATCAGAGGGCTCTTTGATGGTTAGGGACACATTGGTTATGGAGTCGCCCACGTTCAGCGCCTCTTTTGCGACATAGCCGAACCAGCCGTTTCCCGCGACCTTGTAAAAAATGCCCGACTCTTCAATGATCGTAACGTAAGTATCCTTGGGAATGTAGCAGAGCACCTGCGATTGGGAGTATTGCTGCTCGCGGAGAGGGGTCTCTTTTTTCGTGGCGGCATAACCAATGCCCGCAGGCACGCACACGTTGACCACCGCATTTTTGGAATCAATGGTCTCCATCCGGTCGCCGTTGACGTAAAGGACCAGATCCTCGCGGAATATCAGCATCCCCTGCCCGTACTTTTGGGGCTTGAAGCCTTTGGACTCCCGGGACAGCGGTATGGTCTTCCCGTCGTAAATGACGTAGCTCTCGGTTCTCAGTTCCACCTCGGAGCGCATCTGCAGTTCCGGGTCCAGCGGGGAGGTGTAGGGCGTACCCTGTAGCATCTTATCGCCAAAGGAATTATAGTAGACCACACCGTCTTTTTCTTCGATAAAATCGGGCTTCCCGCCGCTTGTGTATGAGACCGACATGGAGGTTATGCCCGCCCCGTCCTTTTCAAGTCTTTTCAGCAGCGCCTCGTGGGTGTAGATCTGCATGTTTCGCTCGGGTCCGTGGATGGAAACGCCGTTTTTGTCCGTTACAAGGCAGGAAAAATAGATGGATTCCCAGCCCGAACCGTATTCCAGGCCGTCGGTGGTGGTCATTTGGAGGTGGGCGGTTTTTGTCCCGAAATAATTTTCGTTGTCCTCAAGTTCAACGTACCAGTTGTCACCGCCCGGGCCCACTCTTGCATACCATTGGTATGTGGGTTCCTCTGCATCGGTCCCCACGGCAAAGTCATACATACCCGGTGCATATACGTAGCCGTCGTCCCTTGAAAAAACCACTTCAAAGGTATTTTTCGCAGATGAAGCGATGCAGCAAAGCAGCAGTACGGCAGACAGAAGAATAACGGTGGCGATCATTTTTGCTTTCATTTAAAACAACCCTCCGAGGCATTAATTGTGGTTCAAAAATATCATAAATAATATGATGAGTCAAGTGGACGCCAATAGCCGTTGTTGACAAGCGGCCTGTTTTGCTATATATTCCAAGGGTTGATCACAAGCCCTGACAGGCGGGTACGGAGCATAACATGCGCGAGCTTAACATCAGGTTTTTAGAGGAATACAAGACCGTCGACCGGTTCATCAGGGATGCCTACAAAAGCGAGGACGGGGTCACTGCGTATATTCACATGATGGAAGCCGACAAAAGGCAGGGAACGATGTATGTCCGTACGTGGAATGACGACTATTACATGCTGAAGCACGTGAGATGGGTCCGTAACCAATTGGTCCACGAGGTGGGATACGATTCTGCTCTTTGCGAAAAAGCGGACTACGACAACGTGGCCCTGTTTCACAAAAGACTTTACGCCGGATCCGACCCGATATCGCTTCTTGAAAAAGAGAGAAGACGCATAAAGAGAGAGCAGGCGGCAAGGGCCGGGGCTGCGGGAAGAAAACCATCGAACGGAAGTTCAACCGGCGGGTCAAAAGGCAATTCGAAAAACAAAAAACTGTCGATCTGGCAGCGGATCGTAAGGTTCTTCACCGAACCATGATCGAGGTCTATTATGTACGGAATTTTGAACGGTGATTTAAATGATATTGTGATCCGTCGGGAGACCGAAGCGGATGAGCGGGAGGACAATGAATGAACTATTTTGACAGAATTACGTTGAAGGACGGGCGGGAGTGCATCTTGCGGAACGGCACCGAAAACGACGCGGAGGCGGTGCTTGAGATATTTGCGCTGACCCACGCCCAGACCGACTTTCTTCTGACTTATCCTGACGAAAAAACCTTTACACTCGAGGAGGAGAGGGATTTTTTGAAACGGGCGACCGAAAATGACGATGAGATAGAGATTATTGCGATCGTTGACGGTAAGATCGTTGGCTCTGCGGGAATCTATCCCATAGGCAGGCGGGAGAAGATAAAGCACCGGGCGGACCTGGGCATAAGTGTGGATAAACAATACTGGGGCCTCGGCATTGGCGGCGCTCTTATGGGGGCCTGCATCGAATGTGCGAAAAAAGCCGGCTTCCTTCAGGTGGAGCTTGACGTGGTCGGGACCAATACCAGGGCCATGGGCCTTTACAAAAAGTTTGGATTCACGGAGTTCGGCAGAAATCCCATGGGATTTAAATCGAGATATTCGGGGTTTATGGATCTGGTGCAGATGAGGCTCGAACTGAAATGAGCATGGTATTCAAAGAACCTTCAAGGGAATATACGGAGCAGATAAGAGCCTACAGGCAGGAATTTCTTGACGCCGGAGACTCCATGGACGGCACGTGCCGGCTCGAAAGCTTTGAGGACCCGGAGAAGTGGATCGACTATGTGGCCTCCCACGCGGATGCATCGACAATGCCGGAGGGGCACGTAACGTCGACGCTCTACATGTATATCCGGGAGGAGGACAACAAGATAGTCGGGATGATCGACATCAGACATTACCTCAACGATTACCTGGAGAAGTACGGCGGGCACATTGGTTATTCCGTGGCTCCGAGTGAGAGGCGAAAGGGCTATGCATCGGAAATGCTTAAAGCCATCCTTGTAAAGTGCGGACAGCGCGGGATCGGAAGGGTGCTCATAACGTGCGACAGCGACAATGAGGGAAGCAGAAGGACCATTCTGAAAAACGGTGGCGTGTACGATTCGTCGGTGTTTGAACCGGACGAGAAAGTTGTTTTGGAGAGATATTTCATCGACGTGAAAAGGTTTGATTGACACCCCTTTCAGTTATATAATGACATTAGGGCTTAAGCCCGGTTTTTGGATCGGAGGAGATATTGCCAATGAAGATGACATTCCGCTGGTACGGCGAAAACGACAAGGTCACTCTTGAACAGATAAGACAGATACCGGGTATGACCGGCATAGTTTCCGCAGTGTACGACGTTGCTCCCGGAAAGGTCTGGAGCGTCGAAAGCATCGAAAGGATAAAGCGGCTGGCAAACGATGCGGGCCTTGATTTTACGGTGGTCGAGAGCGTGCCTGTGCCCGAGGAGATAAAGCTCGGAGGACCGGATGCAGAGGAGCTTATAGAGAACTACTGTGAAAACGTCAGGCGTCTCGGCGCTGCGGGCGTCGACTGCATCTGCTACAATTTCATGCCGGTGTTCGACTGGTTCAGAACCAATCTCAAAAACGAGCTCCCCGAAGGCGCCAACGGCCTTTCATACGACGAAAAAGAGCTTGCAAAGCTTGACCCGCTGAGCGGCGAATTCAGCCTGCCTGGCTGGGACGAGAGCTATACGAAAAACGAGCTGCGGATACTGATGGAAAGGTATTCAAAACTGGGCGAAGAGGGCCTATGGAAGAACGTTGAGCGCTTTTTAAGATCGGTCATCCCGACGGCACACGAAGCCGGCGTCAACATGGCCATCCACCCCGACGATCCGCCCTGGGGCATTTTCGGCCTTCCCAGGATCATAACCAATGAACAAAACATCGAGCGCTTTCTGAAGCTTGTGGATATGCCCGAGAACGGTCTCACGTTCTGTACGGGCTCCCTTGGCGCGTCTCCTGACAACGATCTGCCTAAAATGGCGAAAAAATTCGCCAGGAGGATCCACTTTGCGCACCTCAGGAACATCGCCATAACAGGCTACAGGGAATTCCACGAGGTGGCACATCCCACCGAATGCGGCTCCCTTGACATGTTTGCCATCGTAAAAGGCCTGGTGGAGGGCGGCTTTGACGGCTACGTAAGACCGGACCACGGACGCATGATATGGGGCGAGACAGGCAAGGGCGGATACGGACTTTACGACAGAGCCCTCGGCGCAGCCTACCTTTACGGGCTGTTTGAAGGCATTAAAAAGATCGGAGTATAAACTATGGGTAAGATTGCGGTGATCACCGGGGCGGGCGGAGTGCTCTGCTCCTGTTTTGCGAAAGAGCTTGCGAAAGACGGTTTTGAGGTGGCTCTTCTTGACCTCAACTATGATGCGGCCCAAAAAGTGGCGGACGAAATTTGCGCAAACGGCGGGAAAGCCAAAGCGTACAAAGCCAATGTGCTTGACCGGGACATGCTGGAGGCGGTGAGGGAGGAGATTCTAAAGGATCTGGGCCCCTGCGACGTACTGATCAACGGCGCCGGCGGAAACAACCCCCGCTGCACCACGAAAAACGAGACCTTCGAGGAGGGCGACGAGGAGGCGGAGGACTACAAGACCTTCTTCAACCTGGACAAGAAGGATTTCAACTTCGTGTTCGACCTCAACATCGTGGGCGTCATGATTCCGACCCAGGTCTTCGCAAAGGATATGGTGGCAAAAAAGAGCGGCACCATACTGAACATCTCGTCAATGAACGCCTACCGTCCGCTCACCAAGATCCCCGCCTACAGCAGCGCAAAGGCCGGCGTTTCGAACCTCACACAGTGGCTGGCGGTGCATTTTGCCGGCACGGGCATAAGAGTCAATGCCATTGCCCCCGGATTTTTCGTAACAAACCAGAACCGTGCGCTTCTGTTCAACGAGGACGGCACGCCCACGGCGAGGACAAACAAGATACTTAATGCGACGCCAATGAAGCGCTTCGGCGAGCCCGAGGAGCTGCTTGGCGCGGTAAGATTTCTGATCGACGACAGCAGTGCGGCGTTTGTCACCGGCGTCGTCATACCGATAGACGGCGGATTCTCGGCATATTCGGGAGTCTGACGGATCGATCTTTCAGGGAGGTTTTATGGCCGGATACAGGCTTTGCGCTTTTGCCGACGAGGCGTCTCCTGCGGTGGACGGACAGATCGAAGCTCTGAAACGAAACGGATTGGGGCTTCTTGAGATCAGAGGCGTCGACGGCGTGAATATTGCGGACATCACCCTTGAAAAAGCCAAAAGCGTGCGGGAAAAGCTCGACCGCGCGGGAATAAGGGTGTGGTCTCTCGGTTCGCCCTACGGGAAGATAAACGTAAAGGATGGCTTCAAAGAGCATTTTGACAGGTTCCGGCACGGTCTGGAGCTTTGCTCCGTGCTGGGCTGCGAAAGGATCAGGCTTTTCAGCTTTTACGTGGACGGAGACACGGGTGACGCGGTCTTCGACGAGGTGTGCGGGAGACTTTCGAGATTTTCCGAAGAGGCTGAAAAGGCGGGCATTATTTTATGTCATGAAAACGAAAAGGGCATTTTCGGTGAAAAAGCCTCTCTATGTCTGAAACTACACAAGGCGCTTCCCGGGATACGGGCAGTTTTCGATCCCGCCAACTTTGTGCAGGCCGGCGAGGACACGGTGAAGGCCATGGGGCTGCTGAAGCCCTACGTTGACTATATGCACATAAAGGACGCTCTTTCGGGGAGCGGTGAGATCGTTCCCGCGGGGAGGGGCGACGGACACATACCGGAGCTTCTCAAAGAGTTCAAAGAAGGCGTCCTGACGGTGGAGCCCCACTTAAGAGTTTTTGCGGGACTGGGCAGCCTGGAACAGGCGGGCGAGAAGAGCAACATCGGAAATGCTTACGGGAGCTCCGACGAGGCGTTTGACGCTGCGGTGGCGGCGATAAAAGGGCTCATTTGAGCTCAATGCGTTCGTTTGAGATCAAGGGGCTCGGCTGAGTTCATTGGTCAGTGAAGGATATTTAGGAAAGACCGGTATGCGGTCGGAAAGGTTTTGAAGTTATGAGAGTAGGCGCGCAGCTGTTCACGGTAAGAGAGTATTGCAGGGACCTTGAGGGGTTCAGCGAGACACTTAAAAAAGTTGCGGACATTGGTTATAAATACGTTCAGGTCAGCGGCACGTGTCCTTTTGAGGCGAAGTGGCTGAGGGATGAGCTTGACAGGAACGGGCTTTCGTGCATTCTTACGCATACGAACCCGGATGCCATTAAAAACGATACGGCGGCTGTGATCGAAAATCATAAAATATTCGGGTCAAAGCTTGTGGGTATCGGCGCCATGCCGGGGGGATTTCAGAAAGCGGATCCGGATGCGTTTATAAACGATTTTAAGCCGGCGGCCCGGATGATAGCGGAGAGCGGACTCTATTTTATGTACCACAACCATCAGTTTGAGTTTGCAAAGGACGCGGGTGGCATTACGATCATGGAGAGGCTTGCAGCGGCTTTTACGCCGGAGGAGATGGGCTTTACGGTGGACACCTATTGGGTGCAGTTCGGCGGAGGAGACCCGGCCCAGTGGATCAAAAATCTCAGGGGAAGAGTTCCGGCAATACACCTTAAGGATATGTCGATATTTGAAAACAGGCAGAGAATGGCCGTGGTGGGCGAGGGAAATATAAACTTTTCCAGAGTCCTTTACGAGGCGGAGAATGCGGGCACGGAGTACCTGCTGGTGGAGCAGGACGACTGCAACGGCGAGGACCCCTTCGAGTGCCTGAAGAGGAGCTACAGGCGGCTGACGTCCTGGGGGCTTAACTGAGAAACGCATTGGTTTTGAGAATAAAACCGGCTTTAAAAAATGGAGGATCGTGCAATGGATTACGTAAGAATGGGTATAATCGGCGTCGGAAACATGGGAAGCGGCCACCTCACTCACATTGAGCAGGGAAGGTGCCCGGAGATCCGTGTGACGGCGGTCTGTGATCTGAAACAGGACAGGCTCGACTGGGCGCAGGGGGCCACCAAGGACGAGATCGCCTGCTTCACGGATGCGAATGAGATGCTGGACTCGGGGCTCATTGACGCCTGCATAATTGCGGTGCCCCACTACTCACACCCGAAGTACGTTATCGAGTGCCTTAAGAGAAACATTCACGTCATGTGCGAGAAGCCAGCGGGAGTTTATACGAAAGCGGTCGAGGAGATGAACGAGGCCGCAAAACACAGCAAGGCGAAGTTCGGCATGATGTTTAACCAAAGGACCGACTGCGTCTACCGCAAGATGCGTGAGATCGTCAAGAGCGGGAGGCTTGGCGCCATAAATAGGACCAACTGGATCATCACAAACTGGTACCGTCCCCAGGCGTACTACGATTCCGGCGCTTGGAGAGCCACCTGGAGCGGAGAGGGCGGCGGAGTCCTTCTTAACCAATGCCCCCACAACCTGGACCTCTGGCAGTGGATCTGCGGCATGCCCAAGAAGGTGACTGCCCACATGTATTTCGGCAAGTGGCACGACATCGAGGTAGAGGACGACGTTACTGCTTTTGTGGAGTATGAAAACGGTGCGACAGGCTGCTTCATCACCACCACGGGCGACGCCCCCGGCACTAACAGATTTGAGATCACCCTTGAGGGCGGCAAGCTCCTTGCGGAAAACGGCAAGCTCTACATGACCGAGCTTGAAATGTTCGAGCCCGAGTTCAGCAGAACGAACACCAGCCCCTTCGGCTCCCCGAAATGCAAGACGGTGGAGGTGGAGACCGACGGCCTGTCGCCGCAGCACGTTGGCGTGTTGAACGCTTTTGCGGCAGCCATTCTGAGGGACGAACCGATGGTGGCCGGCGGCGAAGAGGGCATCAACGGCCTCACAATTTCAAACGCCATGCACCTTTCCGCCTGGCTGGGGAAAACCGTGGAGCTTCCCATCGACGCGGATCTTTACTATAACGAGCTGATGAAGAGAGTGGCCGTGTCAAGGCGCAAGGAGGACATTGCCGGCGCGGTGGCGGATCTTTCGGGAACGTACAACACAGGGAAATAACGGCGATATACATGGACAGTTTACGCGTAGGTATAATAGGTGTGGGAAATATCGGCCATGCCCACTGCTCCGGCATTGCGGGGGGAAAGATAAAGGGCATGACTCTTTGCGCGCTCTGCGACACGGATGAGGCCAAACGGGAGATGCTTTTTTCGGAGTTTCCCGGCGTCAGGATATTCGAGGACGGCGACGAGCTCATAAAAAGCGGCCTTGCGGATGCGGTGATAGTTGCGACGCCTCACTACTTCCACCCTCACTATGTCATTACGGCCCTTGAGAACAACGTCAACGTCCTCACCGAGAAGCCCGCGGGGGTGAACGTCTCCGAGGTGCTGAAAATGAACGCCGCTGCCGCAAAAACCAATGCGCGCTTCGGCATAATGTTCAACCAGCGCACCGACCCTCTTTTCGGAAAAGCAAAGCAGATCATTGAGGAGGGCGGGATCGGCGTCCCCAAGCGCCTTGTCTGGATCGTGACAAACTGGTACAGGACCCAGAGCTATTACGACTCCGGAAGCTGGCGGGCCACCTGGAACGGAGAGGGCGGCGGGGTGCTGATAAACCAGGCTCCCCATAACATCGACCTCTGGCAGTGGCTCTTCGGAATGCCATCAAAAGTGACGGCTTTTTGCCGCGAGGGGCTTTATCACAATATTGGCGTGGAGGACGACGCCACGATCTACGCGGAGTATGAAAACGGAGCGTCGGCGGTATTTATCACCACCACCGGAGAGGCCCCGGGAACCAACAGACTGGAGATATCGGGCGACAAAGGCAGGCTCGTCCTTGAGAAGAACGAACTGAGGTACGTAAAGCTCGGCATCCCGGAGCGCGAGTTCTGCTTCACGTCGGAGGCTGCCGCCGCTGTGCCCCCCATGGAGGAGACTGTTTACAGCTCCCCGCAGGAGAGAGACGGCCACGAGCTGATACTTGAGGACTTTGCCGCGGCTGTGCTTGAGGGAAAACCTATGCTGGCCTCCGGCACCGACGGCATCAGGGAGCTTTCAATAACCAATGCCGCCTTCCTGTCCTCATGGACCGGCAGAACCGTTGACCTGCCGCTCTCTGCGGAGGATATGGCGGAATTTGACAGGCTGCTTGAGGCCAAAAAGGAAGAGGAGAGAAAGCTTGACGGAGCTACCGGGAAGGGTGGTGAAAAAACCGCCGGAAAGAGCGAATACATAAAGCGCTGGAGCGTTAAGTGGTAAACGGCGCATCATCCTATATCAACGGATCAGATAGTTAAGCGGCCCGGCGATCACGCCGGGCCGCTTAAGTATTGTGTATGTGACATTGGCGTCTTTTAGACTTTGAAATCGAATTGGTTTGTGCCTTCTGTCAGCGTCATCTCCGTGTCCTTGTAACGGAACAGGGCTGTTTTGCCTTCCGGAAGAACTATTTTTGCGCGGACGGTATCTTTGTTTTCGGGGTCCCTGTCGTACGATGCCGAAACGGTGCCGCAGGGGAGCTTCCTTGAACCCGAGAAACTGTTAGATCTTGACGGAATAAAAGGCGCTATGACCAGCTTTTCGTACCCCGCCGAGTCCGCCTCCTGGGTGATGCCGAGGAGCCTCTCGAAGAAATAAGTCACCACCGATCCGAACATGGGATGGCTGTGGGACCTGTCCCTTGTGGAGTTTAACCAGTACTCGCTGAGCGTCGTAAACCCTGCCTTCATCCAGCCCGCAAACGTCCTGTCGCCCAGCAGCAGATCCACGGCAACGTCCCCCTCGCCAATGTCGAAGAGCACCTTGGTCACAACGTCGGTGCCGCAGATGCCCGTGTCGTACTGCCCGAGCTTTTTATAATAAGCGACGAGGAAATTCTTCGTCCACTCCGAACCGAGCCCGATGTCGAGAGCAAAGGCGTTCGCCCCCTGGATGTTTCCGATGTAGTTCTGGTCCCAGGTGTTGAAGTAGGCCGCAGCGGTCGCCTTGAGCCTTGCGTCGATCTTCTGCTCGAGAGCAGGAACGTCATCTTTCCTTCCGATGAGCCCCGCGAGTTCGATGACTCTTTTCATGGACTTGACGTAGTAATAGTTGTTCACAAAACCTGCGGGAAGGGACGTTGGTTCAAGAGTGCACCAGTCGCCAAGGCACCATTCCCCGGCCTTGTCGCTGACCACGATATCGTTGTAGCTGTGCTCCTCAAGGTAATCAAAATACCTGAGCATCTGAGGGTAGAGACGCTTCGCAGGTTCAATGTCGCCGTACTCCTTGTAGTATCTGTAGGGGACCTCCACTACCGCGCAGCCCCAGGCACCGGGACCTCCACCGCTCCGTACGTAAGGCGCCGTGTACTGAACGTGGCCTGTGAGCACGTCCTGACAGTCGGAAATGTCGTCGATCCACTTATGGTAAAACTCTTTCGCGTCAAGCACCGTCATCGCGGCCTGGCAAGTGAGCTGCCCGTCCCCCGTATAACCTCTCCGCTCGATGTGGGGGCAGTCGGAGGGGATGCCGGCGTGCGTATTGCTGAGCTGCGTGTTAATGTAGGCCTTGTAGAGCCAGTTGAGCGCATCGCAGTCAGATTCAAACGCTGACGAGACCTCGATATCCGAATGAACAAAACCCACGCTCACAAGCTCCGCGTCACCCGAGACCTCGACGAACCTGAACGCAAACCAGGTAAAGAGGGGCGACACCAGCCTCTGTTTCCCGTCGGACACGGCAATAAACGTCTGCCTGTGCACAAACCGCTCGTCAGGCTTATTATCCGCGGTCTTTTCCTCCGAAAAAACCAATGTGACCGTCTCCCCTGCGGCGGCTTCTATCTTGATCACCGGCAGGGCCGATATGTTTTTCCCCGCGTCGTAGACCTTGCAGGGAATTGAATCCTTTTCATATTGGTTAATAAGCTCCGGCTTTATCTCCTCCGTGATCCTGTCCCCGGGGCAGTCTGAAAAGACGTAGTTCGTGTCAACGGGCTTCGCCGCAGCCGCCGGGGCAAGCTCCCCCTCATAACCAATGCCGTCAAATGCTTTCTCCTCCAGCAGCCTGTAGTCGTGCTTTTCAAGGCAGGTGAGACTGTACTCGCTTACAAAGCTTTTCGCAAAACTGTCTTTTTCCGACGAAACAAACCGGGTGATCCTGCCCCCGCTTTCGACCTCGATCTGATAGATGACCTTGGCGTTTCCGAATGGAGCCCCGTGCCACGTGTACCAGCCTCCGCCGAAATGGATCGCAAGAATATTCTCGCCGATCCTCACTTTATCCGTGACGTCAAACACCGGAACAATAAGCCGGTGGCCGAAAAGCTGCTCGCCCGAGGGGTAGTTCTCCCTCGCTTCAAAATCGGTATTAAGGGGCAGAAAGGCGCTGTCGTTCACCTCTTCGCCGTTGACGTAGGCATGGAAAAAACCAAGGCCCACAGCCTTCAGCGTCACCCTGTCAAACTTATCGCCAATGTTAAAAACCGCTCTCATTACAGAGAAGCTCATCGGCTCCGAAGGCTCGATCCAAACCGCCTCGCCGAACATTTCTTTTTGCGTCATCCCAAAAGGCTCCTTTTTGTTTTACGGGAGAAAGCTCTCCTTTTTTACTTATCAGGGTCACATCGCCCTGCCGTTTACGGTTCAATTTCGGCTGCGCGAACGTTTTGCGATCACTGCGCCGCCTTTCAATGCAACTGCGCAACCATTTGGTTATTACCGTGCCGCTTTTCCATTATAACTGCGCCGCCGCTTTTTTTCAATAACCAAGAAACCGCGCCTGTATATAGTTAAAGCATTAAAAATAAAGCGAAAAACGCCGATATATAAAGAAACCGGCCGAATCGTAAACTTAAACCGCCCAATTTTGTCGAAATTTGTCGAACGGTGCAGACTTTTCAACGGCAATCCTCCGTGATATCATGAATGTGCTGAACCGGAGAAGGAAGGAGGCGGCGTGTGAGAAACCAGTTTTACGTAGATTTTGTGGAAAAGGCGCTTAAAAAGAGGCTGGTCCCCGGGCAGGTGTATTCCGACCGGGAATTCCGGAATCTCACTGAAGAATGCGTGGATATCCTTTCCGAAAAAGTAAGCCTGGACGAGGTTTCGAGGAGTGAGATCGCAGAAACCGTGTTCGCGGCCCACCGTAAGCTTGGTATATTGCAACCGCTTCTGGACGATCCGGACGTAAATGAAATAATGATCAATGGCACCGAAAGCATATTCACGGAAAGAAACGGAAAAATAGAAAAGTACGGGAAACGTTTCTCCGACGCGGGCGTTCTTTTGAACGTTATCCAGTCGATGGTCTCATGGATCGACAGGACTGTAAACGAGAGCTCTCCGGTGGTGGACACCAGGCTTTCGGACGGATCGAGGGTGAACATCGTGCTAAAACCCGTTGCTTTAAATGGCCCCATTGTGACCATAAGAAAATTTCCCGACAGGGCTTTTTCGATGGATTCTCTGGTGGCCGGGGGAAGCATAACTGCGGAGGAGGCTGACTTTCTCGAAAAATGCGTCGCTTCAAAGGTCAACATCTTTGTTTCCGGAGGAACGTCCAGCGGAAAGACCACTTTTCTTAACGTTCTGTGCCGATTCATACCGGAGGGTGAGCGGGTAGTCACCGTGGAGGATTCCGCGGAACTGAGACTTACGCCCCCGAACATTGTCAGGCTGGAGACGAAAGAGCCCGGACCGGGAGGTGGCGGCGGAGTAAGCATGAGGACACTCATTAAAGCTTCGCTCAGGATGAGACCAGACAGAATAATTGTGGGAGAGGTGAGAGATTCCGCCGCGATAGATATGCTTCAGGCTATGTGTACAGGCCATGACGGCAGTATGTCCACGGCTCACAGTAACAGTGCGAGAGACGTTATCACCAGACTTGAGACGATGGCGCTCTGGGAGGGTAACATAAACATTGAAGCATTGCGGCAGCAGATCGCTTCCGGGCTCGACCTCGTAGTCCACATGCAGAGGAGCAGGGATATGCGGAGAACAGTGTCGGAGATTTGTTACGTTTCAGGTGCCGGAAGGGAAGGCGTTACGCTGAAAACCTTGTTTAAAAACGGTGTCAGAACCGGAGAGATCGAAAATGGGACGAGACTTTATGAAAAACTGGCTTGTGAATAAAACAGGGGGACCGGGCTCCATATTTCACGTATTTAGACGTGGTGAAAAGTGCATGGGTGAATTTTACCGTGTAAAACCGTATATTCCCGCGTCGTTCGGAGCGGTGTTCTTTGCGGCGGTGACCGCCGGCGCGTTCATTCTGTCTGACAACATCTGGATATCGCTGGCGGCGGCTGTCGTTGCGACGCCTTTCTTTACCTGTCATTTTGTAAAAAGGCTTAAGGTAAAGAAAAAGCAAAGGACGGAGATCAGGTTTCTTGAAGTGATGGAGCTGGTGCTTGCGGCTGTCTCGGCGGGGAACTCGGTCCCGGAAGCGGTCCGTTCCGTCTGTGCCGACCCGGGGAACCGTTCTTACGGAGCCGGGGACGTGATAAAAGAACTTGAAGCGGTTTGCGGGAAGTCAGACATGCTTTACCATTTCTACGACGAACTGATGCTTTTTGCCTCTAAAACGGAGAGTGAGGACATCATCGGTTGTGTTAAGGCGATGGCAATCGTAGGTTCACGGGGCGGTGATATGGCCTACGTGATCCGGAACGCTCTTACAAATCTGAGAATCAAATTTGAGACGGATGCCGAGATCGAAGGGGCTCTTGCGCTTCCGAAATATAACCTCAGGATCATAACCGTGATGCCCTTTGCACTGGTCCTGCTGGTAAGAAGCATGTCTCAGGGGTATATGGATATGCTCTACGGGACTGGCGCCGGAATCGCAGTGTCAGTCGCCGCGATGCTCGTCATAGCCTCAGCCTGGCTCCTTGGAAACAGGCTGTGCAGCATAGATCTTTAAAACTAACGATTGGGGGTGATTCCGTTGACCTTTGGGCATTCCTCCCTCGCAAACTATAATGAGTCTATGAACGCAAAGCTCAGATTTGTTTACGGGGAAGAATTTGAAAAAAAGAGAAAGGACAGGGTGCTGCTGTTTAAGCTGAGTCCCCTCGTGGCGGCAGGCGTTTTTGCGGCAGGTCTCCTGTTTGGACTTTCCGTATACGAAGCGCTGTTTCTGGCCATAGGAACGCCCTGCGCGGTTCTGTTCTTCTCAGAGCACGGGATAAAGGACAAGGCAAAAAAGAAAACAAGGAAACTGAGGCTGGGCCTGGCGGATCTTCTGGAAAGAATGGCGGTGCTTGTGGATGCCGGGGTGCCGATGTGGAGCGCAATAGTTACTGTGAGCGGTTACATGAACAGCCGCGACGGGGCGCTGGGAGAAGAACTGGCGAGGGCTGTAAACGATTTTGTCACCCCATCGGGATACTATTACGGGCCGGAGACCGCTCTCGAAAATATGGCTAAAAGGTGCAACGACGCCCAGGTGAGCACTTTCGTATCGCTGGTGCTGCAGAACTCCAGAAAAGGCGCAGACGAACTGGCACCCATTCTAAGAATGCATGCGGTCAATCAGCGGGAGGAACGAAAATCGATCTCGAAACAGATGGCTGAGGAGGCATCCACTTTGATGGTCATTCCCTCCGTCATGATTCTTGCGGCAGTAATGGCTGTGATAGGCGCTCCGGCTGTGATAATGCTGTTCGGAGCCTGAGCCGTGATACCGGGGAAACTTTGGAGTATTTTCAGAAAGGGAGGTAGATCCCGGAAAGGAGGAACAGTTGAAAAAAATAAGGCATGATATCAAAAATATAGTTATTCGCGGCGCAATCACTGTCCGCTCAGGGCTTGATAAACTGAGGGACGATACAGTCGGAATGGGCACAGTGGAGGTAATTCTGATAGTTGCCGTGCTGGTGGCATTGGCGCTTCTTTTCAAGACGTTCATAACCAGGTACGCGGGAAACATGTTCGACAAACTTGATCAGAAGACCGGGGAGGCGTTTTCGGATTGGTGATGGCGGACTTCCGGGAGTTGAATGAGAAAGGCATATACAACGACGGGAACCGGCAAAGAACAGAAGCTGAGAGCGCGGATGAACATCCGTCGGTAATGATCAGCAGTGACAGATATTCGGTGTCCGTAAGGCTTGTTTCGAAGGACTCGTACGCCGAGTACAAGAGGGCTGCCGCCGACAGAACTTTTATCGGTTCCTGTGATCAGGCGGAACTGTTCCCCGCGACGGTGACGCCGGACGGGTATGTCTGCTCGATACGGGGAAGAGCAACTCTGAAAGAGATAGTCAGCGGAACCGATGTTCTGGGAATCCGCGCTTTGAAAGCACTTGCGGTATGCATAAGAAAACTTATCGCCAGTGCGGCGGAGCATGGAATCGATCCGGGGGACTTCGTTTATGACTATAACGCTGTTATGGTGAGAAACATCGAAGCCGACTACAAGTTCGTATACATGCCGGGCCTCAAAAACGTGAAAGAGAGGACCACCGCAGGGGAACTGATCAGGATACTTTTTCTCAATATCGATACTGGTGATGCTACCGCCTCAGACTGTGAAAAGCTGGGTGATCGTGTCAGAAATATCAGCCCGGACGAGAATTCGGTGAAAATGCTTGACTCGCTCGATCTCCTTATTGAGACCGCGGGTGAGATGAATTCGGATACAACTTTCGGGGAAAAACTGCTGGGACTTTTAAAGCACAGGTATGTAAAAGCTGAAGCCGGGGAGAAAGCCGGGACGCTAACTGTGAGTGTCAAGGGTTACGGCGGATTAGGAGATGTCGATCTTGAAAGGCGTGTTCGGTCAGGCGGCAGTTTGCCACTGAAAATAGGGCGCGACGGAGAGTGGGCAGACATACATGTGCCGGATCTCTTTGCAAGCCGGAAACATGCCGAGATCGAAATAAACGGCGAGGGAAAGCTGTCGGTGACGGACCTTTCGATGAACGGTCTTTGCGTTGATGGGGAGAAGACAGGGCCTTTCAGTGACCTTAATGTGAAGGAAAAGGAGGTGAGGATCGATATTACGGAAAACTTCGGAATCGCGGTCAAAGGCAGCATCTTGTGAATTGCGGTGATGCTTCCGCGGTGACATTTCTTTCAATCAAAAAATCAGCTGTTTTACGGTTCGGTTGAGCTTGGTGCGCATGGTGCGGGGAAACCTGATGAGCCTCGTTTGAAGGCCTTTTTAAAAGAAAAAGAAGTTGACAGACAGGTATCTTTGTGCTAAAATCCGCTCCGTGCCTTTGGGTAGCACGGAAAGATGGTCGAGTTGGTTTAAGGCACCGGTCTTGAAAACCGGCGATGGTTTTGCCATCCGTGGGTTCGAATCCCACTCTTTCCGCCACCCGGTGATATGCGCCCATAGCTCAATTGGATAGAGCGTCTGGCTACGGACCAGAAGGTTGTGGATTCGAGCTCTGCTGGGCGCGCCACTTGAGGACAGCTGAAGATCAAGGCTGTCCTTTTTTCATGCCTTCCAAGATTTTGAAAAGCCCTGTGCTTGTTGATAGGAATGTCTCCTTTGTGGTAAAATATCATGGTCGAAAGACACATTTTTCCCTGCGGGAGAAGCTGTAATGCATCGTTTCCGTTTGTTCCATCCTGTTACAAAAATCATTTTCTTTGCGGTACTCTTCGGAATCGCAATGTTCTCGGAGAATCCGGTCATCCGCCTGCTGTCGCTTGCGGGGGCGATTGTTGCTCTCGGCGTCAGCGGAATGCCCGCAAAAAAACTGCTTAAGATCATCGCAGGGGGAATCTTCACTGTACTGATAATGGGACCGGTAAACTGTATTATCTCACATGAGGGGAAAACCGTACTCTTTAAGATATTCACCATGAAGATAACTGCCGAAGCGTTCTGGTTTGGCCTGTCTGCGGGAACAATGATTGTGGGAACGGCGATCTGGTGCATTTTTCTCACAGACGAAACAGACACGGAGGACCTGGTCTTTAGTCTCGGAAGGATACTTCCGGGGATATCGTCTGTAATTACGGTGACGCTGAGATATATTCCGGAGATAATAAAAAAATTCAGAGAGACCTATACGGCGCAGAAGATGCTTGGCGTATTCAAAGACAAGAAATTCTTCGCAAGGGCTGCGATCTCATCCAAGATATTCATGTCGGTTACCGAGAGATCCATTGAAAATGCGATGGACACTGCCGCGACGATGCGTGCAAGAGGCTACGGGCTCAGAAAAAGAGTGCCCTCAGGCGTGAGAAAATGGAGAAATCGCGATACTCTGACTGTGATACTGTGTGCGATCTGTGCAGGGGCATTTGCCGCAGGTGAGATTACGGGTTCGTTCGGATTTACATTTTACCCTTACACGGGATTCGGTGCGATCGGTATACCCGGCGTGGCTATGACAGTTGCATGTGCGATATTCTTTATGATCCCTGCGGGAGCTGAGATCAAAGGGAGGATAAGATGGCAGAGAAGCTTCGAATAGAGAACCTTGGTTTCAAATATGCGCTGGGCGGCAGGTACGTACTGAGCGGTGCGGAACTCACGGTCATGGCGGGTGAAAAGATACTCCTTGCCGGAACGTCGGGCTCGGGAAAGTCGACGCTGCTCAAAGTTATCTCTCCTGCGACTGCTCCAAGGGGAGAACTTACCGGACGTATTCTTCTTGACGGAAAAGATACCGGAGATTATGCGCGGGAGGAGATCATCTCAAAGATCGCTTACGTGGCGCAGAATCCGGACACTCAAACGGTAGTGGATACTGTGACCGGAGAGCTTGCATTCGGGTGTGAAAACCTGGGAATGGATCCTGCGGAGGTGTGCAGAAGGATCGCGTGGATATGCACATATTTCGGCATTGAAGAGCTTCTTTCGAAAAAGATAGCGGAACTCTCGGGTGGTCAGAAACAGACTGTCTGCCTGGCGGCTTCCATTATGCTTAAGCCTGATATTCTGCTACTTGATGAACCGACCACATATCTCGACCCGGTTGCCGCAGTGAGGTTTCTGGATCTGGTTGCTAACATAAACAGGGACTTCGGTACAACGGTCATTATCGCCGAACACAGGGTGGAGGAGTTTGCGGACAGGTTCGACCGCGTGATAAAGATCGAAAACGGTCAAATTCAGGAGATCGACGCCGCGGGAAAAAGAGAGACCGATATCTTCTATGAGAAGGTCTTTGAGATCAACAAGGGCGGAAAGGCTTCGTCAGGCGATGCGGTTAGAGTGAAGAACCTTGAGTTCAGATATGACAAAAACGGCCGCAATGTTCTCGGCGGTGTAGATATCAGGATCCCGAAGGGCTCGGTCTATGCTTTGCTGGGCGGCAACGGCTGCGGAAAGACCACATTCCTGAGATGCCTTACGGGGGAACTGAAGTCGCAGAACGGGAAGATAACGATCGAAGGAAAATGCGCGGCGATGACTCAGAATCCGCTTTCGATGTTTATAGAGGAAACGCCGGAAAAAGATCTTAAGTATTTCCTGAAGCAGCTTGGTTATGACAAAGAGACTGGAGGTCAAAAAATAAAGGAGATATCGGAAAAACTGGATCTTACGGAGGAAATGTTGAAAGCCAACGTGCTGGATCTGAGTGGCGGAGAGATCGAAAGGGCGGCGATAGCAAAGCTGGTGCTTGCGGGAGCCGACGTGATGCTTTTCGATGAACCTACAAAAGGTCTTGACGGGCCTGCGAAAGCCAACCTCACGGGGATAATGAGATCTCTTGCGGAAGATGGATATACGGTCGTGTTTGTGACCCACGATATCAATTTCGCTCTTGCAACTGCCAGCAGAGCGGGAGTGCTTTCCGGGGGAAGGATACTTGAGTAGATCCGGGCAATGATAAGTCGCAGCAATTGTTGGATTCGGAGCAGCAGAGGATGGTCAAAGAGAGATCGATTAAGAGAATAATCGCATACATCACTGTGCTGGTGGTCATACCGGGAATGATCGTGATCTTCGCGGCATTTCTACCGAGGAGCCTTTTTATGGCGGTGGCGGTGGCAATATCGCTGGCGGCTGTTGCGGCTTTTATGCTCGGTTTTGAAAAGAGCGCCGATAACGCTTCAAAAGCGGTGCTTGCCGCGGTATTTACAGCCCTTTCCGTAGCAGGGAGAGTCGTATTTGCAGCTACGCCGGGATTTAAACCCGTGTTCAGTATGGCTATTTTTGCGGGCATGTACCTGGGTCCTGAGTCCGGATTTCTGGTCGGAGCGCTCACGGCGCTTCTGTCTAACTTCATTTTCGGGCAGGGTGCCTGGACGATCTTTCAGATGTTCACATGGGGACTTATCGGCCTTGTTGCCGGACTTCTTGCGCCGCTGCTTAAAAAGAACAAAGTGATACTTTGCATTGCGGGAGCGCTCGCGGGACCTCTGTTTTCGATGGTCATCGACATTTGGTCTACAGTCTGGATATTCGGCTCGTTCTCGCTCGGCGGATACCTTACGACTACTCTTTCGGCATTGCCGTTCACGATACTTCATGCGATATCAAACGTGATATTTTTGCTGGTGCTTGCCGAGCCGATGAGGAGAACGATGGACAGGGTGACGGTCAAGTATGCACTTGTTCCGGGAACTGCGAATAAAGGAGGCTTGAAATGAGAATCGCTGTGGTTGCGGGGGCCTCGTCCGGTATCGGAAGGGCGATAGCAAAGGAGCTTTGTGAAAAGTATTCAGGAACATTCGATGAGATCAGGCTTGCCGGAAGATCCGCCGCAGGACTAAGCGGGACGAAGGAAATGCTCGGAGAGGCAAACGCTAAGATCATTCAAGGCGACCTTTGCGATCCTTTGATCCAAAAACAGGTTGCGGAAGCGGACGGGGCCTCAGGAGATCGTTTCAGCTGGGTCGTTATATGCGCCGGCACCGGATATTACGGTGACTTTGCGGAGAGCGACATCGAACTTTCAAACGAAACTGTCGATATAAACTGCAGGGCGAATATCAATCTGATATCGGCGTTTCTCCCAAACTGCTCGAAAGGAACTCGGATAATTAACCTTGCAAGTGCGGCGGCATTTTCTCCCCAGCCCGGCTTTGCGGTATATGCCGCATCGAAAGCCTTTACATTGAGTTTTTCAAGAGCTTTGGGAAGAGAATTAAAAGACAAGGGTATTACCGTTACGGCGGTTTGCCCGGGACCCTGCAACACCGCTTTCCTGAGAAAATCGAGGGGCGGCAAAGAGCTTCCTGCCTTCAAGAAAAAACGGATAACAACGCCCGAAAACGTGGCGGCAAAGGCGCTGAAGGCGGCTGCAAACGGAAAGGCTGTTTCAATTCCAACGTTCTCAATGAAGCTTGCTTACGCGGCGTCAAAGCTGCTGCCTGCGGGAATCGTGGCGGAGGTACTTTACAAGGGGAACAGGGACTGAAGAGTGTAAGAGATGACGATATTTAATGAAAGCCCTGAAATCCCTGAGAACTTCATTTAAAAACGGCCTAAATATAGGTAAATGTATAAGCTAAATGGTCCGGAAAAAGCAATATTTTCAATTGACTTTTTGCCGAATAATCAGTAAAATCAACAGACAAAACCGGACAGGTAAAACAACCATGGAGGGAACATATTTTATGGATGAGAAGAAAATGATGGATAAGAAAGCCGCCCTTGATGCCGCTATAGCAGGCATAGAAAAACAGTACGGGCAGGGCTCGGTAATGAAGCTCGGAGAGAACAAGCACATGGCTGTTGAGGCTATTTCAACCGGTTGCATAGGGCTTGATGCTGCGCTTGGCGTTGGCGGTCTTCCCCGGGGCAGGATCGTGGAGATATACGGACCGGAATCCTCCGGTAAAACAACTGTCGCTCTGCATGCAATTGCGGAAGCTCAGAAAGCGGGCGGCGCTGCGGCGTTCATCGATGCGGAGCATGCTCTGGATCCGATCTATGCGCAGAATCTGGGTGTAGATATCGATAACCTTCTGGTATCACAGCCGGATACAGGCGAGCAGGCCCTGGAGATTACCGAGGCACTGGTAAGAAGCGGCGCTATCGACGTTATAGTAATCGACTCGGTGGCGGCACTTGTTCCGAAGGCTGAAATTAACGGTGAGATGGGCGAGTCCTTCATGGGTATGCAGGCGAGACTTATGTCGCAGGCTTTAAGAAAGCTTTCCGGTGTGATAAACAGATCGAATACCGTTGCGATATTTATTAACCAGCTCAGAGAAAAGATCGGCGTCATGTTCGGAAATCCGGAGACGACCACCGGCGGCAGAGCTCTTAAGTTCTATTCCTCGGTCAGAATCGACATCAGAAAGACGGACGTTATTAAAGAGGGCGGCGAGATCGTAGGAAACAAGACCAAGGCAAAGATCGTTAAGAACAAGGTTGCTCCGCCATTCAAAAACGTTGAGTTTGATATCATCTACGGCAAGGGTATTTCAAAATCCGGTTCACTGCTTGACTTTGCCGTTGTTAACGACATCGTGGAAAAGAGCGGATCCTGGTTCTCTTATGACGGAAAGAGGATAGGTCAGGGAAGGGAAAACGCCAAGGCGTTCCTGGAGGACAATCCCGAGATCGCTGCAGAGATCGATGAGAAGCTCCGTGCAGTTCTCCTTTCATCGTCTGCTAACGTACCCATGTCCCTGGAAGAGACCGAAAACGGGGATGAGGATTGATCCCGGCGGTGATTTGAAATGATAAGAGAGCCTCTTTCTGACAGAAAATGCAACAGTGAAGAAAAATATGTTCCGAAAGGACATGAAAAGAACTCTGACGGCACATATACCGTGACTTTTGAGAACGGTTTTGCGGGAGTATTCAGCCCGGATGAGTATCTCAAATACGATCTGTTTGCTTCAGGTGAGGAAAACAGGCTCTCATATGCCGAATTAATATATGACGTGAATTTCTGCCGGTGCAGGGCGATGTCACTATCTCTTTTCAAAGCATCGCCCAAGCCGGCAGCTGTCGTCAGAATGAAAATGGTCTCCAAGGGTTTTTCGGAGACCGTAGTGGATGATGCTCTTCAGGCACTCGCCGGGGAAGGCGAAATAGACGACAGGCTGTTTGCCGAAAAATATGCCCGGGACAGGGCCGAAAAGGGGAAATCTTCGGGCAATCTTGTGGCAAGGGAGCTTGAAATGAAAGGTGTGGATCCAAAGATCGCTGAGGAAGCGGTTAAAAGGTTCTTTACCGACGACAGGGCTGTGGCCCGAAAGATAGCAGAAAAAAAGGCCGCAAACGGCGACGGATATGAAAAGATAGCCAGGTATCTCATTGGCAAGGGGTTCAGACAGGGCCTTGTCAGGGATATATTGGATGAGATTTTTATGACCTCCGGACTTTGAAAAAGTCGGAGCGGTCGGACAGGTGTGAGAATGGACAATACCGGAGAAAAAGGCATAGCTAAGACGGAAGGAAACCGGCTGAAGGTTGGTATGATCTCGCTGGGATGTGCGAAAAACAGAGTCGATTCCGAGATAATGCTCGGGCTCATCAAAAATGCGGGCTATGATATCGTGGGCGAGTGTGAGAATGCCGATATTGTGGTTGTCAATACGTGCGGATTCATCGAGAGCAGCAAGCAGGAAGCGATCGATACTGTGCTTGAGGTGGCTGAGCTTAAAAAAAGCGGTTCGCTGAAGGGTATTGTTGTGGCCGGATGCCTTGCCCAAAGATACGGGAGGGAGATCGCGGAATACATCCCCGAGGCGGATGCAGTGGTTGGAGCTTTTGGCTATTCCAACGTTTGCGACGCTATCGAAAGTATAGCGAAAAAGAAAAAAACGGTTCTTAGCGACGATCCGGAAAATGTGAAGGCGGCCGAGAAGAGCAGGTCGATCTGCTATTTTGACGACAGAGAGATAACGGATCTTGACTATCTTGACGGCGAGAGAGTGCTGACCACACCTAAAAGCTATGCCTATCTTAAGATCGCGGAGGGGTGCTCCAACAGGTGTACTTACTGCGCAATCCCTGCGATAAGAGGCGTTTACAGAAGCAGACCCGTAAAAAAACTTCTCGAAGAGGCGTCGAGACTTGCCGGGGCGGGGATCAAAGAGATCGTCGTTGTGGCTCAGGACACCACTATGTACGGTACGGATATTGCGGGAAAGCCGCTCCTGCCGGAACTTCTCAGAGGCCTTGACGAGATACCGGGAATCGAATTTGTGCGCATCCTTTACCTTTATCCTGACGAGATCACGGAGGAGATACTCGATGCGATAGGTTCCTGCAAAAAGGTGGTCCCGTATTTTGACATACCTCTCCAGCATATCAACGACGGTGTTTTAAAGCGCATGAACAGGCGCGGAAACGGCGCTCTTTACAGGGAGGTCATACGTAAACTTCGCGAGAGAATACCGGGATGCGTCATCAGAACGTCCCTTATTACGGGTTTTCCGGGGGAGACTGAAGAGGAACACCGGGAACTTGTGCAGTTTTTAAGAGAGACGAAGCTTGAGCGGGTGGGCGTTTTCATGTACTCGAAGGAGGACGGAACCCCTGCGGCGAAGATGAAAAACCAGATACATCCCTCAACAAAAAAACGCAGGTATAACGAGCTGATGGCGGTCCAACAGAATGTGTCCTATGAATTTAACAACTCCAGGGTAGGGCGGGTGTTTCCCGTGATAGTCGACTCTGTTTCGGAGGACGGAATATTCTACGTCGGCAGATCCTTTATGGAGGCTCCCGAGGAAGACGGAAATGTTTTTTTTGCGGCAAAAGAGGAACATTCCGTGGGCGATATCGTGAATGTGAAGATACTGGTGGCGGAGGAATATGACGTCACCGGAGAGGAAACAGGCAAATCCGATTGACATAAGCCTATATTTGTTTTATATTACAATCTGTGTGTTTTTTACGCACTGCTTGTGCAAAGGGGGGGTATGGTCCTTGAATCTTTCAAATAAAATCACATTGTCGAGGATATTCATAATACCGCTCTTCATGATTTTCGCTTTCCCGCTGCCCGGTGTGCTCGGGACGCTGATCCCATATGGAGTAAGGTGCATTGTTTCGTTGGTTTTGTTTGTCATCGCAGAGTTTTCAGACCTTGCGGACGGTAAGATCGCCAGAAAACTGAATCAGGTAACGGATTTCGGTAAATTCCTTGATCCGATCGCAGATAAACTTCTTGTGTCGGCGGCTCTGCTCTGCATTTGCGCGGAGAGGGCGATGTACGTCTGGCCTACAATGGTTATTCTGATTCGCGAATTTGCGGTTACGGGACTCAGACTGATTGCGGCGTCAAAGGGTCAGGTGATTGCGGCAGGAAAACTCGGAAAGCTTAAGACCGGACTTCAGACCGGTGCCATTTCGACGTTGCTGTCGGCAAAGGTGCTGGGGCTGATATATGCTCCGCTTGACCACTTTTTTACGATATGCGGCGACATTGTGATGATACTTGCCGTGATAATGACTATTGTATCCGGAATCGAGTATTTTGTTAAGAATTCCGAGGTATTGAAAGGTGCCAAATAAGGCCGGGAGAAGTTTATGATCATTGCTCTTGATGCTATGGGCGGCGATAATGCTCCGAATGAAATAGTTAAAGGGGCAGTTATGGCGGTGCGCGAGGCCGAAGGCTTTGACGTGCTGCTTTTGGGTGACGAGGCCGCTATTAAGGAAGTCCTTGGAAAAGAGGGCTACAGCGGATCGAGGATCACTATCAAAGGAACTACGGAAGTTATAACCAATGACGACGTGCCGACGAGGGCCATCAAACAGAAGAAGGACTCGTCGATGGTGGTCGGTTTTGAACTTCTTCGTGATAAGAAAGTAGACAGCTTTGTGTCTGCGGGCAACAGCGGTGCTCTGTTGGCAGGGGCTGTAATGATATTGAAAAAGCTTCCGGGGGTAGACAGACCGGCGGTGGCGAGTGCGGTGCCGACGAAAAACGGGCATGTGATTTTACTTGACTCCGGCTTCAATACCAATATTAAACCGGAAAACTACGTCCAGTTCGCATATCTGGGAAGCGCATATGTAAAGGCTGCATTCGGTGCGGAGGATCCCAGGGTCGGGCTTGTGAACATTGGCGTTGAAGAGAAAAAAGGCAGCAACGACGTCAGGGAAGCCAACGAGCTTCTTAAGCACACAGATCTGAACTACATCGGGAATCTGGAAACCAGGGACTTTTTCAACGACCTGGCGGATGTTATAGTGACCGACGGATTTACGGGGAACGTGATGCTGAAGCTGATAGAGGGTGCCTCGGACTTTTTCTTTGGCGAGATCAAGAGTGTTATGGGAAGTACGGTCCTTGCAAAGCTGGGAGCGCTTTTCATGATGAAAAAGCTGAAGCTGCTTAAGACGAAACTGGACTCGGATGTGCTTGGCGGCGCTCCGCTCCTCGGCGTTGACGGACTTTTGATCAAGAGCCACGGCAGCTCCAAGGCGAGAACGATAAAATATGTGCTGATCAAGGCAAATACGATAGCAGAAGCCGGGTTGATAGAGCATCTCAAAAACGAGATGGCGGCCATCGACCTTAGTAAATAAACTGTAGTTTTTCTGCCTGCGGGAAGTGCGGGAGAATTGACAAGATTAACGGAGGAAACCAAAAATGTTCGAACAGATTAAAGCCATCATTGCCGAGCAGCTTTCTGCTGATCCTGACAAAATCACACCTGAGACTTCGATCATCGAGGACCTTGGCGCAGATTCTCTTGATGTGGTTGAGCTGGTCATGGCTCTTGAAGACAAGTTCAGAGTTGAGATACCGGATGAGGACGCGGAAAAGATCAATACTGTCGGCGATATAGTCAGCTACGTTGAGGCTCACAAGAGCAACGACTGATAAAGGACGAGATGTCTCTTTCGGCGGAAGAGCTTCAAAAGAAGCTTGGATATACGTTTAAGCATATCGGACTGCTCAAAAACGCGCTTCGCCACAGGTCATATGCCTATGAGAAGTATGCCACAAATGCTCATCTCAGGAGCAATGAGAGGCTGGAGTTCGTGGGTGATGCGGTGATCGGGCTTATTGTGGCTTCGTACCTTTATGAGCGATTTCCGGACATTACCGAGGGCAGGATGTCAAGGATCCGTGCCTCAGTTGTGTGCGAGGAGACTCTTTCCGAACTGGCGATAGCTCTTGGCGTGCCGAATGCGATAAAGCTGGGCGTCGGAGAACACAGAACAGGCGGACAGCTTAAGCCGTCGATCCTTTCCGATGCGATGGAAAGCATTGCCGCTGCGGTGTTTGTTGACGGCGGTTATGAGGCTGCGAAAACTGTGATGCTGCCTTTCTTTGTGGAGCTGATCGAGGACAGGAGCCCGCAGGTGATCGTGGAGGATCACAAATCGAAACTGCAGGAGGAGCTTGCCGCTTTCGGAGACAGGCCGATCTACGCCATAGTGGGCGAAGAGGGACCGGACCATTTGAAAGTGTTCACGGCAGAGGTCACGTCCAAAAACCGGGAAGGCGAGCTCAGAGCAACAGGCAAAGGAAACAGTAAAAAAGAGGCCGAGCAGGCAGCGGCGGGAGCTTATTACGATCTGCTCAAGTCAAAAGGATTGATTTAAAAAGACGGGGGTACCGGTATGATAAGAGTTACTGTTTGGAATGAGTTTTATCATGAAACTGTCAATGAAGAGGTCAGAAAGATCTATCCCGAGGGGATCCACGGAGCGATAAAGGCGTTTTTATCGGAGGAAGAGGATTTTACGGTGAGGGCGGTCACAATGTCTGATCCGGAATTCGGGCTTTCCGAAGAGATATTGAATTCAACGGATGTCCTTATTTGGTGGGCTCACGTGAAGCACGGTGAGGTGCCGGACGCAGTGGCTGCAAGAGTTAAAGAGCGGGTGCTGAAGGGCATGGGGTTCATCGGCCTTCATTCGGCACACCTTTGCAAGCCTTTTACAATGCTTATGGGAACATCCTGCGGACTCAGATGGCGCGACAACGACAGGGAGAGGATCTGGAACGTGAACCCGTCCCATCCAATAGCTAAAGGCATCGGCGACTATTTTGAGCTTGACCATGAAGAAATGTACGGCGAATATTTCGACATCCCCGTGCCGGAAGACATTATATTCCTCGGATGGTTTAAAGGCGGAGAGGTTTTCCGCAGCGGTTGCACATTCAGAAGAGGCTATGGAAAGATATTCTACTTCCAGCCCGGTCACGAAGAGCACCCTACGTATTACAATCCCAACGTTCAGAAGATAATCAAGAACGCAGTGAGATGGACGGCTCCTGTAAACACCAGGGCTGCTATCGATTCTCCATGGGCAGAATCACCTGAGAAACTGCTGGCAGAAAAATGATCTTATTTTCAGATGAAATAAATTGAAGGCGCGGGGCGCACGGCGGGGTCCGGGCGCCCCGCATTTTCAAGCGCCGGAAGGCGCACTTATATTGAGGAGTCATATTGAATGTATCTGGTCGTACCTGTTTTTGTGCCTCATGCAGGCTGTCCCCATGATTGCTGCTTTTGCAATCAGAAGGTGATATCAGGCAGCAGAAAGATCCCGGGCACTGATGAAATATCAGGAATAATAGCGAAATATGAGACGGAAGCAAAAAGGTATCCGGTGACTCAAATCGCCTTTTTCGGAGGCAGTTTCACCGCCATCGAGCCTGAGGTGCAGGAACACTACCTAAAGGCCGCGGCGCCTTTTCTGAAGAAGAACGGGGGCTTTGCGGACGCTATCCGTATATCCACAAGGCCTGATGCCATTGACGAAGAAACTGTTTCAAGACTGAAAAAGTATTCCGTGAAAGTCGTGGAGCTTGGAGCTCAGTCCATGGACGATAAGGTATTGGCGCTTTCCGAGAGGGGCCACACGGCAGAGGACACGGTGCGGGCATCGAAACTGCTTTGCGAAAACGGGTTTGTTCTCGGCCTTCAAACTATGACGGGCCTTCCGGGAGCAGACCGAAAGAGCGATATCATAACTGCCGAGAGGATCGCGGATCTCGGGCCGGATTTTGTACGCATATATCCCACGATAGTTGTAAAGAACACGAAGCTTTGCAGAGACTATATGGCCGGAACATACAAGCCAATGTCTGTAGACGAGGCGGTGAGTCTCTGCTCCGAGCTTTGCCGCATCTACGTTAGCAGGGGTATCGAAATTGCAAGGATAGGGCTTCAGTCCACGGATTCGATCGCAAGGTCCGGAGAAGAAAGCGAGGTGGCGGGAGGCCCGTACCACGAGGCATTCGGCCAGCTGGTGAGGTCTTATGACGTACTGGAGGCGGTCTCGGATGCGATAAAACCTGTGGAAAAAGAGCTCGAAAACCCCGGAACTCTCACTCTTGTGACGGATTCGAAATATTTCTCGGACGTACTGGGGCAGGGGAAAACCAATGCAGAGGCCTTTAAAGAACGGTTCGGTTTTTCAAACGTGAAAGTCGCAGCCTACGGGCAGTCTGTTTCGGAGATATACCGTAAAAGGGCGGGGCAGATCGTCTCGGTAAGAGACGTAAACGTTAAGGAGCAGTCTTCACAAAAACGCCTTGCAAATATCTCAGAGTGCTCTCTCATAAAACGCCGCGAGATGACCGGCAGGGACACGTCAAGAGAGTTCACGGATGTGGTCCTCAAGGTCGATATAGTCTTTTTCGGCTGAACCCTCAGCCTGCGGCCACAATTTTTTTTAGAGGCTGAACCATCAGCCAACCGTAATATAGTTTTTTATTTCATTGTACCTGGCAGCCTTTATGCCGCCCACGTTCATTATTTCCGTTATATCGCTGAAGGGGCCGTTTTCCGTGCGGTAGCTTATTATTTTAAGCGCAGTGCTCTCGCCCACCCCCGGAAGGGTGCAAAGCTCCGAAACCCCTGCCGTGTTAATGTTTACGAGGCCGCCCTCGGATATTTTGGAGGGAGAACCGGAGGTTCCGCCGTCGATTATCCACTGCTTATCTTTTTCTCCTGTAAAAGGGATCCTGATCATCATTCCGTTTGAAAGCTCTGCCGCAAGGTTTACCGCCTCTCTGTCCGCGCCTTCCGCAAAGCCCCCGGCAAGCGAAACAAGATCGTTTAGTATGCTGCCCTCGGGAAGCTCATAGACGTCTGAAACGGATACGGCACCGACGATATACACGGTTATGAGCCTGACTTCGGGCGTGGGGGACGGCTGTGAGCCGTAAAAAGGAGTCTCCTGACCTGAAGGAAGGCCCGACGGGGTGGCACCGGTATCATCTGTTTTTTCATTTAAAGTCATTTTGCCCGAGTTTGCTTCACGGCTGATGAAGTAGCCGGCGACGGAAAGCCCGGCGATTATGATCGCAATGACGGTGTATTTAAGCCACTGCGGTATGATTATGATCCTGCCGAAAAAACGAAATCTCACGGTCCACCTCCCGGATACATGCCGAATAATGCCTGAACCGTAAAAAAGCCCGGGCACCTGACATTCAAATATATTTTCCGGTTTTCGTCAATTGCGGGAAATATTTTTGCAGATATTTATCCGATATTTTTCCAAGATAACAGAAGCGCGATGAGATACAAAAAACGGCCCGGATCCGAAGCATCGGGATCCGGGCCTCAAGCATACAAATGCATTGGTTATGGTATTTTATTTTGCCAGGTACTCAAGGGCGGCCTCAAGCTGTGCGTCCTGTCCCTCGGGGATCAGGGAGATGTTCTTGCTGGCGTATTCCTCGGGAAGCTCGACCGCAATGTCCGGAACGATGCCTACACCGTCATAGTTTTCAGACTTTGGCGGATCGTAGAAGAAGGTCGTGAACTTGACGTAGCCGCCGTCGGAGAGGGGATACTGGGTCTGGCCGCAGCCCTTGCCGTAGGTGGTTTCGCCGATTATGGTGGCACGGTCGAAGTCGCGCATGCAGGAGGTGAAGAGCTCGCCCGCGCTGGCGGTGCTTGAATTGACCAGTATGACCATGGGAAGGTCTGTGGCGTAATCCGCGTCGGAGGTGTAATCCTCGTTAAAATCCGAATTTTTGTACCTTATGTGCACGACGGGCCCCTCGGGGAGAAGGTAGTCAAGGGTCCTGACCACGGAGTCCAGAAGCCCGCCGGGATTTCCGCGCATATCGAAAACGATGCCCTTGGCGCCTTCCGCAACGACGTATTCGACCGCGGTCTTCATCTCGTTTGGCGTGGGATTTATGAACTGGTCGCACTCTATGACGCCGATCTTGACGCCGTTCCGCACCTCAATGCGGGAGAAAACACTCTCGATGGTGTAGTCGTCACATGTGATCTTTATTTCGAGGGTTTTGCCGTCTCTCAAAAGGGTGAAGTTTTTCTCGTCACCTTTTTCGCCCCGGCAGTTCTTGAGAGCCTCGTTGTAGGTGAGACCGTCAAATGAGACACCGTTGACGGATAAAAGCTCGTCACCGGACCTGAGACCGCCTCTGTTTGCCGGAGAGTCCTGCATAACGTGAACGATCATTAGGCTTTTGTCGGTCCAGGCAACCGTAATCCCGATGCCGTAGCTGTGGCCCTGATTCTCCTCGTTGTCCTTCTGCATCTCCTCGGGAGTGTAGTAGTATGCATAGGGGTCGCCGGTGCCCTCGAGGTAGGCATTGATGACTTCCGCCCTGTAGTCTTCGCCACGTTCACGCACGTATTTCGAACGGAACATGTTTTCGATCTCGGTTATGATCTTACCGATATCCGAATAGTCAGGCTCTTCATCTTTTTCCGGATCCGCTGTGGCTTCCGTTTTTTGCGACACCGGGTTTGGCTTGTTGCGCTCGTGGGCGAATTCAAAAAGCCAGATGCAGGTCACGGACAGGGCGATGACCAAACCAATAAGGACGGCCATAATACTTATGACCGCCAGTCTCTTGTCAAATTTTAATTTTCCAAATTCCATAACAACCTACCGGACATTGCCGGCCAACACATTCGAAAAGCAGTTTCAGTTTTCGGCATTGGCGATCTGTTCGATCTTTTTCTTGGTTTTTACCGCGAAAATGACTGCTACAGTGTCAAATGCGGCGGAAAGGATGAGGCTTATTCCGGAGATGATCAGGTACGTTTTAGCCACGTCAATGGGATTGATAAACGCCAGAATGATAATGCCGACGCCAATGACCAACGAGAAAATGGCGCTGAGGAGCGAGATCGTGGAGTCCGCAAGGCCTGCCCGCTTCGAGTCGATGAAAAGGTTGATCTTAAAGATGCCGCTGATGATGAGCATGAAGCCGTAGATGACCGAGATGGTCTTGGTGAACGCCTCCATGAGCACGCCGGGCCAGAAGGTGCAGAAGATGCCGATGCCGAGAGCCACAACGCCGATAATCACCGGAATGATGCTCGCGTCCTCTTTTTTGATCTTCATCACGATGAACCTGATAATGTAGAAAGCGCCAAGCGCCAGAAGAACGATTCCGAACACTCTGAGAACCAGCTCGGTGAATTCCGTGGGTTTGATCAGAAGAACTATGCCCAGCGCCAGCTCGAAAAGAATGATCAATATGATAGGAAGAATAGAACGAAGTTTTTTCATAAAATGCTCTCCTTTGGGTTTAATGGTTTTAAAAGCTTTGAATTTATGATAATAAAAAAGGAAGGATAAGTCAATGAAAAACTGCTTGATGGATCCGACGCCAATGACGTCAATGCCGTTATTTAAAGATCCTTCCTTAAAGCTTGAATTCTTCCGCCACAAATAGTAACATTAAGGGCAGGCGGTAAACGCAAGCGCCACAGTCAAAAAATCCACAAGGAGTACCTATGACACACGAGCAGTATATGAAGAATCTGAATGTCCCCGCAGGGCCGGTGGACTGCGTGCTCGACACCGACACGTACAATGAGATCGACGACCAGTTCGCTCTTTCGCTGATGGTGAAAAGCGAGAAGTGCAACGTAAAAGCTCTGCTGGCGGCCCCGTTTTTTAACAGTAATTCTACGTCTCCGGAGGACGGCATGGAGCGCTCGTACAGCGAGATACTGAATCTCCTCGGCCTCATAGGCAGAAACGACCTTAAAAATGTGGTCTTTAAAGGCTCCCGGACCTACCTGCCCGACGAAAAAACTGCCGTGGAAAGTCCTGCGGCGGACGAGCTGGTGCGGCTGGCGAAGGAGTACAGCCCGGAAAAGCCTCTTTACGTTGTGGCCATTGGTGCTATAACCAATGTGGCCTCCGCGCTGATCAAGGCCCCCGAGATCAAGGAAAACATCGTGGTGGTGTGGCTGGGCGGACACAGCGAGCAGTGGTTCGACACCAATGAGTTCAACATGATGCAGGATGTTGCCGCGGCAAGAGTGGTGATGGGGTGCGGTTGCCCCTTCGTGCAGCTTCCCTGCATGGGCGTAGCGTCCACGTTTTACGCCTCGGGGCCTGAGCTGAGATACTGGCTCGAGGGGAAAAATCCGCTGTGCGACTACCTGGTGAAGCACACCTGCGAGGAGGCGGACAAGTACGCAAAGGGCCTCGTGTGGAGCAGGATCATCTGGGACGTCACAGCGGTCGCCTGGCTCCTCAACGACAATGACCGTTTCATGTTCTCCGAGATCGTGCCTGCGCCGATACCACAGTACGATTTTCACTACAGCTTCGACGTGAGAAGGCACCCGATAAGGAGAGTCACTTTTATACACAGAGACAGTTTAATGCGCGAGTTATTCAGGGTTCTCGCATCCTAAGGAAGGTTTTATATGAAGAAAGCTAAAATTATTATAATGATCTTGATGTGCGCGGCACTGCTGATGGCTGTATGCGCCTGCACGGAAGTAGGCCCGGATCCCGTGCCCACAGAGCAGGCGACGGCGGCTGCGGACAATACACCGCAAGCGACTGAAACCGAAACCGATGCCCCCGCAACGGACATCCCCGATACGAATGCTCCCGATGCAACCCCGACGTTTACGCCTGCGCCCGCGGGTGAGGAAACTCCTGCCGTAAGCGAAACACCTACTGCGACGCCGGACGGCGAAACTCCCGAAGAGAGCGAGGCACCGACAGCCGCTCCCGGCGAGACGGAGACTGCGACTGCCACACCCACGCCTACGCCGACTCCGGTTCCGACACCCACACCCGAGCCGCCTCTTCCCGACGGCATCACAAACTGGGGCAACGACCCTAACAGGCTCTCGTACGAAGACTCGGTGAAGGCCGCAAACCTTCTCAATTCCGCGGTCAACGCGGCTCCGGCTATCTCCAACACGGCTCTCACCGCCGCCAACGAAGATGCCAACCTGAGCCTTTGGTTTGACCATTCCTACAACAACACACCCTCCGAGACAGTGACCTCAACGGGCATGAACTCATACCAGATCCTCCTCGCGAAAAACGAGATCGAGGGCTGCCACCTCATGCTTGCGTCGAAGGTCAACATGGACGGCGTGACCCTTGAAGTGTCGGATTTCAAGGACAAAAACGGCAACGTACTGACCAAGGAGATCTGCTACGGCTGGTATTTCGAAGGCGTCGAGGGCAAGACCGTTGCCGATCCGATACCGGTCCTGGAGCATGAATTCTCGCTGAAGGCCAACAAGAGCCAGATGTTCATCATCAAGGTGAAGTCAAAGACCAACACCCCGACGGGCCAGTACTCCGCGACCGTGGTCGTAAAGAACAGCAGCGGTCAGGAAATCAAAAAAGCCAACGTTTACGCATACGTGTGGAACTTTGCGCTGCCATTGGCGTCGAGCTGCAAGACCCTCACGGATCTCAATGAGTGGGCGGTCATCGTTGGCGCGAACAGAGAGAACACTACAAAGGACGGACTGGAGGACGACCTCTACGCCCTTTACTACGAGTACCTTCTGGAAAACAGGGTGAACTGCTACACTCTTCCCTATGCGAAGCGGGGCCAGTTCTGGGACGAGAGAGTCAAACAGTACCTTGACGATCCGAGAATGAACGCATTCACGCTGGCCTGGAAGATCCATCCCGAAGCCACACAGAACGATACGAACCTCCGTGCCTACATTCAGGCGGCATACAACATGGTCTCCCAGAAGCAGGAGTGGCTGGACAAGGCGTATTTCTACCCGGATAAGGGCGACGAGCCGCTTTCGACTTCGACTCTCAACCTGATCAAAAACTACAACAAGATATACACCGAGATCTTCGGCAGCCACAAGCTGATCATCCCGATGCACTACAACGCCCTCGTAAACAGCAACACCGACTATTTCAAGTATCTCGAGAACGACGTGAACGTCTGGTGCGGAAAGACCTACTTCTTCAACACCCAGATCGACAAGGCCTACAACAGCAAGCTCTACACCAACTTCTACAACAAGAGCATGGAGGACAAGTTCGGCACATTCAAGAGCAGAATGGCAAACGCCAAGGCCGAGGGCGACGAGGTATGGTGGTACATCACCAGATTCCCCCACAACCCGGAGATCACTCTCTCGATCAGCGACAAATCCATCCAGCACAGGCTCCTGTTCTGGCAGCAGAAGCTCTACGACGTGGACGGCTTCCTCTACTACATGTGCAATGAGTGGGAAAACTCCAAGCAGTGGACCAAGAAGTACGAGCACGCCGTGGCGGGAACCGTTGTTGATACCTACGGCAACGGCGTCCTCATCTACCCCGGCGGCGCACTCCCTGAGTACATTGAAAAGTACGGCAGCGACGGCTATCCGGGCCCGATAGGTTCACTGAGGCTGGAATCCATACGCGACGGCGTTGACGATTACGACTACTTCACTATCCTTGACAATCTTTACGGCGAGGGAACCTCGGATCTGATCATCAAGCAGTTCACGGTGTCTCTGGGAAGCTACAAGACGGACTCCGAACTGTTCAACAGGCTGAGGACGGCCGTTGGAAATCTGATCGCCGCAAGGAGCTGAAAACAGATCAGGTGAAAAAGTGTGAACATTTTCCTTACTTTTGCGTATTTGTTTTTCATTGGTTCTGTTCTGGGCTGGGTGCTTGAACTCTTCTTCAGGAGATTTTTCTCAAGAGCCAACCCGGAACGGAAGTGGATAAATCCCGGTTTCTGCGTGGGACCCTACCTCCCGCTATACGGAACCGGGCTTTGTGTGCTCTATGCCCTTTCCAAGGCGGGAACGGACCTCGGTTTCATGGACCTGTGGTGGAAGAAGCTGATACTGCTTCTGCTCATGTCGGTCTGCATGACCGCTGTGGAATTCATTTTCGGCTATATCGGGCTGAAATGGATGCACGTCAGGTACTGGGACTATACGAAGCAGTGGGGCAACGTCATGGGCCTCATCTGTCCGAAGTTTTCGCTTGCCTGGACGGCGGTTTGCGCCATCTACCTCTACCTCATCCACCCGAACGTGCTGCAGGCCCTTGAATGGCTGTCGAGGAACCTGGCGTTTTCGTTTTTCATTGGTTTGTTCTTTGGCGTGTTCATAATCGACGCGGCTTATTCGGCACAGGTGGTGGCAAGGATCAGAGCTTTCGCAAAGAAGGAGAAGGTCGTGGTGGCATACGAGCAGCTGAAGACCTACATAAAGATCGCGGAGGCAAAACTGCAGCGGAAAACAGGCTTCTTCAGGCCCTTCTCGGAGAAGGTCAAGAGCCTGCCGGAATACATGAAGGAACTGATCGAAAAGGAAAAGAGCAGGATCAGGGAAGACAAAAAAGACTGAAAACAGGAGTTGTGTATGCTTAGTAAGACTGTTGAATTTAAAAAGGCGCAGCCCGTGTGGGCCAAGGAGTATCTGCGCGAGATGAACGTAAGCCTCGTGCTTGAAAAGACGTGCGAACTGAAGGGCGGACTTCTCAGGATCGCCGCGGCAAGCTGCTACCAGCTGTTTGTTAACGGTGAACTCGCCAATATGGGCCCCGCAAGAACCGGTCACGGCTTCGCGAGAGTGGACGAGGTGCCTCTCGGGCAGGGAAGAGCGGATATAAAGATCATAGTGGCGGGCTACAACAACAATTCCTTCCAGTACATCGACGAGCCTCCCTTTGTGTGCGCAGAGATAATTGACGGCGGAAACGTTATCGCCGCGACGGCGCCGGGTGGGTCAGACTGCGGGTTCAGGGTGAGACGGTACGCAGAGCGCCTTCAGAAGACGCCAAGGTACTCCTTCCAGAGGAATTTCACAGAGGTCTATGACCTCACAAAGGCGTGCCTCGACGCGTCCCGCAATGAGATCTGCGAGCTTGCTCCCGCGGAGACAGATGACAGGTTCATCGAGCGGGGAATAGATCTCTATCCCAACGACCGTGAGGACGCAAGGTTTGTTGTCGCAAGGGGTACCCACACGGAGACGGATGATTTCGAGCCTTTTGCTGACAGGTCAGTGACGGCAATATCCGAAAAGCTGAAGGGCTTTACCCTTGACGAGCTTGATATATGCAGTCCCCGGGAGGGCCAGAAACTGAAATTCAAGGCGGACAGCCTTGAAAGAGCGGAAGGAAACAGCTGCAGGCTGGAAAAGGACGGGTTCGCGGAATTTGAGATGGAGAGGAACCTCTGCGGCGTCATTGGTTTTGATATCGCGGTAAAAGAGGACTGCAGGGTCTTTGCAATGTTTGACGAGCTGCCGGGAGAGGGCGGAAAAGTTAATTTCCTGAGGCTGGGAACGTCGGCCATAGCCATCTGGGATCTGCCTGCGGGAAAGCACAGCCTTCTCACATTTGAACCGTATCTTTTTAAATACATCAGCATAGCCGTAAAGGGCTCTGCGGCTGAGGTGAGCGGTGTACATATAAGGCGCGTAGGTTTCCCGAAGCCGGACGTGAAGCTTAGGTCGGACAGCCCCAAGATGCAGGCGGTATTTGACGCCGCGGTGGAGACCTTCCGGGAGAATACGTACGATATCTACATGGACTGCCCGTCAAGAGAGAGGGCAGGGTGGCTCTGCGACAGCTTCTTTACCTCGAGAGTCGAGCACGCGCTGACGGGAAGATCCATGGTGGAGCGCAATTTCCTGGAAAATTTCCTGCTGCCGGGGTCCTTCAAATGCCTGCCTGAGGGCATGCTGCCAATGTGCTACCCTGCCGATCACTACGACGGCATATTCATACCGAACTGGGCAATGTGGTACGTCCTGGAGCTTGACGAATACCTGGGGAGGACCGGGGACAGGGATCTCATTGACCTTGCAAAGGACAAGATATATGCGCTCCTTAGGTATTTCAAAAAGCTTGAAAACGAAGACGGGCTCCTGGAAAAGCTTGAGTCATGGGTATTCATTGAGTGGTCAAGGTCCAACGACCTGGTGCAGGACGTCAGTTTCCCCAGCAATATGCTCTACGCCCGTGTGAAGAGGACGGTGGCAAGGCTTTACGGCGACGAAAAACTGACCGCCGAGGCAGAACGCCTTGAAAACGTGATCCGCGAAAAGTCGTTTAACGGGAAATTTTTCAGGGACAATATGATCCGCGTGGACGGAAAGCTTGTAAGCCCCGGGGAGTGCACAGAGAGCTGCCAGTACTACGCGTTCCACACAGGCATCGCGACCCCCGAGACGTACCCCGAGCTCTGGGAGACACTCATTAAGGACTTCGGCCCCGGAAGGAAGAAAAACAACAAATACCCCGATATCGCATTCGCCAATGCCTTCATCGGAAACTACCTGCGCCTCGATATTCTCCACAGGTACGGGAAATACGACGAGATACTGGACAATATTGAAGGTTACTTCTACTACATGGCCGAGCGCACAGGCACACTTTGGGAGCTTGACAGCGAGGTGGCCAGCTGCAGCCACGGATTTGCGTCCCACGTGATCTACTGGCTCGAACGGATGGGAATGCTGGAAAAGGGCTGACTCATCGCCAATATAATAACCGTTCGAATGACAGGTCGTGCAGCCGTTAACACGACAGGTCACAGCCGCCGGCAGGAAGGGAAATGCCCTCTCTGCCGGTTTTTTCGTAAACAAGGGAAATTTCCTGTAAAAAAATGAAAAAAGGTGTTGACAAAGCATATATTCATTTGCTACAATCCCTGTGTGCCCCATTTTAGACCATTTTGGCCCATTTGAAATGCGGAAAAGCACGCTTTACTAAAGATGAATCCGTTTTTAAGCCGGGAAAAGACACGAAAGATTATTTTCAGGCCCTACGGGAGCCCGAAAGGGCGCCCGGGCCGGGGACAAAAGCTGCAACCCTGAAATTCAGGGACGATCTACAAAAGATAAACTCTCACAAAGAGAGATATACAAAAGACAAAATCTCAGGAAGAGAGCTACAAAAGATAAAGCCCTAAGGGCGAAATACAAAAGAAATATAAACTACTGTTTTTCCGGCGGACTAAAGTTCCCGAGCCCCCAAAGGCCCCCGAACACCGCCGGAAACGGGGCTAAAGAGGACTTTGAAGGGCCTGCGCGATGATACTCAGCGGAATTTATGAAAATACAATAGATACCAAGAACCGCGTCGTGGTGCCCCAGGAGCTCAGGTCGCAGGTGGTCAATGAAGCCGGAGAGGTCTGGCTCACCTACAGCCCGGATTCCTGTATAAGGATCTATTCCGTTGAAGCTTATGAGAAGCTTCTCATGAGCATCCATCAGGCTCAGGTAGAGAAACAGGACACGAGGGTCCTTCAGCATATATTCATCAAAGCAGCCCGCAAGGCGGTCCTCGATTCAGGCGGACGTGTGTTCCTGCCCCAGGAGATGCGCAGCTGGGCGAAGATACCCGATACGGCGGAGGGAAAGATCGAGACGGCCGTGGTGGGAAACGACGATCACCTTGAGATTTGGCTGAAGTCCGAGTTCGACGCGACTTTCGCGATGTTCACGCCGGAAATGGGGTTTGCGGCACTGCAGTCCATTGGTTTCTCCTGATGGACAGAGCCGTAGCAGGTTCTTTACAATGGTGGAATTCTCTCATATCCCCGTACTCCTTGATGAGTGCATAAATAATCTGGAGATCAAAACAAACGGTGTCTACGTCGACGGCACAGTGGGCGGAGGCGGACACTCAGGCGCGATCTTGAAAAAGCTCGGTGAAGGCGGACTGCTTATCGGCATCGACAGGGATGCGGAAGCGATCGAAGCTGCGGGAATCGAGCTTAATTCTGTTTTAAAGGGCACCGGGTCAGGTGCAAGGTTTGAGCTCGTCCACGATAATTACGTAAATATGGTGAGCATCTGCAAAGAACGCGGAATCGACGCTGTGGATGGCATTCTTCTTGACCTTGGCGTGTCCTCACACCAGTTTGACAGTGCGGAAAGAGGCTTCTCGTACAGATTCGACGCGCCCCTCGACATGAGAATGGACCGTGAGGACAGATTAACCGCGGCGGACGTGGTGAACAGGTATTCCGAGAGGGAGCTTGCCGACATAATTTTCAGGTACGGCGAAGAGCGGTGGGCAAAGCGCATTGCTCAGTTTATAGTTGAAAGAAGAAAAAAATCGCCAATTGAAACGACGCTGGAGCTGGTGGACGTGATAAAGGCTGCGATCCCGAAGGGGGCCAGAATGGACGGCGGCCATCCCGCGAAGAGGACATTCCAGGCCATCAGGATCGAAGTGAACGGCGAGCTTGACGTGCTGCCTAGGGTGATACTCGGCGCTGTGGAGATGCTGAAGCCCGGCGGCATAATGGAGATCATAACCTTCCACAGCCTTGAGGAAGGCATTGTAAAAAAACTTTTTAAGAAGGCGGAAAACCCCTGCGAATGTCCACCTGAATTTCCGGTGTGCGTTTGCGGGAAGAAGCCCCTCGGTAAAATGACCACCAAACACGGGATAGTTGCGACGCCTGAGGAGCTTGAAAGAAATCCCAGGGCCGCCAGCGCGAAGCTCAGGGTGTTCAAAAGAGCCTGAACGGGAAGATCAAATGGCATCTGAATTTTACGAACCAATGGAATATTCGGAAGGAACCGGATCCGGCCAGATGTTCAGCCCGGGGAGCATCTCGTATGAGGGCATTGGCGACGTGCCTGTGGATATGATATCTACTGCACCCGGCAGAGTGAGTAGCCCCGGAAGGTACCTGGGGACCATATCCTTTGACGGTGTGGGCGAGGTGCCCATTGAGATAATCGAGGTCGAGGTTCCCGCAGAGCAGTACGAGATCGACTTCGGAGAGGCCGGGACGGCAGACGATGCGTTTGACGAGCCTGAAACGGAGCCTTTTTACGATACGTTTTACGAGCCGTTGCCGGAGGACGTTCCCGAGATAATCATTGAAGAGGAGCCTGAGACTCCCGCAAAAGCGGAAGAGGCGGTTGAAACGGAAGAGCCGCCCGCGGAAAACATGGATATCATTCCGGAGATCGCAAGGCATGTTTCGCGGGTGGACGAGCCTTCTCTTGTGACGGTTGAGGACACCGCGACCTTCAGGCTTCTTAAAAACGTGGGCCACTTTAAAGCCGGCGCTATTTTCACGGTGCTTGTCATCATATGCAGCATTCTTCTGGGACTTGTGGCGGTGGCGAGGTACGCGTCCATATTCGACATCACAAGGCACACGAGGATCCTGGAAAATGAAAACGCCAAGGCCCTCAGCAAGCTTTCCTCGGAAAAAAACAATGCCGGGATACGGGAGGAAGAGAGCGTCGAGAGCATTGCCGCAAGGCTTGGAATGGTGAGACCTGCGGCGTCTTCCGTCATCGAAGTGGAGCTTGCGGGCGGAGAGGTGACAAGGGTGTTCCTTTCTTCAGAGGAAGCGGCGGTGAAAAGTGAGGACAGCGGCTTTTACCAAAGCCTCATGCGTTTTCTCGGGCGCATCGATTACGGCGACTGAGCTATGGGAAACAATAACTCAAACAATCCTTTTGAAAGACCGGTTCCGGAGGGCCGGGGGCCTGAGATGACCCCCAAAGAGCCGTCCGGTTCTTTTCCTGTACACGAATTTGAGCCTTTCTTCGGGGAGGACGACGTATACGGTACTGACGGAGACAACGATGCATACGACGTTCCGGAGGATGAGGACGAAGATAGGTATGAGCCTTCGAACGAAGACGACGAAGATATTTACAGCCTGACGGCTTACGAAGATAATACGGACAGTAGAGCCGCAGTCCCGGAAAAGCCTGAAAAAAAGAAGAACCCGATAGCTCTGTTCTTCAGATTCCTCGGCCGTCTCATGCTGGACCTTTTCGTAAAGCCCGGCCCCGCGGCAGAGGGCACCACGAAGGCCTCCCGCAGGGGTATAAAGGCCGTGGCGGTGGTGTCATTGGTCATTCTCTCACTGATCGCGCTCTACTACGGATACCTGATGATCCTCAAGGGGGAGCAGTACAAGAAAGAGGCGTACGACGCCCAGAACAAGGTGTTCGAGACAGCCGCGAGACGGGGAAATATATATGACGCCAACGGAAATCCATTGGCGATAACGCTGGACACGTACACCGTAAGTGTTTCCAGAAAGGACGTTTCCGAGTACGGGGAGGATAAATACGAGGGCACCGCGGACGAATACAGGCGGCTGGTCGCAAACGGGATCGGCGAGAGGACGGACGTGGATCCGGAGTGGATCTACGAGGAACTGAAAAAAGAGGTCGGAAACTACAAGGACGTGGCGGTCGGCATTTCATCCGAGAAGGGCGAGAACGTCAAAAAATGGGTGTCCGAGGAGAAGATAAAAGGGGTCACGGTCACTGCGACCTGCTCAAGGTATTATCCCAACGGGTCACTGGCGGCTCACGTCATTGGTTTTACGGGCACGGACAACTACGGTCTCGTGTGCGGCATGGAGGTCATGTTCAACGATGAGCTGGCCGGAACCAACGGAAAGATACTGGCCACAGTGGAGAAAAACGGCAATGCCATCACCGGCGAGCCCAGGGAAGTCATCCAGGAGCTCAAAAACGGCGTCAACGTGAATATGACGATCGATAAAAACATCCAGCGGATCGCGGAGGACGTACTTCTGGAGGCCGTGAGGGACTTCGGCGTGTCTGAAGGCGGCGGGATACTCATCATGAACCCGAAAAACGGGGACATATTGACGATGGCCTCCTACCCCACCTTCGATCTCAACGACCCCATGACGGTGCTTCAGGACATCCGCAAGCAGTCGTTTTTCGAGGGCGAGGAGAGCAAATTTATCAGCGAATTCGTCTGGAAAAACAGGATGATAGCAAGCTCCTACGAGCCGGGCTCCACGTTTAAGGCCATAACCGCGTCAATAGCGTTGGAGGAGGGCATCGTGACCCCCGAGACCACGGTGAGCGACCTGCCCCTTGAGATAGACAAGTGGACGATCCACTGCTCCACGGCGAACAACGAAAACGGCCACGGTGAGGAAGAGACCTTCAGAATGGCCATAGCGAACTCCTGCAACCCGGTAATGGCAAGGGTGGCGCTGACGGCGGGCGTCGACAAGTTCTACAAATACGTCCGGGAATTCGGCTTCTATAACAAAACCAATGTGCTCCTCTCCGGCGAAGAGGTGGGCGTAATGCATAAAGACCCTACCGAGGTGGACCTTGCGGTCACGGCTTTCGGCCAGAGATTTACCATCACCCCCATACAGCTGGCCGCGGCCTACTGTGCCATCGCCAATGGGGGCACTCTCTACGAGCCCCGCATCGTCACGTCCCTGACCGATGAAGAGGGCCGCACCGTGAAAGAATACCCGCCGAAGCAGGTGAGAAACGTCATCTCGAAGAACACCTCCGCCACGGTACTGGAGCTCCTTGAGGGCGTTGTGTCGAAGGGCACAGGTGTGAGAGCATTCGTATCCGGCTACAAGGTGGCGGGCAAGACAGGCACCGCAGAGACCGTGGACACGGAGAGGACCGGAAGATACGTGGTATCATTCTCCGCCATCGCCCCCTCTGACAGGCCCGAGATAGTGGTATTGGTCATGCTGGACCACCCGGATTCGACCTACGGCGACGTTTCAGGCTCCAGAATGGGCGGTTGGATGGCCGGAACGGTCATTAAGAGAGTGCTTGAGTACAAGCAGGTGAAAAAGATATACACCGAAGAGGACCTGGCGATGATACGCAACGTTTATTACGCGGACGACCTCACGGGCATGACCTGCATCGAGGCGATGAACTGGTTCAAGACAAGCTCCAGGGCCTACAACGTGGTAGTCGTTGGCGATCCCGAGACCCATCCTCTGGTGACCCGCATGTACCCGGAGACCGGCGTTTACACCGCAAGGGAATGCACCCAGGTCATCTATTTTACCGACGATCCCGACGCAAAAGCGCCAATGGTAAAAGTACCGGACCTCACAGGCCTTACTTTGGGGGAGGCCCACGGAAAGCTGACCTCGCTGGAACTCAATATGGACTGCCGCAAGGGAGATGTGATAATATCTCAGGACGTCCCTCCGGGCACGCTTGTGGAGAAGGGCACTGTGATAATCCTTGAGGCGGAGACCGCGCCGGAAGGCTGAAAGGAGACGGAAAATGAATCTTGACGAACTGTTAAAATGCATACCCGTGGTAAGGTCGGAGGGCGACCTGAACACCGAAGTCACCGATATAGTGACCTCAACGAAACTCCTTTCAAAGGGCTGCTGCTTTGTGTGCATAAAAGGCTTCAGCGTTGACGGCCACACGTTCGCAGGCGAAGCCGCAAAGGGCGGAGCTTCGGTCATAGTCATGGACGATCCGGGCTTTTACGACGACTTTTTAAAAACCAATGCAACAGACGGCGACCTGCCGGCCCTCATCCTCACCACGTCGTCAAGGCACGCAGTCGCAATGCTTTCGGACAGGTTTTTCGGCCACCCATCGGGCAGGCTCAGACTCACGGGGGTCACAGGCACAAAAGGCAAGACCACCACGAGTATAATGATAAAGAAGATAATGGACGCCGCGGGAAGGCACACGGGCCTTGTGGGAACCATGTACAACATGATCGGAAACGAGACCATACCCACCGACAGGACCACTCCCGAAGCCAATGTGCTCCAGCCCCTCCTCAAAAGGATGGCCGACGAAGGCGTTACGGACTGCGTGATGGAGGTCTCATCCCAGGGTCTCAAGCTGGAAAGAGTGGGCGGCTGCGAGTACGGCACCTGCGTGTTCACAAATCTCAGCCGCGATCACATCGGCACCACCGAGCACCCCGATATGGAGGACTACGCCGCCAGCAAGGCAAAACTCTTCTCGATGTGCGAAAACGGGCTTTTTAATGCAGACGACGGATATTTCGGAAGGCTTTCCGAAGGGGCGTCGTGCAATATCTATACTTACTCTATAGACGGGGAAAATGCCGACTTCAGGGCGGAGAACATCGTTTTCGGAAGCGACTTCGTGGAGTACGACCTTTTCGGCCTGTGCCCGAGGACACATATGCACGTTTCGATACCCGGAAAATTCAGCGTGTACAACTCAATGGCCGCGACGGCGGCATGCTTCCTTGAAGGTATTTCTCCGGAGATCGCCGCGGAGGCGCTCCGGGACGTATTGGTTAAAGGAAAGGCGGAGATCGTGCCCACGGGAAGAGATTTTACCGTTATGATCGACTATGCCCACAACCCCATCAGTTTTATCAACATAATAACGACGGCAAAGGCATTCGCAAAACGGGTGGTGTTCCTTTTCGGCGCGGGAGGGGACAGAAACAGGCCGAGAGCGCTCATGGGCGAGACTGCTGCCGAGTATGCTGATTTTACCATTGTCACCTCCGACAACCCGAGGACAGAGGACCCGGCGAAGATCGTTGCCGATATCGAGGAAGGGGTCAAAAAGACCGGGAAGCCCTATGTGGCTATCGTTGACAGAAAAGAGGCAATATGGTATGCTATCCGTAATGCGAGATCCGGCGATGTGATCATTCTTGCGGGAAAAGGGCACGAAACGACCCAGATCTTAAAGGACAAAGTGATACCATTCGACGAGAGAGTCGTGGTAAAAGAGGCGCTTTTGGCCCTCGATAAATGACAGGTATATTCCGGAGGTGAACGACACCGTGTATTGTCCGAATTGCGGAGAAAACAACAGTGAAAACGCCAAATTCTGCCCGTTTTGCGGAGCGAAGATAATGCCTTATGGGGAGAGCTCCGGGCAGGTCTATACAACGCAGCCGGAGCCTGCTTATGGAGTGCAGCCGGAAACAGTTTATGCTCCGGGACCCGGAAACGCTTATCACCCGGCATACGTCACCGCCGGTTTTGAGGAGCAAAAAGCCAATCAGCCGGATTCACTGATCTTTTCGATAATCGCCGCCGTGCTGTCAAGAACGGTGGCTGTTGCGGGGATCGTAATGGGTATTATCGGAATCATCAAGGCCCGCAAAAATGCTGCCGGAGAGCCGATGAGAGGAAAAAACAAGGTGGGCTTCATTCTCTCCGTAGTCGCGGTGGTTTCAGGCTCGATCGGTGTGCTGGAGTTAGTCGTTTACGTGATCTGCATTTTAGCGGGCGCGCTCGGCGACGTCTCACACGGAATAAAGGCTGCTGTCAGCTGCCTTAGCATATTATCTTTAATGTAATTTTCGGGGACTCTTCGTCCCTTCTATCAGGAGGTATTAATTATGAAATTTTGCAGTAATTGCGGAAAACCGGTTGATGATAATGATGCATTTTGCCAGAACTGCGGCGCTCCCTGCGGACAGCAGGAAAATACACAGTTTACAGCGCCTGTCGATCAGCCTCAGGAATACGTGCAGGAGACAGTTTACCAGGAGCCCCAGCCCAACGTTCTCGGACTCGGTATCGCAGGCCTGGCCACATCAAGCTTAGGACTTCCCGGAATGATCATTTCCATCATAGCAAGGAAGAAACTGGCCGCCATAAACGGACCTCTTTCCGGACAGAACAAAGCCGCGAAGATCCTTTCCACCATCGGACTGATCGTAGGTATCATCATGACCGTTGTCTGGACCATTGACATACTGATCGGTATTATTGCAGGCATTGGCGCTGCTTTAAGCTGAATCCGCTGAAATAAACAGGAGTGATTCTTATGCCATTTTGTGATCAATGCGGTGCCCCCTATAACGAAGGGGCTTCGTTTTGCGAAAACTGCGGTAAAGCTTTGGCTGCCGGCAAGTCTGCGGACGAGCCTTTCACCTACACGGGAAACATGGACCTTGAGGGCACACCTCAGGACGTTCCTGACGCCAATGTCGACCCTGGCCCGGAACCGGACTGCCTCGGCCTTTCGATCGCAGGTCTTGTCCTTTCGGTACTGTTTCAGATCGTGGGCATTATCATTTGCGGCGCAGCGCTTTACAAGATAAAGAGCTATAATGGCGAGACGGGAAGCAAAAACCGGACTGCTAAAATTCTCTCGATATGCGGCATCGTCGCAGGCACAGTCATTCTGGTATCCTGCGCGGTACTGGTCGTGGTGAACATCGGGGCGATAATTACCTGGCTTGCGCCTAAATGACGGGTTAAAACGAATATGATGAAGAGAGGGCTGCCGCGGCTGAATTGCCGTTTGGCAGCCCTCATTTTACAGACCTTCATAAGGCGGTCATGGAAAAGTGTAAAAAATAAGTGAAAAATCCATGGAAAAGTGTGAATTTTATATTGTATTTTCCGTAGATTTGTGTTATTGTTGCATCACCGGGAATTACGGGAGGATCAAGAATGCTTAATCGCAAGATTACAAATCAAATCGAAGAGTTTTATAGAGACAACCCGAAAAAGGTGTTGATGATAACCGGAGCCCGTCAGGTCGGCAAGTCTTACATTATTGAACAGTTTGCAACCACACACTACGAAAGCATGATCAAAATCGATTTCATTGAGAATTCGGATTATATCCCGCTTTTTGAGAATGCACAAGGTGCAGATGAGATTTTGCTACGTCTTTCTGCTCTTTTCGGAGACCGGATGATCCCCGGAAAGACGATGATCTTTTTTGACGAGGTTCAGGAGTGCAAGGAACTGATCACGCAGATAAAATACCTTGTGCAGGACGGTAATTATTCCTATATTCTCAGCGGGTCTCTGCTTGGAACTGTTTTCAAGGATATTATTTCCACTCCGGTTGGATATATGGACATTATTACGATGTACCCGCTCGATTTTGAGGAATTTGCATGGGCGAACGGAGTTGGCGTAAATGTCATCGATGCGCTTCGCAAATCGTTTGAACAGAAAACGTCTGTGGATCCGTTTATCCACGAGCGTATGATTTCTTTGTTCGAACTCTATCTCATTGTTGGCGGGATGCCGGAAGCGGTATCTGCTTATCTTGAGTCAAAGAATCTGCGTAAGGTTGTCGATACACAAAATGCAATAATCAAGCTTTATAAGCATGATATTTCAAAATATAACGAGAAGGACCGTTTGTATCTCAACGATATCTTTGACTTGATTCCCGGCGAGTTGAATTCTAAAAACAAGCGCTTCATTCTGAAAAATCTTAATGAGAAGGCGCGCTTCGATAAGTATTACGATAGTTTCCTGTGGCTGAAGAACGCCGGCGTCGCGCTTCCGGTAAACATAGCGGACGAGCCGAAAGTGCCGCTGATCCTCTCACGATCTCAGAACCTGTTTAAACTGTTTTCAAACGATGTCGGCCTGCTTGCCGCACAGTACGGCAATGAGATTCAGCTCAAGATTTTGCAACACAAAACGGCGATCAATTTTGGCTCCATCTATGAGAATGTCGCCGCAGAGGAACTGACTGCCCACGGATACATACTGTATTACTACAACAGCAAAAGATTTGGCGAACTTGACTTTGTGATTGAAGAGGATGGAAAGATTCTGCCCATCGAAATCAAATCCGGAAAGGATTATTACCGTCACAATGCGATGGATAACGTGATGAATCTGACGGATTACGGCATTGAAGAGGGCTACGTTTTCTGCAACGGCAATGTCGAATCAGTCGGCAAGGTTACTTACTTTCCCATCTATATGCTGATGTTCCTACACAAAAAGGAATTACCTATGGAGATTATGTTCGATTCCGATTTTTCGGATCTGAACGACAAGATTTTATAGAGTGACTGCGATGCGCCATGATGAAAACAAATAATGAAACAGCGCCGTGTGCCAACGGGCAAGAACGGCGCTGTACTATGTATGGGCGAAGCCCTGGCTTTACTGCTTTAGTTGAATCAGATAGATTTATCCCAGCGATACCACTTCCGGCTCCGGCTTTTCGGCCTTCACACAGGATATGATATTGAGGATCGGCCCCTCGCTGTTATTGTAAAGGCGGCTCTTTTCCACCGTGATCTTGGCGGTGACGGTGACCCAGTCCAGGTGGTGGAGGGCGTTGACGCCGGTCCATCTGCAGGCGAGGCCTCCGTAAACGATGTCAGCCGCGCAGCAGGTCATAATGTGCCGTCCGATGACGAAGGAGTTGGGCGGCAGCTTGCCGGCTTTCGCCACAAGACCCGTGAACTTCACTGTCTTTCCTTCGTATTCCTTCTCTTTTCCGTCCAGGTCCGAGTACCAGATGCCGTAGTCGTCATTGGCGATCTCGATAACAGGCGCGTTCACGTCGAAGGGCAGCGGGTCCACTACAGTGTCGGGCTCCATGCGGCCGTCGTAGTTGTAAATGATGTTGCAGCGCTTCGAAATACTGCGGACCACTTTATGGTAGGGCATCACGTCCATACCCTCGGCGCAGCCGTTGAAAACGATCATGTCGGCGTTCTTCAGCTTGTCGCCCACCAGGTTGCGCATATTGGCGTTGTAGGAAAGATAATCGCCAACGTCCGCAAAAGTTGCCTCCTGATATATCAGCCAGCCCTCGGGCATAGCCTCAAGAAAGCTCTGGAACAGCCACATGCCGTTGTACTCGACCATGACCCTTTTAGCCTTGTGCCTGCGGAGAAGGTCGCTGAGATTTGCTTCGGTGAGGTCATCCTGGCTTGAGATCATCTCGACGGAGACCGCCTTGGGGTTTGCGAATTTCGAAGGATCCAGCTCCTCCTCGCCGTCCTCGCAGAGCAAAACCAATGTGCTCACGCCGTTGTTGAACCTCTTGTCCTCGAGGGTCTTTTGTATAAAGCTTGTCTTACCCGCGCCCAAAAAGCCTGTAAAAACAAATACCGGAATTTCTGTCATGAAAACATCTCCTCAAATCGATCCGTCTCAATTTCAGGCAAAGAGCTCCGCAAGAGCTTTGTCGTTGATCTTTGAACCAATGACGCAAAGCCTTCCGGTCACCTCGGCGGTGCCTGTGCGCACGTCGGGCTCTCCCGGCACGTAATCAAAGTGGATCCAGCTGCCGTCCTGCGCGGGAACGATGCCCTTTGCCCTGAGGATCGTGCCGTAGGTAGCCTCGTCCATGAGCGTCTCAAGCTTGTCCTTTATTTCGTCTATCGTGTAGCGCCTTGTGGTCTCAAGGCCCCAGCTGGCGAATATCTCATCCGCATCGTGACCGTGGTGATGGTGGTGATGCCCGTGCTCGTGATGGTGCTCGTGCTCATCGTCGTCATCATCGTCGTCATC
>JAFSVU010000038.1 GCA_017444825.1 Clostridia bacterium
CGCCGAGGCGGTATATGCTGAGAGCACGGCCGATTTTGCCCATAAATTCAAAATTGCTTTGAAAGAGGCTAACGAAACCGAGAAATGGCTTAAGGTGTTATATAGAGCCGGTAAGATCGATGAATTAAACTTTAAGCCGGTCATGGACAGGTGTCTATCGCTGAAAAGGATGCTTATATCTGCCGTTAATACAACCAAAGCTAAGCTCGAAAACGCATCAAGAGCAAACTACAAATATGTCGCATAAAGCTTTTTAGCAGGTTCGAAAGCACTCGCCAATGGTCAAGACAAGCGTCAATCGACGCCATTGACGGGTCTTCGCGAACCTGCTCCGGTAAAATAAGGGGTCAAATCCCCTAATTATGATGCCGGGCACCGCTTGGATTTTATGGCATGGGTTTCACCTGCTTCACGCTTCTTATCTATTTCTATATGAAAAAGCGGGCGCCCGGAATCCGATCCAAAGCGCCCGCTCTTTTTACCTAATACCTTTTACTTATTACTTAAAGCGGCACTCCCTCAAACTATTACTTATTACCTTGTTCAGTATCACACATATAACTCAGTGGTATCCCGTAAGTCGTCTCATATATCTCTTTCCAAACAAGTGAGTTCTTCTCCATGAGCATCTTGGTGTTTTCACGCTCGGACAGCGTGGGATCCGGGTAAATCGGAGGGGCTACGTTGACTGTGTATTCCTGGATGTTGAAGCCGTCCCGGTCAATGAAGTCAGAGTCCTTCATGGTTATGAAACAGGGGAGCACCGGAACCATGTTGCGTGCGGCGAAGACGAAGGCGCCTCTCTTCAGCGGCCTTGGTTTGCGGTAGTTCCACCACATCGACTGCTCAGGGTAGATGAGAACGAAATTGCCTTCGCGGAGAAGGCTGTCGGTGGCCTTGATGAACTTCTTCATTGTCTCCTTGTTGGAGGAGAGGGGGAGGGTGTTGCAGTTGCGCATCAGGAAGCCGTAGAAGCCCGGGAAGGATGTGTAGTTTCCTTCACGGATGACTCTGTAAAACGTTCTCTTGGGCTGTTCTGCGGCCTCGTACGTGAGCTGGATAGCGAAACTGTCTGCGGCGTTGAAGTGGTTGCAGGTGATGACAGCTCCCGAATCGAGGTTCTTGAAATTTTCGATACCCTTGATGGCCTTTAAGATGAATTTCTTTTCGGCAATCAAGTTTTTTACGTAGCGGTGGGCGATTATAAATGCAAACTTGGTCTGCATCTTCTGAACAATGCCCTTTCTGTAGTAGTCGATCTCATTGGGAAGGAGCTCTCTCGTGGGCGGGTCGTTTTCCACGTCCTCAAAGAAATTGCCGCGGCGCTCGAATTCCTCGATCTTGCGAACTATCTCAACACGGTCGGAGGAGCGGTGCTGCTCATTGATCATATTCCGGAAATTGTCGGGCTTATTGGTTTCGCTCTCCGCAAGCTTCAGAAGTTTTTCCTGGGACTCCTCGTCCTTCTTTTTCTGCTCGTCAGTATAATTCTCAAGCTCTTTCATAAGTACTTCGTAGACCTCCGTTTCTTTGGCGTATTTCCAGAAAATGTCGGCGTGGTTCGCATCCTTGTAGTGCCAGGGTTTGGTGTACAGGCAGTAGTGGATTATGCGGGCCTCGTCTATGGGGAAACCAATGTAATCAAGTGTCTGGGTGTTCCAGCGCTGGTTGAGCCAGAAGACGTGATCCTTGCAGATGACGTTGAGGTAGTCCTCGTCCTGGGTCACTACGAAATTGTAAAGGCGCAGGTAGTAAATGAACTTGTCCAGTACGAAGCGCAGCCTGAACTGCTCGCAGTTGATGAGCAGGATGCCGGCATTGAAAAAGCTGTAGCGGGAAAGTCCCAGGGCCCGTTCAACGTATGTTCCGAAGGTGTCGATCTGAATCATGACCTGTTCGTGGCAGGCCCCGACGAAAGCATCGCCAATGTCGGTAAGGTACAGCTTGCTGATGTCAGACTGGACAATGGTATCGCTGTCGATGTAGATGGCCTTGTTGTACTCCGGGAACATCTCGGCAATGAACATCCTGTAGTAGGTTGTCTTTGAGTAGTAGTCTCGAAGCGGCAACTTCTCCGAAACGTTCAGCAGGTAGTCCGAAACGTCCGTAAAGAGTATGGTAATGTCTTCGTTTTCAAGATCTTTAAACATGCACCTCGTCTCTTCGCTGAGGCCGGCATTGAGTATCCTTATAACGTAGTCGTATTCTTTTGAGCAGTTTTTGGCAAGCGATGTGATGGATACAGCAGTGTATTTGGCAAAATTATCATCGCAGGCGTAGAAAATCGGTATGGATGCTTTCTTCATTGGTTAGTCCTTTCGAGAGATTTCTCAAATGATTTCTTAAGATAAATGTAGTCAAACAGTATGTCGTCAAACACAAAATATCTGAACACCTTGTGGACCTTGGTCACGTGATACTGTTTGATATTGTCGGTGTGGGGGTAGGGTAGCCAGAAGAGCCTCTTGGAAAAATGGCGCACAACGGTGTGCTTGTGAAGGAACTTCTGGTCGTTGAAGCGCTGGGGCAGCATCTTCTTTTTGGTGGTGGAGCGGATGAGAGCGCTCTGGTCGGCAAACACCAGCTTCTGTTTTCTGAGCCAGTCCCTTGCCTTTGAGAATATGCCTGTCTCGCGCATCTTTTTCATGTTAAATAGAAGGACCCCGGCGTTGATGTAGTTGGGCTGAATGAGATATTTGCCGTAGTGGTCGCGGCCGGCGGCGTATTCATAGTCCGTGATGTCGAGGTCATAGAGAAGCCTTATGTCGCGGTTAAACATTATGTCCGTGTCAAGGTAGAGCATCTTATCAGGAAGCCCGGGTACAAGATCGGCAAGGAGTCTAATGAGAGTGTAGGGGGAGCAGTAGGCGGTCTCGTTGGGGCAACCCGAAAAATGCTCCATATAAAGCTTCGTCACGTCGAAGAGCTCCACTGAGTTTTTAGGGTTATACTCCTTCGAGACGCTCTCGATGAATGCCCTGTGCTTTTCGGTGACAGGGGTGTAGTTTGGTTTCAGGTGCGACACGTCCATAGTGAATATATGAAATTTGAAAGGCTCTTTTGTATCGGTGCGCTTAAGTATCGAAAGCATGCCGGTCAGCACGCCGTCGAACACGCCTTCATTGCCGCAGAAAAGAATGTTGATCATCAGTCAGTTCCTTTTTTGATATATCGTATGTATTCCTTATCGGATTTTTCAGCCCGCCTGCACATTGCATCAAAGACTCTGTCCCGGAGATCCTTTTTGCGTGACGCCAATGTCAGCTCCATGTCAGGGTAAAACGGGCCGTCTATATAAGTTACTATTTTAGGCTTTGAAAGCTCTTTTCCGAATAAAAACCTCTTCTGATAAGTGTTCGTAAAGCAAAACACGGGTTTTCCCGATCTTGCGGGGTAGCCGAAGGACTTATCGCTGAAGTTTCTTATCTTCGTATAGTATGGCCAGATATGAGCCTCCGGATAAATGGCCACAATATCGCCATTATCGATCCTTTCACTAATGAATGATGAAAAGTTCTTTGCGGCATCTATGTCGTCAGGCAGGGGAATCGCGCCAATGAACCTGTTGATAAACCCGAGGACAGGCATCGAGACGTTATTCGGATGCACGATAAAGTATACGTTTTCGGGAAACGCAAAAAGGTTCGGCATCAGGGGATCGCCGTAGTTCGACGTGTGGTTTCCGTAAAGATAGAAGCCTTTTTTCCTGAAGGGCTTCAAAACTTTTCTGCTAACACATCTGTAGTGAAGGAACGCTTTGCAATAGATAAATGCCAGGGGCGTTGCAACGATCCTGTAAAAGAAAAATCTTGCAACTGCGGACATTCCGCGGGTCCTGTCATATCTGTAATTCTTATCTATTTTAATAGGCTTTATAACAGCGGCAGAGAATTCGTCGTTTTGTTCGTCGGTATAAAAAATCGTTTTGCCTTCTTTCAAAACTACGGGCCTCCTCCCTGTGATCTCATAACCAATGATACAGTAAAGGGTCATTTCAGTCAAGTGCGGGGTGCTCTAACATAAGTAGAAACCGTCTCCACCGTTGTTCTACTCTCATTCTACTTAGAGGGATGATTTTTGACTTCCTTTGTGAATACAAGTATAATGATTTTGTGACAGGATTTGTCACTTTACATTGGTTACGCAATAATCTAAACTTACCATCGAGGTCCGGACCATGATACAAGACGCACTGAAAACTTTACGGAAAAAGAATAAACTTTCACAGGAAGAACTGGCAGACAAGCTTTTTGTTTCAAGAGCGCTTGTGGCCAAATGGGAGCTTGGGAAACGGTACCCCTCGCCTGAAATGCTTGAAGAGATTGCACGTTTTTTCAGTGTGGACGTGAATTATCTTATAAGCGGAGACGAGAACAGATCTGAGATATCAAAGGAGATCTCAGAGATGGTACCGGGAGACGAAAGTAAAGATGACGGCGGCGAAGATTTCATGGTCGCGCTTATTGCCAAAAAGATCTCGGACTTCTTAAGATCTTTAACCGGCGAAGACAGAAAGATCTTCATGCGAAGATACTACTATTACGACAGTCCCGAAAAGATCTCGAAGGATCTCGGCATGGATATTGATCGTGTCAGGGTAAAGCTTTCGGAGATAAGGTTTAAGCTTCGGAACTATTTTGAAGAGGAGGGCTTTTGAGATGAACAGAAACGATCTCGATGAAGCGATGAAGAATATTGACAATGATCTTGTCAAAGAGACGGCGAACAAAAAGCCGAAAAAGTTCTGGATAGGATTTGGAATCAGTGCTGCGAGCATAGTTCTTGCGGTCACCGTACTGACGTCCTTCCTTATCTCAGGCATGTTCAAAAATCCCGTTAAAAATGATGGTTACAAGGACGGGGTGATCGGAGAGAAAAAAGAGACCATTGGCGATAAGATAAGAGATTTTATTGACGGTGTGATTCCGGGTTCAAGCGGTTCCGCTTTTAAATATGAGATGGATTCAGGTGCCCCTGCTCCGATGCCGGGATCCAAGGATGCTGCATATGCTTCAGACGCAAAATACGGCGGTGCAGATGAATTTATGGAGGTGCCTTCGGAGGGACTTTATTATGATAGAGATATTACCGGGATGAATGCCGATCCTGTTGCCGGAACGCTTACAGCCGGAGAATGGCGTGATATCGATAACCTTTCCGACTGGTTCAAACTGATCAACGACAACAACTGGTATCCCTACGCCGAGAACAGGGCGCTTTACACAAACAAAGCTGTCACAGTGGTAGTTAAGGACGGAGACGCTGCCTGCTTCAACGTTAAAGTTGAGCTTAAGGACGGAGATAAAGTCATTGGCACAGGAAGAACGGATATTAACGGAAAGGTCAGGATCTTCTACAACCTTAACAAAGAAGGCTTTGATCCCACCGCGGTCACCGTTAACGGAAAGAGTTTTGATCTCACTTCCGATTACATTGAAGTTGAGGCAAAGAACGCAGGTGTAAAGCTTCAGCAGATCGACCTTATGTACATGATCGACACCACCGGTTCCATGGGTGATGAGATCACATATCTCCAGGCAGAGCTCGTTGACATGGTGGAGCGCATTTCGGCCAAAGATCAATCTGTATCCATCAGAGTCAGTGTTAACTTCTACAAGGATGCGGACGATGAATATATTGTGAAATATTTCGACTTCAGAGAAGACATTAACCAATGCCTTGAGCAGATAAAGAATGAGTCTGCCAGCGGCGGCGGTGATTTCCCGGAGGCCGTTCATACAGCACTTGACAATGCTGTCACAGGTCACAACTGGAGAGAAGACGCACTAAAGCTTTGCTTCTTTGTCCTCGACGCACCGCCTCACGATGAGTCTGAGATCCAGGGTATCAATGCCCAGATCAGAGAAAGCCTCGTTAAGGCAGCAGATCTTGGTATCAGGATCGTTCCCGTTTTCTGCTCAGGCGCTGACCAGGCTTCCGAATATCTCTTCAGAAGCTTTGCGGTAATAACCAACGGAACCTTCGTATTCCTGACCAACGATTCCGGTGTGGGCGGAGATCACCTTGAGACCTCCGTGGGTGAGTACAAGGTAGAAAAACTCAACGACTGCATGGTAAGGATAGTTTGCGAATTCGCAGGCTTTACGTATCAGGAACCTGCTCAAAACAGCCAGGGACAGCAGGATGTTCCTCAGCAATAGACATTGGTTAGTTTAACCGGAATAGGGGTCTCTCGATAAGGGAGGCCCTTATTTTTTGCTTTTAGAAAATGTGACGATTTGCTATAATTATCTGGAATCTGAAGGATATACCGCATACCCGGAACCGAAAGGAGATATATAATTGAAAAACTGCGAAAAGAGCTTTTTTGATAATAAAAAGATGGCAGATCTTAAGATCGTATACGGCAGCTCAGCCGACGATACGCTAAAAAATGCCGCTTTGAATCTTTCCCGATACGCAGGAAAAGCTTTTGACTGTGATATAAGCTGCATACCTGCCTCGGATATTCACGAGGAGCCCCATAATATCATTTTTGTTGGGAAAACGGACTTCGACACGGCCAGGGTAAAGGATGCCTGTAAGGGCCTCTACAACTGTGGTATCGCCATTGTGGCAGACGGAGACAACCTTTACCTTACGGGTGAAAACGAGACCGGAGCCATGTACGCGGTCTACACCTTCCTTGAAGACTTCGTTGGCTGGCGCTTTTATTCGTCCAAATTTGAAACTCTTGTTCCTGATGCCGCAAAGGATCTTCCGCAAGACGCATGCATTACATATTCACCGAAGCTCTTTAACCGTGATACTTTCTGGTTTGACAGCTTTGACGTCGAATTTGCTTCCAAGCTTAAGCTTAACGGTGGTGTTACACGTTCGCGCAAAGGGTACGGAGCATTGGTTAAATATGCGGGACCATTTGTTCATACTCTTCCTGGCCTTGCCGGAACTCCGAGAGTGCCCGACGTTCAGCCATGTCTTACGGATCCTGAAGTTTACGAAAAAGTCCTTGGCAATGTGCGAAATCTCCTCAAAGAGAACCCGGACGCTAAGATAATATCGGTTTCCCAGAACGATTCCCACGATTTCGGACTCGGGTGTCAATGCGATAAATGTAAAGCCATTGACGAGCGGGAAGGCACGCCAATGGGCTCGCTTCTAACTTTTGTCAACAGGATCGCAGACGATATCAAAGACGATTATCCCGACGTTTTCGTCGATACACTTGCTTACAGGTATACGAGGAAGGCTCCGAAGAGTATACGACCTCGCGACAACGTGATCATAAGGCTGTGCTCAATTGAGTGCTGCTTCTCCCATACCCTTGATTCCGACTGCCCCCGCAACGTCGCCTTCAGAAAGGACATTGAGGACTGGGCCAAGATCAGTAAGAACCTTTTTATCTGGGACTACACCACTGATTTCCTGTTTTACGTAATACCGTTCCCGAATCTTAAGGTGCTTTACGACAACGTCCGTTTCTTCGTTGACCATAACGTCATAGGCCTATTCGAGCAGGGAAACGGTCAGTCCCAGTCGGGTGAGTTTGGCGAGCTTCGGGCTTATATGCTGGCAAAGGTCATGTGGGATCCGGATATGCCAAGGGAGAAATTCGAAGAGTTAGTTGACGATTTCCTGAAGGGTTACTACGGCCCCGGCTGGAAATATGTTAAGGAGTATATCGATAAGGTCTGCGCTCTTTCCGGTGAGACTCATATGGGTATCTACGATTTTGTCCAGAATAACCTGAGTATTGAGAATAAGGACGAAGCATCCGTTATAGAGGAACTTGAGGGGCTCTGGAAAAAGGCTCTTGAAGCCTCTGATGAGCTCCATTACGAAAACGTTGAAAAGTCGTCCCTGCAGATATATTACACTAAACTTCTGAGACTTTGGCATAAAGATACATCGCCAATGGAACTCAAAGACATGTACAGCAAGTTGAAAAAATACAATATCACCCATTTCAGAGAAGGCGTTAAGCTTCCGGTTGAACCGGATTTTAACAAGCCTTTAGCTGAATGGTGATAAGCAGGAGATAACTATGGCCGAATTTGATGAGAAATACTGTCTTGATATGTTTAAGCAGCTTGTGGATATCGACAGCACTACGGGACAGTTTGAGAAGATCCAGGAAAAAATATGTGGGATATCGCGAGACATTGGTTATGATTACACTGTGACCCATAAAGGCGGCGTTATTGTTGACCTTGGCGGGGAGGGCGATCCGCTGCTTGTGTCTGCTCACCTTGACGATATAGGACTTATGGTCAGACATATCAACAGCGACGGCACGCTTAACGTTTGTCCTGTGGGCGGGCTTTATCCTTTTTACTGCGTCACCGAAAACGTGCGGATCGAGACAAGAGACGGAAAGATCTATACCGGGTCCATCTGCAGGATACCGAACTCCATTCACGTCACCGAAGAGGAGCTTAGAACGGCGCTTCCAGATTTCCGCACAAACGTATGCGTGGTGCTGGACGAGAATGTTAAAACCGCCGAGGATGTGAAAAAGCTGGGAATCGATACCGGCGACATGATCGCACTTGACCCGAGATTCCGGGTGGAGAACGGATATATCAAGTCCAGGTTTGTGGATGACAAGGCGGCCTGCGCTATCCTTATCACTGTTATGAAGCAGATGAAGGATCTTGGGTTTGTTCCTTCACGCAAGATATATTTCTATTTTGCTATGTACGAGGAGATCGGCCACGGTACTGTATACATGCCTTCAGACGTCAAGGACTATATCGCCGTGGATATTGCGCCGACCGGGCCCGACCAGAATTCAGATGAGAGAAAAGTCACCATATTTGCCAAGGATTCAAGGTACCCCTATCACTGGACACTGACCAATGAGATCCGCGACGTTGCGATAAAAGCCGGTGTCGATTATGTGATGGATATATTTACGCCTCATTACGGCACGGATGGTGATGCCAGTGTTGCCGCAGGGTATGATATAAGGCACGGAGCAATTGGGTTTGGCACGCTTAACAGTCACGGGTATGAGAGGACACACGTTGAGGGGCTGAGGAATACTTTTAAGCTTTTGTGGGCTATACTAAGTAATAGGTAATAGGTAAAAGGTAAAAGGTAACAGGTAAAAAGTAAAAGGTCACTGCGTGATGTAGGTTGAAATTATGAAAAGTAGTATTTTGAAAAATATGATAGGTTTGGCGGTATTGTTTATTTTGGCGCTTATTGCGGCTGCGTGTGCATTTACGCCGCCGGATGTTAAACCTGAGCCAACTGCTTCCGGTGATATGTCGGACAAAGATACGCCAATGCCTTCGGAAGATGTCGAAACTGTTGTGCCTGATCCGACGCCAGACGTCACAGAAACAGAGCTTTTGACGCCTGAAATTACCGGGAAAGTTACCTCAACTCCTGATGTGACAGCTACTGAAGCACCCACAGATACCGTTTCCGAAACTCCTTTTGAGACTCCTACAGATACTCCGACCGCTTCGCCGTCTACGCCCACGCCAACTCCGGTGCCTGAGAAAGAAGACAACGAGACAAGGTCCGGCGTTAAGTATACGGTCTCCGGAGGCACGAACAACGGAGGCGGGGTCTATTCAATAAATCAGGGCTTTAAAATATCCTTTGAAGATAATGCTTTTAAACAATCATTCAACAGGTTCGTATTTAATTACACGTCTTCTGCTCCTCTAAAGATCACAGTTTCATACAAGTCTTCCGGCAAAACTGTTACCGACAGTTTTTTCCTTGATAAAGGTGAAAACATGGTTTTCCGCGGTCTTGTGTCGTCATATTTGAATTCGGGGAAGGGCGCCGGCATTGGTTATGTTGAGGTCAGCACCTGCGAGAAGAAAAACGCCACGTTCAGACTGATGGATCTTACCACCGAAAACATTGCAGTTTACAACAGCACAACGTACTACCTTGAAAATTCGCGGTATAAGCTGGGGATCAAGCTCAGCTGGGGCGGCGGTATAAACTATATAGAGGACAAGACTGCTTCTGTTTCCGGTATAACCAATCTCATCAATCAGGCGGACACAGGGCGCCTCATTCAGCAATCCTACTATGGGACGGCAGGCAACAGTGAATATACTCCGGGCGATTTTAACGGATCACGCTGGACTTACAACCCTGTGCAGGGCGGTGATAAGTACGGCAATGCCAGCAGGCTCATCGACGTCGAGATCACTTCTAACTCAGTCTATATCAAGGCACAGCCTCAGGACTGGTCTTTAAACGGTCAAATAACGCCAAGTTACATGGAAAACACGTACACGTTAAACGGTGACGTTATCCGGGTGGACAACCGTTTTACCGATTACTCCGGCTGGACTCACAGATATTCGTCTCAGGAACTCCCGGCTTTTTACACTATAAGTTACCTTGATACGTTTACTTTTTATAATGGCATAGACTCCTGGAACGACGGGAAGCTTGCCGTTAAGCCTGACCTCAATTTCTGGGGCGATCCGGCCTACTCCGCTTCCTGCACTTTCCCTGTAAAAGTCGACAACACCGAGACCTGGTGCGCCTGGTATAACAGGAGCGCGGATTATGGCATTGGTTTGTATGTGCCTAATATCGACTGTCTTTATGCAGGCAGGTTCTCCTACAACGGGTCCAAGGATCCTTACAACGGCGCAACCAACTACGTGGCACCGCTCAACACCATCTGCATAGTCTCTTTCACGCCAATCGAGTACAGCTACCTTATCACGACAGGCAACGTGTCAACTATCAGGAGCACTTTTAAAGCCAACAGGAATTTTGCCACCAATGATTCTCTCCATAGGAACTATCAGTCATCCCGTGTCCCGTACTTTGGCCTTGAGGAACTGAATTTCAGCGATTCAAAATACATGGCAGCCATAGGTCATCCATACAACACGGCAGTATCCTATAATGATTCGAAAAAAGCTCTTGAACTTAAGGTTTCAAACGCCTTCGATCCATCGGTCATGATCTTATACGCCAATGCTCCGGAACCCATGTACGCCAATGACTACGGCACGTTAACGATTGAGTACATGATACCCGTGACCAATTCAATGAAGTCCTACGAGTGCGATCTGTTTATCTGTACCGGTTCCGTGACCGAGCCTTCCGGAGATGCAAGACACCGGGTGACACTTGTTTGTGATGGGTCATACCATACAGTGACTGTTAACCTTAAATCGCTGAGCTTCTGGAATGGGGAGATACATAAGATCAGGTTTGATTACTTTGATCAATGCGGGAATAATGACGTTATTTATGTTAAATCTATTAACCTTAACTGAAATCCTCAACTTGTTTAAAATATTATAATATATTATAATATTAATATCTTTGCCGGTTAGCAAAACGATGCAAAGTGTTTAACTAAGCCCATTGGCGTTTTGAAAGGAAATGATATTCCAACATTATGGACGTACCTTTACGACTGCTGCTGCTCATATTTTTAACACTCGCAAATGCTTTTTTTGCTGCAGCCGAAATCGCGCTTCTTCAGATCAATGAAGCAAAATATAAAAAGCTGGCGGAGGAGGGCGACAAAAAAGCCCGCAAAATAATAAAACTGATTTCAAATTCCGCGGCTCTACTCTCCAATATTCAGGTGGGAGTGACGTTGTCAGGTTTTCTTGCATCTGCTTTTGCGGCAGATTCCTTTGCCGAGGAAATTACAAAGCTTGTGATCTCCGGCATCCCGAGCGTGAACGAAAAATTCATTAAAACACTTTCCATCATAGTTATAACGATCGTGCTTTCTTATTTCACTTTAGTCTTTGGCGAGCTGGTGCCAAAGAGGTTGGCTATGAAAAAGAGCGATAAGATCGCAAGAGGTTCCGTCGGAATACTCTCGGTTACAGGGGTAATTTTCCTGCCCTTTATTAAACTCCTTTCAGGTTCAGTAAATCTTATCCTCAGGATCATGCGGATCGACCCCAATGAAAGAGACGACAACATCACCGAGGAAGAGATCAAACTTATGGTTAATGAAGGCCAGGAGCAGGGGACCATTGACGACGATGAGAGCGAGCTTATAAACAACGTGTTTGAGTTCGACGATACGACCTGCGGCGATATTATGATCCACAGGACTGAGGTGGTGGCGGTTCCGAAAAACGTTTCTTTTGACGAACTGATCAAGATAGCTTCGGAGGAACGGTATTCAAGGATCCCGGTGTATGACGAGTCGATAGATGATATCATTGGTTTGATCCACATAAAGAGCCTTCTCGGGGTTACTGCCGAAACTTTTGATCTCGATTCGATGCTGCTTCCCATCGTGAACGTGTTCGAGTCCACCAAGATCGATGATGCTTTGGACGAGCTTAAGAAAAACCAATGCCATATGGCTGTGGTCGTTGACGAATTTGGCGGCACGGGCGGTATCATCACCATGGAGGATATTCTGGAGGAACTGGTTGGTTCCATCAAGGACGAATACGACGCCCAGGAGGAGAGCACGGAAGACCTTGTGAAGAAGATATCCGACACCGAATACATTATCGCGGGACACGCGGAGCTTGACGCTATAAACGAAGAATTCGGCCTCGATATTGAGAGCGAGGAGTTCAATACCGTAAGCGGTTTTGCGGTGGATATGCTGGAAAAGATTCCTGAGGAGGGCACACATCCTGAGTTTTTCTACAAGAATATGAAGTTTACGGTGCTTGAAAGCAATAAAAAACTGATCACGAGCTTAAAGCTTGAGATACTTCCCGAAAAGCAAGAGGGCGACGAAGATAATGAAGATGAATAAAACTTCTTCCCGAATATTTGCGAAAGCCGGCGCTTTGATCATTGCGCTGGTTCTTTTGGTTTCATTGACAGGCTGCTATAACTCAAGCTATTACATCAAATTTAAAAGTGGAGATATCGTTTTTGGTTCCATTGATTATAAGGAGCCTAACTATCCGAGATTTATCCAGCTCATGGATTCTCTCAAGACCTGTTACGGCAGCTTTAGTAAAGCATTTTCGGTCAACAAGATATTCACCGAAGCTTACGACATCATGATGGATATCGTTTCTCTTGAGGCATATACTGACATTCTGACTAAGCAGAACGTGAACGATACTTTTTCCGCAAAGCTCCACGACACGCTGAAGACCCAGGCTGACAACGCCAAGGACCTGATGTGGGAGGCTGCGGACATACTGAAGACCGACGTTTCCGGCTGGATGCTAAGGTTATCCACTGACCTTGAAAAATTCTGCAAAAGGTCCGGCGGCGTATACTCTGAGCACCATATCGATGAGGTACTCGATATTGAAAAGCAGGAGAAGGACCTTGTAAGTCAATATCATACGCTATCGGAAAAAGAATATTACGTGGATGGAAGTCTCTATAATTACGAAAGTCCCGTCCCATCGAGTGCAATGCTGTTTTCCGAAACCGAGGATGGCGAAGAGATCTGGCTTGTAAACGAGGATATTGCCGATCGGTATTACTATGCCGGCTACCTTACGCCTTCAGAATATATAAGGATAATTAATGACATATACGCCAATGCCTCAAAAGACTATGCAGATATCCTTTCGGAGCTTGTTTCTTTAAGAAAAAGAGCCTCATATGTGGCCGGCTTTAACAGCTACAGTGATTATTCTTTTATTAGAAAATTTGCCCGTGACTACACACCATCAGATATACAAAATCTTTCTGATGCAACGTTAAGCAAGGCTCTCGAAACAAACGTCTCCGCCGCGGAGCTCATTGATCAGCATGAAGTGGCCAAAGCTGATGAGATCGCAAGAGAGATGTACTCGAACGATCTTATCTCAAGCGTAACGCCTCTTCTTGAGGCAATCGATCTCGATACTTATATCGTTATTTTAAGGGACCTCACCCATGAGAAGGCTTATGATTACAGGTACTATCCTTCAAAAAAGAGCGGCTCGTTTACCACTCTTATCCCTTATTACGATATACCTTTTATCTACATTCAGCCTCAGGAGAACGCCACCTGGTCCGATCTCAACACATTCTTCCATGAGTTCGGTCACTATCTGCTGCTCTACAACTATCCTGAGAACGGCTATCTTAACGACCGCGATACTTCCGAGACCGCATCGCTGTCCTTTGAGCTTATGACCACCAGGCTTTACGGTATCCTATTCGACAATGCCGAGACCTGCCAGGCTCTTTACCACAGCACCATAGCGGAGATATCCGGTTCCATCGTGAGAAGCTATTTCATAAACGAGTTTGAAAACAGGCTCTTTGCGGAGAAAAGTCTTGACCGGGAAAAGATAAATGATATTTACTATCAGCTTCTCCTGGACTACGGAATGATCGAGGACGATCCGGACCTTAAGGAGTATTACGGAAGCCAATGGATATATCTTGACGAAATATTCGAGAGCTCTTATTCCTCAATAAGTGACTGCGTTGCTGCGGTCGCGGCCATTGGCGTGTTCTTCTCCGATGATCCTCTTCAGACCTTCAATAAATTCATCGCCAATGCCGAAAGCATGACTCTTCGTGAAAACTGCGCCGCCTGCGTCATCCCGGATCCACTCGATCCAGCGGAGGTCTTAAAGCTTCTTGATAAACTGAACGATACTTTAAATTAAGACAGGACTAAAATATGGACAAACATTTCAAATCAGGCTTTGTTACGGTTACGGGCAGGCCCAATGCCGGAAAATCTACGCTTATCAATGCTCTTACGGGTGAACATATTGCCATCACTTCGCCGAAGCCTCAGACCACGAGGAAAAATCAATTGGCGATACTCACCACGGGCAGCTATCAGATTGTATTTGTGGACACTCCGGGACTTCATGCTCCGAAGACTAAACTTGGCGAGTTTATGGTCAAGAGTATCGACAATGCGATCGATTCCGGAGAAATAATCCTGTACCTTTATGACTCCACCGACGCTAATATTTCAGAAGCTGCCAGGAGTTTCTGCAAAAAGCTTTCTGAGATAAAGTATGCAAAAAAGATTCTTGTTCTGACAAAGATCGACCTTATTGAAAAAGATAAACTGCTTCCCATTATTTCCGAACTTACAGGCCTTTGTGATTTCGAAGCCGTTGTGCCCCTGTCATCTGTTAAAAGGGACGGAACGGGGATACTCGTAAGTGAGATCGTAAAGCTTTTACCGGAGGGACCGGCTTATTATGATGAGGATATATCTACCACCTCTTCGGTGAGGGATATGGCCGCTGAGATCATCAGGGAAAAAGTTCTTTATTTCACCAATGACGAAGTGCCTCACGGCGTGGGTGTTGAGATCATTGCTTTCAAAGAGCCGAATAAACGGGGAATTGCCACCACCATCGAGGCCACCATACTTTGCGAAAAGGAATCCCATAAAGGCATATTGATCGGTAAGGACGGCGCTATGCTTAAGAAGATTGGATCTGCCGCAAGACATGATATTGAAAATATTGTGGGCGGCAAAGTAAATTTGAAGCTTTGGGTCAAGGTGAAGGATGACTGGCGGAACTCGAAGCATATGCTGAAGGAGTTGGGGTATAAAGAAGAGAAATGAGTTCAAGCGGTGCCGGACAAAGTAATAAGTAAGAAGTAAAAGGTAAGAAGTGCGCGAGCGGTGCCGGACAAGGTAATAAGTAATAGGTAAAAGGTAATAGGTAAAAAGTAATAGGTAATAGGTAAAAGGTAATAGGTTTTAGGTAAAAATAGGTAAAAAAGTATGGGCAGGAGAGTAAAGGTCAATGCGCTGGTGCTGAATTCCGTAAATTACAGCGAATCCAGCAAAATGCTCACCGCGCTGTCGGACCGGTTCGGGAAGATATCGATATCCGCAAAGGGTGCGAACAAGCCTAACAGTCCTTTTCTTGCTTGCAGCCAGGTCTTTTGTTATTCCAGCATGGAGCTTTCGGAAGGGCGAAACGGCGTTTACACGCTTTGCGAATGCGAGCTCATCAACTCTTTTTATGCCATTAGAGAAGACATCGATATAGTATTTGAGGCATATGATCTTGCCAAGGCTGTCCTCACCGTATGCCAGGAGGAAAATGCCGACGAGGACCTGATGAGACTTGCTCTCAACACGCTTTACTATCTTTGTGTTCTTTCCGAGAGAAATAAAACTTTGGGAGAGGGCGAAAAGGCCCGTGAAGAGTTTTTAAACCGAGTGATACTTGTGAAATGCGTGTTTTATATAAGGCTTGCCTCCGACCAGGGGTTTTTTGATTATCCGGACAGTTTTAATAATCCCGACACCGAAAGAGCTGTTGAGCATATTACATCCTGCGATTTTAAAGAGCTTTTTGCTTTTTCGTTAAAAAGCGACGCTTTTAAGGAGCTATCTTTGATAGCCGACAAAGCACGCACCAATGTACTCGATTGATCACGCGATATGGGTCTACTGCTTGCGGTTTCAAAACTTATTTATAAAGAGCTTTACGAAAAGCTTCTTATTGAGGGCGATGTATCGCTTCTTGATGTAAATCCCAATCTGCCGCTTCCCGAAAGCACTCACGCGGATATGCAGATCTTTTCAGATCCTGTTTCGGATGAAGTATTTGTTAAAGCGGGCATTACGGCCACGTTTTTGTCAGACTTAAAGAGGGCGAATAAAAGAGTTACAGTATCAACTGATAATGGCCCTGATGTTTATCCTTGCTGCTGCTCACACAACATTCTTCTTTGCGGTCAGTATTATTTTCACAAGCTTTCGTTAACGGATCCTGACGTTAAAAAGCATCTTGATTCAAATTTCAGGATCCCGGTGAATGTAAACCAGGGCTATACCGGCTGTTCCTCCTGCTATATAGATACTCTTGACCTTATAATAACCCAGGACACCGGCATCAGAAAAGCCTCGTCCAAGCATTCGTTTAATTGCTATTTTATCGGTGAAAACATTGTTGAGAACATATTGATGGATGGATATGAGCATGGTTTCATTGGCGGGTGCCTTGGCTATTCTAAAGAAACCAATACTCTCTACGTTAACGGATCACTTTCCTGCTCTATTCCTGAGCTTTATGAGCTCTTAAGATCTGCAAAAGTAAATGTTGTCGAGGTTCCGGATAAGCCTCTTTGTGACATTGGCGGTATCAAAACCATCGTTTACAAATAACCCTGTATTTGCTAAAATATAAAGTTGTGGAGAGAATATCTCTCCCTAATTCTGTATAGTTCTTTAAAGGGGATTTTACTATGAGTAAATATGATTTCGGCGCTTATAACCCCGCTTCCATTGAAAAGAAGTGGCAAAAGATCTGGGAGGATAACGCTACTTTTGAACCGTCTCCAGATCATTCAAAACCTAAGTTTTACGGCCTCATTGAGTTCCCGTATCCGTCCGGCAACGGCCTTCACGTGGGCCATCCGAGATCGAATACGGCTATGGATATCATTTGCCGCAAGAGAAGAATGGAAGGCTACAACGTTCTTTTCCCGATCGGCTGGGACGCTTTCGGACTTCCAACCGAGAATTTTGCCATCAAGAATAAGATCCATCCCGAGATCGTAACCGCAAACAACATCGAAAGATTCAGAAAGCAGCTCAAAATGCTGGGCTTTTCTTTCACATGGACTTCCGAGGTGAACACCACCGATCCGGCGTATTATCACTGGACCCAGTGGATATTCCTTCAGCTTTTTAAAGCTGGTCTTGCATACAAGGCTGAGATGCCCATCAACTGGTGTACGTCGTGTAAGGTTGGACTTGCCAATGAAGAAGTCGTCAACGGCGTCTGCGAGAGATGCGGCGGCGAAGTCGTAAGAAAAGTAAAAAGCCAATGGATGCTGAAAATCACTGAGTATGCCCAGAAGCTCATTGACGGACTTGACACGGTGGACTTCATTGAGAAGGTCAAAATTCAGCAGCGCAACTGGATCGGTAAATCAACAGGCGCCGAAGTTGATTTCAAGATCAAGGATGCAGACGATTCCATCAGAGTTTATACCACAAGGCCCGACACGCTTTTTGGCGCGACTTACATGGTCATTTCCCCTGAACATAAATATATAGAAAAATACAAAGATCGCATAACTAATTATGCCGAGGTCGAAGCCTATAAAGACGCGGCTGCCAAAAAATCTGAGTTTGAGCGCACCGAGCTTGCCAAGGAAAAGACCGGCGTCGAGCTTAAGGGCCTCACTGCCATAAATCCTGTCAACGGGAAAGAGATACCCGTCTGGACCTCCGATTACGTTTTAAGCTCCTACGGCACAGGCGCAATTATGGCCGTTCCTGCCCACGACGACAGAGACTTTGAGTTTGCAAAGAAGTTCAACATCCCGATCATTCAGGTGGTGGGCGGCTGCGACATAACCAATGCGGCCTTTACCGACATCAATTCCGGCACCATGATCAATTCCGGCTTCCTCGACGGTCTTTCCGTAACCGAAGCGAAAAAGAAGATCATCTCCTACCTGGAAGAAAAAGGTATCGGCACCGGCAAAGTGAACTATAAGCTCCGCGACTGGGTCTTCAGCCGTCAGAGATATTGGGGTGAGCCTATTCCGGTGGTGAACTGCCCTAAGTGCGGCTACGTTCCTCTTGATGAGAAAGATCTTCCGCTGCTTCTTCCGGAAATTGACAATTACGTTCAGACAGACAGCGGCGAGTCGCCTCTTGTTAATGTTCCTGAGTGGGTGAACACCACCTGTCCCTGTTGCGGCGGTCCCGCAAAGAGAGAAACCGACACAATGCCCCAGTGGGCCGGATCATCCTGGTATTTCATCAGATACACTGATCCCAAAAACGCCAATGAACTCGCAAGCCAGGAAGCTATGAAATACTGGCTCCCGGTTGACTGGTATAACGGCGGCATGGAGCATACCACGCTTCACCTGCTGTATTCCAGGTTCTGGCATAAGTTCCTTTATGACATTGGCGTTGTGCCCTGTCCGGAGCCTTATCAAAAGAGAACATCCCACGGCATGATCCTTGGTGAGAACGGCGAAAAGATGTCCAAATCCCGCGGCAACGTCATCAATCCCGACGACATTGTAAATGAGATCGGCGCTGACGCTTTCAGGCTTTACGAGATGTTTATGGGCGCTTTTGACCAGCCTATTCCATGGTCCACCGACGGCGCAAGAGGGTGCTACAGATTCCTTGAGAGAGTTTATAAGCTGATGAAGTTTGTGACCGAGGAGAAGGAGATATCAAAGCAGCACGAAAAGTCTGTCAACATTGCCATCAAGAAGGTCTCCGAAGACTATGAAAAGATGAAATATAACACGGCGATCGCGGCAATGATGGGCCTGGTCAATGATTTCTACGCCGCAGGAACCCTTTCCAAGGGCGACCTCGCAACACTCCTGAAGCTTCTTTACCCCGTCTGCCCGCATATGACAGAGGAAATGTGGCAGCTGGTGGAGCTTCCGGGTATGGTCCATGAAGCCAAGTGGCCCGAATGCGACGAATCTAAAACCGTTTCGCAGGAGGTTGAGATCGCTATTCAGATACTCGGAAAAATCAAAGCCAGGATCAACGTACCCACAAGCCTCGACAGGAATCAGCTGGCTGAGTATGTGCTGGAAAATGATGAGGTCAAGGCGCTGATCGACGGAAGGGCGGTCAGGAAGGTTATTGCCGTGCCGGGAAGCTTGGTAAATATTATCATATAAGGGGGGCCGCTTTTGGTTAGAGCGTGTGCCGGACAAAGTAATAAGTAAGAGGTAATAGGTAATAAGTAAAAAGTATGGATATAAAAAAACAGTTAACTGAGATAATAATTAAATATACCAATGATGAGGCGATAACTGAGGATTTCATCAGCGGGCTTATTTCTGTGCCGCCGGAGGAGAAACTTGGCGATTTCGCACTTCCGTGTTTCAGGCTTGCAAAAGGGCGCAAACCCTTTGAGGTGGCAAGTGAGCTCCGGGAGCAGATCCTTTCAGGCAACGACGGGGAATTCTTTTCCGATATCAAAGTTGTTGGACCTTATCTCAATTTTTATCTAAACAGAGGCAAAGTCTCCGATGAAGTCGTTTCTGAGATACTTAGGGACCGTGAAAATTACGGCAAGCTTAAAGAGGGCGAAGGCAAAAAGGTTATTGTTGAGTACTCATCTCCTAACATCGCCAAACCGTTCCACATCGGTCATCTCTGCTCAACTGCCATTGGCAATTCTCTTTCCAGAATCTATGATTTTCTTGGTTACGACGTGGTAAGGATCAATCATATCGGTGACTGGGGAACCCAGTTTGGAAAGCTTATTAGCGCTTATAAACGCTGGGGTGTAAGAGAGGATATCGAGAAGGACCCGATCAACGAATTGCTGAAAATTTACGTGAAATTTCACGAAGTCGCCAAGGAAAAGCCTGAGCTTGAGGATGAGGCAAGGCATAATTTCAAGCTTCTGGAAGAGGGCGATCCTGAAGTTACCGCCCTTTGGAAGTTCTTCGTTGAAGTGTCCCTCAAGGAATTCAACAGAATGTACGATATGCTTGGCATTGGTTTTGATTCTTTCGCCGGAGAAAGCTTCTATTCTGACAAAATGCCAGAAATTGTCGATATTTTGCGGGAAAAATCACTTCTTGAGGAAAGCGACGGCGCCCAGGTGGTCCGGTTTGACGAGCCCAATATGCCTCCTTGCATTATTCTCAAGTCAGACGGAAGCACCATCTATGCTACCAGGGACATTGCCGCGGCACTTTACAGAAAACGTCACTACGACTTTTATAAGAACATATACGTTGTCGGAACTCCTCAGGCGCTCCATTTCAAGCAGGTATTCGGGGTTCTTAAGAAGATGGGCTTCGAATGGGCTGACGACTGCGTTCACGTTGGCTTTGGCTACGTAAGGTTCCCGGACCGTGTTCTTTCGACCAGAAACGGCGACGTTGTGCTCCTTGAAGATGTCATCAACGAATCTATCGCAAAAACCAAGGAGATCATCGTCGAAAACGGCACCGCCGACCAGATCGACAACATTGACGAAGCCGCTAAGGTTATCGGCATTGGCGCTGTTTTGTTTGAATTCCAGAAAAACGGCCGTGAACGTGATATCGTTTTTGAACTCGCCAAGATGCTCGATTTCGAAGGCGAATCAGGTCCTTACGTGCAATATTCGTACGCCAGAGGCCGCAGCGTGCTTAGAAAAGCTGCTGATCTCGGTATTGATTATAAGAACGCCGACCTGGGACTTTTAACTGATGATCTTGAATATCAGCTTGTCAAGGTGCTCCAAAAACTGACTCAGCAGGTTCGCGATTCGGCTTCCAAAAACGAGCCATATATCGTGACAAGGTATGCCATAGAGATTTGCAAGGCATTTAATAAGTTTTATAACTCGACCAACGTGCTAAAGTCTGAACCGGATGTTAGAGCAGCAAGGCTGGCGCTTATAGATGCAACGACTTCGACAATCAAGGAAACGCTGAATCTTATCGGTGTCGGAGTTGTTGAAAAAATGTAAACAGCTGCTAAATAAACATTTTAAAGTAACAAGTATTAAGTAGTAAGTATAAGGTGTTTTTAAATAAATAATTTGGCGCTGCGCGAAAAATATTAAAAAATATATTTACGCGGCGCCAGTTTTATTTGTATGATTATTGTTTTTTAGAAAAAATTCGAAAAATGTCTTTGAGAGTGAAAATCAGGAATTACCACTTCTCTGAGGTTTAATATTGCACAAAATTATTATTTTGTGCAATATTTCCAGCGCCCTCGTTTTCAGATTTATCTATTGATTTTTAACTAATTTTCATTTTCCGAACTTACATATTACCTGTTACTTATTACCTGAGCGGCACCCCTTGAACTATTACCTGTTACTTATTACTTTGAGCGGCACTCCCTCCGGAAATCTCAACCTGGCAAGACCTCATCACATCAATTGCTTCATCATGTTTTAATTTGGTTACACCTGCGCAGCAACTTTCATCAACTTCAATATCCATTTCCGGAAAAATAATTTTAACGATCAGTGCATTTGAAATCACGCAAACGTCTGTACATAGTCCTATAAAACAGATCTTTTCATAGCTTTTCTTTTCAATAAGCTTAGGAAGCTCGATACTGCCGAATGACTGTTTTTCTAAAATGATCGCGTTCTTTTCATTCAGCGCGTTCTGAACTTCAGTCCGGATATTCCAGCCATCGGTTCCTTTTATGCAGTGTGGAACCGGTAGGAAACGTCCCTCTCTTGTATGCATATAATTTATTTCGTGGGTATCTTTAGTTGCGATTATTTCGCCCTCCCAGCTTCTGATTTTTGAAACTACATTTGGAACTATACTTTCCGCTTCCTTCGTTCCCAGCGCTCCGTCAATGAAATCGTTTTGCATATCCACTACCACGAGTAAACTTTTTGTCATGATTTTTACCTTTCTTTTTGAAATATAGTCTGAGTATTTTGTTTTTTAATACTTATTTACCTCTTACCTCTTACCTATTACTTAGTCCGGCACCGCTTTCGCCGTTACTTATTACTTTGAGCGGCACTCCATCAAACCATTAGCATTTTTAATTCTAAAATTCACCGCTTCTTTCAGATATTCCAGATATCCTTCATCCTGGCACATCTCTTTACCCGGTGTATCTGATATCTTGGCGACAGGCCTGCCGTTCACGTATTGCAGCTTAATTACGATATTGAGAGGCTCAACACATGTGTCATTGGATATAAATGTTCCGATCCCGAATGAAACCTTGATTCTGTGCTTAAAATAGTCAAATAGATGCTGCGCTCTGTCAAAGTCGAGACTGTCTGAAAAGAGAAGTGTCTTGGTTTTTGGGTCCACGCCAAACTTCTCATAGTGTCTGATGATCTTTTCGCCCCACTCATACGGATCGCCGCTGTCATGACGTACACCCGTATAGTTGTTTACGTTACTTCGGTCAAAATCGATCAAAAACAGATCTGTTCCGAGTGTATCCGTCAGTGCGGTTCCGTTGTCGCCCTGGTATTCGTCAAACCAATCTTTAAGCGCAAAATGATTTGTGTAAGCAAGGGGGATGCTTTCGATTCCCTGATACAGCTGCACATACTCATGGGCAAAGGTTCCTATTGGTTTTAGACCGTACTTTTTGGCAAGGTAAACGTTTGACGTTCCCACCATATTCTTGTTTTTTAGGGAAGAAGCGAGTTTTACTACAGCCTCGTCAAGCCACTCCCCAGATAGTCGCCTTCTGCACCCGAATTCTGCAAAAATAAAGGTGTATTTTCCTTCGTTGAAATCCTTGATCTTGGCGTCAAGTCGCTCTCTTGCGGACTTTAAAAGCATATCGTAATCATATGCTTCCCTGAAATAGACCTCATTGATTATTTCAAGAAGATATATCTCAAAATGCATGGCCATAAACATAGGCCCGGAGACAACTACGTTCAGCGTACCGTCATCGTCAAGCGAAGTTGTCACGTAATCCCTAAGAGGCCTCCAGATCCTCAAAAACTCCACAAAGTCCCTCTTCAGGAATCTTATCGTATGCAGATAGTCAAGTTCCTCTTTCGTAAGCGTCAATGTGCATAGATGGTCGATCTGCTCATTGATCTCCTGGAACATCTCTTTGGTAAAACGGACGTCTTCGTTCCTGCATTTAAAGTAATAATCTCCGCAAAGCTCCGGATGCTTGTGGAGCATCACCTGCTGCATGTTCCATTTATAAAGATCCGTGTCTAAAAGCGACTTTATGATCGGTTTGTATTTCATGTTAACTCTTACCTGACTTTTTCCCTTTCTTTACATTATCGCGCAGCGCAATTTTACCTATCACCTATTACCTATTACCTTGTCCGGCACTCGCTTAAACTAATCCGGCACCGCTTTAACTAACAGCTTTCTCTGCATACTCCCTAAACATCTCAAGATAAACCTTATACCTCTCAAGCGGTACATCCGGCGGCGTCTGGTGATCGACACTTGGTACAAACCCGCCTGACTTCATGACCGGCAGAAGTCTCTCAAACTCATCTCTCATTTCTTTTTCGCCAATGCGCATAGTCATTTTATCAAATGCACCGATGAACAGAAAATCAGGATAGTCTTCCCTAAGCTTTACAATGTCGACACCGGCCTGGCGTTCCAGGGGCAGTACGCCTTCGATTCCCGCCCTCTTCAGCCAGGGTATCATCCTTGTGATATCGCCGTCGGAGTCAATGATTACCTTGGTTCCGTGTTCTTTAATGAACGGTACGACTTTTCTGTAGTAAGGAAGCAGGAATTCGTCAAAGCTTGCCTCTGATATCATTGGTCCGTTGTTGTAGCTCATGTCCTCGCCGAAGGTCATAAAGTCGGGAGTCAGGATCTTATACATGCGCTCCATTTGGGATAGCTGGAATTCTGCCAGATCGTCAAGGATCCTGTGATAGAGCTCAGGCTGGTCATAGAATGAATAGAGATGATTTTCGATTCCGAGTATAGTTCTTGGGAACCAGAAACCGCCGTCGAGGCTGAACCAGATGGGAAGATCGTCTGATTCATGCTTTGGCTTAAGCATTTCAAGCTCCTGAAATACCCAGTCGTTGTCCGGAAAAAGGTGTGGCAGGAGAGCTTCGTATTCATCCTCGTCCTCCGCTATCGGACCGCCCTCCCTTTCAGGCTGCGGACAAGAAGGCTTTTTGTGAGGAAGCCAATACTGCTTTTCTGCGTCAAGCCCAAGGTAAGGGCCGATGGTGTCCCATCCCAGTTCACTCGGGAGTCCCTGCTCACGCCAGTTATTTATGGTCTTGTCCCACCAGGCAGCCCACTCTATCATCGGAAGTCTGTCGTCTGGCTTTTCAAAGTTTAAAACCGCATTTAATCTGTCTCTGTTTTTCATGATCTTCACCCGCCCAAAAGACGCTCAATATTCGCCCTCCTGCATTTTGTCCAGTATCCCGAACAAATTGATTTTCCTTTCCGTTTCTTTAACCATCTTTGTTTCAGTATCAAAATTCATGTAGGATATCGAATCCTCATTTATATTCCATTCCTTGAGTGTGTAGGAAGGATCGCCGTATTTCACAAAATCAAGGAAAGTCTGCGACATCTTCCTCATAAGCGCCCTGTCAGTTTCGTCGTAAAGCCCCGATCTTTCCGGAATGTTTCCGTAGAAGTATACTTCTTCGCCGCTGTGCCATGGGCCGAGGCGCCCGTTGGTTTTTGAAAAATAATACTCATAGACCGGTATCCCGCCTTTAACAGCAAGTCTGTTAAGACAGTAATGAGGATAATCGAAGAAAACCGCCCCGTATATCTCCGCCCACATGGTGTCGGCCTCTTCATCGGAGCCGGGCAGGTAGACAGAAAGCACTTCGTCTGAGTAATCGCCAAAGTAATCTTTCACATTTTTAACGAAAGACTCTTTGTCAGTTTTAGTGAACATTATAAACGCAGCGCTTTCCTCTTTATTGAAACCGTGGAGGATCGCCTCTTCGTTGGTCTCACCGAGTTTGTATGATTCATAAGGTGTTTTATCAAGGACGTAGCCGTCAATGGTTATATGATGCTGGGTATACGCTTCTTTGGTGAGTTTTGACGCGGGAAGCTTTCTAAGCTCTGAGACGTTATTTACGCCGTATCTATTTAGAAGCTCTCTGCCGGATTCAAGTGCCTCTTCAAATGATCTGAAAGAATGGGGAGGTTCTTTTGGTGCAACTGTGGAGCTTTCAAGTATGGTCCTTTTGAAAAGCCCTTTGGCGAGTTTGGACGCGGAAAGAGCGCTGACACAGGCAGCTCCTGCGGATTCTCCCGCAAGTGTAACGTTACCGGGATCACCACCGAAAGACTCAATGTTATCACGGACCCATTCAAGCGCTTTTATCTGGTCTAACAGTCCGTAATTTCCTGTTGTAGCGTTTTCAGACTCACCTGCCAGCTCATCGAGAGCCAGGAAGCCGTAGATGCCAAGCCTGTAGCCCATATTGACGACGATGATACCTTCTTTTGCAAGGTTTTCTCCACTGTAATCCTCATACCAGGGCTGTCCGGTTTGAAGCGATCCGCCGTGGATATAAACAAGCACGGGAAGATTTTCTTCTGTGTTTCTTTCTGCAGGACGCCAAACATTAATATAAAGAGCATCCTCCGAAACCGCAGGCATGTAATTATCGGTAAAATCAAACCACCTGTAGTCGTGATAACCTATTATCTGAGCCAGACTGTAGTATATGCTCACGTTTCTCGGCTGCATTGCCATTGGCGCGAAAGTATCGCACTCGAGTACGCCCTCCCATTTATCGGGGTCCTCCGGCTCTTTCCATCTTAATTCTCCCACCGGCGCTTTTGCGTATGGAATGCCGGCGAAGAGTTCAACTGTTCTGTCTTTGTTAACAACGCCTGAAACTTTTCCGTCGTTTATGGTTATGACATCTGTTTTAATTTTGCTGCCTTCAAACGATTTGACCCTCTTCATAGGCGGATAGGTTAAAAAGTAAATACCGGCAAGGATCACAAAGAAAAGTATCCATGCCAGGACACCGAAAAGAGGCTTACCCTTTAAAACGCCTGTCTCCCAAAGAATTATAAACCCGGTAAAGACAGCTCCCGTAAGGAACAGACTAAGCACTGTGTTTGACGACAGGTCGAGCAAAACTATGTAAAGTATAAGCAGTAATGCGATTATTATGCGTCTTGCGATCATTTTGAACCTTCCATTTGTTTAGTAACCAATGCGTCAAAAAACGCCTGTGCAATTATAGCTGAGCCTTCCGGTGAAGGATGCCCGCCGTCATCAGAATACGTGTCCCGCCCTTCTCTATAGGCCTCGTGCAGCCTGTCTCCGGCAGGCACGAATATCGCGTCGTGCTCTTTTGCGGCTTTCACGTAAGCGCTTTTGAGAAGTTCCTGCATCTCCTCGTGGGTCCAGCCTTTTTCAACAAGAAGAGGCGATCCGTCGGGTCTTCCCCAGGTCTGATATAATGCGGGCCTTGCACCGTTCTCTCTTATATAAGGCATAAACTCCCGCACGCTCTTTAGAAAAGTCTCAGGGTTTGACGCAGGCCTTACGCTCATCTCCTGAAGCACAACGTAATCAAATTTGTATTGATTCAAAAGCTCCTTGGCTCTTCTGCCGCAGTCATTGTCGTTTGAGACAAAATGGGCAATGGTATATCCTCCGCAGGTAACGCTCATAACTTCAGCATCAACACAGTTGCGAGCGCAGATATCTTTAAAAAGCTCGGGCATGTTATTGTAAAATGTGTAGCTGTTTCCAAGGAAAAGAACTCTCATGATGTATATAACTCCGGTAAGGTTTTTCACTCATTTCACAACATGAAGATAGGTGTCCTCATATGTGAAATTCTACTTTAAATGCTCTTTGGTGTCAATAAAACAAATTGAACAAATTCATGAAATGTGATATAAATACTCTAATTGTTTCTGCAAAAAAGAAAGCACGAAAAGCGTTTAAAAACATAAAATCCTTGGATAATTACGGTTATCCGGAAAGGACTTTTTTTCTATGACAATAACCAAGGCGGCCCGCAACAGGCATCTGGGACTATCAGTTAAGGCTTTCGCTTTTCCTCTTTTGATCATTGTCGCTATATTACATATCATAATCATTGTTCTCATCATTGACGTAAACAGATCAAGTACGATGCTTTCGGAGCTTATGAAAAGATCCGGCGAGTATCAGATTGACGCAACCAGTATGCAGGGAACAAATACCGTTCTTTCGGAAACGAGCGCAAACTACATACAGCGGGCCGGGATTACGCCGAACGACATAAATGTTCAGCCTTTAAGCACTTACGCCAAGGAACTTGACGCGGACACCAGGAGCTTCAGATTGTTGGAAAAATTCAGGACCTATGACGTCAGCGAAGAGGTTCTGTCAAATTTCGAACAGGCAGCAGAGCTCTGCGATCAGATGACTGAAGTTCAGCTTCATGCCATATCTCTTGTACGATCCGTGTATCCTTTCCCGGATATTTACCCTGCGCTTAAAAACATACCCAATGTAGAGCTTACTGAAGAAGAAAAGAATATGTCAGATGAGGAGAGAGTCTCTCTTGCAAAGTCCATGATCTTAGACAAGGATTATGCCCAGCTTCGCTATAAGATCTCGGGCTTTATCGATAACTGCACCCGTATTCTTCAAGACGAATTCAATACAGCTTCCGCGGAGGCCCAGCATCACGTGTCCATTGTACGTCTTTTCCTTTGGATATCGGTGTTTGTTATCATAGCGTTTCTGCTCATAACGTTTATAATGTTTTATCAGCTGATATTAAAACCTGTTCGCATCTGTTCCGAGAAGATCGATGAAAACAAGCGAATTGACGAAGTCAGGGCTATCCGCGAGCTGAAGATACTTATAAACTCACATAACAATCTCTGGTCACGCAGAAATAAGCTGGAGTCTATTTTAAGAGCCGAGGCCGAGACAGACTCTCTTACGGGCCTTCCCAACCGTTTCAGCATGGAAACGAATATCATGAAAAATGAATCGTTTTCCGGATCCCTCGGCGTCCTCTGGTTCGATGTAAACTATCTTAAAATAACCAATGACACAAAGGGTCATCTCGCGGGCGACCACCTTCTCAAAACTTCCGCTGCCTGCATAAAAGAGTGCTTTGCCGAAAACGCAGGAGAAAACTGCTACCGAATCGGCGTCGATGAATTCGTCGTCTTCTTAATGAACTGCACCGAGAGTGATATCTTAAAACGTATTGAAGCTTTCAACAAAGCTCTTGAAAGAGAAAATATATCAGTATCTGTCGGCTATGCATTTGAGGAAAACGCCAATGACAACTGCTTCCATCGCCTTATAGATCAGGCTGACCAGATGATGTATGAGCAGAAAAAGATCACCCACGATAACAGCAAGAACGACACCGCGGTTATTGCCGATATGGTTTTAAACGAAAACCGTTATGACAGCCTGACGGGACTTCCCAGTATAAGCTTTTTCTTTGAGCTTTCGGAGCCGGAGAGAGATGCTATTCTTCAAAACAGCGGCCGCCCTGCCCTCCTTTATTTCGACCTTAACGGTATGAAATATTACAACCATAAGTACGGTTTCGCCAGCGGAGACAATCTTCTCCGTTCCTTTGCCGATATTCTTGCACGTCTCTTCGGAAGAAATTTCTGCAGCCATGTGGGTGCGGATCACTTTGCCGTCCTTACGGATGAAGAAGGACTTGAGGAAAAGCTTAACAAACTGTTCGACGAATGGGCGGATATGAACAAAAGCACTCCCATTCCTGTAAGCGTAGGCATTTTCAGACATTGGGACAAGACCATATCACCCGGCATTGCGTATGACAGGTCCAAGCTTGCCTGCGACGCGCTAAAGGGAACTTATTCATCTTCTTTCAAGTATTACAGTGATGAGCTGAACGAAGCATATCTTAAGAAAAAATATATACTTGAGAATTTTGACAGAGCTCTTTCCGAGAACTGGATCAAAGTATTCTACCAGCCCATCGTAAGGATCATCAATAAAAATGTGACTGATCTCGAGGCGCTTGCAAGATGGGATGATCCTGAAAAAGGATTCTTAAGTCCTGCGGATTTCATACCTTATCTTGAAGAGGCGGGCCTAATCTATAAGCTTGATCTCTACGTTCTTGACAGAGTGCTGGAACACATGCAGGAAAAGGACGAAGAGGGACTTTATCTTGTACCCCACTCCATCAATCTTTCAAGGTCGGATTTTGACTCCTGTGATATTGTGGATGAGATAACAAAGAGAGTCGACAATGCAGGCATAAATCGTAGGAAGATCTGTATTGAGATCACTGAAAGCGTTATCGGCCGTGATTTTGATTTCATGAAAACGCAGATAGACCGTTTCCAGCAGCTGGGATTCCATGTGTGGATGGATGATTTCGGAAGCGGCTATTCCTCACTCGACGTCCTTCAGAGTATAAAATTTGAGCTTATAAAGTTTGATATGAACTTTATGCGTAAACTTGACGAAAGCGAAGACGGCAGGATCATACTTTCCGAACTTATGAAGATGGCCACAGCACTCGGCGTTGACACTATCTGCGAAGGAATCGAGACCGAGAATCAGTCCAGATTCCTTGAGGAAACCGGATGTGCGAAGCTTCAGGGCTATTATTTCAGCAAGCCTCAGCCCCATGAAGTGATCAAACAGTGGAACAAAAACGCTAAACTGAACGGTTACGAAAACCCTGACGAATCGGTTTATTTTGATTCGATTTGCCGCGCAAATCTGTTCAACCTTGGCGTTATTGAAGAAGAGTACAAAGGCGTTCTTAAGAATACATACAGTGTGCTTCCAATTGGCGTGATCGAGATCCATGACGGCAATTCCACCAGGTTCTTAAGATGCAACCAGTCCTACAGAGATTTTGCAAAGCATTATTTTGCCCTTGATATTACGAATCTGGGTCCGGACTTTGTGGAATTTGACGCTGCTTTCATGAAAAATGTGGTGCAGAAGTGCTGCGTTGAGGGTACAAGCACGTTTTATGACGATAAAAGGCCTGACGGAACCGTGATCCACTCATTTGCCCAGAGAATAAGCAGGAACCCGGTCACCGGAAATGATGCCATTGTCGTGGCTGTGCTTTCTATATCCAAAAACGAATAAAGATATGAACTTTGAATAGAATAATCAATAAGAGTGGCCACCGGATCTTGAACGGTAACCACTCTTTTTATTGCAAATCTATATCTCTTATTCTTTTAACCCCTGTTTTCTCTGCCGTTTGACTTTCCGTTTTCTCTGTAATACTTTTCTTTCACTTCATACATCATCATATCGGATTCTCGAAGCATTTCTTCGACATTCTTTTGACCGTCTCCGGAAAAACTGTAACCAATGGCACAGTTGTATTTGGTATCACCAACGTCGGCCTCAATACGTTTTATGAGCGCATCCATATCTTCTCTTGATGTTTTACGGCAAAGTATCACAAACTCATCTCCGCCGACCCTGTAGCCAAACTGCCTGGCTTTAAGGGCTCTCCGGAAGCACAGAGCAAGAGTCAGTAGCGCTTCATCCCCTGCGGCGTGTCCCTGCGTGTCATTAATTACCTTCAGACCGTTCATATCGATCGATATAAGTGCGGTGATCTCTTCGGGATTTTTTGATATATCCGCGTGATATGCGTGGCGGTTAAGCAGCTCAGTCAGCGAATCTTTTTTTGTCTGCTGAAGTATTTCGAAAACGTAATATACGAAAATAGCTATTGCGATCGTCGGGCAGAATATGCTTGAAAAATCACTGCCGAAAACGAATGGAAAGATAAGCCCTGAAAGAAGAGCCAAACTTAGGAAAATGATCGGTATTATCTCCATCCATTTCTTATTGCATCTTTTTATCAGAAGATAAACAAGGGCAAGGCTATAGAGTCCGGCAACGATAAAAGGAAGGTAACCAAGGATCCCGCGGGAGAAGGTGTTGTCCTCATTAATCTTGAAGACGATGCCGGTAAATATTGAAACTATATCGATCACGCCAAGGACCATAGATGGAATGAAAATCAACCAGGTCTGTTTTTTGACAAGCGTATACATGATCTGTGCGATTATGAACGGCGTTGAACTGTATCGTATCGCCATAAGAATGCTTCTAAGTATTCTGTATTCCGGATATGCATTAATGCTGAACTCCACAAATACAACGAGAGAAAGCAGAAAAACACCGACTATCAAAACGTACATGCGCCTGATGGTTCTTTTATCCAAAAAGACGGTAATGTGTAGTGCAATTGCAAAAGCAGCCAAAACCAGTATCAAAGACCAGTTTTGAAGCAAATACTCTTTGATCATGAAACATACCCCTCATAATTTTGTGATTTCGACTTTTCTAGGGCTTCCTTCAGTACCGGTTTTATTACATTCGCCATTCGCCAAAAACCAAGGTCGTTAGGATGGATGGTATCTACTGAACAAAGATCCCGGTCCGTGTCTCCGTAGAATGTGGAACCGTCAATGAACCACACGTTGTCATCGCCCTCTTTTTTAGCGTTAAGATATGTCTGATAAACTATATCACGGCGGGCTTTTACGTCGTCGTCAATTTCGATGCAGGGACGGGTCATCATTATAACCGGTAGCTCCGGTCTTTTTTCTCTGATGATCTTAAAAAATGGTTCATGGGTCGCCCTTAGTGTTTCGGGAGTCGGTGAATTGTGGTCGTAATCGAAAACAAAAACACTCATATCAACGCCGGCAATATATTCTGCAACAGCCCGCTCCCCTCTTGCGGATCCGGAAAAGCCAAGATTGTAAAAGTCCACGTCAAGCCAGCGTGAAAGCAGGCAGTTGTATCCGTTAAAAAGCACCGTTGAGCATCCGCATTCCGTGATGGATGAGCCGTAGTAGAGTACCGGTTTATCATACCTATACGGCGTAGGAGGCTGAACGGCAGCCTCGTCATTTACCGATATTTGAATGTCGATGACAGGTTCGTTTCTCGGCAGCCAAATGAGGATATCCTCCATATCCGGGGATTTGGTGAATGTTTTCTCAAAGGAAAGCTGATCGTATGACGCGGGAAACCCGTGACCGAGATATCTTCCGCCTGACTTGCTTCCTTGGAAGACATAAAACGACTGACAGCCGTAAATTGAAATGCCAATGTCAGGTGTAAGTTTACTAAAGGTCATCTTTATTTTTATCTCACACGCATTTGTACGGAACCCAATCCGGGCTCCCGGGCAGCGCAGGCCATATTCTCTTGGCAGAATTTCCATGGAAGCGATAAGCTCATCCGGTATTCTCTGCAGCTTATGAGTCTTATCAAAATCGATGATTCCCCATACTTTCATTGGCGAGTCAAGATATGAATAGGTTTTCATGTTTTTTAGTTTTCCTTTTTTAAAATGTTTAAAAAGAGACCTCTTTCGCCAAGGCCGACAAAAGAGGTTTCCTGATGGTTGCGGAGGAAGGACTTGAACCTACGACCTCCGGGTTATGAGCCCGACGAGCTACCAACTGCTCTACTCCGCGATATTGACCCGCTCTCGCGAGCAAAATAAATAATACCAAAAAAGAAACTTAAATGCAACACCTTTTTTTACTTGATATTTAAAAAAATCATGATATAATTATGGGGCCTTGAGAAAAGGCAATGTCGCTATAGCTCAGCTGGATAGAGCGACCGCCTCCTAAGGTGTGGCTCTATCTTGATGATACCGTAGGAAACGCGAGAAAAGCCGCGAAAAAGCGAGAAAACGCGAGCATTTTCTTCGGCGCGTCACCGCCTTTGCGAAATTGGCACCTGATTTTGCACCCTCGCTTTTGACACGTAAAGAGGTGAGCGTGAAATACAATTCAATACGTCCCCGTAGCTCAGCAGGATAGAGCGGTCGCCTCCTAAGCGACAGGCCGTTGGTTCGAATCCAATCGGGGACGCCACGTCAATACCGGAAACCTTTGGAAATCAAGGGTTTCCGTATTTATAGATCAATTGAATACCGGTCATCGGAGGACAGTACGCCGTAGCGTAGGGGATCGTAAAGCGAAAGCTTTACAGGCCGCCTGTCGGATAAGATGTCGAGTGAGCTCGGAATGAAATGGGTCTACCCTTTTCTTGCCGGGCTTATTTTAACGGAGGTTTTTATGGGAACGAAAACAGTTACGCTCGCACCACTCACGCCGGATGACCGGGAGCAGTTCATCCTCGACAATCAGGAGTCGTTCCGCTTCGGAGCGATGGAAGAATTCGGACGCCGTGACGATCACATGGAAGAGGACGGCGAAATCATTTCCCGCGCCACAATCGAGCGATGCATCGACGGCGAGCATGCCGAAGCGCTTCGCATTCTGGAGGACGGGCGTCCCGTTGGCGGGGCGGTCGTAAAACTCGATCCTGTGTCCTATCACAACGAGCTGGAGTTGCTCTTTGTTACCCCGCACGAACACAGCAAAGGGGTCGGCTTCCGCGCGTGGCAGCTGATCGAAGAACGGTATCCGGATACCGTCGTGTGGGAAACCTGCACGCCGTATTTTGAAACACGCAACATTCATTTCTACGTAAACAAGTGCGGATTTCATATCGTCGAGTTTTTCAACTGCAAGCACCCCGATCCGCACGATCCCGAAACCGGAGAAGTCAACAATTATGACGACGGCGACGGCTTTGACGGAATGTTCCGGTTTGAGAAACGGATGAAAACCTGAAAAAACAGCTGCCTAACCTGCCCCAATGATAGCAAAACGACCGGAGTCCATGATGGTTTCCGGTCTGTTTTTATTTTTTCTGTTGATTTATCACGATTAAACGGAATTTTCCGATAAAATCTCACGCCTTGTTGAATTTTTCCTTCGGCTGTTTACAGCGAGGACATTTCCAATCGTCGGGTAGATTTTCAAAAGCGACGCCGTCGTGCTTGGCGGGATTGTAAACGTATCCGCAGATCGAGCATACGTATTTCCCGCTCGCTTTTTCAGCCGAAAAATCGACTTCTGCAAGGATTGTCGGCACGGGGTGATCAAGATCGATCACGCGCTTTGCTTCGAGGTTCTCATATCGTAGGTTATATCGCCGTGGAACATATAGAACAGCCCTTCGTTTTCGACGATCACGATGCTGTTGCCGTTGGTATGTCCCTTCGCTTTGATGAAGTAAACGCCGTCGGCGATCTTCTGACTTGTGGGGAAATTATAACACGCGCCGTCGGTAAACTTTACGGGAACGACAATCGACAGCCCATGAAGTTCGACAGCGGTCAATTCTTCCTCGTTGAAGTAAATCTGCACGTTCGGGAAGGAGCTAAGCTCGCCCGAGTGATCGTTGTGCTTGTGCGTGAGAAGGATCTTCGTGACCTGCTCTGGCTTATAGCCGAGCGCGGCGATCGCTTCCGTATAACTGCAAATGTCTTTACCCGTATAGAGCGGGCTGTTTTTTAGTTTTGACTTTAATCGAGCGACGTCGCGAACTCACCTGCGCGATTGAGATCTTCCTCTGTCGGAAGACCTTTGTTGATAAATATCCACGATGCGGCGCAATGGAATTCTTTTTCGCTGAGTTTTATGCCGAGCTCATCGGTCACTTTTTTGACAGCTTTCCACGTAGACGCGCCGGAGGCGGCGGTATTTATATTGATTACCTCGCCGATACTATCCTTGTTTCTTGAAAGAAATTCCTTGACCTCTTTGTCAATATTTGCGGCATACATGGCGTTGATGAGAAACAGTCTGTCGATCTTTTCATCAAAATCGCGCGAAACGTCGAACGCTTCGATGCCGAGCGCCTTTGACACTGCGTCAGCCAGTTTTTTTGTGTTGCCTTTTTTTGATTTTGTAAAATAGCGTATAGCTGTCTTCATTTTATTTACCTCCATAATTATGTACTTTAACGTGATTGTTTGATCTGACTCTCAACGAGTTCGCACTTTTCATAGAGCACGCAGCCACACGCGTGATCATCGTTCAAAAGATTGCCTTCTCGCAGTGCGGTAAACAGCGGCGGGATATGTTCACCATTTTTCTTTGCTTTTTTCTTTTTTTTGACGCAGAGCGGCTTGCCGCGGCGAATTTCAGCATGAATGCGCTCTCTCTGGGGTTTTTCAGTGTTGCTTTTAACGCCTCTGAAACGATACGCTCCACACCCTCGGTCATATATTTCTGAATATCAAAATCTTTTCCGTTGTTCTTCATTCAAGCATCTTCCTTGTGAAATCCTTCGCTGCGTCCGTGCGCGCTTTGATCCGCGTCATATGCGCGTAAAAATACTTTTCGTCAACCGGTATGCCTTTGGCGCGAAGCTCCTTTTTGAGCGCTCTCACCGTCCGCCGCGACCAGTTTGACGTGGTGAACAGGATCGCGCGTCCAACCTGGTCGGCACTGAGCTTTTCGGCATAGGCGCGGAGTTCCGGCGCCATGATATTGGCGTATGGCGCGCCGCCGAGAAAGAGGACGTCGACATACTCCGCGAGATCGGGCTCTTCCGTTACCGACACCGCTTTCACGCCC
>JAFSVU010000039.1 GCA_017444825.1 Clostridia bacterium
GCGTCAATATAATCGATGTTAAATCTACTTCTTCGTATCATGAGTTCGGAACTGTTCCGTTCATTCAGATCAAGTCCGGCCGTCTCGTGCTCGAGAAGACAGCCGATGTTAACGGTATTCATCTTGTTGTTACAGGAGAAGATCAGAGTATTTCCTTTGACAATATTGTCCTCAATTTCGGTGGCAAGACCGTCAAACTGACAAGAGATAAAATAGGTACAACTTTAGGTAAAGATTTGATGCTTGTTTGCAAGGTTGAGGGCGAGAATGGTGATGATGAATACATTTGGCTGAAGGGAGATGGCACATTTGATGGTAGTAATGTAAGTGTATCCACAAAAGCCGATGGCTTAGATGCTGAGGTGATTTCCGAAGCAACTGCAAGCTATGCTGCAAAGGCTGTTGCCAACTATTTAGATGGAAGTGTTGCAAAAGATAGTGGTAAAAAAGCAGAAGAAGCAGAGGCTGCAAGCGCTCTAAAGGGTTCAGGAACAGCAGATGACCCGTTCTTGATTTATGACTATGCAACAATGCAAAAGATTAGTGATTTCTATGATTTAGGATATTACTATTTTGCTGTTGATATGAGCAAAACTGATAACGGTAAGATTGATTGCACAAATTGGATTTCGATTTATTTAAATGGTGCATTTGATGGAAAAGGTGTAAACCTAACAAATCTTGATAACACACTGTTTAGATATGTTGATGGTGTTGGAGTCAATGACGAAACAACTATTAAGAATTTTGACATCTATCAATGTAGAATTGTTAAAACTGGAAGTAATGCAGCTGTTGCTGTTTATGGCAGTAAGAATTTAACAATTGAAAATGTTAACATTAGTGGATATATCGAAGGACAAGGACAAGTAGGAACATATATTTTCTATCCAGGAAGTGGCGTTCTTACTTTTAAAGATTGTACTTCAACAACAACTAATGTTGCAATAGGTTCACCTGCCGCAGGTTTTGTTGTTAATCCATATTCGATGATGACTGATTTTGGGGGAACAGCTGAATCTAAGATTGTATTGAATAATTCATATTTTGAAGGAAAGTTAAAAACTACATCTGGTAATTCTACGACACCTAATGGTGCATATGTATATGCTCACAATGTAAATATACCAGTAGAATTTGTAAACAATACAAAAACCGGATTATATTCAGAATTGGCAAGGAGTGGATTTAATTCAAAATATTGGTACACAAGCGAAAAGACTTATTTTATTCCCGCAGTGAAATACGATTCTGCCATAACTAATCCAGATGCTAATTTTGGTTCGACATTAACAATCAACAGATATAATGAATCGATTGTCAAAGCGACTGTAAGTCTGTTTATTTCTCCAAATGCTGCTAACAATGAATCTGGTTCATACACAGGGACTTATTTTACAGAGACATTGGATGTTTCTAATTCAACATTTACTACAAGTGTAGTCAAGAAAATTAATGTAGCAATAAATGGATCTATTGATGGCTACACTTTAAATCAAATTTCAACAGACAAGACAGAGGTAAGTAATAACACTTTGAACATTGTGAATTCATATTATGGACATACTCACAATGGAGTAACAATTTATATCGTACAATATGATTCGGACAATGAAGCTGTTGCGTATACAAGTTGGACATATATTCCTGCCACAACTGGAAGCGGTAATTATAGAGTTTTTGTAAGTTACATGCGTAACGAGGAATCTTATACAGCTTATTATTACGGAAATAGTAAAGAGTCGGTTGAAACAATTGGCACATATATACAGAACAATTATGCTAGCGGTTACAATGCAGAAAATATCACAATAGTATATCAGCAAAAGTCTGGAAATAAGTGGAATGATATTGGATAAAGAGAATTATAATTGTCTACAAAGCAAAACTAGATAGAAACATTTAGATAAAACAAAACCCGTTTGTCAGGGGTAAAAAATAAAAGCGCGCTCATCCGTTAATTGGTGAGCAAAATTTGTAAAATAAATGAGGGTTATCAGGCCACGCTTGGTAGCCCTTTTTTCATCGGCAGAGTTGGTCGACCATTGAAGAGTTAGATAAGCCACAGAAATGCTAAATCTTCGTTTTGTGTAAAAAATCACATTTTACGACTTCGTTTTGTGTAAAAATTTACAAAAAACGAAGAAATGACCCGCGCTGCACGAAAGTGTTAAATAAAATATCACGAATCTGTTAAATAAAATGCCACGAATCTGTTAAATAATATTGCACGAATCTGTTAAATGGGTTATAATCAGCCTTGAGGTGATTAAGTTATGGATGACGAGAAAAGGCCATACCGGAATCGAATAACTGATTCGGCGTTAAGACTTAAACTGGAAGCCTTTGGCGCTACACTGATAGTTGGGCCCAAAGGGTGCGGAAAGACCACCACCGGGAAACACTTTGCGAAAAGTTTTATAGAGTTTCAGGATGAAGACAAGAGGGCAGGGTATCTGTCCGTGGCTGAGAATATGCCCTCCAAGCTGCTTATAGGTGAAAAACCGAGGCTGTTTGACGAGTGGCAGGATGCTCCGAAGATGTGGGGCGCCATTAGGAAAGACGTTGATGATACAGGGCTTAAGGGACAGTATATCCTTACGGGGTCATCTTCTCAGAGAGTGGAAACGCCGCATACGGGGACACTCAGGATCTCAACGCTCAGAATGTTTCCTATGAGCCTTTATGAAAGCGGTGAATCATTGGGTACTGTTTCTCTGATGGATCTTTTTAACGGGAAGCCCGTTGAATGGGAGAAGTCCCCGTTAAGCATTGATGACGTTATATATGCCATTTGCAGGGGAGGGTGGCCGCAGAGCATTGGCGTTGAGAACAGGGAGGCGGCTCTTTCAATAGCGCCTGACTTGTTTTATCAGACATGCCACATTGATATTTCGAATATAAGCAAAGTAAAAAGAAACCCGCTTTGGGCAGAGCGCTTGCTCAGGTCATATTCACGTAACATCTGTACATTGGCGGAAACAGGGACTATATATTCGGATGTTTCATCTACCACGGAAATGTCAAAGCCCACTTTTTATGAGTATTTTCACGATCTTGAGGACCTGTATATCATAGATGAACTTCCTGCCTGGAGCCCTGCAGTAAGATCAAGGGATGCGATAAGGACAGGAAACAAACGGAATCTTGCGGATCCGTCTATAGCGGTTGCGGCCCTGGGACTGAATCCGGCTTACTTTAACACTGATTTTAAAACACTTGGATTTTTGTTTGAGTCCCTTTGCATTCGGGATCTGAAGATATACTCATCGGGTATTAACGGAGAATTATCATATTATCATGACCGCTACGGTCTCGAGGCGGATGCGGTACTTCATCTTAAAGACGGCCGCTATGCTCTGATCGAATTCAAACTTGGGAGCAAGGATATCGACAACGGCGCAAAGCACCTTTGCGAAATAGAACGACTGATATCTGAGTACAACAAAAAAGAGAAACAGGTCCCGCTAAGACTTCCTGACCTTAAACTGGTCATTACCGCGACGGAGTACGGCTACAGGCGGGACGATGGAGTCTATGTAATTCCTATCGGCTGCCTGAAGGATTGAGAACAAACTTGCTGAAACGCCGCATGTGGAGCCCGCATATCATCTCATCATCTGCCTCAGAATATCCATTTTGTATTCGGGGTCGCCCAGGTATTTGATGTTGTGGGCTTCATTGATCCGCTGGATCGCTGCCTCCACGTCCAGGCTGTGGTACGCCTCGTACAGCCTGCAAAGCTCATCGAATTTGACGTACTTGTAGATAACCCTCGTGCTTATCTCGTAGGTGTATGACCAATATCTTGTGAGGTAGCCGATCCAGGCCATCACGGCCGGGGGTGCCTTGACGTGTCCGACAGTGTAATTCCCTTCCTTTTGCAGCTCCTCGATTGCCCCGGGAACGTCCAGCGCCTCCATGATGAACCTTCTCCTGTCCATTCTCACCGCCAGCTTGGAAAAAGCAAATCTCTTGTAGAAATAGGCAGATGAGCAGGGCAGGGCGCTGACCGTGTATTCAAAAAGGTCCGCCTGATATTTGGCCAGCAGCAAACCTGTGTCGTCGATGGGTCTCATTTATACCAAAATCTCCTCAATGTATTTGCCGATCCCGGCGTACTGCCTCTTGGCAAGAATCATCTTCGCCTTTCCCACATTCCGGTCGGCTTCTTTCTCCAGTTCGTAATGGTTCTTTTCTTCGTCGCATAAAAAGGACTCTTTGACTATTCTGACGTTATTGGTCAGGACGTTGTCGTTCAGGACCACAAACTGTCTGCCGAGGCGATTGGCGGAAAGCGCATTGACACACTGCTCGTCGGTTATGCCGCCGTCTATAAAGTCGTTTATGATCTCGTACATGGAATTGTCGGCAATGGGCGCAACGATAATATCAACGTCCTTGATCGACGCCAAAAGATTCTTCAGGTAGGAGGACTCGCTGTACGTGCCTATCCTGCCCCTGAAGTACGCTACCAGGATCATCCATTCTTTGGAAACGTTAAATTCCCTGACGTTCAGCTGCTGATAATTGTTGATCTCCATGATATAGAGCCGCGGATCGGGGTAATTGGAGACAAAGCTCACGGCCTGATTTACCGACTCGCACATGTAGAAGCCCTTGCCGAAATCCTTCTTATCGTTGCTTTTTTCGATCGTGAGAGCTCCTTCGATGCCGCTTTTGGATCCGTGAAACAAAACCGGGTTATCCTTCGAGGCCTTTGATTTATAAAGCTCCTCGTCAACAACACTGTTGCATTTGCGACATTATTTTTGTTGCATTTGCAACAATGTTGTTTTAGAAGTACCTATTACTTATTACCTTAGCGGCACTCCCTTAAGCTATTACCTATTACCTTAGCGGCACTCCCTTAAGCTATTACCTATTACCTTAGCGGCACTCCCTTAAACTATTACCTATTACCTTAGCGGCACTCCCTTAAACTATTACTTATTACCTTGAGCGGCACCCCTTCTCGCAGAGCACCTCTTACTTCTTACCTCTTACTTATTACTTTGTCCGGCACTCGCTTTAACTCAAGCGGCACCCCTTTAACTTTTAAACCGTCTAATTTCTTCCCTCATCAGATCCAGATAAAACGACCCCAGCTTCTCGCTCGGCTCGATATCCTTCGAGTTCTCAAACGAGATCTGCTCCCCGAGGGTCCATTCGTTGAAGGAGACCACCAGCACGATCTTCGGGCCGATGAGGCGGGCGCGGGCCCAGGCCCTGCGGAAAGTGTCGCCGTTTTCCCGGAGGGCGGGGGCAATGTAGCCTTTTGTGCCGGGGTTCTTGCCCTGGCCGCGGTAGGCTGCGTTTACGGTCATGCACTCGGGCCGGCCGTTCAGCACCGTGAACGTCTGGGCACCGCGCTCCTCCCAGCTCCAGAAAATCTTTGAGACCAATGTGTCACGGTCAAACAGGTTCCCCTGCTGGCCTACAAAGCCGGTGATCCAGCGGACCGTGAAGCGGTCGTCTTCGTAGGGGGACACGTTGTCCTGGAAAAAGGCCGGGGTGGCGGCGTAGCAGAGGAGGAGGGGCTTGCCCTCGTACTCGAAATACATATTGCGGTAGCGCTCATTGGCGATGTAGGTGTCGTAGATCTGCTGGGTCTTGGCTGCCATGCGGCCGTTTGCCAATGTGTCCTTTTCCCCGGATCCCTGCTCGTGGCCGGGGCCCGTGAAAATGCAGATCTTCGGCGCGCCGGGGATGTCAGCCCACACGTCGAACAGCGCTTCGGTGGCGTCCTCAATGGTGCGAAAATCAGCCCGTTTTGTGCGCATGGTGGCGGGGTCGTAGTTTACGTTGTTTGACCAGTCGACGAACACGAAATCAACGCCTGCGTCCCGAAGCCAGATGCCGTGCTGTTTTATGACGTTGCGGTCGGTGGAGGTGTAGACGCCGAGCCATGGAAGGTCCCAGGTGTGCCCCTCGCCCCATTTCCAGTCTGACCTGAACCAGGTGGTGTAGGCGATGCCCACAAGCCTTTCGGATGGGTCGGTGGGGGGATAGAGTCCCGCGCCGGTTTTGTCGCATTCGATCTTCTTGTCGGTATAGATGCTTTGGTCGTAGGTGTCAAACAGCGCCTTTGCGTCCTCAAGGCTGTCTTTTTCGTTTTTCTCGATTGGGACCATGTGAAGTATATCCTCCGTTTTTTCGGTGAAATAGTTAAAAAGCAAGGCGACGTTCGATGCGTCCCCGTAGTATATGCCCCCGATCTGCTCGGGCTTTCTGAAGGGGTGGGTTGCGCCGTCGTATGTGACGGTGCAGTCGTTTAGAGATATCCGGGCATCGATGCCGATATAAGTCAGCACGATAAAGCCGCTCTCTTCCCGGTAGTCTGCGCCGAAGGCCTTGGCGAGTCCCGAAAGGGGTGCGTAGACGATGCCGCCGATCTCCACGGGAACGTAAGCGGGGCTGCCTCCGACGTATTCAAAGGAGACGTTGCCGCAGAAGCCGTAACACCTGTCAAGCTTTATAAAAACGTTCTTCCGAAGGTTGTTGAAATATTTGGCGGCCTTTGATTTTTTTGTGGCGATGGCGACGTCGTAATAGTCGTAGGAGTCGGGAAGGTCCACGGAGGCCGGGGTGATATCCGGTATTTCAATGGTCACCTCAGGGACATCAGAGGGTTCTGAACCGGTGCTCCCCGGGTCCTTCGGAACACACGAGGAAAGGCCCAAAACAAGGGCCGAAAGAATGACAAATATGATGAGCTTTGTGAGGTTTCTTTTCATTTTTTTCTACATTCCACAATGATCTTGACAGCCTTGTCAATGTAAAGCTTTACGGTGCCCGACTCGATCTCCTGGGGAGACAGCGACTTTAAAACGTTTCCGTCGTAGTCCTGATAGATCACGGAGCTTATCTGATAGTTTTTGCGGACCTTAAACTCCACCACGATGTCCACCGGCCCGTCATTCAGCGGGATATAGTACGTGGCAGGGATGGAATTTCCGTCGATATAGGCTTTTTCGATGTGGGCGTACTTGAAGGTCAGGCAGGCTTCGTTGTTAAATTTGCTCCTGATAGCCGCGGCGTCCACTTTCATTTCGCTGAGGAAGGAGGAGAGAACGATGCCTTGGCGTTTCCTGACAAACTCCCTGATGACTTCAATGCCATTGGCGTATTCCTGATCGCTCACTCCCCAGCGTTTTGCCTGAAGATAGTTGAATGGCTCCCTTTCGGCGACGATCTTATCTAGCTCCGACTCCAGGTATTCAGGGGTCAGTATGTTTGAGCCCACCTCGTAAAACCGGTAGATGAACTTCTCACGGAACGCGTCGTTACCGAGCAGCTGGGCCATTATGGTGCCCACTACGCAGTGACGGCCGTACATGGCGCCCCAGATAGTCTTGTCGTAGGCGGTGAGATCGTCGTAGAAACCGACGCCAAAATCCATGTCGAGAAGGGTGAAGTGCCACTTTGTGTCGTAATTTGAGGGGTCACCTTCGCCTGCTCTGTTGCGCCAGATCTTGATATTGTTTTCCGGCCAGTCCACCGCGTTAAAGTACATACGGGAGACGTACATGTCGATGAAGGAGTCGAGATCCAGCTTTCCTGCCACGTAGTCAAAGTTTTTCTGCACGGAAAGGTCACGGGACCTGATGTATTCCATGAGGGTGTTGAAGGCGTCGGCGTCGCTGTCGAGCCCTGATGTGACCACAAATGGAGCGTTTTGGTTAGTGTGGACCTGGGAATAGTCGCTTTCGATGAGGGCCACGTTGTCCTTGTCAATGCCGTGATGGGATTCCACGTAGTCCCCGGAGTAACGTTCGCGCACGTTGTACACGCCCCAGAAGCATCCGTTGAAGAATACGAGGGCGGGAGCGTATGCCATGGTGTCAAGCTTGAGCGTCCTCGAAACCCTCTGCATATAGGCGTCGCGGATGTAGGTGCGGCCGTAGTCGTTTCCGGAATTCCTGAGAAGAAGCCTGGCAAAATCAGTGATGCGCTGGCCTTTTTCGTTCACGGAATAACCCTCGAAAAGGTCGTAGTAGAGCTTGTCCTCCATGCCGCCGGACTCATTCTCGGATTTCTTGTAGAAGACCTTGAGGGACTTCATTGGCGCGCCTGAGGAACCGTGACCGCTGACAGAAAGCTCAACGTTTGCGCAGCCTGTTCTGGTGCCGGCTTTGTCGAACACTTCCATGACGCCAATGCCCCTGGGATTCGATATGTTCTCGGACCCGTAGTAGTGGTTGTAAAAACCGTTCTCGCCAATGACCTCCTCCGTGTCGATAGAGACCGACATGACGGTCACGTTGAACTCTTTGTAGAGCGGAGAAACAAAGTAGGATGCGGAGAACACCTCCGAGTACTCGCCGTTCTTCTCGGAGCAGGCCTTGAATGCGTAGCAGCCCGGAAGCCTTGTGACGCCGTTCGGGGGATAGTAAGAGCGCCCCATCTCCTTGTACACGGCCCTGGTAAACTGGCCGATCTTCATGTTCGAAGTGTCCTCAAGGAGCAGGGGGGCCTTGTAAATCTTTCTTGTATCTGAAGTTTTGGGATCGGTGCCGTCCTCAGTGTAGTAAATGGAGGCGCCTTCCGCGGCTTTCATGGTGAGGTAGAACTGCTCACCGTACATGCCGGGAGCGTGGTCAAAATCCACCTCGTTCAAGGCGCACCTTTTTACGGCGCCCGCGGTCCCCTTGGAGTATTGGGGCAGTATGAGGCGGAGCTTTGCGGAAGTGGACTTAGTAAGGTCCACCGTCTCCCATCCGCTGTCGGAAGTGAGAGTGACCCTCACCGCGTACTTGTTTTTTGATAAAGCGCGGATGCAACCTGTGTCGAAGGTGTACGAGTCCGTGGCTCTGAAATATGATACCGCGTTGCTGAATTCCTCTGGGAGGTCATCCGGGGCAGGGGGCACGGACGCGGGGCCGAGGATAAGATCTATCTCGCCTGCGTTTATCTCAACGTTCCAGAAATCGTCGCTGCTGTCTATGGAAATGATCTCGGAAGAGGAGTCGAAGCTGTCACTGTGGGCACATTTGATGAGATAAAAGCTGCCTGCGCCAATGACCGTATCTTTAAAAACGTAAGGCTTGTAACTGTTTATCGAGGGGCTTTTGTAATAAACGGCAAGGCCTGTGCAGTCCACCGGCTTTTCGCCCGAATTGTAAAGCTCTATGAAGCCGGAGGAAGTGGCCGCCTCTTTTTTTGCGCTGTTCCCGTAGATACGTGAAAAGACAAGACCCTCGTAGGGAGTCTTGTCAAAATCCCCGTCGTTATAGGACGCCGGCGTCTCCTCCGCAGGCTTTGCGGGGGTGGAGTCCCCGTTGTTTCCGGGATCCGCCCCGCAGCCTGAGGCCGCGATCAGAAGGACCGCAGCCATTATCAGGCAGAGAAGCTTTATAAAGAATTTGCCCCTGTTTGTCATACAAAGAATCAGTTGATCGTCACAGTGGAGAAGCCTGTCACTGCGCTTGTGTTGTTCTGGCCGTGCTGACCGTTGCTGTTATCGCCCAATATCTTGACCGAACCGTTGTTCATGAGGAACGCGGAGAAGTTGTATCCCGCTGCCACCTGCTTCACGCCTGTGAGGCTGAGAGTGGAAGGGGTGCCGCCCGTCACAGCGCCGCCTATAGCGCCGCCCTGGTCAAGGCCGTACACGTATACCTGGCCGCTTTCCGTCACCATGAGCAGGTTCGAGAACATGATGGAGGCCTGCTTCACGCCCTTGTTCTTGAGTACTGGCGATGCGCCGTGGCTTCCTCCGCCCTGGGTGAAGCTTCCCACCTCACGCCAGCCTGCGTAGTAGACGTCTCCGCCCTCGGTGACCAGCACCAGATTGTGCTCGCCGCTCTCGATGTAGCTCACGCCGGAGAGGATCTTGTAGGGAGTGGTGAAGTTGTCCGCGGAGTCGTTGAACTTGTTCCACCTGCCGTCGCCCAGCACGTAGCAGTTGCCATTGGCGTCAAGGTAAGCCGTGTTCCTGCGGCCCGCGGATATCATGGTGACTCCGGAGGCGATCTTCTGGAAGCTGTCAGTGGAGCCCTGGTAGTTGGCCGCGCCAAGCTGTCCGTAGGAGTTGTTTCCGATGCCGTACATGTCGCCGTTCTTGTCGAGCACCAGCAGATGGTCGTAACCGACGCTGATGTCCACGGGATTTCCGTTATACTCCACGATTCCCCAGGATGAAAGATTGCCGCTTCTGCCCGCTGACTGTGCGGAGCCGCCAATGGAATATATCTCGCCGTCAAGGGTGAGTACCGCCGCAGCAATGTAGCTTGTGTTGCTGTTTTCGTAGTCGTTGCTGCTGCAGACAGAGATTATGGCCACGTTGTCCATGATGAGCCTGGGCTTTGTGACGTTGGCGGTGCCTGTGCCTGCTCCGAGTATGTTGTTTACGTTGCTGCCCCAGCCGTAGAGCTTTCCGTTTGCGTCAAGGTAGTAGAGCGTGCAGCCTGCCGCCGTGATGCCGGGATGTACCTTAAGGGAGGTGCTGCCGGAGGAATTCTTCTTTGTTTCCAGTGTCACGGTACCGGATTTCGTGGTAGTGAAGCTGGCGGAGGTTCCTGCCTTCCTGGTCTCGTTGCCGTTGTAGTCGGTGAATACGATGGCGGTCACAGTAAAGCCTTCCTTGGCTGTGGCGGTCACTGTGAATGTGGTGGACTTGTCGAACTTGAAGTTCCAGCCGCTGCTTACGTTCTGGTTGTTCACCTTTACGGTGGCTCTCGTCTCAAGGTAGTCTACTGTGACGTAGTTTCCCGAGATGCTCATGAGGTATGCCTCGGTGACGCCAAAGTAACTGCAGAGGTATGAAATAACGTAGTTGTTGCGCTTCTGCAGGAAGTTTCTGATGGAGGCGACGCCGTTCCTGTAGGAGGTCCAGCTGGCTCCGTCCTTCGACCATCTGTCCACCTGAAGCTGGAAGATCTGATCTCTTCCCGCCACTACGGTGTTGAGTTCCGCTTCCATAGTCGAGGGGACGTATATCTCGTTTACGACCTGGTAGAATCTGGCCATGAACATGTTCTTGAAGTCTGTGTTCTTGATCAGCTTGTTCATGATCTTTGCCACAGCGCAGAACGTGCCGTTGATCCAGCCGAACCAGTTGCTGGAGGGACCCGTGTCGATGTTCGGGTAGTCAAGACCGAAGTCCGTGTCAAGGAGGGAGAAGCGCCACTTGGTGTAGCCCTTCGTCCTGTCTGCGGAGCCTGCTCTGTTCCTCCAGATCTTTATATTGTTCTCAGGCCAGTCACGGGCGCTGAAATAGATCCTGGCGATGTACATATCCACGAAGGAATCAATGTCGATCCTGTCTGCCACGTATTTGTAGTTTGCGGCGGATGTGAGCTCGTGGGAGTCGATCCAGTTTACGAGGGCGTTGAAGTCGTCCGCGTCATTGTCAAGACCGGAGGTCACCACGTAGGGGGCATTGGTGTTTGTGTGCACCTGGGAGTAGTCGCTCTCAATGAGGGCCACGTTGTCCTTTTCGACGCCAAAGTGAGACTCCACGTAGTCGCCGCTGTAACGCTCGCGCACGTTGTAAACGCCCCAGAACTCGCCGTTGAAGAATACGAGGGCGGGAGCATAGGCCTGGGTGTCGAGCCTCAGGTTTCTGCTGAGACGCTGGATCATAACGTCTCTGATGTAGGTCATGGCACAGTCGTTTCCGGAGTTCCGTATGAGAAGACGGGAGAAATCGGTGATGGTCTGACCCTTGCTGTTTCTGGAATAGCCTCCGAAGAGGTTGTAGTACAGTTTACCGTCCATTCCGGCGGTCTCGTTGTTGGAGCCCTTGTAGTAGATCTTGAGGGACTTCATGTGCCAGCCGGATGAGCCGTGGCCGCTGACGGAAAGCTCAACGTTCGAGATGCCTTTTCTGATGCCCTGGGGATCAAATACCTCCATGACGGCCATTCCTCTGGGGTTCGGGTCGTTGGTGGAGGGGTAATAATGGGTGTAGAAGCCGCCGCCTGTGCCGCCGTTCGTGGTGCCGGGATCGTCGCAGAGGACGCCCTTGTTGAGAGAAACGGACATAACGGTGGTCTTGTAGTTCTTGATCGCGGAAGAAACAATGTACGTGGAGGTGAATACCTCGGTGTTGGTGCTTCCGTTGGTGGCGTAAGCTTTTACGACCGTGCCGCCAATGATATTGCTGACATTGGGGATGTAGGCCGAGTCGTTCGTTTTATTGGCAAGGTATTTTGTGGTCTCTCCGTAGCCCTTCTTCGTGGTGTCTGCCATGGTGATGGCTGTGGAATAGAGCTTCCTCGTGGTGGAGGTCTTGGGATCCGAGCCGTCGGTGGTGTAGTAGATCTTATATCCGCCGGCCGCGGTCAGTTTGAGTGAGAATGCACTGTCGTAGAAGCCGGGGTCGTGGTCGAACTTGACCTCGTTCAGCATGCACTTTGTGATCTTGTTTTCGCCTTTGGAGGAGCGGGGCCCGATCTGGGAAAGGGTATATGAGTTCTGCTTTCCGAGATTCAAGGTGCGGTAGCCGCTGTCGGGCTGCATGGCGACTCTCACTGCCACCTTGGCTTTTGACATGTCAGTCACGTAGCCCGTGTCGAAGAACCAGGTGTCGGATGCGACAAAATACGAGACCTTATCGCTCACGAAGGCCGGCTCGGTGGAGGCGCCGGGCGCTTTGCTTGTGGGGGCGAGGATGAGGGCGATCTCCTTATTACTGATCGTCACGTCCCAGGTCCTGTCATAGCTTGTGATCTTCAGCATCTCGCTGGAGGTCTGGTAGTTTGCGCCGGCGTTGCAGCGGATAAGATAATAGCCGCCCGGGGCAAGGGTCACTGCGCCGAAATCAAGGGACTTATATGAGGTGTCGCCCTTGGTTTTGTAGTAGATGGAGAGCCCGTTCAGATTGATGCTGTTTATGGTGCTCGTATTGCATATCTCGATGAAGCTGTGTTCGCAGATGCCGTCCTTGTTTCCGCCGTTGCCGTACACCTTCGAGATTACGATGCCGTAAAAGGCGCTGGCAGAGACCTGAGGCGGAGGCGTGGGAGTGGGAGTCGCAACAGGCGTGGGAGTGGGAGTCACCTCAGGGGTTGCGGTGGCGTTCGGGTCCTCAGTGGCACCCGGATCCGGAGTTTCATCGGGATCGAGAGTATTCTCAGGGTCTATGGTGGCGCTTGGGTCCGGAGTCGCTGTGGGCGTTTCCGAAGGCTCTTCCGTAGCCGTTTCCTCCGGCACGTTTGTGGGTGTAACGGAAGGTTCTTCGGTCTCCTGACCTTCGGTCGGGGAAGCGGTATCTTCCGGGATATCTGTCACAGCGGGCTCCTCCGTGGGAAGAGAGGGCAGCTCTGTCGTACATGCCGCGGTGCCCGCCACCATGATGATTATCAACATTATCGCCAATGCTTTTTTCAGGCTTGATGAGAAAACAGTTTTCATCTGATTAATTTCCTCCGGACTGCGAGAGTCTTCAAAATATAATTTTTTTGAATTTCGCCGAATAAACGCATTTTATTATACCACCGCGAAAAATCGATTTCTATCGTTTTTTATTTTTTATAAGATCGGGGTCATTTTTGAACGCTTTTTTCAAGGTTTGTATAAAGAATATAAAAAAATGGCGGGAACGCAGTCAAGCGTCCCCGCCCGGGAAAGAGTTTTGACTCTTTACGTTATTACTTGTTTTCTGCCTGCTGCTTTTTCTTCCTTGTCACCACAATGACGACTATCACAACGGCGCCTCCGCAGACCAGCACTGCGGCAATGACAATGACCAATATCCACCAGGGGAAGGCATTGGCGTTGTTCGGCTTAATGGAGTTGTTCACGTATCCGCATACGGTGCAGACGTTGCCGTCGGCGTATCTGTGGTCCGCTGTCTTGATCTTCGCTCCGCACTTGCAGTCCACCCAGTGCTGGGTATCGTTGTGGTTCCACTCGCCTCCCACGTGGTAGTCCGGATCGATCGGAAGGACCAGATCCTCTGCGGTGACTTCGATGAGACCCTCCTTGCTGAGGTAGAACTTGCCGTTTTCGTCGGTGTAGTACTTCTTCATACCGGGCTCCATACATGTCGGGATCACCATCGGGTGCTCGGTAAGCTTCTTTCCGCCGGCCTTAACGGCAGAGCCTTTCTTGTAGTGGCAGACTGTGCAGCGGTCGTCCTCGTCAAAGGTGTGGGGCCCGTTGTTTATGTGCTCTCCGCAGGCGCAGATGGTGAAGTGCTCGTTCTCATTGTAACCAATGAGGTCGCCTCCGATATGATTTGTCGGATCTATAGGCGTTTTCACCTTGCTCAGGCCGAAGGTCTCCGTGCCTTTATCGTCGCTTGATCTGGTGCCGCATTTTTCGCAGATATAGTGCTCTATGCAGCCTTCGCTCATACAGGTGGCGGCGACTGCGTCAACGTGAACAAAGCTGTGCTCACCCGCAGGTACGGTCTCCTCAACACTGAAGCCGCATATGTCGCACTTCTTGAGCTGCAGTCCTTCTTTGTCGCAGAAATAGCCGTGTTTTATTATCTCGTATGACAGGCTGTGCTCTGCCGGATCCGTCTGTTCTCCGCACACCGTGCAGTATTTGTAGTGGCCTTCTTCGATGTAATTCCAGTTTTCAGACCAGGTATGCTTCGCTTCACGCTCAAGACCGCACGTGTTGCAGAATCTGTCGCAGTCATTGTCGTAGACGTGGTCCGTCATGGGTATCGTCAGGTCGGTGACCTCCTTGCCGTCAATGAAAGTTCCTCCACAGCCAAGGCATATCTGATGGGCTTTAAGCCCCTCTGCGGTACAGGTGGCCGCATAGCCTTCCACGTTCTTGTACAGGGTGGTGACCGTTACGTCCTCCAGGTAGGCGGTCATGTCTTTTTCCCACCAATCCCAGCCTTCGGTGTCTCTGAATTCTATTTCGGCTCTGAAACGGCGGCCCTCATCCTCGGGTCCGAGTTTGTACGTTTTCTCATATCCGATGGAGAGGCTGGTGTCGTCGTCCACCCACATCACGTCGTACTCTCCCGCATCGAACCGGGCTATCTGTCCGGCTGTAAGCTCGTCGGAACGCTCGATATGAAGGGTGCCGTGCTGGCAATAACTTCCGACGATTACCAATTGGTGACTGCCGATTCCGCAGGTGGTGCAGTGTCCGTCGTTAAAGGTGTGCTTTTCTCTGTGTACTTTGCCGCACCTGGTACAGGTCTCCCAGTGGTACCGGCCGTCTGCGTACCAGCCGTTATACGGCCCGTCGTTTGCGGATGCGTGTCCGATGCCGGAATCGCGTTCCATAACTGTATACCCGCAGGTCTTGCAGCGGTAGACGATGACCGTCTTGTCACAGAGTTTGTTTATCGAAACCTGCTCGAATTCATGCTTTCCTTTGGTGTTGGGAGCCGGGAGGTCTTTCTCTTCCCTGTATGAGCAGCCTTCGGTGGTACAGTGCTTCCAGTGATAGGTTTTGTCGTAATAGTAGTCATCGCTTAAAGAGTGCGGCATCCAGCCGGAACTGTAAGGTATGTCTCTTGTATGGCCGCAGTCCATACAGACCAGATTTTCGTAGCATTTAACACAATTTCCGCTCCACCCTGAGAGCGCGTATCTGTGATTTCCGGGCGGGTTATATCTGGCATGACAGACCGTGCATTCTCTCCAATGGTATGTGCCGTCATACAATTTCAGTCCGTATGCGGAATAGTCGTGTGTAATTGCGTAATCATACCTCATCAATTCATATTTACTCAGTTTTCCGCAGACCCAGACCCATGTGTGCTCATTGTGTTTTGCTTTCCAGTCAATGGTAAAAGGCTCGGAATAGACGATCTTGCCGCCGCGTCTGTCATAGACCGCAAAGCGCCACGTAAGCTTCTTGCCCTGTGCCACGTAATCTTTAAATTTTCCGTCATATGCGCGTGACTCTTTATATAGCAGGCAAGGAAATACGTCAGAGCCTTTCTCGTAGCTCATGTCGTATTCTTTGTATCTGGTTGTTTTGAGATCGTTATGGTAAAAATATTTGAAAGTATTGTGCAGTTCAGCAACAGTCTCCGGAAGTTTTTCGTCGTCGAGAATCGGAAGTGCCGCTATCTGGAGATATCCCCATTTCGGAGACTCATCGGTACCTTCCTGGCCCACTTCCACATAGAAGGTTAAATATTTGTTATTGGGAAGAGACTCCATATCCGTGGGCTGTTTAATGAAATAGTATTCCGGCGGATCGACCTTCGGAATCGTTCTTACTTCCTGATATCCGCACTGGATGCAGGTGTTTTCTTTCCGCCCTGTCTTTTCTATTGTTGCCTCCTCAAGGGTTCTCGTGACGAAATTGTGAGGCTGCTCTGTCACTGTGTAGTCGCATCCGGGGAAAATGCAATGGCCGTCGTGGGTTCCGTCGTCAACACACTCGTAAACAATGATGTGATGATCTTTGCCGTGGTTTGACATGTCAAGATCCTCGGGATCCGTTTCGTCGTCGAGAATGCAGTTCGGCACTCCGTAGTATTCGCTGTTCTTCGCACAGCACTCCTCGCAAAGTCCGCAGTATTCACAGAAAGACAGGCCGAGTGCTTCTGTGCACCGTTCGCACTGATCGCAGAGCCAGTCCTCGGTAGCACAGCATTCAACACAATGGTCTCCGCCTGACTCGCATTGCCCAACCTCTTCCATACACTCGCCGCACACTTCGCAGTGTTCCCAGCACTCTTCACACCGCTCGCATGTTTCGCAGTATTCGATATCCAAAGCCCAGGTACAGTCGCCGCAGTTTTCGCATACATTTTCGCAGCAGTTTACGCAGTGATCGCCTCCATCGTAGCACTGACCGACTTCGCCGTAGCACTCTCCGCAGTATTGGCAATGATAGCCGTTGTCGTAAGCGCACTGGAGGCAAATACCGCAGGTTTCGCAAAGATCTTCTCCGGTGCAAAGCGTACACTCGTCGCACTCGGAGCAATAAAACTCTTCGTAGCATTCTATGCAGTGCACGCCGCAGGGAGCGCAGTCGTCGTCTTCGCCTTCTTCGTCGTTAAATATAACGTTGATCCCGCAGTGCTCACACATCGTGTTTGCGTCGTTATCGGCGTTTTCCCGGATACATTCTTCACACATCAGACCGTCTGAAGTCTCTTTGAGTTCCACGCAGGACTCGCATCTCATACACATGACGCAGTGCGGCACGTTGCCATATGCTTCGTCCACGCACGATTCATTGCATTCTTCACAATGAAATCCCAACTCGGTAGCACAAAGGTAGCACGCCATGCACTCTTCGCAGATGTTCGCGCAGCTTTCGCAGACAAAGCAATTGAAACATATCAGAACATCCTCGTCTTCCGGGTAATAAGTATCACACCAACTGCACTTAAATCCGTCAGCGTGGACGTGTCCCGGTCCCTCCGGAAGGATAGGCGCTAACAGCGTGAACACCATCGCCAATGCCAGCAGCGCGGCAAACACTCTCTTTCTCATAGCAATTTCCCTTTCATCAATTATAATTTTTCAGTGTTTGTCTTTTATTACTATTCCAAGGCCTCTCGCCTCGGAGACCAGCTCCGTGCGTGTCTTGAAACCTGTTTTTTCCATAAGATGCTGGATGTGGCTCTTGACGGTGGCCACCGAAATGAAGAGCCTTTCGGCGATCTCGGCATTGGTGTCGCCCGTCGTAAGCTCCTTGAGCACGTCCAGCTCACGGTCCGTGAACTCGTGGTTGGTTGCATTGCCAATGCGGATCAGGGGCGTTTCGTCGGGATAGATATGTTCCCCCGCCATGGTCCGCTCCATCACGTCCAGGATACTGTCCTTCTGACCGTCCTTGTACCAGAAGGAATCGACCCCGATCTGCCTTGCGCGGGAAAGCCACGAATACTCCGGCATGGAGGTCACGATAATGACCTTGATATCGGGAAAATCCCGCTTGATCTCTTCTGCCGCGTCAAGCCCGCTGGAGTCCAGCTCCGTCATGACGTCCATCAGTACCAGGTCCACCTCGCCGCCTTTGCAGACTGCGGGTGCGGCCTTGGCGTTTGACACCGAAAGGAGATGTGTGAAGCGGTCGCTGGAACGGATATATATCTCAAACAGTTCACGCGGAATATCCTGGTCTTCCACGATCAAGACTTTGTAAGCCATTTGAATTCCTCCACGGATAAATACAGATTTATTATAAATGATGAGGGGTGACTTCGGCATCAGCCGAAAGAATGATTTTTATCCGGTCTTTGGGATACTAAGAGACAAAACAAAGGTTTTGTCGGAAGAAACGGAAACGGATGCTCCCTGTTTTTCCGCGAGGCGTGCAAGGTTCGCAAGGCCTCCGGAAAAGCGAACGTCTCCTTCGGGCAGCCTGCCGTTGTTTGAAAAACGGCAGTAACAGTAAAGGTCGTCTTCTTCGAAATTAACGGACATATCCGTCGCGCCGGCGTGCTTCACCGCGTTTATGACGGCCTCTCCCGCAGCGGAGAAGATGAGCTTTCGCTGCTCCCCGGACAGTGCCTCGGGGACCGGCTCCTGCCATGAAACGTTCAGCTTTAAAGCGGATGCGAGGTCCCTGATATCCGGGATGTCCCTGACGCCGGACACTTCGGCCGCCTCCCTGCAGAGGAGAAGGGCGTTCCGGGCCCAAAGGGAGAATATGCGGTCGATCTCCTCAGTGTCTGTGCTTTTTGCGGCCGAAGTGAGGAGCATAAGGCCGTTCATTTCGTCGTGGATATTGATCTTCGCCTGCAGGATCTCTCGGTGGCGTACGCTCTCGTCAATGCTGAGATAATACTCGCGGAGCTCATTGTTGAGCTGTGCCAGCTCCGCCCGGTCCTTTTCCAATTGGCGTGTATGGGCATACTCATCGGTGATGTCGGTGGCGGTAATTTCGTGAAGAGTCTCGCCTTGAAGGACGATGTCCCTGAAAGAGAAGCGCCAGACTTTGCCGGATACGTTTTTGATACCGCCTGATGCCGCCTCCCGGAAATGGTTTCCGTTTAGAAGGGGAGCGCCGGTCAGCGAAAGACAGATATCGTTGATGCAGATGTTTGAGAAAAGCACTCTCCCGTTGTCCCGGTAACAGCAGACTCCGCAGGGTATCTTGTCGAGGAACAATTTGATGGCGCCGGGTGTGACGGCGGTCCTGCCGAAATGGATATTGTAACCAATGAGAACGCCCGAAGCGGCGGTGAGGGCCGAGAAGACAACAAGCCACACCCACAGGTCAAGCTCTCCCGCAAAGCGGCTGACCTCCGTCAGACTTTCGGTTCCGGAAAAGAGGGAAATATCGAATATCATCTGCCAAATGAGGTAGACGGGGATGAAGAGAACGGCCGCGGGGAGCATGAGAGCGTACCTCTTTTTGGAGGCGGCGTGCACTCCGCAGGCGATATTGGCGATGCAAAGGGCCAGTGCCCAAAGGGCGAAAACGGATCTTGTGAGAGAAGGAAGAGCCTGGAAAGAAATCATTGGTTCACCTCCCCCGGGATCGTAAAACAGACGTACGTGTCGCTGTCCTCGGTCTGGGTCTCGACGTCCACCGACACCAGTGCCAGCTGAGCCTCAAGGTCCTCCGGCATACCCTCGGAAAGTTCCTCGAACGTGAGCTTAAGGGTCACTTCGGAACCTGAGGAGAGGTTTGCAAAAACCCCTTTAAATAGAGGATAATTGAGCTCGATGATCGTCTCGAAAGCCTCGAAAACGGCAATGGCCGCGTCCGCTCTGACAGAGCAGTCCGCATTGATTATAGACTCGCCGGGAATGCCGCAATAGTTTAGACAGCGCAGCACCTCCGACACCGAAAGGCCCAGTTCCCCCGCCTCAATAAGCTCGCTCTCCTGGGAGAGAAGGGTGAGGTTTGCGTAACGTTTTATGTATGCCCCGAAGAGCATGATGCGTCTCTGATAGTCCTGCTTGAGCGCCGGATCATTGGAGGCCTTTGCGGTCTCTGCCAGCTGCTGGATAAGCTGGGACTGCCTCTGGGTGCGCCTGGCGATCTCGTCATACACCAATGTTCTCTGGATGACCTTGGTCTGTTCCTCCTTAAGCTCGTTGCGGAGCCTTACCAGCTCCACCTCCTGCGCCAGACCCTCCTTCGCCTCCGCCAGTTCCCCGTTCAGCCTGTCGATCTCCGTCATGTCATCCAGCCAGAAACCAAAGCCCCCCGGCACCTCCATTTTATTCAGCACCGTGTGATCGTCAATGCGGGAGCCGCTTTCGGCCTTAAACTGTTCCTCCGTGAGTGGCGATGAGAAATGGGAGGCGTAGACCGTGGTACCTTTTTTGTCGGTGATCTGGGCAGAAATCGAGAAATGTGCGAACAGCTTGCCGTAGTCCGTATTTGTCGGAATAAGTCCAAGCTGCATGCAGCACTCCAGCACCGCCGCAGCCGTAAACATAAGGGTCTCCGGGAATTCGATTATGTAGGAGCCGTTCAGCTTCGGCATTTTATCCGTCACCAGAAGTACGCTGAGAACCGCGCCGGTGAGGTAAGGGATCAGAATGACCCAGGAGCTCTTTTTTGAGCTGGTGACACGGCACTTTTGCACCAGGATCACTATCGCGGCAAGGGAGAGTGCATAGTGCCAGATGTTTACCACGTAAAACAGCCAGCCGTGGCTGTAGTCGTTGTCCCAGTTCACGAAATTTTCACTGAATCCGAAAGCCTGTCTGTGGAGGTCGTTTGTCATAACCAATACCACAAGCACCAATGTGACCGCCGTCGTTATGATCCAGGCCGTTTTTGTCCGCACGTTGGGTTTATAAGAGATGAGCGTCGCCACGTAGAAAAGGAGCAAAGGTATCAGAAGGATGGGCACGTAATACATGTACCAGGTGTGCCTTGCAAGCACACCGATCTCCGACACTGCGCTGTACTTGATGCCCCTAAGCAGTATCAGCAGCAGGCACATAAACGAAAGGGCTTTCATGGCCTTCGGCAGAGCCCCGACAGGTGTAAGTCTGTAGGAATAGTAAAAAACGAGGCAGACCGAGAGGACCAGAAGGTAGATCGTGGAGAGGTTCCGCATCGGAAACGCGTCGGGAATTATGCTGGCGCAGGGGATTATGTTAAGCAGCAGGAGCAGCCCGTAGACCGCAAGCCGTTTAAGGGTCGTCTTAACTTCATTCATCCCGGCGCCTCCTTTCCCGCACATTGGTTTTTCTTCAGTATATCACAAAAGGCCGCTCCGCGATACGCTCCCGCCCGCATTTTGCAAAAAAGTTTCTTTTTTTCGCTGTTTTTGGTATAATACGTCCGCCGACACGGCAATGGCTCCGCAAACCGCCGCAGAGCACGGCATTGAAATGTAAAAGGAGAAATAATATGGAATTTGAAGAAAAACTGTTCGGCTTCGAAGGAACGGAGGATGATCCGGACGGCGAATACGACGACGTGCTGACACTTGTTGATGAAAACGGTGAGGAAGTTAATTTTATCGAGATCGCAGGGATCGCATACAAGGGATCGTTTTACATGATCCTTCAGCCTGAGGAATTGGTCGAGGATATGGAGGAGGACGACGCCTTCTGCTTTAAGGTCACGAGGGATAAGGACGGCGGCGATCATTACGAGATGGTCACGGATGACGAGATCATTGACGCGGTGTTTGGCGAGTATAACAAATTATACGAAGAAGCGACGAGCTAAGTAATAAGTACCGGGTAAAAGGTAAGAGGTAAAAATCAACAAGGGGCCCACGTCGACCACGTTTCATCGAGGAGCGATTCTGCACGAAGTGCAGCCAAGTGACGAGATGCAAGGTGCGAGACGTGAGCGAGTGCCGGACAAAGTAATAAGTAACAGGTAAGAGGTAAGAGGTCACTGCGCGAGCGAGTGCCGGACAAAGTAATAAGTAAGAGGTAATAGGTACCAGGTAAAAGGTAATGGCATCGGGTAAGGAGTATCTTGATTTCGTGCTGGACCGTCTTTCGGGCGCGCCGGAGATCACGTACCGTCCCATGATGGGCGAGTATATAATCTATTGCCGCGGGAAGGTCGTGGGAGGCATATATGACGACCGTTTTCTGGTGAAACCTACAAAGTCGGCTCTGGAGATGATGCCGGATGCGGCGCAGGAGCTGCCTTACGATGGCGGGAAACCGATGCTCCTCGTGGAGGAGATAGATAACAGCAACTTCGTCTGCAGGCTCGTCGGAAGCATTGCGGATGAGCTTCCCGCCCCAAAAGCAAGACGCAAATAATCTGAAGCCCGGCGGACCATCAAACCAAACGCGCGGCGGGTCCGTAAAATGCTCCGGACCCGCCGCGCGTTTTATCGCCAAAATAGATAATACTTAAAAGTTGATGTCAGTCTTTGTCGCTGTCAAAATTGTACATCCTTCTGATCAGATAAAGCGGCCTGTTCCTGACCTCGTCGCAGATGCGGGCGATGTACTCACCTGCAATGCCCAGGCATATGAACAGGAGCCCGGCGATGAATATGCCGAGTATCATGAGAGAAGTGACGGGGTTCAGCTGTCCGAAGATCCCGTAGAACAGGAGCAGGAACAGCGAAACGACGACGGTGATGCCGCCCAGCAGTGTGGCGAGCTTGAGAGGCTTATAGGAGAAGGACATGATCGCGTCGGTGGCGAAGCGGATCATCTTCTTGAGAGGGTACTTGGTGGTGCCCGCAAACCTCTTCTGACGTTCGAATTCCACGGGGCAGCTCTTGTAGCCCAGCCAGCTGACGATGCCGCGGACGTAGCGGTTGTGCTCGGGGACCAGCTTCAGGGCCTCGCAGACCTTGCGGTCGATGAGGCGGAAGTCGCCGGTGTCAACGGGGATGTCTACGTCGGTCATCTTGTCCAGGAAGCGGTAGAAGACCTTGGCGGTGAACTTCTTGAAAGCGGACTCGCCTTCTCTCTTGAGGCGCTTGCCGTAGACTATCTCGTAGCCTTCACGCCATTTTTTTACCATGCGGGGAATGACCTCGGGGGGATCCTGAAGGTCTGCGTCGATCACCACTATAGCCTTACCGGTGCTTGCGTCCATGCCTGCCGTTATAGCCAGCTGATGTCCGAAATTTCTGGCAAAATCAATGAGCTTCACTCTCTTGTCATTGGCGCATATGTCGAGAGCAAGTTTGAGCGTTTTATCGCGGCTGCCGTCGTTGACGAATATCAGTTCGTAGGTCTCGCCTATCCCCTCCAGGACTTTGGTAAGACGCTTGTAGCTTTCATTGATCACTTCTTCTTCATTATAGACCGGCACAACTACCGAGAGTGTTGGTTTTGACATTATTATCGTCTCCTTGGTGCGCGGAAACCGCCGCGATGATATAGCTTGATTATACAACGGAAAAGGGCCGAGTTCAAGGGAGCAGCGCCAATGCCGCCCTGCAAAACCTCTGCAAAACCAATGGGAACCACGGCCTTGAGACCGTTTTTTGTGTTGTATTTAAAGGCTCGCGGTAGTATACTTTACCCCGGTATTTCGGCCTGCGGTTTTGTTATGCCGGATGCGATATTTTGTGATTTTTTGAGATTTTTCGGAGAACCGGCACGTGAAGCTTAAAGGCGCTGAAATGAATATGACGGAGGGCTCGATATCGAAAAATATCGTGCTTTTTGCGATACCTCTGTTTCTCGGGAATCTGTTCCAGCAGCTTTACAACACTGCGGACGCTTTCGTTGTGGGAAATCTTCTGGGCGACAATGCTCTCGCCGGCGTCAGCTCCACGGGGTCCCTGATATTCCTGCTGGTGGGCTTTTTCAGCGGCCTCGCCATGGGTGCGGGGGTGGTCATCTCCCGGTTTTTCGGGGCGGGGGACGTTCCGGGCATGCGCAAGGCCATCCACACAAGCTTCGTTTTCTTCGCAATATGCGGAGCTGCCTTCAGCGTCATTGGCGCGCTCGGCGCCGAACCGGTACTGAGGCTTATGCAGACCCCCGATGACGTTATGGCCAATGCATTGGCGTACGTGAGGACCTATTTTGCGGGGCTTTTCACGATGGTGATGTACAACGTCTGTATGGGCATCATGCAGGCGGTAGGCGACTCGAAGCACCCGCTTTATTACCTGATCCTCTCCTCGGTCCTCAACGTGGGCCTGGATTATTTCTTTATGGGGGTCCTGAAGCTGGGCGTTTTTTCGGCGGCTCTTGCGACTGTCATCTCTCAGATGGTCAGTGTGGTCCTCTGTCTCGTGAGGCTTTTCCGGGTCAAGGCGGACTACAGGCTGAGCGTGAAGGAACTCAAGGTCGATTTTAAAATTCTCGGACTTATAGTGAAAAACGGTCTGCCGTCCGGCTTCCAGAACTCCGTGATCTCCATCGCCAATGTGGTCGTCCAGGGCCACATCAACCACTTCGGTGAGGCGGCAATGGCGGGCTGCGGTGCGTTCAGCAAAATCGAAGGTTTTGCGTTCCTTCCGGTCACCTGCTTCTCGGCCGCCATGACGACTTTTATCAGCCAGAACCTGGGCGCAGACAGACCGGACAGGGCGAGAAAGGGAGCAAGATTCGGTGTTATAACGGCGGTGCTCATTGCCGAGGCCATAGGGGGACTTATGATCCTGTTCTCCAGGCCTCTCATCGATGCCTTCACCGAAAGCGAGAAGGCCCTTCAGTTCGGCATCGACAAGTCCCGCATATGCTGCGGCTTCTTCTTCCTGTGCGCTCTTTGCCATTGCTTTGCGGCGGTGCTGCGGGGTGCGGGCAAGGCCGTGGTTCCCATGGGCGCCATGCTGGCCTGCTGGTGCGTGATCCGCGTCAGCATACTCTTCGTCGTGGTGCCGATAACGGAGACAATCGACATTGTCAACTGGGTCTATCCAATAACCTGGTTCCTGTGCTCGCTGGTGCTGGGAGGGTATTACTTCTTTGCGGATTGGGCCGGTGTTAAAGGGAGTGCCGCTCAAGGTTAAAGCGAGTGCCGGTCAAGGTAATAAGTAAAAGGTAAGAAGTAAGAGGTGCTCTGCGAGAAGGAGTGCCGCTCAAAGTAATAAGTAACAGGTAAAAAGTATGAAATTATAGGTAAAAAGGTCAAGTGAGGAAGGTATGAAGTACACGTATCGGGGGAGAAATGCATCGGAGGCCTGCGCGGACAGGTTTGAGAAGCTTGAGAACGGCAGCTGCCGCTTCAGCGGGCCCATTGTCGAGGCTCTCGACTTCGTTGAGAACAGGTCACTCCTCGACCCGAAGCTTTGGTCCGTGTTCGTGACCCAGTTCAGGCTTGGCGACGTTGACGATTTTGACTACGGCTGGCGGGGCGAGTACTGGGGCAAGATGATGCGGGGCGCATGCATTACCTATGAATACAACCGGGACTGCGAGCTCTACAGGGTGTTGGAGTTTTCCGTGCGGGACCTCCTTACCACAGCGGACCGGTTCGGGCGCATTGCCACCTATTCCGTAACCAATGAATTCCACGGCTGGGACGTCTGGAACCGCAAATACGTAATGCTGGGCCTTGAATATTTTCTGGAAATTTGCGAGGATGACGGCCTTTCGGACAGGATCGTGACAGCGCTTAAGGCCCAGACGGATTACCTGATCGCAAAAACCGGCTGTAATGAGGTGGGAAAGCTTAACGTAACCAATACCTCGGAAGCCTGGGAGGGCCTCAACGCCTCCTCGGTCCTTGAGCCCGTGGTGAGGCTGTATGGTATAACAGGGGACGAGAAGTACCTTGGTTACGCTTTTAAGATAGTGGAGTGCGGCGGTATGCGGTCCTTCAACCTTTTTGAAGCTGCGCTCCGGGGCGACGTTGATCCATACGAGATGCCCGTGACCAAGGCATACGAGATGATGTCGAACTTTGAGGGCATTCTTGAGCTCTACCGGGTGACGGGAAACGAGAGCTTAAGACGGATGGCCGTGAATTTTGCGGACGCAGTGATGAGGACCGATATCACCGTCATCGGAAGCGCCGGCACGACCCATGAACTCTTTGACCATTCCGCCGTGAGACAGTTTGACCCGGCGTTTACGGGCATCATGCAGGAGACCTGCGTGACTGTGACCTGGATGAAGTTCTGCCTGCAGCTCCTCCGGCTTACGGGGGACGGAAAATACGGTGACGCCATCGAGGTCTCGGGGTATAACGCTCTTCTCGGAGCAGTCAACTTCAGGGGCAATAAATACGAAGGCGAGGAGTTCGCCTTTGACAGCTACAGCCCGCTGCTGAACTCGGTGAGAGGGCAGGCTGTAGGAGGGTACAAGACTCTCTGCGGCGGGCTCATGCACTGGGGATGCTGCGTGGCAATTGGCGCTGCGGGCACGGGCCTCTTCCCGGGAGCGGCCGTTATGAAAACGGACAGGGGCATTGGCATCAATTTCTACATGAGCGGGAAGGCTGTGACGGAGTTTTGCGACATTGGTTTTGAGACCTCTTACCCCTATGGCGATACGGTGGAGATGACGGTGGAGCCGAAAAAGAGCGCTTTTGAGTTGCTTCTCAGGGTGCCCGGGTGGAGCAAGAGGACGGAGATATCCGTAAACGGCAATGCGATTGATTTTACGATCAAAAACGGCTATGCGAGGCTTGAACGGGAGTGGAAGAAGGGGGACAGAGTGACATTGAAGCTCGACCTCAGGATAAGGGTGGTGCATGAGAAAGATATCGATCCGGATGCGGGCGACGACGCAGCAAGGCACCTGGCACTTCTCCGTGGCCCTGTTGTGTTGGCGAGGGATGAGGCCCTTGGCCACGATCTGGAAAAAACCGTAAAGATACTTGAAAAAGAAGGCTTCGCAACGGAAGCTCCTCTTCCGCAGAAGGATGGCGTGAGGTTCACCGCGGGAGTCGAAACCGGAGAGGGAACCCTCGAGGTGTGCGATTATGCGTCCCTTGGCCAGGACTGGCGGAACGGGAAGCGGATGACGGCCTGGATAGCTTCCGAAATATAGCTTTAAACTGCGCGGCGGACGTTCAATCGGTTTGCGAACGGCGCCGCCTTTTGTTATAATAAGACGGCGGTGAAAACACCGTAAAGAGGCGTGCTGTGGAAGAAAAAAATTTCATTTTTTTGAATATCAGTGCGGAGACGCTGGAAGAGCTTGGCTTCGACCGTTTTGCGGTGATCCCGACGGAGGACGTGGTCTTTTCACCCGAGGTCAGAAAGATGTGCGAGGTCAACCGCTGCGGGATGTACGACAAAAGCTGGGCGTGCCCTCCGGGAGTCGGGACTCTTGATGAGTGCATCGCAAGGTGCAAAAAATACGGGCACTGCGCGGTGTTTTCAAGGGCCTATGACCTTGAGGACAGCTTTGATTTCGAGGGGATGATGGAAGGCCACGCGGACTTTGCGGAGGCCTCCGAAAAGCTCCGGGAGATGCTGAAGGGCGATTTTCTCATGCTCTCCGTGGAAGGCTGCAAAAAATGCGGAAAGTGCACCTACCCTGACGCTCCCTGCAGGTTCCCGGACACGCTTTCGGGATCGCTTGAGGGGTATGGGATATTCGTGAACAGGCTGGCGTCCTCGGCAGGCATTCCGTACAACAGGGGACCGAACACCGTGAGCTACTTCGGGGCGGTCTTCTTCTGAACGCGTTTTGCAAATATTCTTTTACGCAAAGCCTAAAAAGAAAGCAAAGAGGTGACTTTTTATGAAAGTCCCGGAAGAACGGAATAACGTTAACGACACAGCAGGTAAGTTTGGCGAGCTTGAACTTGCCCGTTTCGTATGCCATCTGGCCTCCCATCTGCCGGACGATGTGGAAGAAAGGGTCAGGGCTATGGCGAAAAAAGAAACCAATGAAGCCGCCCTCAAAACCTACGGCTGCATGATCGAGAACATGGAGCTGGCGGACAGCCTGAAAAGGCCCCTCTGCCAGGACACCGGCATACCCTGCTTTTACGTCAAAGCGGGTTCGGACTGGCCCCTTCTCGGTTCCCTCGATGAGATCATAAAAAGTGCCGCGGCGAAAGCCTTCAGAGACGCACCTTTAAGGCCCAATGCCGTTGACCCGTTTACGGGAAAGAACAGCGGAAACAACGAGGGCCCACGCACGCCCTATATCGACTGGGAGATCGTGCCGGGCGATGAGCTTGAGATGACTGTTTACCTGTCGGGAGGCGGCTGCAGCCTGCCGGGATTTGCGGTGGTGCTGACTCCGGGAGAGGGCATTGAAAAGGCAAAAAAGCTCATACTTGACAGGCTCCTTGAAAGAGGCGTCAATGCCTGCCCGCCCCTCATAGCCGGCGTAGGCATCGGTTCCTCGGCGGACATTGCAGGAAAGCTCTCCAAAAAGGCCCTCCTGAGGCCCGTGGGCAGCGTGAACGAATGTGAAAATGCGGCCGCTCTCGAAAGAGAACTGTTTAAAAAAGCCAATGACCTCGGCATAGGACCCGGAGGCCTCGGCGGCGTGGAAAGCGTGCTGGCTGTGAACGTGGAGTTTGCCGCAAGACACCCTGCCACCTTCGCGGTGGCGCTTTCCACTGGCTGCTGGGCCACAAGGCGGGGAACGCTCAAGGTGGACTGGGATCTTAACGTGACCTGCCTCTCCCACAGGGATTTTCGGTGAAGGAGGCGGGCTCATGGAATACCATCTTAAAACACCCATGACCAATGACACCGTAAGAAAGCTCCGGGCAGGAGATATTGTCTACATCACGGGCAGAATGATCACCCTGAGAGATGAAGGTCACGCCAGATTCCTGGAGGAGGGCGCGCCGGAGGGGCTTGACCTCAAAGGTGCGGTTCTTTACCACTGCGGGCCCATCGTGGCGAAAAAAGAAAGCGGATTCGAGCTTGTTTCGGCGGGGCCCACAACGAGCATGAGGCTTGAAAAATACGAGGCAGATTTCATCGAAAAGACCGGGATCTCGCTGATCGTGGGAAAAGGCGGCATGGGAGACAAAACCGAGGCAGCGTGCCGGGAATACGGCTCTGTTCACGGAATATTTCCCGGAGGCTGCGCGGTGGCCGCCGCCACGCATATCACAAAGGTGGCTGGCGTCATCTGGGAGGACCTGGGGATGCCTGAGGCCATGTGGATATTCGATGCCGAGGAGTTCGGCCCCGTGACCGTAAACATCGACGCCGCGGGCGGAAATCTCATGAAGAGGCGGCATAGCAAAGGAGACGTGTTATGACAGTACAATGGTACCCGGGCCACATGGCAAAGGCCAAGAGGACCCTTGAGGATAACCTGAAGCTTGTGAATATAGTTATTGAGCTGTGCGACGCGAGGCTCCCCTACAGCAGCAGGAACCCCGCCATTGACCGTATTATAGGTAAAAAACCAAGGGTACTCGTTTTCAACAAGGCGGACCTGGCGGACCCCGCGCAGAGCGAATACTGGATGGAGTACTACAAAAAGCAGGGCTTCACCGTGGTGTTCACGGACGCCAGAGCCGGCGACGGTGTGAAAAAAGTCATTGCCGCGGTCAAAAAAGCGATGGAGGAGAAGGTGAGCCGCTCCCTTGAGAGGGGAAGGATCGCCACCACGCTTTACGCAATGGTGGTGGGCATCCCCAACGTGGGCAAGTCCTCCTTCGTAAACAAGGTCTCCGGCAAGGCGGCGGCCAAGACGGGAGACAAGCCTGGCGTCACAAGGGAAAAACAGTGGCTCAATATGGGTGACGACATATATCTCCTCGACACTCCGGGACTTCTGTGGCCCAGAATTGACAACCAGATGGCGGCGTTAAGACTTGCCGCCAGCGGCGCCATCAAGGATGAGGTGGTGGATTCGGGAGAGCTCTGCGCGTTCCTGCTGACGTTCATCGACAGCCACTACCCGGGCCTCATTGAGGGGAGATACAACATAAAGATACCGGAGCTTAGCGGCGATGAGGAGCGGGACTACGTGACCGAGACGGTCATTGGCGCTGAGAGGCTTGAAAAGGGCCTGGCGATACTGGAGGCCTGCGGAAGAGCCAGAGGCTGCCTCGTAAAAGGCGGCGAAGTGGATCTCGGAAGGGCCGCGGCGCTGGTGCTTGACGATTTCAGAGCGGGGAAGACAGGCAAGATAAGCCTTGATTTCCCGGAGGTCTTAGGCGAGGAGGCGGACATGGCCGTGATGAACGAGGAGCGAATGAAGCAGAAGGAAGAGAAGCGGGCGGCCAGAAAAGCGAACTACAGGAGCAGAAAAAATGGCAAAAGGTGAGGAAACGGATCTCCTGCAATTTGAAAAAATGCTTAAGGAGCGGGGCGCGACGGTGGTCGCGGGCGTGGATGAAGCGGGGAGAGGCCCTCTTGCGGGACCCGTGGTCGCTGCCTGCGCCGTTTTTGACATGAACAGCCCCTTTCCGGAAGCCAATGACTCAAAGAAACTCACCGAAAAACAGCGGGAAAAGCTTTTTGACGGCATCATAGAAAGCTGCCTTTCCTACGGTGTGGGCATCATTGACAATGACCGCATCGACGAGATAAATATCCTCAGGGCCACCTACGAGGCGATGCGCATGGCCGTAAAGCAGGCCTCCGAAAAGCTGGGAGGCGTTCCGAAGCACATACTCGTGGACCACGTTCACATACCCGACCTTCCGACCGGCGTCGAGCAGATATCGATAACCCACGGCGATGCGCTGTCCCTTTCCATCGGTGCCGCATCGATCATCGCCAAGGTCACCAGGGACCGCATGATGGTGGAACTTGATTCGGTGTACCCGGGCTACGGCTTTGCAAAGCACAAGGGCTACGGCACCGCGGCCCACTATGCCGCGATAAAGGAGCTTGGCGTTTCTCCGATCCACAGAAAATCGTTCCTGAAAACATTGCACTGAGAGGTACACGGTGGAATCAAAAAGTACTAAAAGTGCGAACAAGGCGAAAGGGCGGCTGGGCGAAGAGGCCTGCGCGGCGGAATACGAAAAGAGAGGCTACCTCATCGAGGCGAGGAACTGGCGAAAGGGCAACCGGGGCGAGATCGATATCGTGGCGGTGAAGCCAAGTGAGCAGCTTATATGCTTCTGCGAGGTCAAGACCAGGAGCGGCAGCAGTTTTGCCAGGGCCAGCGAAGCCGTTGGTTACGAAAAGAGGATGAAATACAGGCGCCTTGCGGAGATGTTCTTCTGGGAAAGACCTGAATTCTCGAATTATTACGTTAGATTTGACGTTGCGGAGGTCTACCTGGGAAGCGACGGGAGGCCCCGTGAAATTGAAATGATCGAGGCGGCGTTTTAGACCGCGGAAATAATAAATATCACCACCGGAGGAAAAATGAAACTTAATTACAAACGGACGATACTCATTGGTTTTGCCTTTATGTCGATACTTGCCTTCTGGCAGCTTTACGACCAGGTCATTCCGTACCTCCTCGAGAACGATTTCAAGCTCGACACATTCCAAACCAATGCGATCATGGCAATCGACAACGTGCTGGCGCTGTTCATGCTGCCGCTTTTCGGCTCCATTTCGGACAAGACCCGCACAAAGCTTGGCAAGAGGACTCCCTACGTGCTCTTCGGTACGATCGCGGCCTCGGGACTTATGGTGGTGCTCGCTTTTGCGCACAAGGCGCTGTCGTTCCCGGTGTTCATGGTGACGCTGATCCTCCTGCTGGTGGTGATGTCCATCTACCGCGCCCCCGCTGTCGCGTACATGCCTGACGTCACGGAAAAGCCTCTCCGCAGCAAAGCCAATGCGGTCATCAATCTCGTGGGCTACGTCGGCGGGATCTTCTCCACGGTGCTCATGATGTTCCTTCTCAAGAGCGAGACCAACGACGAGGGCGTAAAGGTCTACAAAGAGGGCACGTCCTTCCTGCCGGTGTTCATTATCGTGGCTGCGTTCATGCTCGTGTCCGTAATTATAATGACGGTCACAATGAGGGAGAACAAGCTTCCCCACTACACCGACGAGCCGGATGAAGAGACGGAGGCGGGAAAAGGCAAAAAGGTGGACAAAAAAGTGGGCCTCAGCCTTTTCATGATACTTCTCTCGGTGTTCTTCTGGTTCATGGCCTACAATGCGGTCTCCACGGCGTTCTCGAGATACTGCGTTGAGATCTGGGGCGCCGATCTTTCGGCATCTTCCGGCTATCTCCTGGTGGGAACTGTGGCGGCCATTGCGGCCTTCGTGCCTCTCGGCTTCCTCTCCAGCCATCTGGGGCGCAAAAAAACGATCATGGGCGGCATAGTTCTTATGACTGCGTGCTATATCGTCGGTTTCTTCCTGAGGGAAGCCACACCCATAATGTACGTGCTCTTCGGCCTTGTGGGCATAGGCTGGGCGGCCATCAACGTAAACTCCTTCCCGATGGTGGTGGAGATGTGCAAGGGCGGAGACGTGGGAAAATACACCGGTATCTACTACACCTTCTCAATGGCGGCCCAGATCGCCACTCCTCTCCTTTCGGGACTTTTGATAAACAACATCAAATCTGCGGGCTACCTGCTGCTTTTCCCCTACGCGGCTGTGTTCTCCGCATTGGCGTTTGTGACCATGATATTCGTAAAGCACGGCGACAACAAACCGCCAAAGAAGAATTCACTCATCGAAAACTTCGACGTGGAAGACTGAGGCAAAATGGAAGCACTCTGGATCGCTGCCGCGGCGGCTTTGGGACTAATTCTGATAATACTTTTTCTGATCTTTCCGGGGCTTAGGCGCCACAGGGACAGGGCCATTATGAAGGGCAGGGCCATCGCCCACCGGGGTCTTCATGACATTGGCCAGGGTGTGCCGGAGAACTCTCTTCCCGCATTCAGACGGGCGGCTGAGGCAGGCTTTATGATCGAAAACGACGTCCACCTGACCAATGACGGCCGCGTCGTGGTTTTTCACGACGACACCCTGGACCGGATGTGCGGAGTGCCGGGGAAGCCCGAGGATAAGACCCTTGAGGAACTAAAAACTCTGCGCCTCGGCGGAACGGACGAGACCATCCCGACTCTTGAGGAGTGCCTTGAGGCTGTCGGGGGACGGGTGCCGCTTCTCATAGAGTACAAGCTCTGCGGAAACAACGCGACTGCTCTTTGCGAAGCCGCGGAAAAGATACTCGAGGGATATAAGGGGGACTACGTCATCCAGTCGTTTTACCCGGGCGTCCTCATGTGGTACAAAAAGAACCGCCCTGAAAGGATGAGGGGACAGCTGGCCACCGTCATCAAAGGCGAGGGCATTGCCATGAGGCTCCTCGGCACATTGGTTTCCAACGTGGTCACAAGGCCCGACTTCATATCCTACGACCACACCCACGCAAGGTACGTTTTCAGGCGGCTGACAAAGGTCTTCGGGGCTTTCCAGTCCGGCTGGACCTTCAGGAGCGTGGAGGAACTTGAAAAAAACGCCAAATATTTCGCCGCGTGGATATTCGAAAATATCCCCCCGGAGGATATGAAAGCATTCGTTAAGGAGATGCAGAAATAAGGAGATGCAGAAATGAAGGATATTCGTGAGATCGACGGAAAAATAGACCTTTTCAGACGGCCGGAAAAGCCTTTCACGCGCTTCGTGCTGAAATACTGCTCGAAGGCGGCTTTAAGGGCGATCGTAAAGTACACCGACGGGGATGACGACGTAATTTATCTCGACAAGGGACCCGGTGAGTTCCGTTGCTTCGTTCCGGGGTACGTGGACGGCGCGGAAAGAAAGGGCATCGAGACGGTTGAGTACGTGACCCTGGAGGATAAACCCGCGGAGCTTGTCATAGAGGACGTGGCTTTCGAGAATGTCCCGGCCCCTTCCGGCGACACCGGCTTCATCGAGAACGAATTCCTGAAGGTGGGCGTCAGGCTCATCTGGGGCGGCGGTGTGAACTATATCGAGGACAAGAACTGCCCCGTTCCCGGCATCGCTAATCTCATTAACCAATACGACACGGGCCGCCTCGTCCAGCAGTCCTACTACGGCACCGGGGAGTGCCCCGAGAACCCGGATTTTAAGTTCGGCACTTTTATGGGACACAACTGGTGCTACAATCCCGTACAGGGCGGCGACAGGGGAAACATGCGGTCGAGGCTCATTGATTTCAAAAAAACGCCAAGCAGCATATACGTCAAGGCTCAGCCCAAGGACTGGGGCAAGGTGGGCTGGGACACGCCAAGCTACATGGAAAACACGTACACGCTGGAGGGCGACATCATCAGGGTGGACAACAGGTTCACGGACTATTCCTGCTGGACCCACGGCTGCAACACCCAGGAGCTGCCCGCGTTTTACACGGTGAGCTACTTAAGCCGCTTCGTATGGTACGACGGCATCGAGTCCTGGCAGGACAAGCCTCTTACGGTAAGGGACGATCTTAACTTCTGGGGCCTTCCGGAATACTCGGAGGCCTGCACCTTCAGACTGAGGAAGTCTGCGAAGGAGACCTGGAGCGCCTTTCTGAACCCTGAGGACGATTACGGCATTGGTTTGTACGTGCCGAACATAGACGTCTTTAAGGCCGGCAGGTTCTGCTACGACGGGTCGAAGGATCCCGGAAGCAACCCCACAAACTACATCGCGCCGCTTTCCAGGGTGCGCATCATTTCGATGAAACCGATAGAATACAGCTACCTCATGACCACCGGCTCCGTTGCGAAAATACGGGAAAAATTCCGGCAAAACAGGGACTTTGCGGACAACGGCAGGCTCAGCGAGGATCACATAGACATGAGAATAAGCGACGACGCTCCGGCGTACTGATAATTGCGCTTAAGTACTTAAGAACCGAAAGCATAGAAGCTTCGTTTTGCAAAAGAAGGAGAAAACAACAAAATGAGGATCAATTACAAGGATTATATCGACAGAGTCAAAGGCTGCTTCATCGGCAAGACCGTCATCGGCACTCTCGGGGCGCCTTACGAGGGCGTGAAGATGCCTATGGAGCTTGAGTTTAAGCCCGAAATGATCGACACCATGCTGCCCAACGACGACCTGGATCTGCAGGTGCTCTGGCTTGAGGTGGTGGAGAAGAAGGGCCTTGGTTTTACGTCAAAGGACCTTCTTGACTCATTCTGCGAAAATTGCGATTACTCCCCCGGCGAATATGCGATCATGAGAAAAAATCATGAGAAGGGCATAATGCCGCCTTATTCCGGGCGCTTCTGCAACGACTTTTACCGCTACGGAAACGGCTGTCCCATAAGGTCGGAGATATGGGCCTGCCTCAGCCCCGGAAACCCCATCCAGGCGGCGGGACTTGCCGGCAGGGACGGGATCATTGACCACGACGGTATCAGCATTGACGCGGAGCTTTTCTTTGCGGCTGTGGAGGCCCTGGCGTTTACCGGCAAGGGGCTTGACGGCAGCTTCGGCCCTATGTACGAGCTTATGATGCACGGCATTGGTTTTGTGCCTAAAAATTCGGTGGTAAGAGACGTGGTGACCTTCGTCTGCGAGCTCTGCAGGACCCACAGGGATATGGGCGAGGTCCTTTGCGAGCTGCTTTCGGCCTACGGGCATCTTGACTGCACCAATATGCTCCAGAATCTGGGCATCACAGTGGCGGCGCTGCTTAAGGGCGAGGGCGACATGATAAAGACCGGAATGCTGGCCCTAAACTGCGGATTTGATACCGACTGTACCTGTGCCACTGCGGGGGCAATTCTTGGTATCGTCCACGGCGCGGAAAAGCTGGAGAAGCTCTACGGCTGGAATGACGTGAAGTACGTCCTTGGCGTCAGGGCAAACAGAAGCAGTGACAGTGTTGCGGACCTTGCATCGGACGTGGCGAGACTGGCTCTCTCCCTTGCGAGAAGCGGCGGCAGCGAGGTGGAGTTCGTGGAAGCTCCTCTTGCGGGCGTGAGAAGGTTTGAAGAGCTCGCGCCGATCAGCTTTGCGGTGGAGTACGAGAACGGCGACCCTACATTCGGATTGACGAAGGACGCGGCGGTGAAGCTCTCCTTCAGAAACAACTCCCAGAAGGCTATGTACATCGAATATGCCCTGACACTTCCGGAAAACACCGAGATCAAGAAGAGAGACGAGCTGCTGAAAAGCTACGGCCGCACCATCCTCCCCGGCGACAAAGCTGAAGAGGTGCTTGTGATAGGCGCGAAGGACCCCGACGGCGTGATCTACGAAAAGAACATCGTAAAGGTCAAAGTTACCGGCGACTATGAAAACGAGTACAGCTTCGGCATATCGGGAAACAAGGTCTGGCGTCTCACGGGCCCCATCTGGAGCACCGTTCCCGCCACAGACACGGAGATACTTTCAAAGGGCAAGGGCTACTGGCACGTATTTCCACAGGCTTCGAGCGAGGCGGAAAATATCGACAACGTGCGGGAATTCCACCTGAATTTCGCCAGGGATGCAGAGACGGACGTATTCTGCGAGGAGGAGCTTTTTGAGGAGCTTCCCAGGGGCATAAACTACGGAAGAGGCGGAAGAGGCGTCATCGCAAGACCTTACAGGATCGCCGACGTGGAGATACCCGAGGATTCCTTCAAATTCCGGGATCTGTTCGGATTTACGGGGCCCTGCGTCATCTATCTGTCACAGATACTTGTCGCGCCGGAGGAAATGACTGTGTTTGCCCAGCTGGGCTGCTCGGGACCATTCAAGTTTTTTGTGAACGGGAAGCTCATTGGCGAGAGGTTTGAGGCGACCACCTTCGATGCGGAGAACGCTCATTTTGAGGGAATTAAGCTGAGAAAGGGCGAGAACAGGATCGTTCTCAGGCTCACAAGGCTCAGCAATGACGCCAAATACTCCCTCGTTTTCTCAAAGGGACTCACCTGTGCGACACACTACACCTGCTTCGGCACAAGAAGGATATGACGGCCGGGAGGCAGTGACTTTTCTTAGTGGAGAATGAATATGTCTTTTTTCAACAGGCTTTTCCGCAGAGACGGCGGAACCGAAACGTATATCATAGCGGGGCTCGGAAACCCGGGGCCTGAATATGCCATGACGAAGCACAACTGCGGCTTCAGGGCAGTGGACATTCTGGCGGAAAAACTGGGCGTCAGCTTTTCCAAAAAGAAGTTCAATGCTTCCTACTGCGACACTAAGATCAAAAAAGGCGGGGACGAGGTCAGAGTCATTCTGATGAAGCCCGAGACCTATATGAACAACAGCGGCGCCGCGATAGAGGAGACCGCATCCTTTTACAAGGTGGCTCCCGAAAACATAATCGTGATATACGACGACTGCGACGTGGAGCCGGGGCGCGTGAGAGTGAGAGCTTCCGGCAGCGGGGGCAGCCACAACGGCATGACGTCAGTCATCTCGCATCTCGGCACGGAGCAGTTCCCCAGGGTACGGGTCGGAATAGGCCGCCGCATGCCGGGCGAGGACATGGTGAAGTTCGTGCTCTCCCCGTTTTCTCCGGAAAAAGAGGGGTACGTCCGGGAGGCTCTGGTGTTTGCGGCCGACGCGGCACTTTCCATAATAACCAAAGGCATCGACAAGGCCATGTCCGAAGCCAACGTCAAAAAGGCCGGGGGACTTAACTGATAAGCTTTACTAAATGACTGAACAAAAAGATCTTTTAAACCTCATAAACAGCTGGGATCAGTATCCAATGCTCGCCGCAAGTATCGACAGAGGCGAGCATTGCTCTGTACGCATCGGCTCCGGAACGGCGGCCAGATTTTTCGCCGCCGCTTTTGCCGCGCATTACGCAAAAGGAAAGCTGGTGTACATAGCGCCGAACGACTTTGCCGCAAAAAGAGCCGCGGAGGACCTTGAGTCATTCGTCTCGGGGAGCGTGCTTCTTCTCGAGCCCTCGGACTACATGTTCTTTAACGCCTTTGCAAGGAACCGGGACCGTGAATACAGACGGGTTCAGATACTTAAAAAGCTTGCAGAGGGCGACTACGGCGCATTGGTGCTCTCCCCGGCTTCCCTCATGCAGTTTACGGTGGATCCAAGGAGGTTTAAGGACTGTGATTTTCTCGTAAAAGAAGGGGAAGATTACGACCTTTCAAGCCTTGCGGACAGACTGGCGTCAATGGGCTACGTCCGGGTGGGCATGGTGGACGGCCCCAGGCAGTTCTCCATCCGCGGCGATATTTTTGACGTATTCCCCACCTCCTCGGAGATGCCCTACAGGGTGTTTTTCTTCGGCGATACCGTGGACGTGATCAACGTGTTCGACCCCGTGTCCCAGAGGAGCGTTTCAAAGGTAGAAGAGGTGGCGGTTTCCCCGGAGAGCGAGGTAAGGATCGCAGCCAGGGACCCTGAAAAGCTCCGGAAGATGATACTGGAGTCAGTGGAGAGGACGATCTCAAGGACCGGTGACGACCCATTGGTTTCGTCGAGGCTCAGGAGCGAAGCCGAGAATGCGATCTCGATGCTTGCAGCGGGAAACGAGTTTCCGGGCATGGACAGGTACGTTCCGTTCATCATAGGCCGCGACCGAAATATACTTGATTACTGCAGGGGCGTCCCGGTTTTCTGCGAGGACAGGGAGCCTGTTCTTGAGACCGCGGCGGTGTTCCTTGACGAGCACAGAAGGATATGCGACACGGTTTCCCGCACAAATTTCACCCCTGACGAGCTCTGCGATTTCTTCATGTCTTTGGAGGAGCTTTCGGAGATCATCGATAAAAGATCCATCGAGCTTTCTCTTACGGACAATGCACTGCCGAAGCTCCCCTGGGAGGATCCGACTCTCACGCCAAAGGAAAAGGGCGGCTTTTCAAAGCACATAGTACCGAAGGGCCTGCTCCCTGGAAGCGCGCCGTCAAGGTACGATTCGGCTTCGGGAACAGTTCTGTCCTTTGCGCTGAGATCAAAAAGGGTGTCCCCCGCTTCGGGAAACGAAGTGATCTTAAGGGAGATGCTCCTTGACTGGTTCGACAGGGGTCTTCACGTGTACGTCGCCTCCGAGAGAGGTGACCGGGTGGAGAACCTTGCGGAGGAACTGAAAAAATATGCCTCAGACGTTCCGGAGATGCGCTGGCTCAAGACTTCCCCGGTGGAGGAAGGCTTCGAACTGGAGGACATGGGCTTTGTACTGGTGACCGAACGATCGTTCTTTGCGTCGGGGGAGAGCCGGGGAGCAGGCCGCAAAAAGAAAAACATAAACGACGAGGATCTCTTTAACGACATCCGTCCCGGGGACTATATAGTTCACGACATTCACGGCATTGGCGTGTTCCGGGGCATCGAGGCGAGAGATATCCACGGTGTGACCAAGGACTACGTGGTCATCGAATATGCGGGTGGCGGAAAGCTTTTCCTTCCGTCGCTGGAGCTGGGTACGGTCCACAGGTACGTTGGAAAAGACGATACGATGCCGAAGATCAGCACCCTCGGAAGCCGGGAATGGCAGCGGGAAAAGGAGAGAGTCAGGCAGACTCTGCGGGCATACGTGGAGGAACTGGTGGACCTTTACGCGAAACGCCGCAATATGAAGGGCTTTGCGTTCCCGAAGGATGACGAGCTCCAGGCAGAGTTTGAGCGGGGCTTCGAATTTGAGGCCACATCAGATCAGCTTGTCTGCGCAGATGAGATCAAGACCGACATGGAGATGACAAAACCAATGGACCGCCTTCTCTGCGGAGACGTTGGTTTCGGAAAGACCGAGGTGGCGTTCAGGGCCGCTTTTAAGGCCATTGCCGCGGGAAAGCAGGTGGCGATACTCGTCCCCACCACAGTATTATGCCAGCAGCACTACTACACCGCCCTGGACAGGTTCGCAGATTTTCCCGTAAAAATAGATTATCTCTGCAGGTTCAGAAGCTACTCCGAGGCCAAAAAGATCAAGGAGGACCTGAAAAACGGCAATATCGACATGATCATCGCCACCCACGCCCTTATTAAGTCGAAGGACGTGGAGTTTAAGGATCTTGGGCTGATCGTCATTGACGAGGAGCAGCGCTTCGGCGTCATGCAGAAGGAGCAGCTGAACCTCAAATACCCCGCGGCGGACACGCTTTACATGAGCGCAACGCCCATCCCCCGCACCCTTAACATGTCCCTCTCGAAGATCCGGGACATCAGCGTCATCACCGAGGCCCCGAGAAACCGCAATCCTGTGCAGACCTACGTCATAAAGCTCAGCGACGAGGTGGTGAGAAACGCGATCCTCCGTGAGATGGCCCGGGGCGGCCAGGTATTTTACCTTTACAACAGGGTGATGACGATAAACGACAGGCTGGAGTGGCTTGGAAGGCTGGTTCCGGAGGCGAGGATATGCGTTGCCCACGGACAGATGCCAGAGAAGGATCTTGAGCGAATAATGCGTGACTTCATCGCCCGCAAATACGACGTCATGATCTGCTCCACCATCATCGAGTCCGGTCTTGACATCGCCAATGCAAACACCATCATAGTCGAGCACGGCGAGCGCCTGGGCCTTGCCCAGATGTACCAGATAAGGGGCAGGGTGGGCCGTTCCGACGTGAGGGCCTACGCATACATCACCTACCCCGACGAGGAGCACCTCACCGAGGACGCCTGGCGCCGTCTCATGACCATAAAGGAGTTTACCGAGTTTGGTTCCGGCATCAAGGTCGCCATGAGGGATCTGGAGATCAGGGGCGCAGGCTCCGTTTTCGGGGAGATGCAGTCAGGAGACGTGGTGACCATTGGCTACGATCTTTACAACCGCATGCTTGGCCGTATGATAACGGAGATCACGGGGGGCGAAGTGGAGCAGGACGTCACCGTCACTGTGGATTTCACCATCAGCTCGTACATCCCGGGCGACTACATCACCCACCCGGACGCCAGAATGGAGATACACCGGAAGATCGCGGCTGTTTCGTCGGAAAAGGATATTTTCGAGCTCACGGACGAGCTCCTCGAGAGGTTCCCGGGGGACATTCCCCAGAACATAACCAATCTCATGCACTTATCATACATCAAGGCCCTGGCCGCCCGCTGCGGAATAAAAAGCGTGGTCCAGTCCCGGGACAAGGTGGAGATGGACATTGGCGACGAGCATCTTTTCGACCTGAAGATCAAGGAAAACTTCATGAAACTGGCGGAACTCTACCGGGGACGCTTCAACGTCATGGCCTCCGAGGCCCGCATTTACGCGGAGTACACACTCGCCAAGGGCATCTCTCTCTACAACCACGCAGGCATAATCAAGGATGTGGAGGACTTCCTGAAGGTGCTGGGCGGCGTGAAATAGTTGTTGACAGAGCTTTAATGAAGTGGTATACTGTCAACCGCTTCGCTTGACAGAGCCCTGCGAATGGGGCTTCTTCGAGGCGGAGACGATCGGACTTATGTGCCTGGGGCCTAAGGAGTGAGACGGTGGAAGGAAAGCTCGATATAAATCTGCTGCTGGATTTTTACGGTCCTTTGCTCGACGAGAGGCACAGGCAGACCACTGAGATGTATTTTGGCGACGATATGACTCTCAGCGAGATAGCGGCGGAGCTGGGAATATCCAGACAGGCGGTCCAGCAGAGCGTTGCAAGAGCCAGAGCGGAGCTTGAGAGCTTTGAAAAGAAGCTGGGTCTTTGCGGCAGGTTTATGGAGGCCGAAAAAAAGATCGGCGAAGTGAAGAGGCTTGCCGGAGAAATAAAAAAGGCTGCGGGAGAGGGCCCGGTCGCGGAAATGTGCGAAAGGCTTGAGGCTGCGGCGGACGATCTCGGAGAGACGGTCTGAGGCGTCGGAAATTATCGGAGATAAGGTATGATTTTTGGAAATCTTGCGTCGAAATTATCGGAAGCGATGCGAAAATTCCGCGGTAAGACAAAGGTCACGGAGAGTGACGTAAAAGAGCTTATGCGGGAGGTCAGACTGGCGCTTCTCGAAGCTGACGTTAACTATAAAGTGGTCAAGGATTTCACCAAGACTGTTTCGGAGAAGGCTGTGGGCGCTTCGGTGCTTGAGGGACTGAACCCGGGACAGCAGGTGGTGAAGGTCGTAAACGATGAGCTGAAGGAACTCCTTGGCGGAAAGGAAGCGAAGCTGGATCTCGGCAGGACTCCGCCGAACGTCATCATGATGGTGGGTCTTCAGGGTGCCGGTAAAACCACCGCCTCCGCAAAGCTTGCGCTGATGCTGAAAAAGCAGGGCAAGAGCCCGCTCCTCGTGGCGGCCGACATATACAGGCCTGCGGCTATCAAACAGCTGGAGGTTCTGGGTGGACAGATCCAGGTGCCGGTGTTCTCAATGCCCGAGGGCACGAAGCCGGTGCAGATCGCAAAGACCGCGAAAGAGAAAGCTCTCCGCCAGCTCAACGACGTCGTGATCGTGGATACCGCGGGACGTCTCGAGATCGATGACGCCCTCATGGAGGAGCTGGAGAATATCAAAAAAGCGGTGGACCCCTCGGAGATACTCTTAGTGGTGGACTCGATGACAGGCCAGAATGCCGCAAACGTGGCCGTGGCGTTCAACGACAGGCTGAATATCAGCGGCGTTATACTTTCAAAGCTTGACTCGGACACCAGGGGCGGCGCGGCGCTCTCAGTGGCGCAGATGACCGGAAAGCCCATCAAGTTCGCCTCCGTTGGCGAGAAGATGAACGAGTTCGAGACCTTCAAGCCAGACCGCATGGCTGGCCGTATCCTCGGCATGGGCGACGTGCTGGGCCTCATTGAACAGGCCGAACAGATGTACACCGAGAAGGAGGCCCGGGAGCTTGAGAAAAAGATCAGGCGGCAGACCTTCACTCTGGAAGACTTCCTCACGCAGCTCAGACAGATAAAGAAAATGGGCGGCATAGGAAAGCTCCTTGGCATGATGCCGGGCGCGGCTCAGATCCGGGAAGAGGACATTGACGAGAAGGGCATGGTGAGGACAGAGGCCATCATCTGCTCCATGACCGCAAAAGAGCGCAAAAAACCGGAGATCCTGAACGCCGGCAGAAGAAAGAGGATCGCCGCGGGCAGCGGCACCACGGTCCAGGACGTAAACCGCCTCATGCGCCAGTTCGAGATGATGCGCGACATGATGAAAAAAATGTCAAACGGAAAGGGCCCGAAGGGGTTGAGAGGCTTCGGCGGTGGAAGAGGAGGCTTCGGCGGCGGTGGCGCGTTCCCGTTTTGAGGGAGGCCATCGGTCACAGAGCCATCGGTCATAAAGCCATTGGTTATGACGCCATTGGTTATAAACAAGTTGAAAAGAGCGGAGCGATGATCGTTCAGGCTTTATCAAAAATATATTATTGTATTTAATTTTCGGAGGTAAAAACAAATGCTTAAGATCAGATTGAGAAGAATGGGCGCTAAGAAGGCACCTTTTTACAGAATAGTTGTCGCAGAGTCGAGATTTGCAAGAGACGGCCGTTTTGTCGAGGAAATAGGAACATACAACCCGCTTAAGGACCCTGCTGAGTACACCATCGACCTGGCAAAGGCTGAGGACTGGATGAAGAAGGGCGCACAGCCGACCGACAAAGCAAAAGCTCTCATCGAGAAGGCTAAGAAGGCGTAATTCAGGGGCTACAAATTATCGTTCCTCCCCGAATTATATAAGCGTCAGCATTTTGAAAGGATCATATCATGAAAGAATTTCTTGAAACCATTGCCAAGATGCTTGTTGATAACAAGGACGCTGTCGTAGTCACAGAAGAAGAAACTGAGGACGGCATCTATCTGAAGCTTTCCGTAGCTGAGGAAGAGACCGGCAGAGTTATCGGCAAGGACGGCAGAATAGCCAAGGCGATCCGCACCATCATCAGATCCGGCGCCAAGAGCCGCGGCAAGCAGATCTTCATCGACATCGAATAAGATCAGTCACATAGAGTTATAACGGAAACGGCGTTTCACCTCTTAGGACCTGGAGCGCTTTTTTCTCGTACAGAGGTTCATTTCCATCTGCGGAGGTCCGGAACATGCATTCGATACGAACCAAGATAACCGCAATAACGGTGTGCATCATGGCGATAGCTATGGTGATCGTCGCTCTTTTGGGAGTAGTATCTCTAAGGGACGTGGGCAACCGCAATGCGTCTCAGACTCTCCTCCTGCTCTGCGAAACGGGGCAGAAAAATCTGAATAACTATTTTGAGAACGTGGAGCAGTCCGTCGAGATGGTTTCCGACTTCGTGGGATCAGACCTCACAAGCCTTGATGACGAAGAGCTTCAGGCACATCTTGACCGGACCAATGAAGTGTTCGAAATGCTGACGAACAAAACCAATGGCATTCTGACGTATTATTACCGCATCGATCCCTCTGTCTCCGCTACAGTTGACGGATTCTGGTATGTAAATCTGGACGGGAAAGAGTCCCTTAACCAAAACGCTCCGACTTTCAGAGACTCGTCTTTGGCAAGCTTTTCCGTCGGATATGCGCGGGCATTCCTTGACAGCGCCGACACTCTTCGTGCGCTCATCAAAAAGGCGGATGTCAAAATGTACGAGGTGAAGCGAAGCTCGAAAGGAGAATCCTGATGCTTGATTATCTGACTATAGGAACAATTGTCAACGTCCACGGTGTCCACGGCGAGGTGAAGGTCATTCCTCAGACGGATGACGTGACCCGTTTCAAAAAGCTTAAGAGCGTCCTGCTGTTTGGGAGTGGTGCAAGGCGCAAGATCGACGTCAAGGGCGTGAAATTTTCGAACAAATTTGTGATATTAAAGCTGGACGGCATCGATGACCGCGACGCTGCAGACCGCCTCCGGGGTATTGAACTCCAGGTGGAGCGGGGTGACGCCATAAAACTGCCTGAGGGCAGGTATTTTGTGGGCGACCTTATCGGCTGCACCGTTTTTGAGGATGACGGCAACGAGCTGGGGCGCATAAAGGACGTTATCTTCGGCGCGGGCAGCGACATATATGACGTGGACTGCGGCAACGGGAAAAACATCCTGATCCCGGTACTTGAGGACGTGGTGCTCTCGGTGGATATCGAGGGCGGCATCGTTAAGGTAAAGCTTCCTCAGGGCCTCAGAGAGATATACCTCTGACCAATGAGTTAAACAAACTGTTTTTAAAACACAAAACGGCTCCGGTGTACCTTTTCAAAAGCCTCCCGGAGCCGCTCTAATTTAACAGCGCGTTATTATTTCAGCCCCTCAAGGAACTTCACAACGTCGCCGACTGTGTTGAACTTCATCAGCTCCTCGTCGGGTATCTGAATGTTGTACTCTTCCTCAATGGTCATGATGAGCGTAAGCACAGAAAGGGAGTCTGCGTGCAGATCCTCTTTGATCCTCGACTCGGGAGTCACTTCAACGTCCTTAAGACGAAGCTCTTTGATAAGCAGTTTTTTTACTTCTTCAAACATAACTATTTCCTCTCATATATATTATCATCGCATTTTTGCGGCAAATCATTGTACTTTGCACCTATGCTTTTTTACCTTTTACCTCTTACCTCTTACTTATTACTTTGTCCGGCACCGCTCACGTCTCGCACCTTGCATCTCGTCACTTGGCTTCACTTCGTGAAGAATCGTTCCTCGATGAAATGTGGTCGACGTGGGCCCGCCTCTTACTTCTTACTTATTACTTTGTCCGGCACTCGCTCGAGCAGTGACCTCTTACCTCTTACTTATTACCTGAGCGGCACCCCTTGAACTATTACCTTGTCCGGCACTCCCTCTTAAGCTTTGACTTTTTCTGCAATGATCCCATTTAGGTTGCTGCCCGCCATGCTGACCGCCTGCTCGATGCACTTTGCCACTGCGACCTTGTCGCTGGCCCCGTGGCCCTTGACGATTATCTTCTCGGTCCCGAGAAGGACGCTGCCGCCGTACCTCTGGTAGTTCATGAACTCCTTCATGTCGCTGAACATTTTTTTCATGAAAAGGGCGCCGATCTTGTACACGGTTCTTGAGTATATATCCTTTTTGATTTTTTTCATGAGCTGGAGGGCGGTGCCTTCGGTGGTCTTGATCAATACGTTTCCGGAGAAACCGTCGCAGACCACCACGTCGTATTTGCCTGAGAGCAGATCTCGGCTCTCCATATTGCCCACAAAGTTTATACCCTCGAGTGTGGAGAGGGCGGCATACACCTCTTTCCGGAGATCGTCGCCTTTTTCGGATTCGGTGCCGATATTAAGGAGGGCGACCCTCGGGTTTTCAATGCCGAATGTGTGTTCCATGTAGGCGCTGGCCATGATCGCGAACTGGATCAGCTGGAGGGGCTGGCAGTCGACGTTGGCGCCGCTGTCGCATACGCCAACGATTCCGCCGTTCATTGTGGGCAGAATAGGGCAAAAGGCGGGTCTGAACACCCCTTCGATGCGGCCTATCCTCAGCGTGGCTGCGGCAACGAGAGAGCCTGTGGCGCCTGTTGACACGATGCCCTCTATGTCGGGGCTCTCCCTGAGGAGTTTGATGCCCTTCATCATGGAGCTTTCGCGCTTAAGCCTTATGGCGTCCGTGGGCTTGTCCTCACCGGTGATGACGTCCGGCGCGTGGAGTATCTCAAAACGGCCCTCCGTGACGCCGCACCTCTTAAGCTCTTCCTTGATGAGGCTCTCGTCGCCGCTGAATATAAGGTGAAGCTCCGGATATTTTTTCAGGGCCATGAGGCCGCCTTCCACGTTTGCGCCGGGGCTGTTGTCGCCGCCCATGCAGTCTATGATAAGTTTCATAACAGTTCTCCTGCCCGGTCAGACCAGTTTTTTTACGTAGCAGCGGCGGCGCTTGTGCTCCTCGCTGTCAAAATACTTCCACAATGCGCGGATCGCTTCATTGGTTTCAAGGTTGAGATTGGTCTCCGCGTGGTCAATGTTGTTCTCTTTAAGCATCCTGGCTATGCCCCCGACCATCATGCCGCCTATGCCATGGTTTATGTAGTCCGGGTCGACGCCCACAAGACCGAAATCGATCACTCTGGGCTTTTTGACCGCCTTGAGGATCCTTGTGATGGCTCCGGGTGTGAGCCTTCCGCCCGATTTCTGAATTGCCTCGCCGATAGACGGGAAGCAGATGCCGAGAGCCACCACCTTTTCGTCCTCAGTCAGCACGACAGCCACGTACCGCAGATCGATGATGAGCTTAAAGTTATCGATCATCATTTTTTTCATTGCGTCGGTGAAGGGAACCGTGCCGTATATCTTATCGTAGGACTTGTCCAGAAGCTCAAAAAAGCCGTCGGCGTATTTGTCCAGAAATTCGTTCACGTTGCGGGCGGTGCCGTAGTGGAGTTTGTGGCGCTTAAGGAGCAGTTCCTCGAGCTTAAAGACCTTGGGGTCCATGCCGCCCTCGGGGATCTTAACGATGCTTTCCACCCAGTCGACTTCCTTGGCGTATCCCCGTCCTTCAATGAGCGCCCCGTAGTATTCCGCGTTGTACTGTTCCTCGAAGGTGGATATCCTGTCAAAACCGTCCACCAAAAGGCCTTCCCGCTCAAGATCGGAATAACCAAGGGGCCCAACCACGGTGTCCATGCCCTTTGAAAGCGCCCATTTTTCCACAGCTCCGAAAAGAGCCTCCGCCACCTCATCGTCGTCAATTGCGTCAAATCTGGTGAACCGGACCCGCTTCTCGTTGTTCTTTTCGTTGGAGGCCCGCTGAATTATCCCCTGGATCCTGCCGCATATCCTGCCTTCCCTGTAGGCGTTGAAAAATACCGAATCACAGGTGTCGGAATACACAAAATTCCTGCGGAACATCTTCTTCTCGTCGCCGTAAAGGGGCGGCACGAAATACGGGTTGCCCTTATACAGCCCGAGAGGAAAATTGATGAAATCCCTGATCTCCCGGGCTTTTTTTACTTCTTTTACTTCTATCATTTCCGGTTATCTGCGAGTGGAATGGAAGCACAAACCAATGCCGTTAGGTCCGCAATGACTTCCGGCCGTGGGGTTTACGATCACGACTTCGTATTTAACGTCATCGCCCAGCTTTGCTTTAAGTGCCTGTGCAAGTTCTTCAACAAGACCTTCCGCATCGGTGTGGCCGATGTAGATCGGGTGGTTTTTGACGTCGTCGCCCAGCTCGTCCATGTAGGCGAGGAGGCGGGCGATGGCTTTGGCGCGTCCCTTTTCCTTACCGATGGAGACCATTTTGCCTTCCTGACTCATGTAAATGATCGGCCTTATGCCGAGAAGATTTCCCATGGTGCCGGCAATGCCGCTGACGCGTCCGCTGTGCTTGAAGAATTTGAGGTCGTCCGCGAAGAAATACATGGTGTATTTATCGACTTCCGTTTTGGCCCACTCCAGGACCTCCTCCGCGGTCTTGCCTTCCTTGAAAAGCTTGCCCACCTCCACGACAATTGCGTAGCTGAGGGTGGTTATGGCCTTGGTGTCGACCTCGTAGAACTTGCGCTCCGGGTATTTGGCCTTAAGCTGCTCCACTGCGGCGTCCATATTGTCGAAGGTGGCGGTCATGGCCCTTGAAAAGTGAACGTAGAAAATGTCGTTTCCCGCCGCAAAGTGGGGCTCGAAATACTCCACGTATCTCTCCACCGGTATTGCGCTGGTGTTGGGCAGATTGCCGTTCCTCAGGCCGTCGTAAAACAGCTTCCCGTTGAAAACGTCAAAGTCCTGATAGGGGTAGGTCGTCTTACTGTCGATACTGTAAGGCATGCTGATGAGCTGGTAGTTGTACTTTTTCGCAACTTCCGGGGTCACATCAGTATCAGTGTCGGTGAATAATACTAACATAGGTCTCCTCCATTTTGTTGTTTTGCTTTTATTTCTTTCGGCGCAGGCGCCGCCTTAACGTCATATTTACATCTGGATGAAGATGTAGTCGAATACCGGCTGTCCGCCGTCCGCGGATATCACCTCGTGATCCCTGTACTTCTTCTCGAAGGACCTCGCAAGCGCATCGGCCTCCTCCCGGGACGTGTCGGCGCCACGTATTATCATGAGAATGCCGTACTCGTCCGTTGCGATCTTCTCCGCCAGGCCCTCGGCCGCGCCGTTTTTATCAGCCGCTGCGGAATATATGGTGCTGCCAACAAAACCAATGTAATTATCCTTCACAACGCTGACCCCGTCCTTGTCGGTATCCCGGACAGCCTTTGAGACCATACCGGTGAGTGAGGCGTCGGCTGATTCCTCGAGAAGCGCTTTTACCTCGTCAGGCTCGCCTGTCGGGTCAAACATCGATATCGCGGCATAACCGGATCCGATGTTTTTGGTGGGGATGACTACTACGTCCGCTTTTTCGTAAAGGTCAGCCGCCTGGTTTGCGGTCATGATGATGTTTCCGTTGTTCGGGAACACAAAGATGGTATCCGCATTGATCTCCTCGAATGCCTTCAGAAAATCGCCAACGGAAGGGTTCATGCTCTGACCGCCGTCCACCACGTAATCGGTGCCGATGTCAAGGAACATGCTCTTAAGGCCCTCGCCCGCGGCGCAGCAAACAAGGCCGTAGCGCTTGTGGGGCTTTACCTTCATTTCGAAATCGTTTTTGATCTCGAAGCTGTTCTTAATAGTTGTCTCATTGTGCTGGAGGGTCATGTTTTCGATCTTGAGGGTCAAAAACTCGCCGAACTGCTGACAGTAATTGAGTACGTCTCCGGGCTTGAAGGTGTGCACGTGGGCCTTTACGACGGATCCGTCCATAAACGCCACCACCGAATCGCCGGCTGACTCGAGATAATCCGATATGACCTTAAGGTCGAAATTCGCCACGTCCGTCTTTTTGTTCTGAAGTCTCAGCAGGAACTCTGTGCAGTAGCCGAACTTGAGCTCGCTGTCCTCAGTGAATGTGGTGATGTCGACCTTGTGGGCAGAAGAAGCGTCACTGTGCTCCGAAACGAGCTCCGGAGCGTCGCCCGAAAGAGCTTTTTTCATACCTTCGGCGATGTAGACAAATCCCGCGCCGCCGCTGTCCACGACTCCCGCCTCCTTCAGAACCGCCAGAAGGTCCGGCGTCCTCTTAAGGGAAGCGTAGAGCTCTTTTATAAAATTATCGAGAAAAGCCTCAAGAGAGGTGCTTTCGTCAGCATTGGTTTTTGCATAGTCGACTGCCTCCCTGAATACGGTGAGGATCGTACCTTCGACAGGCTCCTTGACCGCCTTGTAGGCCTGGGAAACGCCGCACTCAAACGCAGCGCATACAGCAGCAATGTCCGCGTCACTCATCCCCTCAAAGCCTTTTGAGATCCCCGCAAATATCTGGGACAGGATGGCCCCGGAGTTTCCTCTCGCACCGCTCAGCATACCCGCGGCAATGGCCTTGGCGGTCTGCCCAAGGTCGTCATCCGCCTTCTCACCCAGATTGTTCACTCCCGACTCGATGGTCATGAACATATTGTCCCCGGTGTCTCCGTCCGGTATCGGGAATACGTTCAGATCGTTTACGACAGACCTGTTAAGGCCGAGCATCGCCGCCCCGCCTCTTACCATTTCAGCATAGATGGTTCCGTTAAGTGTGGCTGTTGCCATATCGAAGAATCTCTCCTTACCTGCTCGTTATTTTAAAGCCCTATCAGCGCCCGGTCTGCGAATTTAAATATCTTTTTGCAGCTGTGATCGCCGTGCCTGCGCTTCTGTAGGCCTTGCTGAAAGCAATTTTAAGTGCCCCGAGGCGCCTTATCCCTGACGGTTCCCCGCCATCGCCAAAGAGGCTGAATTTCGAAAAGACCACGTCTGCGGCCTTAAGATACATCTCGACTCTGTTCCCCACGACCACGGTCTTGACCGGCGAATCGTCCCCGAACACCTCACGGACCCTGTCCCCGATCCCGCTCTCGCGGCTGCAGAAAACATAGATAACGTAGTCGCCCGCCTCATTAGTAACGATATTGTCGCACAGTGAAACGACCGACCTGGGACCTGCCCCCTCAGTCATCACGATATACACTTTTTTCGACAACGGAATAAGAAGGTATTCCCGGGCATTCGCTCGCTCAGGATTACCTTCGACGGCCATACAGTTCAGGAAAACAACATTTCCGTTCATTCCAAAAAATCCGGCAACGGATCTAACCAATGCCGCCTCCGCATGTTTAAGAGAAAGCGTTCCGCACTTTCTCAAAGGGTGCATTAATTTTACAATATATGCGTGTGTTTTAAAACCTAAATTTGCCCTTGACAGCCTTCCGTCGTTCTAATATAATCCACAAATGAGGATTATTCCACAAATTTCAAAAAAATGTAGAACAATTTCCGGGGGGAGAACACGCCAATGGCAAGCAAAAAAAGACAGCAGATAAACTCGAAACTGACCGCCATCACCGCGGAGGGCCGCAAACCGGACAAGCGCACAAGGGACTCACTGAAACGCATCCGCAATGCCTACGCGGACATGCTGGGGGAGGGCGCGGACCCCGGCTCCATCAGCGTCACGGAGCTGGCCGCCCGGGCCAACGTAGACCGCAAGACTTTCTATAACTACTACAGCGGCATCTACGAGCTGGACAGAGCCATTGCCGCCGAGATAGGGGACGCCTTCAGGCACGCCATCGAATCAAGTCCCGTGGATGCGGCGGAGCAGGTGCCCCATCTTTTCTTCAAAGCTCTTGCGGACATTTTGAATCGCGACATGGATTTCTACGGACGTCTTTTCCGCATTGGCGAGAGTTCCACCCTCAGCCGCTCCATCATGGCCGCCGTCCGCAGCGAAGCCGTCCGTGTCATTCGGGAAAAGTATTCCCTGGAGGGCCGCAGGCTGGAGCTTTCCGCAGATTTCATTATAGCAGGCTGCATCGAGGTATACCGCCGCTGGTACACCCAGGATCCAAGGCCGAGAGTGGAGGAGTATTCCGACATAGTGTCGATCCTTTGCTTCGGCGGCATGAACATGCTGGCAAAAAATACAGCCCCGGAGGAACTGCCTGGTCGTTAGGCGGTTTCCGGGGCATCTCTGGCGCGGCGCAATAATGATCGTTTAGTTTACAGCCGAATTTGTTTTCGGTTTATTTTGCCTTAATTGCTTTGAAAATATCCTGCTCGAACTCCCAGGCCGTGTATGCGCCGGAGCCGCCGGCATTGGTCAGGTTGGTGCAGTAGACCGCGGAAAGATTGTAGCGCGGACACACGATGAAGTGGGTGCCGTAAGCGCCGCTCCAGCCGAAGGTACCTGCAGGCGGGATCCCCTCCGGATCCGGATTGTTGATGACCCGCATTGAGAGGCCCCAGACCTGTCCTATATTATAACCAACGGTATCAGGACGGTTCAGCGGTGTGCTCATGAAGCGGACCATATTGGCGCCAAGGATCCTGGTGCCTTTGTAAGTGCCGAAGCCGAGAAGCATTTCCGCAAAGATCTGGTAGTCGCGCACTGTTCCAAAGAGTCCGCAGGAGCCTGCCTCGTAAGACTGGGGTATGCCCAGCATGCCGTCGGTGGTCCGGGGAGTGAGATTCCAGGCCTCGCCCGTGGCTTCGTAGATGTCAACAACCCGGCTCCATTGCTCCTCGGTGGGATGGAAAGTTGTGTCGACCATCCCCAGCGGATCAAATATGTTCTTTTTGAGGTACTCGCCGTAGGGCATCCCCGAGACTATCTCAACTATATAACCAAGGAGATCAAAGGCCATGATAGCGCCGTAGCCCATTGTCGAACCCGGCTGGCTGTCGAGGAGCATTTCGCTGAATTTCGGAACGATCTCGGAGAGGGTGGAGCCCTGCTTCAGGTACTTGTCAAAAACTGCCTTGTTTGACATCTGGAAGCCGAAATCCGCCTGGGCAAGCCCGCTGGTGTGGGTGAGAAGGTCGAAAATGGTTATGTCGCGCTCCGCGTCGGCAACTCTGATGAACTCCCCGTTCTCGCCAAGCTTTCCGATGCCGAAGCCTGTAAGCGTTGGAACGTACTTGGCAACGCTGTCAAACAGATCAAGCTTGTGCTGCTCGTAAAGCTGCATTATCGCGACGCCTGTGATGGGCTTGGACATAGATGCAAGTCTGTACATCGAGTCGGGCGTGATGGGCTTCTTCGATTCCGCCGACGAAAAGCCGTCATAGTCCTCCCAAACGGTCTCCCCGTTTATCTTAACGCTGTTGCCGCACCCGACAAGCAGCTTCGCCGCGATCCTGTTCTCGCTGTGCTTCCTGATTTCCGAAAAGTCATATTTCATAGCCGCAATATTCTCCTTAATAAAACCAATATGCTAAACCGGCATCCCGGGCGGCCCGAAACCGGCACCGCAGACGCCAACCGAATTAAACCACATAAGCTTTCTTTTTTCAATAGACAAGGCCTCCCGCCCCTCAACACACGCCGGGCAAAGCCTTTGCAGCAGCGCTCCCTTTCTCCGAAAATCCGGTATTTTTAAGATTATTTAAGTCTCTTTTGTGCGACCTGGGATCTATAGCCAATGCCATTTCCCTAAATAAAGGCAAAAATCGGATGTGCCGAAAACGCTTCGAAAATGTGAAAAAATTTTTCGAAAAACGCAAAAAAGCGCTTGACAGAGGGATTCAATGGTGGTATTATTGTCGGGCGCCTCAAAAACGGGGGCGTTACGGACATTGAAAACTGAACAGCAAACAAACATGAAACTCGTTAATAATTTGAGTTTAAAAGACAAGCCAGATA
>JAFSVU010000040.1 GCA_017444825.1 Clostridia bacterium
ACAAGAGACACTGATCTTTGGCCGGATGAAATGGTTATTCACTATGATGGGGAGGCATACAATTGTATGTTTGACCAAATAATAGTTATAAACGAGAAAAATGGATATAGATATAAGTTTGACGATAAGGAGGCTAATTCTAAACGCTACTTTATACTTAATGATGATTATGCTATTGTCAGTTATACTTATTTGAAACCATTAAGCGAAGAAGAGAAAAAAGAACGTGAAATCATTTCTGAAAGTGAAGCAATCGCAATAGCGGAACAGGTGTTTAGAAAGTATTTTAATGTCGATTACTCCGAATATGAGGTTACTGCAACAGTAGATGAATCGCTTCCATCGTATAAAACTTATAATATTTATTTCAAGAAGGCATATGACTCTCAAATAGAACTTGATGATATGTTAATTGTTTGGGTAGGATTTTATGGCGAATTGTTTTTCTTTAATGGGCTTCCAATAGGGTCCATAACTCCGCCGGAGGAAAAACCTGATGCGGAGGAGATTCGGGAATGCATAGTAGAACGGATCAAAGATGTGCTTAAAGACAACAAAATCGACTATTCCGATCTAACAGTAGATATTAAGAATATGGCATTGGGTTACCACAAAGAGACCAATAAATACAGAGTTGGCTGTGTTTTGTCGTTTGACTGCAAAGGGATAGTTGATGGTGTTGAACAAGATATTCATGATCTGATTGAAGTGTGCGTAGTCTGCAATTAAGAAGATAGAAATGACCAATAGCATACCAGTCCAAAATAATGAAGGAGGCCAAAAAGCCGGCCTCCCTGATGGATTGAAAAAAGGTGCTACAGCCGGAAGCAGGATTGTTTCCGGCTAAAGTTTTGTTAAATACTCTTCAACGTTTACGTAATCGACGTTCCCTGCTTTGCGGGTCTCTCCGCGGTAGAGGACGTATTTTCCTTTGATCTTACCGTATCTTCGCTGGATCATGGCGCATTTTTCTTCGTCATTCAGGTGTTTTGTCTGGTCGGCGGTGATCTTATCGCTGTGCTTTACTTCAAATATCGAGCAGTCATTGGTTTTGCTGTCATAAACGACCATATCAAATTCGCCGCCCTCGGCAAACCGGTATTGGAAAGCTTTCTTTGAAGAGGGCAGGGTCTTCACCGTTTCCAGCAAAACGATGTCTTCGAGCATTCTCCCTTTTACGTCGCTGAGTATTTTCTCAATGATATACGACCGGTCGCGCTCGGATACGCTGCTGAAGTATGAGTCCTGCATAAGGGAATAAACCAATGCTTTCGCGATGGCGTACCTCATGCCCGGCTGTGTAAAGATATAGTGATCCTGCTCGCCAATATTCTCCGCCCGGTAAGGACAGTTGCATATCAGATCCAGCATGAGAAGATATTTCCTGACCGTTTCGATATGTGCCTGAGTGACCGGCACAGACAGTTCCTGCTTTTCCTTTACGTCAATGATCGCTTTCAGCCTTGCCACGATCTGTGCTTCGTCCACGTCGCTCAAAACGTGGGCTCTGGGGAGCGGAACCTCGTGCAGCATAAGATTCTTTGCCGAGCCGAGATCGTGGGACTTGAACTCACGTTCCACAACGCTCAGTAAAAAGCGGTGGTTCATATCTTCCACGATGCGGTTGATGGCATTGGTCAGTTCGCCGTGATCGTAGAGCTCCTGCAATGAGTTAAAATAACTTCCGAAGCGGTTGTTTTTGAGTGCGTTCTGAATGTTGCGGCTGATAGCGGTATCGATATATTTTCGGGTGCTTTCGTCGTCGCGGAAGGACACCTCGTCCGACCTCATATCATCGTCGTCGAAGCCCATGTTTTCTTTTTTAAGCGTTCCGCCGTATTCGATGTATGAGTCTATCGACCGGATGCCAAGGAGGCGGGAATACTCTCTGAAGGGGATAAACGAAGTGTGGATCATCACGTTTCGGTCGTACAATTCGTCCCGGTCTGCCATGGCAAAGCTCAAAGAATCGGTGCCGGACAGGACGATCTTCATGCCCATCATGCTGAAAATGTCGGACAGAACTGCCGCCGTATCGATGAAGTCTTCCAGCAAAGTGATCTCGTCAATAAAAATATAACGGTATCCCGACTTTTCCAGCTTTTCAAGATCTTTAGTCAGGTCGGACATGGTGCTTGAGGTCTGCACCTTGATATAGGCTGTTTTTTCCCGGGGCAGCTCTCCGATCATCTGGAGAAGAAGGGTGGTCTTACCGGTGCGGCGAAGGCCGTAAAGAATGCAGACCCGCCCGCTGTAATCCCCGGTGATGAAACTGCGAAGGTGCTTAAAGCAGTCGCGTTTTTTATATGATCTTACGACGTTGCATAACGGTATCAGATCGTCTCCGGTCTTAACGTTTGTGAAAAAATCGCCGGAGGGAGTCTGCCCCGGTGAGATTTCCGCAGGGGAGTGGTGTTCTATGGCTCTTAGTATCGCATCGTAACGGGGTTTGCCGTAAAAAGCCGGGTCGTTCTCATAGGTCTTATAGGTACGCAAAGAAACGCCCGCGATTTCGGCGCACTGCTCCTGCGTCAGATTTTTTGATAAGCGCAATTCTTTCAATGACATGATCTCACCCCATGGTGATTATATCATCATTTCTGACGGAGCACAATGCAAATTTGCACTTTTCTGCACTTTTTTGCACTTTTGCGGGGCTGTTACAGGCCTTTCTTTGTTACAGCTTCGATGCTGCCGGGTTCCACGTGGCAATGCAGAAACAGTATCCGGACACCCGCCCGCCTTGCGTCTTCCATCGCCTCACCGAACTCAGGGTGCATCTCCACGTTCGCTCTTACCTCCGCTACGCCGTCCATCTGGATGACGAAAGCAAGAACCGCCCTGTAACCCTCCGATACCGCCTTGATCAGTTCCCGGATATGCTTCACGCCACGCTCTGTGGGTGCGTCCGGGAAATAACCAATGCCACCCGCTTCCAGCGTACAGCCCTTGACTTCCATCAGAAACCTTTCTTTTCCCCGTTCCATGTAAAAGTCAATGCGGGAGTTTCCGTAGGTATGCTCCGGAAGGATCGCGCTAAAGTCCTGCGCCGCCAGCCATTCATATGCGACTTTGTTTGGCGCCTGGCTGTCAATATTGATCAGTATACCGTTTGATTTTTTCACGGCCACAAGGTCGTATACGGTTTTGCGAAGGGGGTTCCCCGGTGCGGTCAGCCACACTTCGGCTCCCGGGATCAGCAATTCTTTGCAGCGCCCGGTGTTCTTGACGTGGACGGTCTCTATGGTTCCGTTTACATTGGCGTGTGCGATAAAACGGTTAGGACGGTCTATGAAAACAGCTTTCGTGATGTTGGGGTAGATCATTTTGTTTAGCAGGTTACGTGCCCGGTGCCCCGGGGTTTATCTTTTTTCAAGCCACTCTTCCTTAGTAAGCCGGAATTTATGCGTTCGACTGCTTTTTGAAATAATCCACGATCAGGCTCGGATCGTAATACACCTTGTCAATGTCGGTGATGCGCGCCTTGCCGCCCTCTGCCTCAACGATCGTAAAAGAGCAGTTGTGGGGAGCGTGACCTAACCAGTAATCAGCCGGGGTGTCCGAAAGATAATTGATCATACCTCTCATGGCACAGCCGTGAGTACTGATGAGGTAGGTCTTCCCGTCATCTTTGGCGATCAACTCCTTCAAAAGCTCCTGCGTCCTGGCGCAAACGTCCTGTATAGTCTCCCCGTTTGGAAAACCTGCGAAATGAGACGTGTCAAAGAAGAATTTAAGACCTTCGTCTCCCATTTCAGAGAGCTTTTTTCCCTCCATATCGCCAAAATCGATCTCAATTGCGCGGTCGTCAATATCGATCGGAATATCGTTTTCGCTTTCGCGAAGGATTATTTCCGCGGTTTCCTTTGCCCTGTCAAGGGAACTTGAAATACAGCAGTCAAAATGAATGCCTTTCATAGCCTTGCCGGTCATTTCCGCAAGATCGCGTCCGTTTTGGTTCAGCGGTTCATTAAGCCGCCCCTGCATAACGCCTTTTGCGTTAAGGACGGTCTCTCCGTGGCGCACAATGTAAATTATCATTTTTCCTTTCTCCTCGATTTTATCTCTTCCATGTTTCTGAATTCGAAAACAGGGATTATCAGAAGCACTTTGCTTTTCTGTTGCTTTTGCATTTTTCGATGTTCCCGCAGCGGTAGCAGAGCTCATTGTCGCAGTAACCGTCATTGTCAAAGCAGGAACGGATATTGGTTACGGTGGTTTCCGCAATGTTGCCAAGAGCCTCTTCGGTCAGAAATGCCTGGTGCGAGGTCACGATCACGTTGGGCATCGAGATCAGCCGCGAGAGCAGGTCGTCGTCAAGAATATGTCCGGAGCGGTCCTCGAAGAATATATCGGCTTCCTCCTCATACACGTCCAGACATGCCGCACCGATCTTTCTCGATTTGATCCCGTCAAGAAGCGCTTCCGTATCGATCAGCGCACCCCGCGAAGTGTTCACGATCACGACGCCTTTTTTCATTTTTGCGATCGCATCGGTGTTAATGGTGTGGAACGTGCCGTCGTTAAGAGGGCAGTGGAGCGATATCACGTCGCTTTGGGCAAACAACTCGTCAAGGGATACGTATTCGATTCCCGCACCGTCGGCAGGATACGGATCATACGCAATGATTTTCATTCCGAAGCCTCTGCATATATCAATGAAGATCCGGCCGATCTTGCCGGTACCGATCACGCCAATGGTCTTGCCGTGAAGATCAAAACCGGTCAGCCCGTTCAGTGAGAAGTTGAACTCTCTGGTACGGTTGTATGCCTTGTGGATGCGCCGCACCGAGGTGAGCATCAATGCCATCGCATGCTCAGCCACAGCATAGGGTGAATACGCCGGAACGTGAACGACGTGGAGCTTCCCGAAAGCGTGTTTTACGTCAACGTTGTTGTAGCCCGCCGAGCGCAGAGCAATCAGTTTAATGCCGAGTTCATACAGACGGTCGATCACATTGGCGTTTACCGTGTCGTTGACAAACACGCAGACCGCGTCGCACCCCTTCGCAAGATCGACGGTATCCTCGCAAAGCTTCGTTTCCAGGTATTTGAAATGCACCCCGTGTGCTTCTCCGTAACGCTCGAACGAGGGCTTGTCGTATGGTTTGGTGTCGTAAAACGCAACGTTTATCATGCTTTGCCTCCTTGTATGTCATTCAGAGTCTCAAAACAATGCCCGCAGAGCCCCGATGTTCCTGCTGTAAAACAGGCATTTGCATTGGTTTTGTATTATAGACTGTTTTTCATTACCCACGCAAACGCTTTTGCCGTCCTTTTATCCGCATCCCTAAAATGATTGCCCTCGTTCCATTCAAGAATGCAGTTAATGCCTCTTCCCGTCAGCGTCGAGTATGCTCTTTGGATGCGCTCGCCGACTGTTGCCGTTACAGGATTGCGTGCTTTTGATTCCCTGTCGCCCAGACTGAGATACACCGTGCGGCTTTTTATTACGTGTTCATCCATATATTCCGTGAATCCCGGAAACCACACAGAGGGAGACGCCGCCGCGACGCCTTTGAAGACGTCAGTCTGATACGCCGCCCACAGCGCGAACAGCCCCGCGAGAGAATAACCGCCGATATAGTATTTCTTTCTCTGATCATTCAGTTCAGAGATCACTTTTGCAAGCGTCTTTTCCGCACCGCCTCCGAAAGCCTCCCCGCCGAAAACAGCAGGGGCACGCCAAGGAGACAGATCCCGGTTCCAGTCATCGACTTTAACGGCAATAAGACAAAAATCGTCGCCGGCTTTTTCTTTTACGACGTTTACCTCATTTTCGATCACAGACAGATCGTGATCGTCCACCATCTGGATCAGAACGTTTGTTGATTTAGGGTTTCCGTATTCAAAATGTGTCATGTCATTTTTTGCATTCCATTTTTCCGCGATCTTTCCATAGAAAGCAAAGTCCGATATTAAGATATGAACCTCTGCCACAGGATGACGGTTGGAATTCAATATGAGTAAAAAAGTATCCGTTGTCATCCAGATAAATTCTTGACGACCCTTTTTGAAAAAGCCCATTTGACAGCAAAATTTCTTTACAAGCTCGTTTGATTATTTCTTCATGAGATTTCTTATCACTCATATTTGGCTCCGTTGCAATTTGATGCCGAGAATCCATTTTTAAAAGCTGTCAAATCCATTCCGGATTACATACCAGTATCCGTTTCTGTTTCCGCCGATGCGTTTGATCTTCCCGAGCGACTTAAGGTCGGAAATAATCTCGGAAAGTCGGGTTTTGCCGAGACCACATACCTTGCTGAGTTCATCAAGTTTCATCGTCGGGTTGTTTCTGATTGTCCTGAGCACCAGAACGTGGGATTTGGAAAGCCCGTCGTATGACGTTTGGTTCATGCTTGGTTCAAAGGCAAACGGTATGGTCACGGTGATATGATTATCGGAAATGTCAAACGCCTGTGTTCCGTAAACGCCAATGATCTTCGGAACGCCGTGGCCGGTCTGCTCTACCATTCCCAGTTGTCCCATTATTTTCTGGAGTGAAATGTTTACCGGATGAGAGATGCCTGCGAAAAATTCTTCCTTCGAGAAATCATAGGGGAGCCCGCCAGTCGAAATGATCTCTATGCGATCCGTGAAAATATAAATCGCCGGCGGAATGTTTTTGACCCATTTGTTGTGAAGACAGGCATTAGTCCATGCCTCGTTGAAGCAGTCAAGGTCATAGAGAGGTGTTTCTTTCCGCTGAAGATCTCCGCTTAGATCGACCCGGACTTCATTAAGAGCCGCGACGTAGTCAAAAGCCTGTTTCATGGAAAGCAGAAGACAGTGATACCCGTATTCGTTTCGGCTGATCATTTCCTGCTTGTCCGTTCCTTTGAAACGTACGACTTTGATCGAACAGTTATTGCTGTCAGACAGTATATCCGCCAGGTAGTTGTACCGTCCGTTCTTCGTGAGAAGTCCCATGTTTCGGGCGAACGTAGATTCATCTATAGTCAGACCTTTTATGAGATAAAGCTGCTTCAGTTCGGTGAATGTCAGATCCTGGTTGATAGATTCAACGTTGTCGATGAGAACCTGTGAGTTTGAGAAAAATATCTCGCCCAGAAGATCCGGCGCAACCTTTTTGTTTTCGCTGCCCGTCCTGATCCTGTATTCGCCGTTTGCCGAATAGGGCTTGTTATAGCCCTCCGCTTCGATAACAATGACCGCCTTGTCTTCATAGTATTCGAAATATATTTTGGGAACTATCTGCGGTCGGACTGTTTCGTAGACCCTTGCGCTCAGCTTTCTCAGGGTTTCCTGTCCAACTGTTCCATCGAGCCCGATAACTTCTCCCGAATCGCTGACGCCGAAATAGACTTTTCCTTTTCCGCTTTTGTTAAGCATAGCCGTCAGCGATAAGATGCCTTTATCAAGTTCGCTCAACGTTGATTTAAACTCCTGCGATTCTGTTTCATAGGTATTATCCAGTTTCATGACAAATGATCCTCCTACCTGTTGTGACCATATTATACACTATCGGTTCGGATTAGTCAAGTTTATTACCCGCTTTTATTCCGGTTATCTTCCGCTTTTATATTCCGCTTTGAACAAAAACCGATTAATAACGCATAAAAAAGCAAGGCAAATATATGAATTGAAGCAGCCTGACAACAGAACAGCAACCGGTTGACAACCAATTGGCAGTTTTATTTTCCGCTTTTGTTTCGCTTATCTTTCGCTTTTATAGTCCGCCGATTGGAGCACTATTAAAGTCCGGCCTCTGAAAAAACACGCATTGGGAAAATCGTGGTATTTGGACATGCCAACAAACTAGCTAGAATTAGTCAAGTCCGAAACAGTTGTTGTGAAAAAAGTCAGTTCGACAAACCGGAATTTATGCCTTGAGTTCGTACATGCGATATATCTTTCGGTACAGCTTGCCTGTAAATAGTAGCTTGAAAATCATTCTTTCGACTGGCGTAAGCTCTTTAACCAGTGCGGCAGGAGTAAAGCTGTGCTCTTTTACAAATCTGATCCGAAGTCCATCGATGATGTTCCCGATAGCATCTATCCCATACAGCTTAGTAACACCGACCTCATTGACAGGGTTTTTATATTTCGACGCTTTGACACCAAATTCGGTATAAACATCCATCAGAATATGAATTTCCCGATACTTTTTATCAAGCGCTTGCAATACCCCCCGTACCTGGCTGTTGGTCAGATACATGCTCAGTCCCTCAAGGACAACGATGGCCGTATTACAATCTGGGAGCGTTCCGATCTGTTCAGGTCTGGACGCATCCAAAGCCGTCATATGGTACGTTTCATTTTCCCGAAAATACTTCTTGCGAATCTCTATGACTTCCGGAAGATCGCAGTCCACCCATTCAGAACAGGGAGTTTTTACCCTCATATGCCTACTGTCAAGTCCGCACCCAATATGAAGTACCAACGCATCGCGGCACCGTTGCAGCATACTGTCTGTCCAGTCATCGAACACACGGGCTCTCATAGCCATATTGTAAGCAAGCCATTTTGATCTGGACTTGCCTCGAATTGGAAAGGCTTCTTCTTTCCATATTTTCTCAGCCGATGGATCGTTTAGGATAATCCCCTGCTGGCTCACCTTTGATTTACCATACAGCGGAATATACAGTGTCTTATTCACTTCATTCATGCGAACTATCTCCTCTGTAAATCCCGCTTTGTCGATTTCTTTATCCTCTATCACTACAGCAAAAAAGTGTATAAGACCGCGTAAAAGGTACACGCCTCAATTGCCTCTGCAATTATGTTCCTCACAATGGTCATGCCCACAGTCGCCTTCATGGTGTTCATGATGATCGCAACGGGCGTTCGGATCGTATTCCAACTTTCCTGCGGCAAGCGCTTTTGCTGCTTCATCGGCAGATCCCTGCACGCCAGCATACAGTTTGATTCCCGCATCTGACAGCGCCATTTGAGCTCCCATTCCGATGCCGCCACATATCAGCGCATCTACCCTTGCGGTTTGAAGGAAACCTGCGAGTGCTCCATGACCGCTGCCATTTGTGTCAACGACCTGCTCCTTTATGATTTTACCGTTCTCTACGTCATACAACTTAAACTGTTCCGAATGACCAAAATGTTGGAAAACCTCTCCGTTTTCGAATGTGACTGCAATTCTCATAACATCTTCTCCTTTGAGTTTTATTTCGTTTGGTATATCTGCGGGCGGAGCATCGTAATTGCCTCCGGCTATCAGCAGTTGCTTTCCTTCTACTAGCATCTCCGACATCTTCCGTCTGGCATTTTCATAAATCGCCGTAACCGTCGTCCGCGAGATATTCATTTTGAAAGCGCATTCTTCTTGATTCAGTCCTTCGTGATCCAGCAGTCGGATTACCTCGTATTCATCTACTGTCATTACAACTCTATTGTCCGCTCGAATATCATCAGGCGAAAAACTGCGGTAGACAGGCAACTGATCAATTCTTCTGCATCGCATAGGTCGTGGCATAGGCGATTCTCCTTCCTTCTATTGTATTATATCACCGTTTCTGACATATGTCAATAATATCAGAAGAAAAAGTGCCACGGAATTGTCAAAAAAGCCCCGTAAACCGTTGTGTACAAAAGAGGTTTCTTTGATGCGAAAGAGAGCACAAACGTAACGAAATCAAGGTGAGAAGGTACAAACGTAACGTCTTTCACCGCCTCGCTAAACCGGAAGTTGTCTCTCAGATATGGATTTTAACGTCACCGAAGTCATACAATCCATTTCCCTGTTTCAGTTGCCCGTTCCGCTCAAGCTGCGAAAAATCCTCATTGATCTCACCAATCAGTGAAACGGGTATCGCCAATTTGTGATGGCC
>JAFSVU010000041.1 GCA_017444825.1 Clostridia bacterium
CTCTACGTCAACGGCGATTTCCGGGGGATCTATATACTCTCGGAATGCGTCAAGGAAGGGTCGGGACAGGAAGGTACAAGATGGCGCTGCCCGGTTGACGATGACGGCTTTGTCGTTGAATTTGATGCCTACTGGTGGAACGAGCCGCTTCACTTTACCACTCCGTCCTGCGTGACTTTCGTGATGAAGTACACGTTCAAGTATCCGGACACCGACGACATCAACGAGAATTCCGAGGCCTACAAATACATCAAAAACTACATAACAGAATTCGAGAAAGCGCTGGGCAGAAACGACAGCTCCTACCTTGACTACATCGATATGGGCTCCTTCGTTTCGTGGCTCCTGGTGGCGGACTACATGTGTCTCCTGGACTCCGGCGGCAACAACCTGTATATGTGGAAAAAGGATTCCACCGATAACAGCAAGCTGGTCATGGGACCGAACTGGGACTTTGACTCGTGGAAATGGACTATCGACTCTTTCGCCAATATCCACAAGGACGGATCGCATTTCTATTTCTCGAAGCTCACAAAGAAGCAGAAGTTCGCACAGGCATACGCCGAGCTGTTCCGCAAAACTTATGACAAAGTGGCCGATGCCGTCAACGCAGCGCTGAATAACATCAATGAGGCTTCATACAACAATCTCTACCGCCTGGAGAGCACTCGCTACCAGTATGGCCAATACCGTACGCTTTCCGAAATGAGGAACTCCTTCAATACGTGGATCGCCTCCCATTTAGCATGGATGCAGAGCCAGATCGGGTGAGGAAGACAATATCGCGCAGAAGTCTAAAACTGATTTTCTGTCAAAACAGGTGCTTTTTTGACATGAATTTTTGTCATTTTTATTGATTTTGCACTTGATTTTCTGTCAACACAGGTGTATGATACGGTCAGATCATAGAGTTTGGAGATTGAAATGCTGCGAAGAAAAATAGAAAAAGAAATGAAACGCTGGCTTGACAAGAGCAATAAAGCTCTTCTCGTGACAGGTGCCCGTCAGGTCGGAAAGACATTTATTATCCGCTCGGTTTTAAAGGAAGCCGGGATGGATTATGTGGAGTACAACCTTATTGAAGAGCAAATTGTCGTCAAAATTCTTGGCAGCTCGGAAAATGTAGATGATCTGGTTCTTAAACTGTCCTTGTATTCGCAAAAGAAACTGACTGCCGGTAAAACAGTGATATTCTTTGACGAAATACAGGAATTCCCGGAAATTATCACAAAAATTAAATTCATGGTCGAGGACGGGCGTTTCCGCTACATTCTTAGCGGTTCCCTTCTTGGTGTTGAATTGAAAAATGTTCACTCGGCACCTGTTGGCTCGCTTGAAACTATTACAATGTTTCCTCTTGATTTTGAGGAGTTTTTGCAGATTGCAAATCTTCCCGACGGACTCCTTGATACGCTCCGTCACTGTTTTACGGAATGCCTGCCTGTTGATCAGATCATCCATGACAGGATGCTTCGTCTTTTTAACTTATACCTCATCATCGGCGGGATGCCCGCTGCAGTTGACGCATATGTAAGGACAAATGACATGGAAGAAGTGATGCGAGAGCATCGGGATATTGCGTTGCAGTATAAGAATGATTTTACAAAATATGAAAGCCAAAACAAAAGATTACTTCTTACACGGGTTTATGATTTGATCCCGTCAGAACTAAACTCAAAAAACAACCGTTTTAAATTGGCTTCTGTTGATAAAACAATCCGCATAGACCGCAACGAGAATACTTTCATCTGGTTAACTGAAGCAGGTGTTGCGATTCCGGTGTGCAATGTCACAGCGCCGACTTTTCCCCTTGAACTGAACAAAAAGAGTTCGTTTTTCAAACTGTTTTTGTCAGATGTTGGAATGCTTACAACTCAGTACGGTCGAATGACGAAACTGCGCATAATTGAGAATGAGGGAGGCGTCAATGAAGGCGCAATCTACGAAAATGTCGTAGCACAGGAACTGATTGCGCACGGATTTACTCCGTTTTACTATCAAAGTAAGCGAACAGGAGAGAATGATTTTATAATTGAGTATCATGACGCAGCTTTGCCGATTGAGATCAAAAGCGGAAAAGATTATAAGGCACACGTTGCATTGGACAATATCCTCTCCGTAAAAGAGTACGAAATACCGCGTGCATTTGTCTTCTGCCGCGGCAATGTGAGTACAGCCGAGAGGATATCGTATTTTCCCATATATATGTTGATGTTTTTGGCCAATCCAAACCCTGACAAAACAATGATCCCGCTTACGGGGTTCGTATTCTAATCGACATCTGATGATCACGAAAATCGCCAATAACCGAAGGAGCGGAACAAGTATGAGAAACGAATTGTACGAATATGAAATAACCCCGTCGGTCTTTCTGACGGGCCGGAATGTGACGTTATCACTGCGCGCGATCAACGAACGCTTCAGGCTTGAGGCGGGGCACGAATACAGCGTGTGTATCCTCGAGTTCAGCCGTGCGGAAGAGCACCGGTTCAGCGGCAGCGGCTGTGAGCGAGAGCTCAGGGTGACTGCGGGGGGCGACGGCGTTCTCCGGATAAGCGCTGAATTCGAGCGGGAGGGAATGTATCAGATACGCATATATTACCGGGAAAGAGAGGGCTTTATAGGCGAGTTCCGGGTTTATGCCCTTGGCGAGGACCTGAAGGGTCTGTACCCCTACCGGGGAGACTTTCACATGCACAGCTGCCGCTCCGACGGCAACGAGGACCCGTTCACGGTAGCTGCAAACTACAGGGAGACCGGTTACGATTTTACGATAATTTCCGACCATGGAAGATACTATCCGTCCCTTGAGACACGAGAAAAATTTCTGATCGACAAGAACGACGAGAGCCCGCTCACGGATATGCAGATCCTATGCGGAGAAGAGGTGCATTTGCCCCTGAACGACCTGCATTATATAAGCTGCGGCAATGCGTTCAGCATAAATGCTCTTGTCACGCCAAACAACAATCAGGAATATATGGGCGACGATCCGAAAGGCAGGAGCACAGGCGGTGTCTGCCCGCCTACCATGACCCGGGAGGAGTTTATCGAAATGATAAAGGAGCGCTCAAAGAGCGTGGACCGGGAGATCGAGTCGGAGAGACTGTCCTTTGCGGCTGCTTTGTGGACCTATGAAAAGGTGCGGGAGGGCGGCGGCCTTGGCATATACGTCCACCCCTACTGGATGTGCTCCACCGTACAGGTCTCGGAGGATTACTTTGCATATTTATACGGTAAGAAGCCTTTTGACGCATTTGAGGTCCTTGGCGGCGAGAACTACTTCCAGCAGAACGGCTTTCAGACAATTTTTTACTACGAGGCCAAGGCGAAGGGTATGGATTGCCCGGTGGTGGGCTCCACGGACAGCCACGGTTCCACGGTTCGCAACCGCAACAGCCGCATATGCTCAACGATAGTGTTTTCGAAAGCGAACAAGACGGAGGATATCAAGGAGGCTGTGAAGAAGGGATATTCGGTCGCGGTGGATACCATCAGCCCGGAGTACCGTATCGTAGGTGATTTCCGCTTTGCGAAATATGCCTCGTTTTTGATGGAGAACTGGTACCCGCTGCACGACCGTCTTTGCGCCTCTCAGGGCACGTTTATGAGGGAGTACGTCATTGGAAATCCGGATGCGGAGAGGATTCTTAGGTCCTTGAAAGGGCAGGTGCCTGCGCTTATGTCGCGATTTTTCGAGCTGTGACCAATGCGATAAACAGCGCTCTTTGACAGACGCCAAGACGTTGCACAGCCTGCCTCACACAAAAAATGAGAATTATGTGATTTTTATCACACTTTTTTACGAAATTGTGTGATTAGAATCACATTTTTTTGCATAATTGTGTGATTTTGATTGACAAGCACGGGTGCCGCCGTTTACTATTGGTCAGAGATACCTTACGGGGCAAATATAAAAACCCATTATCAAAAACGGAGGTAAAAGCCATGTCTGTGAATAAACATATTCCGGATATCGAACGTATTGAGCCGCGGGCGGTCCTTGCCGTCGAAGCGCAGGAAATGAAGCTGTATGCATCAATTGCAAAGAACGAGTCTGCGGCTGCTTTCGCGAAGCAGCTGTCCCCTCTCGAGGTCGGGCTTAAGGACGACGGACGTTTTTCGAAGAACGGGGTCCTTCCGTTCATCCTTCCCTTTGACGCCAATGACATCGAAACAGAACCGGGGGACGTGATCCTCACCGATAAGGACAGGATCGCGGTATGCTACGACAGGGAGATCGTGAAAGCCGTCAGGCTCGGCGAAAGGACGTACAAGTCGAGAGAGCAAATTCTTGAGATATTCGGGACCGGCGACGCGAACGTCCGGTTTTACCTCGAATGGGGCGAGTAAAAAAGTTTTCAAAACACCTAATGAAAACCCTTCAAAACACCGAATCAAAACCTTTCAAAACACCGAGAACCGGATTTGAAAAAGCTTAAATTTACAGCTTTATTGTGCGGGCGGGATTGCGAAATACCGCCCGTTGTAGTATCATTTGCATTGGCGCGGGCCTGTAAATGCGGACAGAGGGACCGGGTCATGTTTTTCCCTGTCTGTCGGGGATTTCTTATCGGAGATCGTTATGCAAAAATTTGATACGAAGGTACAGCATCTGAAATACAAGGTCCTGCGGGAAGTGGCGAAGCAGGAATGGGCGGGCACCCTTGAGGAGAATTTGCTGGACATCCCGAAGATCATCGTTCCGGGGAAAGTGCCGACGATGCGTTGCTGTGTGTACAAGGAACGGGCGATCCTTGCCGAAAGAGTTAAACTTGCCATGGGCGGGAACAAACAAAACGCCAATGTCATCGAGGTCATCGACATCGCCTGCGATGAATGTCCCATGGGCGGATATGAGGTCACAAACGCCTGCCGGGGCTGCCTTGCCCACCGCTGTGAGGACGCCTGCAAATTCGGGGCCATCACCTTTGACCAGAACCACGTGGCCCACATTGACAAGACAAAATGCAGGGAATGCGGCGCCTGCTCCAGGGTCTGCCCCTACAGTGCCATTCACAACTACAAACGGCCCTGCGAGACTGCCTGCAAGGTCAAAGCCATATCAATGGGTGACGAAAAGCAGGCCTGCATAAACAACGATAAGTGCATCTCCTGCGGCGCGTGCGTCTACACATGCCCCTTTGGCGCCATCAACGAAAAATCATATATCCTGGACGTCATCGACATGCTGAAGGAGAGCAAAGCCAAGCGTAGCCGGAAGGTGTATGCGGTGGTCGCACCGTCGATCTCCAGCCAGTTTACGTACGCCAAGCTCGGCCAGGTCATAAGGGGGCTCCGGAAGCTGGGCTTCCACAAGGTCATCGAGGCGGCCCTTGGCGCAGACATGGTGGCTCACAAAGAAGCGGAGGAACTCTCGGAAAAAGGTTTCCTGACAAGCTCATGCTGCTCCGCCTTCGTTAGTTATATCGAAAAATACTTCCCCGATCTTTTACCTTTTGTGTCTCAGAACCTCTCGCCAATGGCAACCGTGGCGAAATACATAAAGGAACACGAGAAGGGCTGTAAGATAGTGTTCATCGGCCCCTGCACCGCGAAAAAAGCGGAGGTGCAGAAGGAGACCGTCAGGCCCTACGTGGACGCGGTACTGACTTTTGAAGAGCTTCAGGCTCTGCTCGACAGCCGGGAGATCGACATTACCGTTCTTCCGGAGGATAAACTTGACAATGCGTCCTACTTCGGCAGGATATTCGCCCGTTCAGGGGGAGTGGCGGAGGCCGTTGCCGAGGGAATAAAGGAGCAGGGGCTTGAATTTGTGCTGAAGCCCTGCGTTTGCGACGGCATCGAGCAGTGCAAGGTGGCGCTGCTGCAGAAAAGAGCGGGAAAGCTTCAGGCAAATTTCATAGAGGGAATGGCCTGCACAGGCGGCTGCATCGGCGGCGCGGGCTGTCTTACCCACGGCGCGAGCAACAAGGCTGACGTGGAAAAATACGGCAAAGCTGCGCTGGACAGGACCATTACGGACGCTGTATCTGCGCCGCCGGAAGATATTCTTTGAACTGACGATAAATTATTTGAATGAGTATTAAAGCACGGGGCAGGCCGGAAGGCCTGCCCCGCAGTCAACCTTCGGGGCGGCTGTGAATCTTGACAAAACCGCGGCTTAAAGATACAATGTTTTTGTTATTATTTTAAAATGGGCGAGTATGGCGGGACGTGGTGCGATGCCCGCATGTTTAACAAAAAGGAGAAGTTTAGTATGAAAAATTATCTGAAGATCGCTGTGTGTGTTATCCTTTCGCTTATACTGCTGGTGACGGCATTCGGATGCACGACGGAACCCGGCGGAAAACCTTCGAACGAGACAGCTGCGCCTGAGGCGACTCCCACCGAGGAGCCCACTGCGACACCCGATCCGGATCCGGATGTCATGAGAGACGATCCCATTGACGCTCCCTACGCGGCAGCGTTTACCGTCTCAAAAACATTTTCAAAAAACATGGTCGTTCAGCGCGGCGAGCGTATCCGCGTTTGGGGCTGGGCCGACGAGTCGGAGAACGGTAAAAAAGTGTCCGGCGAGTTCATGGGCATGTTTGCCGAGGCCCTTGTCGAAGACGGCGAGTGGGTCATCACCTTTAAGGCGAAACTTGAGGCCAATGCCAATCTCGGAAACAGCATGCGAATCTACACCGACACCCAGGAGGTCGTTTTTGACGACGTGCTGGTGGGCGACGTTTACTTTGTGATCGGCCAGTCAAACTGCGCATACCCGATGCAGACACATTGGTCATACATCGAGAAGGATGACGAGGAGCGGGTCGCCATGAAGTTCGTGGACAAGACCCTGCCCATCAGGATCAACTATAACTCATGGACGGTTCCCCTCGGAAACAAGAGAGGCACCACCGACCTGACCAAGGACATTAAAGCCAAGACCAGCTGGAGAGTGGCGAACGCGTCCAGCATAAGCAATTTCTCGGCCATTGGTTATCTCTTTGCGTACAACTACGTCAAACTGACCGAAGGCAAGGTACCGGTGGGAATGATAGAGATCGACGGAAACGGCATGCCCCTTTCCCACTTCCTGCCCAATGAGATTGCCGAAAAGCACCACACCGATACCTGGAGCGAGAGCAAGGGCTACTACGTGGGCACAGGCGTGAACGCGAGCACCGCCAGATATATGTACAACGAGTACATGCACCCGTTTGACAGAATGGCCATCGCCGGCATCCTCTGGTACCAGGGCGAGAGCGACCTTCAGGATTCCGAGGCATCGAGATACGCAGCCGCATACTGCGATTTCATGGACTACCTGAGAGAAAGACACAATATGGTGAACAAGGACTTCCCCGTATACTTCGTGGAATTCCCGTCTGAATACAGACAGCCTGCGGGATACAAGGGCAAGGAAACCTGGGCGTTCATGGACTTCGGAAAGATCCGCGGCATCATGGGCAGCATGGTGACGATGAGAAAGAATTTCTTCCAGGTCATGTCCGGAGACCTCTGGTCCGACACGGAATTCTGGAACAGCCTCCATCCGAACTGCAAATACGAGCAGGCTCTCCGCGCCGCAAAGATCGCATGTGCGTATAACGGCGAAGGAAACATCACGATGGACAATGCTTCGGGCCCCATCATTGAGTCCGTGACGTACTCCGCCGACGGAAAGACAGCCACACTAAAGTATAAGAACGTGGGCGACGGACTTAAGACGGTGGACGGCTCCGAATTTGTGACCGGCTACTCGATAGTGACCGGCAAGAACCAGATCGGCGCAAAAGCCAGGGGCCTGATAACCGGAAAAGACACCGTTGAGGTACAGTTTGACAGCGAAATGAAGGGCATTGCTTACTTCGTAGTGACGACGTACTTCTTCGGGAAGGAAATGAACCTTTGCAATTCGGCGGGGATCCCTGCGGGGTCGTTCCTGCTCAACAGAGAATGATAAATGACCTGGGAAGGATCTGAATTCGAAGAAGATATTTTGGAAGATCCCGGCGAGGCTTCCGGTGAGGATCGGGACAGGAGGGACTTTGTCACCGACCTGTTTGATCCGGACTGGGATACAAGTGGTCTTGCCGACGGGGAGAAAGAAGGGGGAAAGGACCTTGGAGTTGCGGAAAAAATGACGGATTCCGGGTCGCCCCTTTCCATCCTCATGTCAAATCTCAAATCATACAGGCTGCTCACCCGTGAAGAGGAATTTGCGCTGGCTGAAAAAGTGCAGCGGGGCAGCGAAGAAGAAAAGAAAGAGGCCAGAGAGCTTCTTATAAACTCAAACACAAGGCTTGTCATTTCCGTTGCGAAGGACAGGTTTCTCAACAAAGGGGTCGATATAGACGACCTGGTGTCGGCGGGCGTCGAAGGGCTCGGAAAGGCGGTGGACAAGTTCGATCCGTCCTACGGGGTAAGGCTTTCGACATTCGCCGCATATGATATCCGGAAAGCAATGTCCCGGGCGATATTTGCGCTGGGCGGTGTCATAAGGCTTCCGGAGGATGTCCATCTCAAAATTCAAAACATCAAACGGGCGGAGGACCTGTTCAGAATGAAGAACGGCCGGGATCCGTCCGAGGCGGAGCTCAGCGAAGCCTGCGGCATTGGCGTTGATGAGATCAGGGAGCTTTTCACGTACAGAGACGAAATGAATACGGTTTCCCTGGAGTCGCCATTGTCGGAAGATGAGAGGCTTACCCAAATGGACCGGCTCCCCTCCGACGATGATTCGCTGAAAGTGATGAAGGCGGAGGCGCTTATCGCCAAATATCTCGACGACCTTGACGAAAGATCCAGGAAGATCGTGGTGTCATATTACGGATTTTTCGGCGGCGAAAAAATGACGGACGAGAAGATCGCGGGCGAGATGGGAATAAAGAAACAGCGTGTCAACCAGATCAGAAAGGCCGCCATGAAAAAGCTTACGGAGAAGGGCCTTGTCGATGAGCTGCTGGCTCTGAAGCAGGATTGACCGGGGGCATAAACGCACCGGTCAGGGAGAGTCAATATGTCTGAAGAAAACCAAGCTGACGTTAACGTAACCAATGCCCCGGCACCCGAAAATGCCGGGTTCACTGTTTTCGACCAAGATGCGAGAGAATATGTGAAAGAGGGCCGGGACGGGGACGACATGAACGTGCTCGTTTCCGCTGCGGCGGGTACCGGAAAGACCACTCTCCTTGTGGACCGGATCGTGGAGAAGATCAAGGCGATGGCGGCAAAAAATTGCGGAGACGGCGATGACGGAGAACCCGGAGAAGCCGGAGAGAAAGCCTCTTCGAAGCACGTGGATTCATTCCTTGTGGTAACGTTTACCAAGGCGGCCGCGGCGGAGCTCAGATCCAGGATCGAACGGAAAATGAAGGCCGAGATCGCCGTGCTCCTCAGCCCTGCAGTAAATGACAAGGAGACTGCCGGAAAGCTGGCGGAGGAGATATATCTTCTTCCTAAAGCCTCCATCGGGACCATAGATTCATTCTGCCTTGAAGTGGTAAAAAAGAATTTTACCGCCGTAAAAAGCTGCACCCTCGACCCTTCTTTTACGATGGACGAAAATGCGGTGAAGATCATCCGCGAAGAGGTCATTGCAGGCGTTCTTGAAGAGTATTACAAAGAGGATCTCAAAGGCGGGACGGACGGAACGCTGCGCAATATACTTGTCACCTGCGGATCCTACAGGGACGATGCCGGGCTTGTGAAGATCATAAAAGATATCTGCGATTTTTGCGATTCGCTTCCCGACCCGAAGAAATGGCTCCTTGATATATCGGGCCGGTTCGATATTTCTTCCGGCACAAAAGACAATGAATGGTACAAAGAGATCAAGAAGCTGTACACCGATGCCCTTGACGAAGCGGCGGAGCACGCGAGGGCGGCTTTAAGATACCGAAATGAAAACACAGACGAGTTCCTTGGTTGCAGCAAAAAGGATCTGGACGACCTTACAGACTGGTTCAAAGCCATAGAAGCTAAAGTCACAGAAGAAAAAGAGCGGCTTCTGGAAGAACGCCCCGGGCAGTCTCCGGCGCTTTTCTCTGCTGAGAAAGAACCGAAAGTCGATAAAAGATCCAAAGACTTCGGAAAGGACATAGACGCCCTGAACGATTGCGACGACCCTGCGCTTACGGGTCTGTACAGGCTGTATGCGCAAAAGAATAATCTTCTTGCCTTTCTGAAGAAATCGTATGAAAAGATCGTTGGACCGTTTGTACCGAAGGACACGACGCCCGCGTACCGTGAAAAACTCTTTATAGACGGTATTCGCGAGACGGGCAGATACGTGTCCCTTCTCACGGAGATCGCAGACGAGGTCTACGAAAGAACCGTTAAAGAGTGCGCAAAAAGAAAGGTGTTCTCTTTCTCGGCCGTTGCCCATTTTGCGCTGGAGATACTCTGCGGCACCGATACCGGCTTTGGAAACGACGATCCGGAAAGTCTGCCTTCCTCCGACGTGGCGCTGGCCTACCGTAAAAAATACGACGAGATATACATAGACGAGTACCAGGACACCAATATGCTCCAGGAATTCATCCTCTACACCGTCTCAAGAGTGCCCTCCGGAAACGCCAATAACATGGTGATGGTGGGCGACGTAAAGCAGAGCATCTACGCCTTCAGAAGAGCGAAACCAAAGCTGATGCTGGAAAAAACGGAAAACTTTTCGGAGGCGGACAAGGGCGGCATTCTCAAAAAGCTTACCAACAATTTCAGAAGCTGCGAGGACGTCATAAACGGCGTCAACGAAGTCTTCTCCTCCATCATGACCAAGGCAACGACGGGCATCGACTACGCCGGAGGCGGCCACAGCCTTGTTTACGGAGCGGGCAGGAAATACGTGCCGGTGCAGGAGTCCGAAGACCGTTACAGGGGCAGGTGCGAGCTCATCTACAATGCCGCCGGCAAATTGGAAAACGAGGCACTCATCGTCGCGTCGAAGATCAGGGAGCTGATGAACAACAGATTTCAGGTCCGGGTCACGGAGTATGACAAAGACGGAAATGAGATCTACACCGGGCGGGACCTCAGGTACAGCGACATATGTATAATCGCCGGAAGGAATGCTTCGGTGAACGCTGTTGCGGAATATCTCTGCGATCTGGGGATCCCGGCAGAGACCTCGGGGCTCTCGTTCTATTACCAAAGGAGCGAGATATACGACATCATCAATTTTGTGAAGATCATCGATAACCCGAGAAACGACATACCCCTTGCAGCAGTGCTGCGCTCGCCGTTTTTCGGATTTGACGACAATAAACTGGCGGACATCAGGGCCGTGACCAATGGCATTGGCGATGACCGGAAAAAAGACTTTGAATTCTGGGACAGGCTGGTCATGTTCGCGGAAAAAGACAGTGAGGCGGCCTTCGCGGTAAAAGAGATAAACAGGCTGAGAGACCTCTCCGAGAGCACAGGCGTGTCCAGCTTCGTGTGGCACCTGATCAACTACAACAACTATTACGCCCGCTGCGACGGCGAATCAAAGGGAAATCTTCGGGAATTTCTCGAATTTGCCTATCCTTACGACAAAGGGACCGGCGGGGGCCTTTACAGTTTTGCGGCAGCCATGGAAAAAGCGGTCGCAATGGATGATGCGCTCTACGACTCCGCGAAAAAGAAAAGCTACTCCATAGGGCTTGAGGCCGCGGACAAGGTAAAGGCGATGACGGTCCACAAGAGCAAGGGCCTGGAATTCCCGGTGGTCATATACGTGGACACAAACCACGTGAAAAATGCAAGAAAAGAGACCGTGTATCTGGACGAAGAGGACGGGATCGGACTCAGCTTCAGCTACGAGGGGCCGCGTGTCTTTAAAAGGCTTGCCAGGACAGGCCCGAACGTCGCCCTGGGCATCAGAAAAAAAGAGGAAGAGAGGAAGGAACTCCAGCGCCTCGTTTACGTGGCGTTGACGAGAGCCAAGGAAAAGCTGATAGTCGTGGGCTCCCACAGGAGCAAAGACTCAAAGCGTATGTGCTTCCCATTCTCTCCGGTGGCCCCCTGCATCCCGCCCACCACCGCAAATCTGAAGGTCTGCCAGTCGCCTTATGAGCTGATCTGGGCAGGCACAACGAAGACGGATTCGGTCTGGGAGAAGGAACTTTACACGGCGGATGACATTCAGAAGCTCACAGAAGAGCTGAAGAGCGGCGACCCGGATGGCGGTAACGAAGGAAACGGCGGCAAAGGCGGCAAAGGCGGCGAAGGCGGCAACGGCGGTAACGGCGGAAACAGCGGCAAAGGCGGCGAAGAAGCAGTGCCCGGAGGGGACGTTGAAGACACCCCCGAGCCGGCTGTCGAAAAGCTTGCGAGGGCCCTTGAGACCGCGAACGCCGGGGCAATGCCCACCAAGATATCGGTGTCCTCACTGAAGCGCTATGCGGAGGAGGAAGGCACGGAAGAAGGCGCCAATGCCTTCAGCATTGAAGCAAAGGAATTCCCGAAGAGATTTTCCGAAGAGGAGGATCCGGATGAGGCGGCGAGCTCCGGAAAACGGGGAGGCAAGAGCAAAAGGCTTTACGGCGCGGCTCTCGGAACGCTCATGCACAGGGTCATTAAGCTTATGATCTATGACCGTGCCAACTGGCCGGAGCAGGAGGAGCCTGCAGTTCGGGAATACATTGGCGTGTTCCTGCAGGAACTTTTTGAAAAAAATATCATCGATGACGTGGAGAAGGACTCCGTAAGGACCGGCATGCTCGTGAACTTCCTGATGTCGAAAAGAGCCTCCGAGGTCAGGATCGCCGAAAAACTCCGCTGCGAAGTGCCGTTCACGTTCAGAACGGACATTTCAAGGTATATCGGAGATCCGGAAAAGCCCGCAAAAGAAGGCAAAGAGGAGACCCGGAGCGAAGACGGCGCTTCCATTAAAACTTCTTTAAAAGAAGGAAAAATAATTGCATTGCAAGGCGTGGTTGATTTATACTATAAAATCGGGAAACATGTTGTCGTTGTGGATTTTAAGACGGACAATCTGAATGCCGGTGAGACGCCCGGAATCCTTGAGGCATACAGGCTTCAGGTAAGGTGCTACATGGACGCCCTCGAGGAGATCTCGAAGGAAAAACCGAAAGAGGGAGTGCTGTTCTTCCTGAGGACCGGCGAAGAGATAATATGCTGAAAAGGACCGCCGGCGGTCCTGAGTTCATTTGAAACGGAGTTAGTTATGAAAAAACGTGGAAGATTTTTAAAGCTATTGGCGTGCGGATGCATTATGCTGATCGTTTGCGCGCTGGCAAGCAGCTGCGGCCTTTTTAAGTACAGCGACAAGGACGACGAGGTCGCCCTTAGTACGCCTATCAAGGTCGAGTACAAAATGTACCAGGTTATAAAAGGCGACATTAAGCGTGAGTTTACGGGCATGTGCACCATCACTTCCTTCGGCGCTGTGAAATACGCATTCAGTGTGGGCGGCTATCCGCTGCAGGAGATGTGCGTAAGGTCGGGCCAGGAGGTCAAGAGGGGCACTGTTCTTGCGATCATGAACGTTGACGCTGCCGTACAGAGCTCCGAAGAGATCCAGAGACAGCTTGACGCCGGAGGGCTGAACAGCTTCAGAGAGGCTGCGCTCAAGGCTGAAAAAGAATACTACGATAACATAATAAAGAAAAAGGAACTCAAATCCGAGGTGCCCGGAACAGTACGTTACATCAACACCAAGTTCACCATCGGCAGGGACCAGAACGTGGAGGTCACACCGGGCGAGATCATGGTGGTGGTGGATCCCGAGGATCTGTCGGATTCACAGGGCCTCATGGTGGTGGAAGCGGGCGAGGCTTCAAAGTACACCATGGGCATCAACTCGGTGGTCACGGTTACCACCAATGCAAGCGCCGGTAAGTCAAAACAGTCGTTTGACGCGACTGTCATTGGTTCGTCAAGTACCGTTTCGTGGGATACGGACACCATCACCTACTTCCTTGATCTGTCGAACGCTCCCGAGGATTCAATAAAAGTCGGGGACAGACTCTCCGTGAAATACGAGGAACCGAACCAGGCGGTGGGCGTGCTCAAGATCCCGATCTCGGCGGTCTACTCATTTGAAGGAAGAAGTTTTGTTTACGTGCTCGATGCCCAGGGGCTGAGACGCGAGTGCTACGTTGAAGTGGGCGTTTCGGACGGTTCGTTTATTGAGATAAAGTCCGGCCTTGAACTGGGTCAGCAGATAGTACAGTACTGACGGGGAAGCCGCCTGCGGATAAATCGGAACAATGATCAAATCAGTTATAAGTAAAATAAAAAGCAACATATGGATGTTCATATGTCTCATCGTGGGATCGCTTCTGATCACCGGTGTTCTGGCGTGTATACCTATGTACACGATGGGAACCCTGCGGCAGATGCTTTCCTCCGAAATGAAGACCTACGAGCGTGAAAACGGCAAGCCCGCGGGACAGATGTTCTTCTCGGGCAAGATCATCACCCAGGCCTTCGGATCGATGAGAGGTAAAAAGGCTCTCGAAATGGAGAGCAACGTTTTTGACGGTCTTAAAAACACCGAGGTGGGGCTGTACAATTCATACACCCATTTTTACGCCGGAACTCTTTCCGTTGAGAGGAACAAGGACTCATTCAATTTCTCCACAGGGTGGAGCGTTAATACTCTTACAGGTACGGAGAGCGGCGCTGTCACGAACCTCGAGGACAAGATCACCATCGTGGAGGGAAGGCTTTTCTCGGATAAACTTGTGAGCGGTCCCGACGGAGATGACGTGATCGAGGTCATTGTCGAAAAGAGCGTCTGGGACGAACAGCGGAGCGTTGAACTCGGCGGCGTTTACACGATGATAAAGGACGACACTCACAGGGTGAAGGTAATGCCCGTTGGCGTGTTTGAACTGAGCGACGAGACCGAGCGCTACTGGTACGATAATTCCAAGCTGTTTTACGAGGCGGTGTTCTGCTCAAGGGACGTCTTCGAGCAGGTTTTCTTTACCGGCACCAATGCGGAGATGCTGACCGGCGGAAATATTTACGCCAATCTCGACTTCTCAAGGGCGGGCATCGATAATCTGGCCTCGTTCATCAATTATTACTCAAAGCTTTTTGCATACGCAAGAGAGCTGGGCACAGGCCGCGGCTCATTGTCCTTAAATTCCGTAAAACTGATCAATGCATATCTGCGCAGGACCACTCAGATGCAGATGTCTCTCTGGGTGCTCAACGTCCCGGTCATCGCCATGCTGGCGTTCTACATGATCATGGTGACCCGTATGATCATCGAGGAGGACCGGAACGAGATATCCACATTCAAGAGCAGAGGCGCAAAGACGTCGCAGATATTCCTGCGTTACGTGATAGAGAGCGGCTTTATATCCGTGTTCTCCATTGTGTTCGGGCCATTGCTGGGACTTTTGCTGGCAAAGACGGTTGGAAATGCCAGCGGCTTCCTGGAGTTTAACGCCAGGGAAATAATGCCGGTCAAGCTTTCGGGCGTGGCGTATCTTTATGCCGTGGCCGCGTGCATATTCTTCTCGGCCCTCATACTCATCCCGGCCCTCATGGCCACAAGGGGCACCATCGTAAACCTCAAGCAGCACAGAGCCAGAAAGAGCCGCCTTGCATGGTGGGAAAAAGCCTGCGTGGACATCATATGCCTGGTGATCGCCATTGGTTTGCTGATCATCTACCGCAGGACCAACGGCTTTAACTATGACGGCACAGTGGACCCTGTCGTGTACGTCATTTCATCGCTGTTTATTCTCGGCTGCGGACTGCTGTTCCTGAGGATATACCCCTTCATCATTGCGATCATATTTAAGATATTCAGACGCGTGCTTCCCCCGTCGGGCTATGCGGCGTTCGTCCAGGTGTCGAGAGGCGGCAACGACTACCGCTTCCTGATGCTCTTCCTCGTGATGACGATAAGCGTGGGCATCTACAGCTCCGCCTCCGCGAGGATCATAAACAATAACGTGGAAAACACGGTCAAATTCCAGAACGGCGCCGACGTGGTCATCCATCCCGACTTCTCGGAGTATTCGCCCTACATCGTAAAGGACGACGGTACCAGGGTCTTTGTGCCCGAATCCTACAGAGCCTTCCCCATCGAGGAGTACAGCACCAATGAATACGTCGAGGCGGTCTCGAGAGTTGAGCATTGCGAAGATCTTTACGTGTTCAACGAGGACGGCAGGCCCTACATGGACTTCAGCCTCATGGCGGTGGACCCCTACGAATACGGTCAAATCGGCTGGTGCGGAAAATCACTCAACGGCGTGAGCTTTAACGAGTACTTGAACGTTATGGAACTGTCGCCAATGGGCGTGGTCATTTCAGAGGCCGCGGCAGTTGCCCTTGAGGTGGATGTGGGAGACATGATCTCCATCGAGATCAACGGCAGCAACCAGAACAGCGGCGAATACTGGAAGCCCATGTCCTGCTTCGTTGCGGGTATAACTAAATACTGGCCCACCATGGGGGACGGCCAGAACTACGTGGTCGAGGAAAAGGACGACAAAGGTGAAATAATCAAAAAGTACAACACCGGCAAGCGTTATATAATAATGAATTATGAGTATCTTTACTCTGTGAGAAGCACCAATGAGTTCGACCTCTACATCGCGCTGAAGCCCGAGGCCCACAAGGGCTACGATCAGTTCGTGGACCAGGCCTACGATTCCGGGCTCATTGACGATGAGAGCCAGATACTGGTCTACCGCCCCGACATTATGGAGGAGGCGAAGAGCGACTCCATGCTGAAGGGTCTCAACGGATCCTATTCCATTGGTTTTGTTTCGACGCTCACCGTGTCCTTCGTGGGATTCCTCATCTACTGGCTGATGAACGTGAGAAACAGACGGCTCCAGTTCGGTATCCTGAGGGCGATGGGACTCACCAAGGCCAAGCTCACAATAATGCTAATGATCGAGCACATTCTCACCACAGGCGCTTCGGTCGTCATGGGTGTGGTCATAGGAGCCGTGACGGTCAGGATCTACGCGCCGCTGCTTAAGATCGCCTACACCGGAAGCGCGCTGCCCCTTGAGATACTGTTCGACAGAGGGGACAACATCAGGATCTACGCGGTGGTCGTGGCGATGCTTGTCACGGGAATCGTGGTATTGTCGATGTTCATCAGGAAACTGAAGATCAACGAGGCAGTCAAGATTGGAGAGGAGTGACGGTGAAATGAGAAAGACCAAGGCAAAAACCAATGCATCCGGTATTGATGCCGAAATGATCCGCGAAGAAGCCGCCACCGAAGAATTCACGGCAGCCGCTTTTGAGGCCGCGGCGGAAGGTGAAAACGCACCGGTCGACGACACTCCGAAGCCCCACGACGTGCTGATAGAAGTTAAGAACGTCACCAGGGAATTCTACCGCAAGGATCAGAAGATAGTGGCGGTCAACGACGTCTCCATGGAGATAAAGCGGGGGTCCTTCGTGATCCTCTGCGGAAAATCAGGCTCCGGTAAAACCACGCTGATCAATATGATAGCCGCGATAGATATGCCCACAAGCGGCGAGATATCCTTCGAGGGAAAGAATTACGCGAAGCTCAGCGACAACGGCCGCGACAACCTCCGCCGGGTAAACATGGGAATAGTTTTCCAGAATACAGCCCTCATGGCCAATATGAGTGCCATCGAGAACGTTGAGTTTGCTCTTTCCATTGCCGGGTACCACTCCGAAAAGAGGCGCAAGGGCTCCATCAAATGGCTGGAGCGCATGGGCATAAGAGAGCGCAGAAACCACATGCCCGCGGAGATGTCCGGCGGCGAACAGGCCAGAGTTGCCATCGGCAGGGCCCTTGCCCACTCCCCGAAGCTGCTGCTGGCCGACGAGCCCACAGCCGAGCTGGACTCCAGAACCTCCTTCGAGGTGGTCAAGATGTTCAGGGAGCTGGTAGATCATGAAAATCTTACGATAGTTATGACGACCCACGACGTTAATATCATGGGCGTTGCAGACGTTATTTATACTTTGGAAGACGGGAGGGTCGTAGATGTCCGCACAAATAAAGAGCTTAGCTGAACTTACTTACGGCAAGGACGATTACCAGCAGGGCTTCAGACCCCCTGAGAACGCCATCGTATATTGCGAGAACCTCATCAAACTCTACAAGATCGGAGATATTGAGGTCATGGCCCTCCAGGGCCTCGACCTGATCATCGAGAAAGGCGAATTTATCGCCATTATAGGAAACTCAGGCTCCGGTAAATCAACGCTTCTGAATTCCATTGGCGGTCTTGACAGGCCCACTGCCGGCAGAATTTACGTAAACGGCATAAATCTTCTGAAGCTCGACCAGAAACAGATGAGCAGGTACATGAGGGAGACCGTGGGGTTTGTATGGCAGAACACCGCAAGAAACATGGTGCCCTATCTCACAGCCATCGAGAACGTTAAGCTGATAATGCAGCTGGCGGGCAAGGTGGACAACGAGAGGGCGGCAATGCTCCTCGAAGAGGTGGGCCTGAAGGACAGAATGAACAGTAAGATGTTCGAGCTCTCCGGAGGCGAGCAGCAGAGAGTTGCCATTGCCATCGCACTTGCCAACAATCCGCCTATTCTTCTGGCCGACGAGCCGACGGGCGCCGTTGACACAAAGACGACTGCCCAGATCATGGATCTCTTCTCAAGGATCAACAAAGAACTGGGCGTGACGATCATCGTCGTCACCCACGACAGACAGCTTTCCCACATGGTGCCCAGAGTCGTCACCATAAGCGACGGCCGTATCGGCACCGAGTTCATCCGCTCAAAGGAAATGACTCTCTCCAACGAAGAGATGCTCAACGCCACGGCGGGCCACGACTCCGGCAGCCACACCGAATATGCCTTCATCGACGGCAGGCACAGGATATACATCCCCGAGGCCTACCTGGCCAAGGCGGGAATCACGCCAAAGAGCAAGGTTGGCATTACCATGGACGGCGAAAAGATCGTCCTGGAAAAGTGTTGACAGGGAAATTCTGTTTGTGTTATACTTTACGGCGATCCGCTCTGGCGAGGCCCCTAAATCGGGATTCCGGTAATCCCGTGCCTTATGCAAGCTCCGCTCTCCATTGGCGGTGCGGGAAGGCGTGACCTGAAAGCCGAAGAAATTCGGACTATTTTTTGGGAGGTGTATTCATGGAGAAATATGCAGTTATTCTGACGGGCGGTAAGCAGTACAGAGTATCGGTTGGCGACGAGATCTTCATAGAGAAGCTTGAGGGTGCTGCCGACGATGTAGTGACGTTCGATAAGGTTCTTGCAGTGGGCGATGCTGAAGCAGTTTTCGGTACTCCTTACGTTGAGGGTGCGACAGTCAGCGGAAAGATCGTTAAGCAGGGCAAAGGAAAGAAGATCAGAATCATTAAGCATAAGGCTAAGAAGGGATACCGTAAAAGGCAGGGCCACAGACAGCCGTACACAAAGGTTGTTATTGAAGCCATCAACGCTTAATTCGATTACTTATGGTTGAAGTCAGAATTCACAGGGCTCCTGATGGACTGGTGGAGCATTTCGAGGCCAGGGGGCATGCGGGATATGCGAAAGCGGGCAAGGACATAGTCTGCTCGGCAGTCACTTCGGTTTTATACACGGCCGTTGGTTATGCAGAATCGCTTTACAATCCCGAAAACCTACCGGAAAAGGTCTGCTATAGTGATGAAGACGGGTTCCTTGAGTGGAAATGCCCGGAGATCACGGCGGAGCAGAGACAAAAGCTGATCCCTGTATTCGATGCGATGGTTTTAGGACTTCGACAGATTCGCGCAAGTGTCGGTAACAGATACTTGGTCGTTTACGAATAGGAGGTGCGGTTAAATGATTAAATTTAATTTGCAGTTGTTCGCCCATAAAAAAGGTCTCGGCAGCACGAAGAACGGCAGAGATTCCGAATCGAAGCGTCTTGGCGTTAAGAGAGCCGACGGTCAGAAAGTGCTCGCAGGCAATATCATTGTGAGACAGAGAGGAACAAAGATCCATCCCGGCGCAAACGTAGGCTGCGGAACAGACTACACCCTTTACGCGCTTGTTGACGGAAAGGTTTCTTTCTCACGTCTGGGCAGAGACAAAAAGCAGGTTTCCGTTGTTGCAGAATGATCTGTGACCTAAAAGGAACAACCGGTAATTAGAACTAAAAGCGGCAGGTGACCGGTAAACGGTTTTCCGAGCCGCTTTTTTGGAATACTCCGGGGAGGACCCCAAAAATGAAAATTATTTCCGAAAACTGGGAAGATTTTGAGCTTATAGACAGCGGAGACGGCATGAAACTGGAACGCTGGGGCGATATCATACTTTCGCGCCCGGATCCTCAGGCTATATGGAAGCCCCGCAATGAGAGCGCCTGGAAGAAGGCATCGGCGGTGTACCACAGGTCGAAAAGCGGCGGCGGTTCCTGGGAAATTCTTCGTAAAATTCCGGAAAAATGGACCATCAGATACGGTGATCTCAGATTCTACGTGGAGCCCACGGGCTTCAAACACACCGGACTTTTTCCCGAGCAGGCCGCGAACTGGGACTATTGCCAGGGCATAATAACCAATGCCGTCGCCACAGGAAGACCGGCCCCCAGGGTGCTCAACCTTTTCGGATATACCGGTGCCGCAACGGTTGCCTGCGCCGCGGCAGGGGCAAAGGTCGCCCACGTGGATGCCGCTAAGGGCATGGTCACAAGGGCCCGGGAGAACGTGGGGCTCAGCGGCCTTGGAAATGCCGAGGTGAGGTACCTTGTGGACGACGCCTTCAAATTTGTGGCCAGGGAGATAAGGCGGGGCAGCAGATACGAGGGCATCATAATGGATCCGCCCTCATACGGAAGAGGCCCGGGGGGAGAGGTTTGGAAGCTGGAGGACAATATATACGAGTTCGTTGAGACCTGCTCCCGGCTTCTTTCGGATAAACCTCTATTCTTTATTTTGAATTCATACACCACCGGCTTTTCTCCCGTCGTTACGGAGAATATGCTCTCGGTGATCTTAAAAGAAAAATTCGGCGGAAGCGTGGTGGCAGGCGATCTGTGCCTTAAAGGAACTGCGGGAGGACTTCTCCTTCCCTGCGGCTCCACCGCAAGATGGCAGGCGGATTGACCTGCGGCCTTTATGGAAAAAGAGTATTATCAGGGAATAATATATGAAAACGGCCCCGTTCGAGTAATTTACGAGGACAACCACGTGATCGCAGTCGTAAAGCCCCGGGGGGTGCTGTCTCAGGCTGACGCGGGAGGCGATGAGGATATCCTCAGCCTGGTCAAGGAGGATCTGGCCCTGCGCAAAGGAAAGCCGGGGGCCGCGTTCCTGGGTCTTGTCCACAGGCTGGACCGCAACACCGGGGGCACCATGATCTTCGGAAAGACCTCCAAGGGCGCCTCGAGGCTCTCATTGGAGCTTAGGGAAAACCGCTTTCACAAGTGCTATTTTGCCCTTGCGGAGGGCTTTTATGACGTAAAGAGCCCGCTGATGCTTACGGACAGGCTGGAAAAGGACGAAAAGACCAATACCGTACGGGTGACGGAAAGCGGGAAAATAAGCAAGCTTATCATAGAGACCTTAGCTGCGACTGATAAATACTCTCTCATAGCTGCGTCTCCGGTCACGGGGAGGACCCACCAGATAAGGGCACAGCTGGCCCACGCAGGCCACCCGCTCATTGGCGATACCAAGTACGGCGGGAAATACGTGCCGGACAATTTTCTCGGGCTCTGGTCCGCATTGGTGTCGGTGAAACACCCGGTCAGGGACGCAAAGCTCGTGTTTTTCAGCACTCCCGAAATGGGTCCGTGCTGGAAGCTGTTTGACGAAAAGGTTTACAGGGAGGCTCTTCGCGAGATGGAGGAGCTCATAGAAACCAATGATAAATGATCTGCAGGGAGCGGCCTTTTTATGGAAGAACTAAATCTCATTGCAACCACCACCTTCGGACTTGAGGCGGTGCTGAACCGGGAGCTTGAGGCCCTTGGCGTGAAGGAATACAGGACAATGAACGGCAGGACCCGTTTCAAAGGGGACGTGAGGATGCTGGCCAAGGCAAATCTGTGGCTCAGGACCGCAGACAGAATTCTCCTTAATATGGGTGAATTTAAAGCACTGACATTTGAGGAGCTGTTCCAGGGAGTGAAAAAGATACCATGGGAGAACCTTCTCGGCAAGGACGCCGCTTTTATCGTCAATGCCCGCTCCGTGAAGTCCAAGATCTACAGTTTGAGGGACATACAGGCCATATCAAAGAAGGCTATTGCGGAGAGATTGAAGAAGGTCTACTCCTGCGACTGGCTTAACGAGACCGGAGCGAGATATATGATCGAGGTCGCATTCCTCGAGGACAACGTGACCGTGACCGTGGATACCTCAGGGCACGGCCTCAACAAGAGAGGCTACAGGCAGGAGGTGGGGAAATCACCCATCAAGGAGACGCTGGCAGCAGGCCTTATCATGGTCAGCCGCTGGCATCCTGACAGGCCTTTTATGGACCCCTTCTGCGGTTCCGGAACTTTCGGCATAGAGGCCGCGATGATAGGCATGAACATTGCGCCGGGGCTTAAAGCCGAATTTGACGCCGAAAAATGGGAGGGCTTCTCACCCGAGATATGGGAGGAGGAGCGCGTCAACGCCATCAAGGCGATCAACAGGGACGCCCGCCTCAGGATCTACTGCTCGGACGTTGACTATTTCCAGGTGAAGCTTGCCGAGAAGCATGCTGAGCTTGCGGGGGTGCAGGGGCACATCTATTTCCAGAAGATCGATTTTGCGGAGGCCGGGTCCCGCTACGACTACGGCTTTATCATAACCAATCCCCCCTACGGTGAGAGGCTTCTTGAGAAAAAAGAGGCGGAGGAGATCTACCGGGGCATGGGCAAACACTTCCCTGAGGCCTTTCCCACTTGGTCGGTCTACGTGATCACGTCATGCGAACAGTTTGAGACGCTCTACGGAAGAAAAGCCGACAAAAAGCGAAAAATATTTAACGGCGGACTTAAATGCAACTACTACCAGTTCTTCGGACCGGTGCCCCCGAAGCCGAAGACGCTTCCCACTGAAGAGCCCGGGAAAGAGAACGAAAAGCCTTGATGAATTCTTAAACGGTGGAAAAAGAGGTTTTTCAGTGGTACAATCGACACAGACAGAAGTTTGATACGGAGGCTTGATCACAGATGACTGATTCATTAAACGATAATAACGTTATGCCTGAAGAGGACGGGAAAAAGCTGAGTTTTGAAGAGGCTTACGGGAAACTTGAGCAGATAGTGAGTAAAATGGAGAGCGGAAATCTGACTCTCGAAGAGTCTGTCAAAGCCTATGAAGAGGGCGCGAAGCTTGTTAAGTACTGCGAGTCAGAGCTTGCAAGGTATGAAGAAGTGATCAAGAAACTGTCCGAAAACTGATTTAGAGGTAGAGATGCTTTTTGATAATAAGCCGTTGCTGCCGGACGATCTTGCGGCGATGGATGAAAAACAAACAGCGGACCTTTGCAGGAAGCTGCGGGAGAGGCTCATAGAGACCGTGTCTGTCAACGGCGGGCACCTGGCGTCCAACCTTGGCGTCGTGGAGCTCACCGTGGCTCTTTATTCCGTGTACGACCCTTACAAGGACAGGGTGATCTGGGACGTGGGACACCAAAGCTACGTCCACAAGATCCTCACGGGGAGAGATGCGGGCATGGACAGGCTGAGAAGGCCTGACGGAACAGCGGGTTTTCCGAAGCTTGCGGAAAGCGAGGCGGACAGCTTTAATACCGGGCACAGCTCTACGTCGGTATCGGCGGCCATTGGTTATGCCAGAGGATATGAACTCAGCGGAGATAAAAGGCACGTGATCGCGGTCATTGGCGACGGTGCTCTCACGGGAGGCATGGCTTACGAGGCACTTAACGACCTTGCCCAGCAGCGCAGTAAAGTTATAGTGGTCTTAAACGACAACGGCATGTCCATCGATAAAAACGTGGGCGGCCTTGCAAGATACCTTGGAAAGATCAGAAAAAAGCATTCATATCTCAGGGCAAAGAGGCGGCTGAGAAGGTTCTTAAGTAAGATACCGGGCATCGGAAAGCCGATGGCGAGGCTCCTCGTAAAGGTCAAAAACCGTGTGAAGCACTGGGTGGTGGAAGGTAAATTCTTCGAAAATCTGGGGCTTTATTATCTTGGACCTATCGACGGGCACGACGTGTACGCCATGAAGATGATATTTGAACGGGCCAATGAGATCGACGGCCCCGTCCTGGTCCACGTGCAGACCCAAAAGGGCCACGGCTACGAGCCTGCGGAGAAGAATCCGGAGATATTCCACGGAGTTCCCTGCTTTGACCCGGCGACCGGTGAGATCAAAAAGAGCAGCTGCTGCTCCATGTCAAAAACCTTCGCGGAGACCCTATGCGACATCGCCGCCAAGGACGATAAGATCGTGGCCGTAACGGCCGCCATGTCCATAGGAACAGGTCTCCAGGACTTTTCGGAAAAATACCCCGGAAGGCTCTTCGACGTGGGAATAGCTGAGCCCCATGCCATTACGATGGCCGCGGGACTGGTGCTGTCGGGAAGGAAGCCCGTAGCCGCCATTTATTCCACGTTCCTTCAGAGGGCCTACGACCAGATACTCCATGACGTGGCCCTTCAGAAGCTGCCTATGGTGATAGGTGTGGACCGTGCGGGCGTTTGCGGATACGACGGCGAGACCCACCACGGCATATACGATTTTGCATACATAGGGACGATCCCCTTTACTACCATTGCCGCTCCGGGCTATGCATCAAGGCTCGACGAGATGCTGAGGATGGCTGTCAAAGTTTATGACAGCGACTCCGGGATACCGGAGGACAGAAGGCTCTTTGTGATCAGATACCCCGCAAAGGAGCGCTTCACTCGCGAAAACGATCCCCGCTTTATCAAAACTCCGCTGAAATACGGAAAAGGCGCTGTCTGCTTTGACGGACGAAAGGGCGGGAAGGCCGACGTTGTGATTCTTTCCATTGGCGAGGTCCTTGAGGAGGCTTTCGGCGCGGCGCTTCTTCTCGACGAAAAAGGCATCAAAACGGTGGTGTTCGACGCGGGATTTTTCAAACCTCTTGACGAGGACGCTATACTTGCCCTTGCCGGCGAAACCAATGTCGTCGCCACTGTGGAGGATGCGATCGCTGACGGCGGCTTCGGCGAAAAAGTCAGGCTGCTTCTGGGCGGAAAAAGCGATCCCGTCGTGACCTGCTTTGCGCTTCCCAACACTCTGATCCCCAACGATTCAGTCAAAAACCAGCTCACCGCCTGCGGCATTTCCGGTGAAAACATTGCCGGCGTATGCGAAGAGCTGCTTCGAAAAAAGATCTGACACGCCAATGCGACTTGACGTCTATCTCACCGAAAAAGGAATATATCAGAGCCGCACCAGGGCGGAGAGGGCCGTGAAGGCGGGCTGCGTTAAAGTGAACGGCAGGACCGAGACCAGATGCTCCTCAGAGGTCAGCGATGCGGACGACGTTTCGTGTCTTCCGGACCCCTTAAAGTATGTTTCCCGGGGGGCTCTTAAGCTGGAATATGCCATCGAGAGCTTCGGGGTGGATGTTCACGGGAAAAGGGCCGTTGACGTGGGGGCCTCCACAGGCGGCTTCACGGAGGTGCTTCTTGAAAGAGGCGCCGCGAGTGTACTTGCGATAGACGTGGGCAGAGATCAGCTGGATGAGACCCTGAGGGCCGATCCCAGGGTGACGAGCCTTGAAAAAACGGATGTGAGAGCTCTCGATGCAGAAAAGACAGGCAGGTTTGAACTTCTTACCTGCGACTGCTCCTTTATATCGCTCAAAGACATACTCCCCGCCTGCGGAAACCTGATGAAAAACGGGGCTGAAGGCGTTTTTCTCATAAAGCCCCAGTTTGAGGTGGGTCCCGGAAAAATAGGTAAAAAAGGGATCGTGAAGGACGATGCCGCGAGGAAGAAGGCGGTGCGGGAGGTGCTCGACCTGGCGGAGAGCATTGGTTTTTTGGTGGAAAAAGGGCCGGAGGAATCACCTGTTACAGGCGGCGACGGCAATGTCGAATACCTGGTACTTCTTAAAAAACGAGGCTGAGAGAGCCTGTGAGAAACGGCGGAGGAGACCCCTCCGCTATTGATTTTTTAAGGATGAAAAGGTATACTTTGAGTGTGACGAGAGAAGAAAAAAGAGAAGAGAAGACTGAACAAAAGATGGGAGGTAATTTACATGACAGTCAAATTCAGCACGAAAGATGCAACAGTTTATGATAAGGACCGAAAGGCGATGGAGAAGAAGCTCTCCCAGCGTCTCGCACGTTATTTCGGCGATGATTCCGTTGATGCAGCGGTGAAGGTTTCCGAGACGAAGCTTGGCTTTAAGGTGGAGATCACGCTCCCTTACTACGGATATCAGATGCGCGCGGAAGCGTCCTCAAACGACGGTCTCTTTACCGCTTTTGACAGTGCGGTGGATTCCATCGAGCGCAGAATGACGAAGCACAAGGGAAAGATCATAAGCCGCAAAGGCAAAGGCGCTATGCCGGAAATCGCAGCCGATGCAGATACGCAGGAGGATCCGTATTTCGAGGATGACTTTAAGCTGGTCAGGATCAAAAGGTATGAATTCAAGCCCATGTCCACCGAAGAGGCCATTCTGAACATGGAGACCCTGGGACACGACTTCTACGTATTCCAGAATGCCGAAGAAAACGTGCTTTGCACCGTTTACAAGCGCAAGGACGGCGGCTACGGAATGGTGGCGCCCAAATAAAAGAAAAGGGGCGGAAGCCCCTTAAAATAGATATTGAACGATATGCCCGGGCCGCTGCCGAAAAGCGGGGCCCGGGCGTTTTGCAGTGTGCCGGGCACGGCAGGATGCCTTGACAAAAAAAGGCCTCAAGTGTATGATTTTACGGAAAAACAAGGCAAAGGGGATCTGCGGTTTGAATATCGAAAAAAGTAAAAAAAGCCATGTTGGAACAGGGGAACGCTTTGCGGAGGGGATAAAGACCCCTGTCTTCCTGCTCCTTTTGGCGGTGCTGATCTTTGCGGGGTGCAGGGCGCCTGTTATACCGCCTGAAGGAACATCCTCGCCCGGGACCGCATCTGACCCCGGGGGCCTTGAAGAGTATAAGATCACAGAAAAACCTTTTTCCCCGTGGGAGGAACGAACCATGGAAGAATTGATAAAAGTCGGAGGGCTGACGTCCGTTCCTGCGGGAACCATGGTCTATGACGTCAGGGACCTCGGTGTAAACCCCGGCGGAGGCGACGCCTCGGAGTCCGTGAAGGCGGCTGTGGAAAACGTCATATCAAAGGGCGGCGGAATACTGTATTTTCCCTCAGGACGTTACAACATAGGCACTGCTCTCGAGCTCTCGGGTGAGGGGCGGTGGATATGCTTCCTTGGCGATGTGGACGGTTCTACGACGTTTACTTTTACCCGGAAGTTTGACGGCGGCACCGGTTTTAAGGTCGCAAAGGACAACACCCATTTTTCGTTTATAACCTTCGAAGACTCTTCCCCGGAGACGGTAACTGTTTCCGTGGAGGCCGACGGCTGTTCATTTTACAGCTGCAGCTTCACCAAAAAATATGCCAGAGCCGAAAAAACATGCCTTGAGATATCGGGCTCTTTTGACACCGTACGCCAATGCTCTTTCTGGGCCGAAAACAAGGACACCTGCTTCGTGGAGTTCACCAAATACCCGGGCCGCAGGGCTTACGGCAACGTGATGTGCGACGTCCACTTTGGCGGCGAGTTCTCAAAGACCGTTCTGATCTCATCCCGGGACGGGGATGGGGCGCAGGAGGACCTCACTTTCTTCAGAAACCTCTTTTTGATCCAGTCCGAGCCCAACGTGGAGGTACGAACGGTGAACGGGCTTACCATTGCCAATAACATGCTCGATGCGGCTGTAAAGGCGGTCTGCATTGCGCCGGAGGGCATTGGCGTTTTTAACGTAGAAATACGGGATAATTACATTGGCGCAAGATCGGGCGGCGTGAGATTTGATGAAACGGGAACAATTGGCGCCAATATCTCGATCCACGATAACTACATGTGGACCCCTGAGAGCGTAAACGTGCCGGGGAAAAACTACTCTGATATAACGGTCAAAAACAACTATTTTGTGGTGGGTGCCGGGAGCGCGGTGTATATGCGCTACGCCAGAGGCGCGGTCATAAAGGACAATCTTACGGCCAACATAGGAAGCTCCGACCATGAGCTCAAGGTGCTGGGCTGCGACGACAGATCGGAGATAGAGGAGACAGGCTTCGGCAGCGTTTCGGTTCCGTCTAAAAAGGATCCCGCGGAGAGTGTGACGGTTCCCGCAGTTCCTTCGGAAAGGCCTTCCTTTGAGCCCGCTCCGGAGATCACGGGAGACAGGCCGGTCGAGTTTAACGGTAAATACGTAAACGTAAAAGATATTGGCGCCAAAGGCGACGGAGTCACCGACGACACTGAGGCGATCAAAGAGAGCATTGAGAAGGCAAAAAGCAAAAACGGCACGGTATATTTCCCGGAGGGCACGTATCTCGTCAAAGAAACTCTCTCCATTCCCAAGAATGACGCGGTGGTATTGAGGTTCAAGGGCGACGGCAGGGACGTGTCGGTCATTGTCGGCGATGGGAGCCTTGACGGCAGCATATTTGACATCGGCCTGAAGTACAACTGTTATATGTATGACATTGGTTTCAGACATGACGGCAACGGCAGCTGTGTCGACGCTCTTTTCGTGAAGGCCTTTGACTGCTCCTTTGAGGGCTCGGAAGGAAGCGCTGCACCGCTTCTATGGTTCCACGGCTCGAACTGCTGGGCGGTGAGATGCGACTTTTTCACGAAAAATTCCGAAAGCTACGGCCTCAGCTATACGCGCAGCCCCGGGGAGATATCGATCAACAATTTCATAACAGACAACACGTTCAGGGGCCCCGGAAAGGGCGTTCTCACGGGGGACGGATCCACAGTAAACGAGGGCCGCTGCGAGGGTCTCAAGATAATCGGCAATGAATTCAAAAACACAGGGGAGACTGCCGTAGAAGTGTACGAGATACTTCACGTAAACATTGCCTACAACACATTTGAGGGCCAGACGAACGCGATATTCCTTTCAAACCTGGGCCACGGACCTGACGGCATATATATCGATCACAACGACGCGGATTCGAAGGAGTGCTGTGTCACTTCGGGCACCGTGCCGGGAGGCGGGGACTATATCTCGATGGTGGTGATACACGCCAATGTGTTCAAGGGAGGAGCGGCCGGGCCCATTGGCGAGACTGTGCCCTTCAACAAGAAGATGATCCACAGGGCAATCGCTTAATGCATTAGGATAAAAAATTTCAAACACTTTCAAACAGTGTTTGATTTTTTTGAGCAAGTATTGTATAATATACAATACTGAATTGGAGGTGTGTTTATGTTTCCGGAATGGGTTGAAAAACAGAA
>JAFSVU010000009.1 GCA_017444825.1 Clostridia bacterium
ATGCAGCATGGGTAGGCCAGGTAGGCGGAAATCAGCTTTCCCTGAGCCTGTCCCCTCACAGGACGACCACAAACATTAAGAATAATAAGGAGTTTACCGTGAGTTTCGCTACGAAGTAGCAGGTGGAGGCCTGTGATTACGTGGGGATCGTATCAGGCGACAAGGTTCCGGACAAGTTAGAAAAGTGCGGATTTACTGTTACAAAGTCAGATAAAGTAAACGCACCTGTTATTGATCAGCTGCCTGTAGCAATTGAATGTAAGGTGATAGAGCTTCAGGAAGAATTTAATGAAACGAGGGTTGTTGCAGAGATTGTCGGTATGAAAGCTGATGACAGCGTACTTACAGATGGCAAGGTGGATCTGGAAAAGCTCCATCCGATCATGTTCGATACCGTGGCTCTCTGCTACAGAGAGATTGGTGCCAGTGTCGGCGGTGCCTGGAGTGCAGGAAAGAAATTTGAGTAATTTGCGAAATATGGCTGATAGAGATTCTGGTCTTTATCAGCCATTTCTCTTATTTTTAAATTTCAATCTGGACAATATCTTCAAAGAAAATCAGCGTCTCATCTATCAGTATCGTTTGAGAAACGTCCGGGTCTACGTGCATACAGGTTCCGGTGATGGTGAGGTATTTGCCGTCTGTTTCAAAGGCTTCGCTGTTTGTGTCGCTGCAGGGTTCAAAATACGTTACCGATACCTGGACATTATTATCATGAGCGAGCTTTTTGGTTGCGGTAAGTTCGCAGAGCAGGCTGATCTTTTCATTGAGGTCTTCGAGGATTTCGGCATCCATTTCTTTTCTGGCTTCGTAACGTTCATCTTTTGCGATGACTGCGGCGCTGAAGCCCCGCAGGGCGTCAAAGGGCGCAAAAAGCTTGGCTCTTCTTGAGAGATCCATTTTAGGATGCCTGATCAAGAAGGGGTCGTCTGCACTGTGGCGAGGCTTTCCTTTCAGAACGACTTCCCGATATTTGAAGTTTTCGGGTATCGTATATTTATCACTAAGTTCCATATCTATTATCTCTAAGCAACCGATTATTTTTGAAGCCGTAAGACAGCTATTTTGACAGGGAAAGCCGTATCAACTGCTGAACCTACGCAACCCATGTCACTAAGTCGGATATTGGTCAGATACACTGTAAACAAAAAAGAAGCAAAAATCAGGCGCGGTGGCCGCCGACCTGGAGATTCCTTTCAAGGGTGGTGGAGGCTTCGATGAGGCTGGAGCCTTTGAAGATGGCGTTGGTTCCGTATCGCCGCCGGACTTTAAGCATAGCGTTCTGTATTCTTCTCTCCCTGTCTAATGCGTCATAATCTGTAAAGAGATCGAGCTGGTACATGCCTTCGTCTGATACGATATTGTTTGCGCATACGCCGAGCCTTCGGAAGAGAAGCCGGTGGTCGGTTCCGGAGTTAAAAGAAGGTACCATTGCTTCTGTGACGAGTCGGACGGAGTTTGTGAAGGTCAAAAGCTTTACCCCTCCGCCGGAGTGCCTGGGATGGACCCTGCCGTAAAAATCGATGGACAGGGGACCGTTATAGTCAGGGACTGCTTCAAGGCTCTTGTAATCGTAGGATA
>JAFSVU010000042.1 GCA_017444825.1 Clostridia bacterium
CAAAGCTGCTACAGAGCCTCAGGTTCTTGATCCCACGCAAGGCGGCGGCCCGAAGGCTTCCAGATTCACCATGGATATCGACGTATCTAACCTCAGAGGCGAGAACACCATCTGGGTATACGTTAAACTTGCCAACGGCGAAGAAGTTAAACTTAACAGATTCGAAAACCGCGGCACAGCTGACGAGAAAGACAGAGAGATCTACGTTGTATACAACGGACCTGCTGCAGCTCCTAACACAGCTGACGCTTCCATGATCATATTCATCGTTGCGGCTGCTGCCATCGCACTGGTAGTGCTTAAGAAAAAAGTATTCTGATGACCTCCATCAGATGAATACCTAAAGGCCCGCCGGCTTGAGGTAAAACTCGATCCGGCGGGTTTTTTCGTTGCATTGGAAGTTTGAAATTACGTTTGATTTATGCAACGCAAATGCAACGCAAAATTTTTCGTTGCATTTGCGTTGCAACGATAAGTCTAAAAATGTACGTAAATGCTTAATTTAAACCTCAAAGCATTGCTTTTGACAGTCATACCAAAGCCCTTGCCGCATACCTTGCGGCGCCCACGGCGGCTTCTTCCTCATACTCCGGAAGGGTGACCTTTTTTCCAAAATCCCTTTCAATGCGCGCTTTCAGCGACGGATTTTTCCTGAGACCCGAGCCCGAGCCTATAAGGACCGGATTTGAGGAGGATTCCGGCATGCGGGTATAAAGCTCATGCAGCTCCCCTGAGATGCCGTCGAGAAAGCCTCCGATGAGGTTCTTTAGGGTCAGATTCTCGCCCGTGATGGAGCTTATAGAGCCGCGGACGGACGGATCCTCACGGGTGCCGAAAAACCTGGTATCGACTGTAAGGGGCGATCTTTCGCAGGAAGAACCCATCACCTCGTTTATAATATCATAGGGGTCCCGGGAGCCTCCTGAAACGTCAACGATATCACCGATCAGCGACGCCAGGTAAGCAAGAGCTTTTCCGCCGCAGATGGCGGAGCCCACGGCCAGGTATTTACCGTCAACAAACGGCCTTATCTCGATGCCGGGAGCGGCCTTAAGGGAACTTGTGACAAGTGAGACCTGGCTTCCGGTGCCCACGTTTACCAATGCGTAGCTTGAAGGATCCTTAACTGAGCCAATAAACGACGCCTGGTTGTCGCCGAGAGCCACGGTCACCGGGACGGTGCCCTCGTACCTTCCGAGGACAGTACATTCTAAAGATGCGATTTCCGGGAAAAGAGAACAGTCAAGGCCTGCTTTGATAATGGCGGCTCTGTCGAAAGAGCCGGACGCGATATCAAAAAGGCCGATGCCCGCTGCGTTTTGGGGATGCATGAGTATCCTGCCGCTGCCGGAAAGTTTTGCTGCCACGAAGTCCATTATCGTCGCGATGACTTCGGTGCCTTTCGGAAGAAGGCCGCTTACAAAGTCATGAAAAAGAGTCACGGCGCCGTAGCCCGTGGGAACGTGATGACCTGTGACGGAGCTTAAATACTCACTGTATGTTTTACCGCATCTATAGGGGAGATTTCCACGGCGGTCCCGCCAGGTGATAAGATCTCCGAGAGGGTTAAGAGCGCCATCCAGATAGACTATGCCGTGCATCTGGCCGGTGACGCCGATGGAAGCTATTTCCCCCGGATGGGCATCCACGAGGCTCCTAAGCCCCTCCGTGACTTTAGAAAGTATCACGTCGATACGCTGGCAGGAGAAGGGCTGATCGGGGTCATCAAAAGGCACGTCCGAGCCGCTTGGAACCGAGAAGGTACGTGAAGGAACGCCCGTCTTAAGATCCAGAAGGGCGAAAGAAATGCTTGTGGTGCCGATGTCCAAACCGATGGAATACATACTTTTTGATACCTCCCGGGGCCTTTTCAGAAGATCATTATACAGGGATTATATGCGAATCGACCGCTTTGCGCAAGGCCCCCGCATGAATTGCGCATGATTTTGCTGAAGTTTTGTGTTGAAGTGTTTTTTTCTTTGTGCTATTATGACAATGTAGATTTCCTTATAAGGAGAATTGTTTATGAAAAAACCGATTTCCATTGTTGTGAAGGTCATTTTGGCCGCTATAGCGACTGTGATGCTCTTTGCCGCGACAGCCTGCAATACAGGTGTGTACCAGGACGGAGAACTTCCGGAAGGTTACGAGCCCGAGATCGCAGGAAAACTTAAAGTTACCTGCAGAGCGGACGTTTTCCCGAACCCCTCGGCGCAGAAGAGTGTTAACAGCTGGATCAACTATTTCAGAGGCGCTCATCCGAACGTAAGCGTTGAAGTCAACTTCGGTGCATCGGACTATGCGGCGCTCATCTCTTCCAAGACCATTGGCGACGTTTACTGGCTGAGCGATGCGGACGTTTACAATTACGCCGTTACACAGGAGGCTCTGATGCCCCTGGATTCCTACATCGAGGCTTACGGCATTGACACGGCTGAGCTCTACGGCGGTATCATGGCTCTCTGCGAAGCTGAAGGTAAATACTATTTCGCCGGGTACTCCTGCGGAAACGTTGTTTTCACCTATAACGTCGACGCTATGGTGGAAGAAGGTCTGCTGGCTGAAGGCGAGAGAGTCGCTAATGACTGGACCTGGGAACAATTCAAGACCTATGCAGAAGCTCTCAAGGAATATGACGAGGACGGTGTCACCCTTAAGCAGGTTGGCATGGGACTGGCTCTCAACTGGCCTAACGGATATTCACCGTTCATCTACGCTTACGGCGGAGACTGGGCTGACAAGGTCAACAAGAAGGTAACTCTTTCCAACGAAAAGGTCGAGCAGGGCATCCAGGAGGCTATCAGCGCTATTGAGAACAGATGGCTTTACCCCGAAGGCATCACACTCGGCGGGGAGCTTGCATCCAGCTACGGCTCGGTATCCACGAGAAACGGCTGCGTGTTCGCTTACAACCAGGCTTACACAGTACTCACAAGCAACGCGGATCCCTATATCACCCGCGGAGTCACATGGGACGTTGCTCCGTTCCCGCTCTTCCCCGAGAAGGCTTCCCCCTGCGGAACTCTGGGCTTCGGCGTATTCAGCTACACAAAGAACAAAGACGCAGCTGCGGCACTTGTTCTCTCGCTCTGGAGCGAAGAGGGACAGATAGCTCTCCATGCACAGGAAGGCGGAGACGTACCGGTTCTTAAGAAACTGGGCGATCAGGACTTCTGGCACCTCACAAAGGAAGGCTACGAGAACATCAACTTCAGCGCATTCACAGCTAACTACGAGAAATACGTTCCGGGCCAGGTGAACGCCAGCGTACCTCCGGAGATCGCATCCATCATTGAAAAGGGCATTCCCGCGATGTTTAACGCATACTGCACGAACGACGCATCCTGGACAGACAAGCTGCAGGAAATGGAGACCCAGTGCAATGAACTCTGGTCCACACTGTACAGCGACTGACGTTAAATCAGTTTAAACAATCCGGCGGACGTCCGTTTCTTTCGGGAGGCGGGCGTCTTTTTAATGTCCCGTGACACACGCCAATGCACCCCGCTGTACATACCAAATCACATTTTATATAAAAAATATACTAAAAAGTATATTGAAAAGTTGTTAAAAAGGGTTGACACGGCGAGCCATTTTTTATATTATTGCTACGTATAAGAGCAACGCATTCGCATAAGTGCCAAACAGTTGCTTTTTGTGCTTACACGTATGGAAGGAGCGATTTTCGGTATGGCTAACAAGAGGGACGATAAGAATAAGTACGTAAACAGCGTGCTCGCATGGAGCCTTATTTGTGCAGAATTACTGGTTATCTGCATTATTTGTCTCATCGTTTTCATGTAATTAATGCTGAAAGCAGTGTCATTTTAGACACAGGCTCTATAGGTTTATTAATGAGTCAAACTCTTCGAATCGGCTCAGGCCGCCTGTGACTGGAAGCCCGGATGGGTTTCCGAGGAATGATCTTACTAAAGAAAAAAACATTCCCATATCAGCAGTTAATTCGGGGAATTCAGGCTCATTTTTAAACCTAAAGAGTAAGCTAAAAGGAAACACCGGGCCGTTAGATATGGCCTGACACCTGTAAAACGGGTCGCCTTGCCCGTAAGATGATTCTTGAGGAAGGATAAAGAGTTCAAATGATATTACTCATTCTGATACTTCTTGCGCTTGTAACTACATATTACGCACGCCTCCTTTTCAAGAAGGGCATGTGGTTTGCTTCTGCAGCCACAGTGGTCCTGTTCGGCGCTGTGCTGGGCTGGGTCTACACTTTATTCTTCATAGATGCCGGCGGTCTCGGTCTTACCGGCGCTGATATGGCGCTACCCATCGACGAGCTGGCGCTTAAGATGCCTGAATTTGCGGTTCCCGCATTCAAGGCGATAGTCATTGTTATTGTGTTCACCGTTCTTGCGGCTGTTGTTCTCGTTATCCACGGCTGCTGCTCTATTACCAAGGCGGTCATTGAATATTTCAAATCGGAAAAGAAGCTTTCCCACTACGGAGCACCGAAGAAGGGCATAAGCTTTGATATATTTAACGTTTTTGAGTCTGATATTTTTAAACTTAACTGCCGATTGAACTGTTGAGAAAGTTTTCAGTCACTTTAGTTACAGGTTTATTTATCGCAGTATTTAAAACAGGATATCTGTGCTTTGGATAAGGCTTTTAGCCGGAGTCTTCTTTCATGTGTGCTTTTGTGCGTGCAATCAAACCTCCCGCATGCCCGAAATAACCAATGCGTAAAGAAGACCGTTCCCAAAAGACTGCCGTAAGTATGCTTAAAACAGGGTGACTATTATTTATTTCAATCCGAAAATCCACAAATATATAAGCAAATATTTTAACCAGTTAAATTGTGCCGGAGTGCGTGCGTATGCATTTTGGCAAGACAATAAAAGGAGATTTTAAAATGAAAAAGCTTAACAAAAAAGGCTTTACAATCGTTGAACTCGTGATCGTTATCGCAGTTATCGCGATCCTCGCAGCAGTGCTTATCCCGACGTTTGCTACTGTTATCCAGAAGGCAAATGAAAATGCAGCTCTCCAGGCAGCAAGGAATGCTTATACTGAGATTATGGCTGTTACGACTGCCGATTTAGGTGCTCTTCTCGATAGCAATGCAAATTCTTGGGAAGTTGTTAATACAGCCACTTCTAATGGTTTAGCAGGCGAAGTTGTAAAAATTCTTAAGGAACTCAAGATAACAAAAGTGACTTATACAGCAGGCGACAGTGAAAAAATCGAATTTGTTGTTGGATCTTATACCGTTACTAATCAGCTTAAATCAACAGATACTGATACAACTCCTCTTGGATGGAAAACTGTACCGACAACCTAATCTATTATTTGGATAAATAAGCCTGGACAGGCCAAATACAATTAATATAGTAACAACCGACTTCCGGTTAACGCCGGAAGCCGGAAAATAAAAATGAAAGAGGTATTTAACATGAAAAAACTTAACAAAAAGGGTTTTACAATCGTTGAGCTCGTAATCGTAATTGCAGTTATCGCAATTCTCGCAGCTGTGCTCATTCCGACGTTTGCAACTGTTATCCAGAAAGCAAATGAGAGTGCAGCACTACAGGCAGCCAGAAATGCTTATACTGAGATAATGGCTGTAACAACAGCTGACCTTAATGAGCTTGGAACATCGATTATTAATTCAGAAACTGCGGGAAATGATAGTGGCAAACCAACTACCGCAACAGCAACAGCAGTAAAGACAATTCTTGCTGAACTTAAAGTTACATCGGTCAAATACACCGCAGCTGGCACAAATGCCGATGAGACTCTTGAGTTTGTAGTCAACGGATACACAGTAAAGAATACTATTACTGCAAAGGCTGAGAACTCTAAAACTGGTTGGACTATAACAAAGTAACAGCAAGCATCAAACCGGGATTGAAAATAAGCTACATAATAAAGATTATGTGGTTAATTAAGCAATTCTCTTCCTAACCGAGAATGTAACTTCACGGTCAGCTTGTACGTCACCAAGGACGCAAGTAATGTTATAGTAAGGTATTTAACTTGAAATCAAATGCTATTTCAGCGATATTACTGTTTTGAAGTAATTCTCAATGTACATCTCGGATGAAAGATATCACATAATCTTTATTATGTGGTAATAAAAAACTTTCATTAAAGGAGATATAAACATGAAAAAACTTAACAAAAAAGGCTTTACTATCGTTGAACTCGTCATCGTAATTGCTGTTATTGCGATCCTTGCAGCAGTGCTCATTCCGACGTTCGCAACTGTAATTAAGAAAGCTAATGACAGTGCAGCGCTTCAGGCAGCAAGAAATGAGTTCTCAAACTACCTTGCAGGTATAGAGGCTAAAGACGTATCTGGCAAAGTCGGTGGCACTTATGTCGTTGAGGCGGATTCAACACATTTCTTTGTCATAAAAGCAGGTGAAATGAATACAAAAGTCTTTTCTACAAAACCAACTGCTGAAACAACGGAACTAGTGCTTGCTGGAAGTACAGCCACTGTTGGAGACAGCGATATCACGGTTCAGGTTGAAGGTTGCAATACTGCGGTTAAAATATATGAGGTAACTTACGATACTACTAATCCGTAATACAGGTATAGTATGGCGCCACATAATGTGAATTATGTGGAATGCCTATTCAACTAAAGGAGAACTTGCCTCTCTTGCACCATGAATCGAATCATCGATTCAATACATGTGAATATCTCTTATTAGATAACTCTATTCTTAATTGTAACGATCAACCGGAGATTGCTCTCCGGTCAACCGTTAAAATTCTAAACCAACCACATAATTCACATTATGTGGAGGATAATACTTTTCATAATAAAGGAGAACAAAAATGAAAAAACTTAACAAAAAAGGCTTCACTATCGTTGAACTCGTAATCGTTATCGCAGTTATCGCTATCCTCGCAGCGGTTCTTATTCCGACATTTGCAAAAGTCATAGAAAAAGCAAATGACAGTGCCGCTCTTCAGGCAGCAAGAAATGAGTTCACATCATATCTGGCAGGAATCGAAGCAAAGAATGTTTCTGGAACAGTTGAAGGGAACTATTTAGTTGAGGTTGATGCAAACCATTACTTCGTAATCTTAAAGGGCGAACTGGATGCAACAGTTTATAGAACATCTGCAACTGCTGCAACATCTGCAGGTATAACAATAGGTGCTAACCCTGCTGATGTTACCGATGATATTAGCGGTTGCGATACAAATGTGAAGATTTATTCTGTAACTAAGTCCTAATTTGGCTGTTAGTACTGTATTCAAATTTGCAGTTAACTGCGCCAAATTTAACAGCATTACATAATAACCTTCACGCAGGAGCCGGCATTGATTTGCCGGCCCTGCGTGAGGGGCAAACAAAAAACAAGGCCGTGAGGCCGGTTTGAGCGGACCCATTGGTTCGTGGAAGGACCCGGCAGGGCTCGATAAAAAGAGACAATAACACACCAAACAACCCATGGGCTGTGCCGGGCCCGGATTTTCACGCAGGAGCGGAACCTGCATAAACAGATCCGTAGAAAGACTGAAAGGTGGCGGGAATATGTTTTACGTGATGTTGGCGTTGCTGACTGTGAGCATTTTATTTGCGGCATGCTTCCTCGCCAAGCGCGGTCTTATAACGGGGGCGGTTTCTACCGTCGTTTTTTATGTCATTTTAGTCGTCTGGGCTTACTTCGTATTTGAACTGGATATCGTTCACCTGGGGCTCGATCAGGCGGGGACTTACGGGTCCTTTGAGAGCTATTTGATGAGCCTTCCGGAGGCGGCTGTTTACGCACTTAGGGCGGTCGTGGCTGTGGTGTCGATGACATTGGTGCTTTCGGTCATATTGACTATAAGGATCATCTACAGACTGACCCGGGCGGTGCTTTCGGCAGTCAGAAGGGCGAAAACGTTTAGAGAGAATCATCGGCCGGTCCGTGTGATCGGGATCGCTGTCAGCATCTCGGAACAGGACATTTTCAGGCTTAACTGCAGGATGAACTGCTGATAAATTATTCCCAAATTTAGTTAAAAAAATATCGCAGAGAAAGGGCTCGCAGGTTTCCGGAGGCTTGTCGTCACGCGCTTGCGGGGCGTTTGAAGCGGTGTTTTTTAGAATGGCCGGCTGTTTGCATTGGTCAGATGGCTGGGGAAAAATCGAAAGGAGATAAAAATGAAAAACAAGAAAGGATTTACAATTGTAGAACTTGTGGTCGTCATCGGCATCATCGCAATCCTCGCGGCAATACTGATCCCCACGTTTGCGACGCTGATCAAGAAGGCACAGGTCTCTGCGGACACACAGCTTATCAGGAACCTCAACTCGGCATTGGCGTCGGGAAGAACCGAAAAGGCTGATCAGAAACACGCCAATATGACGGAGGCCCTTGCTTCGGCGGAGGCGTTCGGCTACGACGTGAACAAGATCAACAAGTCTGCCCTCGGCAACGAGATCCTCTGGGATTCCGTAAACGACGTGTTCTGCTACTTCGACAACGACGTTAAC
>JAFSVU010000043.1 GCA_017444825.1 Clostridia bacterium
ATAGAAACAGGGTCACTTGCAGGTATAACGAAGAAAAGCAAGAATATTCTGATTCCATCGGAAGAATATCCGCTTGATGTATTACCAATGGATTATGAGGAGTATTTATGGGCGAACGGAAATGATATGATCATTCCGACGTTGAAGGAGCATATTTCGTCATTAAAGCCGATGGGAAGTCTTCATCAGCACATTATGAAATCCTACAGGGAATATATGCTTGTGGGTGGAATGCCACAAGCAGTTACTGCGTTTGTTGAAAGTAAGGATTTTGAAAAGGTTGATTTTGCTAAAGAGCAGATCATAAACTTGTATAAGCAGGATATGAACGATCAGGAGGAGGAAAATCCAGAGTATGTTACGGGTTTTTTTGATAGGATTCCTTCCGAATTGTCTAAACATAACAAACGCTATGTCCTTACCCATTTGGACCCTAATGCCAGGATTCGCGATTATAAAGACCCGATCAAGTGGCTTGACGAGGCAATGATAATAAACATAGCCAATAACGTAGATGATCCCAGTGCTGCATTGAATTTGTCTATAATAGATCCTTCTTTCAAATGCTATATGATGGATACGGGGCTTTTGATCACACTGGCATATAAGGACCGGCCTTATTTGGAAAACGAGTTATACAGGGCTATCTTACTGGATAAACTTCAAGTGAACGAGGGCATGCTTTTGGAAAATATGGTTGCCCAGAATTTGAGAGCGAACGGACGTCGTGCTTATTACTACAAGGAAACAAGTAAAGATACCAAAAAGACTGTGATGGAAATAGATTTCCTTATACGGGATGGAAGTAAACTGGTTCCGATAGAAGTAAAATCCGGTGAGAAAAAGAGTATTAAATCGTTAACGGCATTCAAAGAAAAGTATGTCAAAAAGGTTGGAAGAGGCATTGTACTTCATAATGGTGAGATACGTGTGGAGGAGGATCTTTTGTGGCTGCCATATTACATGGCGTCGGTTTTGTAATGGAACCAATATTTTTATGTTCATCGGAGAACGGATGCAATGAAAGGAACAGCAGATTTTTATAACAAAACGGCATTAGATTGGGCTGAAAAAGGGTATGGCGGTGAGGTGGATCCGCCATGTTTGATGGATTTTGTGAATCAGCTTGACAAAGGAAGCAGATTTTTGGATTTGTGTTGTGGCGCAGGATATAACTCGAAGCATATTCAAAACAGTGGATATGAAGTGGTCGGGATAGATTTTAGCGAGGAAAGCCTGTTGATTGCCCGTGAAAAGAATCCGTCCATAACATTTTATAATGATAATCTTCTTAATGATTATTCATATATAGGAAAGGTTGACGCAATAGTCATAATAGCTGGGCTCGTTCACATCGAAAACAGAGATTTGCGGACAGCTTTTTTGCGGATGCATTCTGTCTTAAAAGAAAATGGACAAATCTTTATGTCAGTAAGAGAAGGAGTCGGCAAAATACCTGAAAGAAGTCTTACTACGATAGATGGAGAAGAATGCGATCGGAATTTTATCGCACATACACTGGATGAGCTGACAGAAGCTTCGAAGGGCTTGTTTTCTTTCTCAGAAGAAATGGGAGTAGATGGAACCGTTTGGCATAATTATGTCTTTAAGCGTGAGGATTAAGGTATAAAGGAGCATCGAAATGGCATACGAAGAACTGTGCATAGTTCAAGAATGGTTGGATGGCCTTAAAGCTTTAGATGTCAGTGTCAAGAAGATGTTTGGCTGCTATTGTCTTTATTGCGACGGGCAGGCAGTCGGATGGATCCATGACAGTGTTTTGAGCTTGCGCGAAGTCGGCCTGGATTACCTGCCGGAGGACATTGTGCGCCCCGGGAAAGAGGATAATATCCGTGAGCTGGTCATCCCGTTCGATTATGTTAGAGCGGACTGGCTGAAAAGAGCAGTGCAGGATACGGCTGACATACATAAAACTTTGAAGAAACGGTAGTTTTTACATTAATCGACTTTGAAGAAACAGTAGAAGTGCGCATAATCATAGCTTATTATGAAACGTTAGGAAGTCTTCTTAATCGTGTTAGGAAAAACGATATGATTAAAATGCTGTTCATCTGCTGGGGCAAGAGATTTCGATAAAGCGGGGAACCTTGAAAAAATGGCATTTTGAAGATTTATCAAACGGATTTACACCCCGTTTACACCTTTTGAAGGTGTACTACCCGATGTAATTTAATAAGCAGGTTTCTGATAATACTATGCAAAAAACAATGATTTGCATAGTATTATTAAAAAATTTATTGACACAGGCAACATTGAATACTATAATTTATACAAATCTATGCAAAACACATGAAAATGCAGATGTTTATATAAAGGTGGGAATTATATTGAAGACACGGACTGAATGTCTAAAAGAATATGGATCGGACTATTTTATCAATCAGATGGTTGCGGAAGGAAAGCTTTACCGGGTGGATAAGGGCATTTTTTCGGAAAAAGAACATGTCCCTGAATTGGCGCTTCTTTCATACAAATATCCCAAAGCGATTATAACGATGGAGACGGCGTTTTATTTGTATGGTTTTACTGATGAGGTACCGGATGTATGCACTATGGCTACCAAAAGAGAAGCTGCCCCTATAGCGGATCCACGCGTCAAACAGGTTTTTATGCCCAAAGAATTGCTCGGATTAGGGGCGACAACTATGGATTACAAAGGGTATGATATTCAGATATTTGACAGGGAACGGATGCTCGTCGAACTGATTAGATATAAGAGCAAAATTCCCTTTAATTATTACAAAGAGGTTTTGGGAAATTACAGAAGAATACTCCCACAGTTTAATCCTGAAAAAATACTGAATTATGCGGAGTCTGTACCGAAGAGCGATATGGTGATCAGGACGCTGCGGACGGAGGTTTATTGATGGCAAATTTTGAAAAAATGACGGCACAATATGTCGATGAAGGATATTCAGAACTCTTAGCGGAAGCCAGAGTATGCCAGGATATTGTATTGAAGGCTATTTCTGAAAGCACAATGAATCGGAATGTAACAATCAAAGGTGGCGTTGTTATGCGTAGCATTACAGACGATGTGAGGCGTGCAACAAGAGATATAGACTTCGATTTTATTAAATACTCTATAGATGAATCTGCTATTCGTGAGTTTATCAAAAAATTAAACGTACTGGAAGGAATAACTTTGGAGATATCAGGAGATATAGAGGAACTGTCTCAACAAGAATATCGAGGAAAGCGGATTTGGGTTGTGATAAAAGACGATACAGGTCATTCACTGAAAACAAAGATGGATCTGGGCGTTCATAAGAATATACAGATAGAGCAGGATGAATTTTGCTTTGATGTCTGTCATGATGATGAAGGCGTGAGCCTGCTTATGAATTCAAAGGAGCAGATATTTGCGGAAAAACTTCGGGCACTAGTGAAATTCGGTACTTTTTCCGGAAGAGTTAAGGACGTGTTCGATTTATGTTATCTTTCAGAACATGTAGATACTGAAAGACTGCTTAAATGTATTCATACGTACATTCTTGATGATACCGGGATGTTTGAAAATGATATGAATGACATAAGGCGACGTGTTAAAAAAGTCTTTAATGATAGGGATTTTGCTAAGTCAGTAGAAAATAGTGGAAAAGACAATTGGCTGAAAATAAAGGCGTCTGTGGCTTTTGAACACATATTGTGTTGTTTGGATAAATTGTCTTGATTAAGGAGGCAAAATGATTCCAAACCAAAGGAAAAAGTTTGGATTGGAGCGACTGTTTTTGAATTAGTAGCAATTAAGGTAGCAAATAAAGTGGTAAATAAAGTAGCAAAAAAGAAAGAGTAAAGCACAAAAATGTCGGTATAAATGTCGGCATAAATGTCGGTATAAATAAAACGGAAAAAGCTGTACTACGTATATTGATAAGTAATCCTGAAAAAACGGCTGAGGAAATGGCTATAGAAGTAGGTGTGACAAAGAGAACTATAGAGCGCACCTTGGTTAGTTTGAAGAAAAAAGGGCTGGTAGAACATATTGGATCAAATAAGAGTGGAAGTTGGTCAGTTGTACACTGATAGCGGAGGTGATGAGAGATGATTTTTTCAGAAAAATTGCAGATACTCAGAAAGAATAAAGGATACACGCAAGCGGCTCTTGCAGATAAACTTGGTGTTTCAAGGCAAGCAGTTGCAAAATGGGAATCCGGACAGATTTATCCGGATATTTCCAATCTTATTCAAATCAGTGATCTTATGAGTGTCAGCGTTGATTATTTGGTTAAAGATCTATATTGTGCAGTGTGTATTAAGCCACAATCGGATACGGATCTTGATGAACTGATAGCTTTCAGACTGGAAGCAAATGTCAATACATATGCTGCATTAAAGAATGAGGTCGATGCCACTAGGCCTGCATCTCACGATTTTAGATATGAGAACGGCAAATATATTTATCACGACACATATGTCGGCGGAGAGGAATTTGCCGGAGAAGAAGCGGTATGGAAGAATGGACAGGCTATTTATGCGATGAATTATATGGGACGGGTAATAGCAGACGGCTTTAGTGGTAACTTCCTAAAAGAAGCGCTGAGAGCTGCGGATGTAAAGATGCCATATAGAGGACCGGAAATATATCAATCGGAAGAGTACACATACAAATGTAACCGGTGATTTCACTTGGTTTCAGGGATATGAGGAGATATATCAGGGCAATCAAAAGGTATATGAATGCGTTTTCCATGGTGGATTACTGAAATAGCATGATATGATAAAGATATTATTCATCTGTCACGGAAACATCTGCCGCAGCCCAATGGCCGAGTTCTGCCTGAGGGACATATTGGTTAAAGCCAATGCCCTCTCCGGCGTCGAGATCGCCTCCGCCGCAACCAGCGCTGAAGAGATCGGGAACCCCGTATACCCGCCGGCAAGGCAAAAGCTCCGGGAGCACGGCATTGACCCCTCCGGGAAGCGGGCAAGGCAGATTTCAAGGCCGGATTATGAAAAGTATGATATAATCGTGGCAATGGAGCGCTACAACCTCCGCAACATGGAGCGGATCCTCGGCCACGACCCCGCCCGCAAGTTCAGGCTCCTTATGGATTACACTGACACCCCCGGTGACGTGGCGGACCCCTGGTACACGGGCGACTTTGACGAGGCCTGGGATGACATTGAAAAAGGCTGCCGGGCCATGGCCCAAAGGATCATAAACGGCGAAAAGCTTTAGTGTGGGCCTCGAAACAAAACCTCGAAACAAAACCTCGGAGCAAAGCCTTGGAGCCGGACCCCTCAGGCCAAACACCGCAAGCAAAGCCTCGCAGTCAAAGGGAGAAAAAGATGTTTTTCGGGAAATTCATTGGTTATTTCAGAAAAAATAAGGTCAGGAAAGTGCTGGCAGCTGTGTTCTGCGCTTCACTTATCAGGCTGCTCTTCGGTTTTCTCGTTTACGTGATCGCCGCAGGCCACTCGGATATCGTGCGCACCGTCTACTCCGAGCACGTCTTCCCATTCATCACGGCTCCAATGAAGTTTTTCGCGTCCCTGGTGCCCTTCTCGGTGGGGGAGACTCTCCTCATCGGGGCAGTGAGCATTGCCGTTTCGGGGCTCATTTTCTGCTTCGCGCGCTGGATCTACCTTGCGGTCAAAAAAAAGAGAGGCGTTAAAGGCTTTTTGCGGCTTCTCGCCTGCGTTCTGATCATCGCCATCCTTGTGGGCGGAAATTTCTTCGTTTACGGCGGGCTCAACTACCGCTCCCGGACCTTCAAGGAGGTCACAGGCCTCGAAACCAATGCCTCCACCGTCGACGAGCTCGAGCAGCTCTGCCTCTATCTTGGCCGCAAAGCCACCGAAGCACGCGCAAAAGTCAGCCAGGACGACGCCAATGTCACCACCGACCCCCGCCCCTACAGCGAGCTCTTCAAGCTTTCCCCGAACGGCTTCACCAAAGCCGCCGAAGAGTTCCCGTGCCTTGAGGGCTACCTGGTTAACCCGAAGCCCGCCGCCCTCTCCGATATCATGAGCTACGAGCAGATCGCCGGCATCTTCCCCATCGTCTACACCGAATCTATCGTAAACGCCAATGCGACCCCCTACAACACCCCCTTCACAGCCTGCCATGAGCTGGCGCACCAGCTTGGTTTCATGCAGGAGGACGAGGCAAATTTTATCGGTTACCTGGCGGCCATCGCCAATGACGACCCCCTCTACGTCTACAGTGGCTACTACAACGGCTTCTCCTACGCCATGAGCAAGCTCTACTCCTACGACAATGAGCGCTGGGCGGCAGTCTGGAGCGACCCCGGGATCGACGCCGAGGGCATCTCCGACGACATGCGCTTCTCCAATGCGATCTGGGACGCCTACAAGAAAAAAGCCCCCGTCGTAAGCAAGGTGGCCGACGCAGTAAACGACACATACCTAAAAGCCAATGACATCAAGGACGGCACGTACAGCTACGGCCGCATGGTTGACCTGCTGATCGCTTACTACAAAGACATAATAAACTCAGGGGCTTAATTTTCCCCTATAATTTCTAATTTTTTACCTATTACTTTTTACTTGTTACTTATTACCTGAGCGGCACCCCTACGCTCAGCGACCTCTTACTTATTACTTAAGCCGGCATCGCCGGCGTACCTATTACTTATTACTTTGGGCGGCACTCCCTTTAACTTAACCCAATGCCACATCCAGCGCCATCATCAGCGTAAACCCAACCGCAAACATCACCACACCTGCGTGGGCGTGCTCGCCCGTCGACATCTCAGGGATCAGTTCCTCCACAACAACGTACATCATTGCCCCTGCCGCAAATGAAAGCAGGTAAGGCATCGCCGGCACGGCAAGTCCGGCGAAAAGAACGGTCAGCACCGCCGCGACCGGCTCAACTGCTCCTGAAAGAACCCCGCCTATAAAGGCCTTGCCCCTGGTTTTGCCCTCCCCGTGAAGGGGCATTGAAATGATCGCACCTTCCGGAAAATTCTGGATCGCAATACCTATCGCAAGAGCCATCGCGCCACCGACAGTGATATCAAGAGAGCCGGAAAGAAAACCCGCAAACACAACGCCTACCGCCATGCCCTCGGGAATATTGTGAAGGGTAACGGCGAGCACCATCATTGTCGTTTTCTTCGCACGGCTTCTGGGCCCCTCGGCCTTCTCCGCAAACATGTGAAGGTGCGGCACCACTTTATCAAGAAGTAAAAGGAACAAAATCCCAAGCCAGAAACCAATGAACGCCGGCACAAACGCCCAGCGCCCCATCGGCTCCGACTGATCCATCGCAGGTATCAAAAGGCTCCAGATTGATGCCGCGACCATAACTCCCGCGGCAAAACCGGTCAGTGCGCGCTGCACTTTTCCGCTGAGCTCTTTTTTCATGAAGAACACGCAGGCCGAACCAAGGGCCGTGCCCACGAATGGGATCGCTATCCCGCCAATGACTTCAGGCCACATATCAACACCTCCGGTTGTATTTTTGTTAAGGCGGCCAACATCTGCCCTGAAAAGAGGTTTTAACGGCAGTCAATTCTATGGCATCGGGCAGTGTACTTCAGTTTGTTAGCCGCCGCTAACATAATAACCCCACGCCAACGTTTTGTCAACAGAAATATACATTATCATTGGGAATACGCTTCTCGCGCAGCGACCTTTTACTTATTAGCTGAGCGGCACTCCTACGCGCAGCGACCTCTTACTTATTACTTTGAGTAGCACTCCCTCTAACTTAACCCAACGCCACATCCAACGTCATCATCAGCGTGAACCCGACCGCAAACATCATAACACCGATGTTTGAATGCTCGCCCGCAGACATCTCAGGAATCAGCTCCTCAACCACAGCGTAGAACATTGCCCCTGCGGCAAATGCAAGCAGGTAGGACATCGCAGGAACCGCAATACTTGCGAAAAGTGCCGTCAATATCGCGGCCACAGGCTCAACGGCCCCTGAGAGGACTCCGTCGAGAAAAGCCCTTGCCTTGGATTTGCCCTCGGCGTGAAGAGGCATTGAAATGATCGCGCCCTCCGGGAAATTCTGGAGCGCCATACCGATGGAAAGAGCCATTGCCGCGCCGGTGGTGATCTCCCCGGACCCTGCCAGGAGCCCTGCATAAACGACGCCAATGGTCATGCCCTCGGGAATGTTGTGTAGCGTAACTGCCAGAAGAAGCATCGTATCTCTGCGTGCCCGGCTTTTCGGGCCCTCGGCCTTCTCCGCAAACATGTGGAGATGGGGTATCACCTTGTCAAGGAGCAGGAGGAACAGAATACCTACCCAAAAACCAATGAACGCCGGTAAAAAAGCCAGCTTTTGAAGTCCCTCGCCAAAGGTCTGCTCGCTGAGGTTCATTGCCGGAATGAGCAGGCTCCAGATCGACGCCGCAACCATAACGCCCGCAGCAAAGCCCGTGAGAGCTCTCTGCACGTTCCTGCTGAGGTCTTTTCTCATAAAAAAGACGCATGCAGAACCAAGCGTCGTACCGATGAGGGGAATCATTACTCCAAGCAAAACTTCAGGCCACATTTGATGCCTCCGAAAAACAAATTGGTTTGAAAGCCACCGGGCTTTCAAACCAATTAAATACTATTTAGCGAACAAAAAGTCAATATGTTTTCTTATCCGGCCGGACCCGACCGGATAAGCACAATAAGTACAATATCAGATCAATGGAATTCATTTCACCGAAATTCTGAACGTCACGGTGTCGTCCGGCGTCTCTGCCTCGTAAACGAAGGAGTATGAGTATTTACCGTCTCTTCCGAGATGTACTCCGTAGCCGTCGTACTCTTTCACATTGGTTTCGTAGGGAGTTGCGTTGCCCGCCGCGTCAATGATCTCGATGGTGGGACGTCCGAAGGCGGTGAAGCCGTCGACTCTCACAACGTTCCTGTTGCGGCCGCCCGTCACTGTGAACTCAGCCTCATTGTTTTCGGAAAGTACTCTTGCAAGGTAAGGCTCGTCCACCACGGTGCCCTTCTTGGTCTCGACCACTTTAAGAGGTTTGAGCACGGAGTCCTCAAAGACCAGCGTGATGTTCTCGTCTGACGCCAGGTCTCTGTTGGCCCACGGAAGCATGAGGAACTCGATGTAGATCCTGTCGCCCTTCTTGAAGGTGGTCTTGCCGAGGTCAAGGGAGAGGGCCGAAAGGTTCATGTCGCCGCCGAAGCTGTCGCGGAGAATGAGGTTGCCTTCCCAGGTCTTGCCGCCGATGACCACATTGGTGTCTTTGATAATGACTGCATAGTTCATCGGATCGGTCTCGCCGTCAACGTTATCCGGCACCGGCCTGTTGCTGTGGTAATATGCGTACCAGCTCTGCTTTCCGTTGAGAGTGTAGCAGGTCACGTCTCTCGTCGCGGTCACAAGGTTAACGTGCTGCCTGTTTCCGTCGGGATCTCTGTAGCTGAGCTCCGCAAAATACTGGTTCCGGCTGTCCTGGGAAACGATGGAGAACTGCTTCCTGACGTCGTCAATGGTGAGGTCCTTCAGGAACTCGATATCTATGACCGAATAAGTTCTGTTCTCGTCCGTTTGCGGGAACTCGGTGTGGCGGATCGAATACTTGAAGGCGCCGCTGTCCGCAATGAACGAATATTCAAGGTCTGCGTAGGACGGTCCCGAGCTGTTGATCTTGGAACCAATGTACTCATTCATGATCAGTTTTCCGCTGTTGTCGGTGTACGACACCGCCTTGGAGGTTCCGACAGAAGTAAACTGAGGGTCGGTGTTCCATCTGATGCCGCTGTGGCCTCTGAAGTCCGGGAGCATAAAGCCGTCCTTGCCGAAAACGCCGTAGAAGCTGATGCAGTTGGATTCGCTGCAGCCTGTCGAGAGGTGGTAGTACGATACGAAGAACTGGATGGACGAGAGCTGCTTTAACTCAAATTTGCCCCAATTTACGTAAAGGTGGATGTCCTTGAAGGTGGCGGAGGTGCCCGACTTCATCGAGAGCGGGAATATGGAGTTGCTGAATGACATATCCAGCGGATCGTAGACCTTCTCCTCTTTCTCACAGTCGAAATTCTTGCAGACCTGCATCGGAACCGGCACCTGAACGTCCTGATCGTCCAGTAGCACCGCGCACTCGAGGGTTCCGGGGTAGGACGTGACGCAGAGATAAATGTTTCTGTCGGTGTAGTCCGCGTTCACCGTGATGTCCGAAATAAAATAGTCGTTGCGGTGGCCCTTGGCGAAAACTGTGGGCCAGTTGGTTCCGTTGACGGTGGTGACGTAGTAGCCTCTGATGGCATCGTAGCCTGAAACATAAGCCTTGTTTGAGCCCTTGTTTACCGTAAAATTCTCCACCGGTATCGGGTTTCTCTCAGCCCACGCTACACTGTCTATAGCGCCAATGTCTCCCTCGGGATCCGTATATATCCTGTGGCCGAAAATGCAGTCCTTGCCCGCCTTCAGCTTGAGCTGTCCCGAAGCCAGCTGCCTCACCACGTATTTTCCGTCCTCGATGGTAACAGTCGTTTTGAGAGTCGAACCGTCGTCCGGAATAATGATGCCCACAACGCCTGCGTCCTTGACCTTGAAAGCGACGTACTGCACTGTCTCGGGGTCGATATTTGTATCCTCGTGGGTGCCGCTGTTATCGCGAATGAGGACCGCCTCCACCTTGTCCTGAGGCATCTCCCAAAGCATTCCGAACTCCTTGACCTCCTCGAAGCCCTTTCTCGCAAGAAGCCTGAAGGACTGGTGCAGCTTGTCCGGGTAGACGTTGAGGGTCTTCTCGCCGAGAGCATTGATGCAATCGCCAACGGTCACCGCTCTCACGTCGGAGATCGTATATCTCTCGCCGGGGAGCTTTCCGGCGTCAAGCCTTATGCCCATGAGATCGCCCTTCAGCATGTCGCCGATCTCGATAACGTACGTGTGGAACTTTCCGTCGCAGGGAAGCTCAAAATCGATCATCTGCTCGGCGTTGAAATCGCCGGTCTTCTTATCGTACAGGAAGAGCTGAGTTCTGCCTGCGGAGCCTTCGGCCTTAATGGTGATGGCAAGGTGCGTAGCCTTTTCCTTCGGAACGGGAGTATCGAGGGCCTTGCAGATGTAAGGATCAAGACCTTGCGTGAGGACCATGGTGACCGACTTTCCGGTGTCGTATTCCGCCACGCAGTGACCCGAAACGTACCAGTCGTTGTCGAATCTGCTGAGAACGGTCTCGTCGGCAAATTTATAGCTGCCGTTTTCCTTTGTGCCGAAACCCTGGTCTCTCAGGAACACCTCGTAGTAGTAGTAACCGAGCCTTGTGGTATTGATCCTTCCGACGGACGTGGAGTAGTTGTCCGACCAGACCGTGCCGTTTTTATCGACAACGTAGGAGTAGAAGGAATTGGTCAGGTACGTGCCCCCGTTTCTCTCGCTGATGCTCTCTATGCCCAGCTTTCCGTCGGTGTCGAGGGTCTCAACTATCTTTATCTGTTTGTTAACGATCTCGTACTTGGATCTGTCGGTGCCGGCAACGTATCTCGCCTGCACGCCGTTGGCCACCTGATTCGCGTATATCACGGAATCGGCAAGGGTAGTGTCATTTGTAAGGTCTCTCATCTCAATAGGTTCCTCCGTGGGGTCGATTAGATCAATGTCCGGAAAGGTAGGCTCCGGATCCGATGGACCCGTGGTGCATCCGGTAACAAGCAGGATCAGCGCCAATGCAAACAAAATCATTGTAAGCGCCGGGGTCGCACCTTTTTTCGCACAGTGTTTCATCAATATCTGCCTCCGTTCTTCTGATTCGGTCTCAAATTACAAAAAGGGCAGGACAGGAGTCAATCAATCTCCCGTTCCCGCCCGGATAGTCATTATTTATCTTTTTCTTCGGCCTTAACTTCTTTCTTGTACTCTCTGATGGCCCAGTTCTTGACCTCTACAAGAGAATTATCTATGGATGTCTGCAGGGTGATGTTGTCATCCTTAATGTTTACGATGGTTCCGACGATTCCGCCGATCGTAACGACCTCCTGACCGAGAGTTATCGAGTTCTTCATCTCCTCTTCCTCTTTCTTGCGCTTTCTCTGCGGACGGATAATGAGGAAGAAGAACATCGCGCCAAGGATCACAACGTAGACGATTATGAGCACCCACGCGGGTATCTTCTGGAACCAGCTGAGCTGCTGGTTGGGGTCAGCCGTCGCGCTCGCGGGAGCGGCTGTCGCAGAGTCATCTGCAAACGCAAATATAGAGCCAATTAAGTTCGATGCGGCAATGCCGAGTCCCAGCAATCCGGCCGACAAACCAATCTTGTTTTTCAACATGTTTAACCTCCGTTTTCTGACTGTGGCAGCCTTTTCGCCGCCGTCTTTACTATTATATCACACCGGGACCTCCGTAAAAAGGTGCCGAAGTTTTTCCGATCAATATAGTTCAGCCTGATTCAGCTGATCGATTTTACAAATAAAAGATTGAATGATCTTGTAATATCAGGGCCTGTTTCCGTCGAGTTTTGCGTAAAATTCATCCCTGAAATCAAGGAGCCTGTCATCCATGATCGCCTGCCTGATCTCCGCCATGAGCCTCTGCAGGTAGCGCAGGTTGTGTATGGTCACAAGCCTGAGCCCGTACATCTCCCCTGCCTTGAGAAGATGCCTGATGTAGGCTCTCGTGTGGTTCCTGCAGGCGGGGCAGTCGCACTCCGGGTCTATCGGTCCGTAGTCGTGGGCATATTTTGCGTCCCTCACTATGATCCTGCCCTTCGACGTGAGAGCGGTGCCGTTGCGCCCAATCCTTGTGGGAAGCACGCAGTCAAACATGTCGATGCCCCTGATGACGCCTTCCACAAGGTTGTCGGGGCGTCCCACGCCCATGAGGTAGCGGGCCTTGTCCGAAGGCAGCAGCGGTACCGTTTCCTCCAGCATGTCATACATGATCTGAGTTTCCTCGCCGACGCTGAGGCCGCCGATAGCATACCCGGGAAAATCAAGAGATACTATCTCCCGGGCCGACTGTTTTCTAAGCTCCGCAAAGGTGCCGCCCTGGACGATGCCGAAGAGCGACTGTTTTTCGGTATTCTTGTGGGCGTTAAGGCACCTTTCGGCCCATCTGGTGGTCCGCTCAAGAGACCTTTTCGTGTATTCGTAGGTCGAGGGATACGGTGCGCACTCGTCGAAGGCCATGATAATGTCGGCGCCAAGGGCATTCTCGATCTCCATGACCTTTTCCGGAGTCAGAAAAAGCTTTGCCCCGTCAAGATGCGACCTGAAATGCACTCCCTCCTCGGTGATCTTTCTGAGATCCGACAGCGAAAAGACCTGGAACCCGCCGCTGTCCGTAAGGATGCTGCCGTTCCAGTTCATAAATTTATGCAGTCCGCCCGCCTCTCTGATCAGCTCGTGTCCGGGCCTCAGGAACAGGTGGTACGTGTTTCCGAGTATGATCTTTGCTCCTACGGCTTCAAGCTCCTCCGGGGATATTCCCTTTACGGAGGCCTGTGTGCCCACGGGCATGAACACCGGGGTGTCGATCTCTCCGTGGGGAGTGATCAGCTTTCCCAGTCTCGCGCCGGACTGCCTGCACTGTTTGATTAGTTTATACGTGACTGCAGCCATTCGGGTGCCCGCCTTTCAAAAAAACACTACCGCGGTATTTTACCATTTTTTGAGGCGGGTTTCAATGCGCCAAAAGCGCCGCAGGTTGTTTGGGGGCCTTTATCTTCTGCCGCCGGGCCCGAAGCCTCCCGGATTGAAGCCGCCTCCGCCGCTTCCAACTGTCTGTGAGGTCTGGGTCCAGGAGAGAACCGTCTCCGTCCCATTGGTCATGGTATAGTCCCCGTTAAGAGCGATATTGTCGGATGCGATCCAAACCGTAGAATATGAACCCGTGACCTTGAACTTCATTATCTCGCTGCCGCCCTTGGCCGAAAGAACGTAATCTCCCTCGCCAAAGCTGCCGCTTCCGATGTAGGTGTTGACCGAGCCGCTTTCCGGAGTCTCGCATACGCCGCCGAAAGCAATGATCGTGCCGCCGGTCACGGTGAGAGAACGCTCAACGTCCACCGATCCCGCCATGGTTCCCTGGCTTGCGCCGCCCATGACGAGGACCGTGCCGCCGGTCATTTCAAAGCTTCCATTGGAGTCGATACCGTCGGTGTCGCCGGTGGGCGTTCTCACTTCGAGGTAGCCGCCCTTTATGCAGATCATTGGAGTCGATACCGCGCCTTTGCAGGCGTTGATGCCGTCATCATTGCCGTAGACGTAGGTCTCGCCGCCCGCGACGGTGACCACGTTTCCTTCAAGCCCCTCGTGAGCCTGTGCAACGTTAACGTACCCGCCGGATATGGTGAGTTCCCCGTCTGCGTGCATGCCGTCATCTGCGGCTGTGATCGTGACGCTGCCGCCGGTGATGCTGATGGCGCCGGTTGCCTTTGAGCCGTTTTCGAGGGTGGTGTCGGCATTGGCGTGTATGCCGTCGTCCATGGATTTTACTGTTACGGTGCCGCCGGATATTTCGATCTTGTTTTCCGCTTTTATGCCTTTTGAGGAGTAGGCCGTCTTGCCGGAGCCGTTGTCGTTTTTCGAGAGCTGCACCCACTCGCCGTCAAGGGAAGAGGTGCCGGATACGAGGTAGGCGTTCATTGCAGTGTTCACGGACTCACCCGAGGACTTCAGGGTGGCACTGTCCTTGTCAGGCTCGCTGCCGGAGCCCGTAGCCAGGAAAATCACCTTTGAGTAAGAGCCGCTGTACTTTGTGACCAGGCCGTAGTAGCTCGTCCTGCCGCTCCTGACCATTGTCTCATACGTAAGAGCCGCATAGGTGCCATCGCCGGAATCGTTGTAAAAATAGGCGTAATAGTCGCTGTTTTTTGAGTAGACCGTCGTGGGGAGTATGAGGTAGAGCTCGCTGCCCGCAGACACTGTTCCGGTGCTTTCGGAGTAGTCCGCCGTAAATATGTTCAGGACAGTTTCGGTGTCGCTTTCGGATACCAGGACGTCATACGCGGCGCTTATACCGTCGCAGGCGGAGTAAATATCCATGTGGCCGCCTTCAATGCTGACGATGCCCTTCTGATTGCCCTTTTCAGATATCCCGGAGTTTTTGGTCTTGACGCCGTCGGAGGACGTGGATATAAGCTTTATTTCGCCAGATTTTATTGTGACGGAGTCGTTTCCCTTGAGAGCGTTTGATCTTGCTGTGACCTTCAGGGTCAGGTTTTTCACGGTGAGATCGTCCTTGGTCTTTATGCCGTTGTCGAAGGAGCCGTTTACTATCAGCGTGCCTTTTCCGGCAATCGTGAGATCGCAGCAGGCATATATGGCCGCGTCCTCGTTTTCCTCGCTGTCTGACTGTGCATCCGCATCCCCGGTCCTGCCGTCTGTGATAACGTTATACGTGTCCTTTTCGGCGCTCACTGTCACTTTGTCCGCATTTTTAGCGGATATCGCGGCGCCGCCGAGGTTCGTTATCGAGGCGTTTTTAAGAGTAATCTTAACTTCATCCTCATCGCCCGCTTCCACAAGGATCTGCCCGTTCTCAAGCTTTCCCGCGGCAATATACTCACCGCTGCCCGTGATCTTATACACGGAGCCGCTGACTTCCACGTCTTTTGCGCCGTCCGACGGGGTGAGCGTAAAAGGATCGGTGGTCTCATTCGAATCATTCTCGGGGTCATTCAGCACGTCCGACGAAGTGTCCGTCTTGCCTGAAGGAACCACATTGGTTTCACCGGTGCCGGAGCTTCCCGGATCCACGATCCCCGAACAGGACGACACCACCAGCGCCGCCGCGAGTATGAACAACAAAACCCTGATTCTCTTTAACATGGCAAATCCCTCTTTTTGAGTTTTTAAATCAACAAGCATATTTTACTCGTCACACTTAAAAAATCTTAAAATTGAGACCCGTGGTAATTTTGCCGCTAAAGCACTATCTTTCCGAAGAATTCCGGCCTGTGAAAATCCGGTTTTTCAGCCTCTATACCGCACCAGCACTGGAAGTGCATGCGCTCGGGGACGGACTCCTGGCATTTGTAAAAATTCCCCCGGGGCTCATATATCACGCCAATGAACTCCTTCGGTATCCTGTATGTCACCGACCAGGCCTCCCCGCCGGCGGCGGTCTTGATGTGGAAAAACTCACCGCTGCCGCTCTTCGGCGTGACTCTCTCCCGGCCTTTTCTGCCGGTGCCCTTTCCGACGAGCATGTAACCATTTGCGTTGCACTCGAAATTGTAGTAGACGCCGGTCCTGCTGTCGGGCATGAAAAAGAATTCAAGGCAGCTGTCTGTCCAGATCTCGCCCCGGTCGTCAAATACTCTTCTCACCGGGTCCTTTTCAAAGGACTCAAGTCTTACGAATATCGCATCCTCCGTTTCGATCAGCTTTGCAAAAGACGCATATTTTGCGGGAAAATCCTTTTCCCAGGGGGAGAAGTCTATGGCGGCGGCTTCCGCGCCGTTCCAGTCCGCCTCCTCCGGGGCTTTTTTTCCTATCTTTGAGACAACGTATTCACCCATTTTTGGCTCCTTTCGATTTACATCAAAACCGTTTTCGTGTATAATCCGCATAGTATCAAAGGCCGGTCCGGAACACGGATCAGGCCCCGAAAATTACACAGTCAGAGGTTTATATGATCCAGGATCTTCACTCCCACACTTACTATTCTTTTTGCGGCAAGGACGCTCCCGAGGCCGTGGCAGAGGCTGCCATAGCAGGAGGTATCGACCTTCTCGGCTTCACCGATCACAATTACGGCATCGGTTTTCAGCGGGTCGAAATGTTTTACATGGACCCCAAAAATTTTGAGGGCCAGGACTACGGCCGTTGCCTGAGAAGGTATTTCGACCACATAAATCTCATCAAGGAAAAGTACGCGGGCAGAATCAATATACTCCGGGGCATCGAGATCTGCACACTGGAGGGCAGAAACCTTTCACTCCCCGAAAACTGCGACATTTCCTTCTACGACTACTGCATCATCGAGAACCTGGACTGCAAAGATTCGATCACAGGAGGCGACCTCTTCACCTATGCGAAAAAGCTGGGCTGTTATTGCGGCGTCGCCCACACGGACCTGTTTGCCCACGCGGAGCGCATTGGCGTCGATCCCCTTGATTATTTCAAACGCATGGCGGATGAGAACATATTCTGGGAGATGAACGTGAGCTACGATTCGATCCACAACTACCGCCAGCACCAATACGTTCTGGACTTTTTCCAAAGCCCCGAAAAGCAGGATATCGTGCGAAAGTCCGGGGTCAAGGTCAGCGTGGGGTTTGACGGCCACAGAGTCGAGGATTATCTGCCGAAGCGTGTCGCGGAATACTGCAATGCCCTGACGGAGATTGGCATACCCATGCCTTTTGAGAATGATTTTAATTGATTGAACACCCGTTTTCAATATATGCATGAACTTTAAGGAGGTAAATCATGAACACCCGTATGGACAAGACCCGGCTCAACATCGGAACCTACCACCTGAAATCCTACGCCCGCACCGAGCAGCACGTCCGGGATCTGGCGGATTGCGGCATTGATTTCGTCTGCTGCGCCGAGTACGACAAACCGATGCTGGACCTTTTCGAGAAGTACGGCGTGGGCGCCATCGTTAAGGGCATCGTACCCGGCTGGTGGGGAGGCGACGGCGAAAACATAGGCACTATGCGGAAGACGAACCCGCCCGAAAAGTACGTTGACGCCGCGAAAAACTTCAAGGATCACCCTGCGATCTGGGGCATTGACATTGGCGATGAGCCCTCCGCGCTGGATTTTCCCTACTACGGCGAGGTCTTCGGCATGACCAATACCCTCTTCCCCAAGCAGTTCCCGTACCTCAACCTCTATCCGAACTACGCATCGGTCTCACAGAACACCGAGGACGAGACCACCTGCCAGCTGGGGACCAAGACCTATGACGAACACATACTCCGCTACTGCGAGAACGTGCCTGCGGACTACCTCAGCTATGACTTTTACGTTTATTGCTGCAGCGTCAGAAAGGCCTACGAGAATCTGATCACAGTCGCGGACGCCTGCCGCCGCTCGGGGCGGTCCATATGGATAGTTCTGCAGGTAAACAGCCACGTGCCCGAAAAATGGATCACGGAAAACATGCTGAGATTTCAGGCGTACAGCGCAATGGCCTTCGGCGTGGAGGTGATCACCTGGGCCTGCTATACTGCCGGGTGGTGGCACAACCAGGTGCTGGACGAAAAAGGAGAGAAGACGGAGCAGTACGAAAAGCTTAAGAAGGTCAATACCGAGATCCGGACCATAGCGCCTCTCTACATGAAATACCGGACCACCGACACCCATTTTGTGGGATTTTGCGGCAATTCGGGGAATGAGATCAATGGCTCTTCGTCCATAAAAGTCAAAGAGTCCCTGTCCACAGGGTACGTAAGAGATCTTAAGCCTGAGGACGGCCTTGGTTTGATCGTAGGCGAGATGGTGTCAAAAAGCAACGACGGCTCAAGGGCTCTTTTCCTCTTCGCCGCGGACGACTATAAAGACGAGGACCACAAAAAACGCACGGTCACGTTCAGGCTGACACGGCCCGACGAGAAGGCCGCCTGCTTCGGCCTCCGGGGAAAGAAGGACCTGTTCCGGGACGGCGACACGTACAGGGTGGAGCTTGAGTCAAACGAGGCGGCGATAGTTACGATCCGTCCGTAACAACTTCGTAAATATAGGCAAAACGGCCGCCCTGCGTCATTGTTTTCGACGCAGGGCGGCCTTATCATTACAAGTATTATGATCCGTCAGAACAGTCCGGAAATGACTCCGTTCTCGTCCACGTCGATCTTTTCCGCCGCGGGAACCTTGGGAAGGCCCGGCATGGTCATAATATCGCCCGTGAGGACTACTATGAAGCCGGCGCCTGCGGAGACCTTGACGTTCTTCACCGTCACCTCGAAGTTCTCGGGAGCTCCCAGGAGAGCGGGGTTGTCGGAGAAGCTGTATTGAGTCTTTGCCACGCAGATCGGGATCTTGTCATATCCGAGAGCCGTCAGCTTATCTATCTGTTTCTTAGCGTTTGCGGTGATCACAACGCCGCTGCCGCCGTAGACTTTTTTAACCAGGGCTTCGATCTTTTCAACGATGGGAAGGTCGAGATCGTAAGCGAATCTGAAGTCCGGCTTCTCATCGCTGCAGAGCCTCACCACTTCTTTTGCAAGTGATTCGCCGCCCTTTCCTCCTTCGGCCCAGACTGTCGAAAGCTCCGTGTTTACACCGAGCTCGCGGCACTTCTTAACGATGAAATTTATCTCTCTGTCCGTATCGGTCGGGAAGCGGTTCACCGCCACAACGCATGGCAGGCCGTAAACGTTTTTGATGTTTGAAACGTGCCTCAAAAGGTTCGGTATGCCTCTCTCGAGGGCCTCGAGATCCTCTGTGGCCAGCTGCTTCTTATCAAGTCCGCCGTGCATCTTGAGCGCTCTCACAGTCGCGACTATCACCACCGCATCCGGAACGAGTCCGGCGGCGCGGCACTTGATGTCCAGGAATTTTTCTGCGCCAAGGTCTGCGCCGAAGCCCGCCTCAGTCACGACGTAGTCGCCCAGCTGAAGGGCCATTTTTGTTGCGCTAACCGAGTTGCAGCCGTGGGCGATATTGGCGAAAGGACCGCCGTGAACAAATGCCGGTGTGCCTTCAAGAGTCTGCACGAGATTCGGTTTGAGAGCGTCCTTAAGGAGCGCAGTCATGGCGCCCACCGCATTCAGCTGTCCGCAGGTTACCGGCCTGTCGTCGTAGGTGTACCCGACAATGATCTTCGAAAGCCTTTCCTTGAGGTCCGGGATCGAATTTGCAAGGCAGAACACCGCCATGATCTCCGACGCCACCGTGATGTCAAACCCGTCTTCTCTGGTGACACCGTTTGAGCGTCCATTGCAGCCGTCAACGATAAATCTCAGCTGTCTGTCGTTCATATCCACGCAGCGCTTCCAGGTTATCTTGCCCGGATCGATGCCGAGGGCGTTGCCCTGGTGGATGTGGTTGTCAAGCATGGCCGCCAGAAGGTTGTTGGCAGCTCCTATAGCGTGGAAGTCTCCCGTGAAGTGAAGGTTAATATCCTCCATAGGTGCGACCTGTGCATGTCCGCCGCCCGCAGCGCCGCCTTTAATTCCGAAAACCGGCCCCAAAGAAGGCTCCCTTAGCGCCACTATAACGTTCTTTCCTATCCTCGAAAGCCCGTCGGCAAGTCCAACAGTAGTCGTGGTCTTTCCCTCTCCCGCAGGAGTAGGTGTGATGGCAGTCACCAGAATGAGCTTGGCTTTTTTTCCTTTCCGTTCCTTCAGAAAACCCGGGTCGATCTTGGCTTTATACTTACCGTAATGCTCGACACTGTCCTCCGGGATACCCGCCTTCTTCGCAATAACATCGATAGGCTGAAGCTTCGTCGCCTGAGCGATCTCAATATCACTTAAATACTCCATGGATCGATCCCCTTTCCCGGGGCTTTTGCGCCCCAAACCAATGCCCTTCCCGCTCTGCCAACCGCACAGTTTTTTGGACAACCCATTTTAACATCTTTTCTTTTTTTCTTCAACGATATATAATCTTACGTACGCGCACAATGCGTAAAGGCACGCTGCCCTCTCGCCAATGCGCTCCTCGTCCCTATCATTTCATCACCGGGAGAAAATGCCGGATGGCTTCGAGATCAAAGAAAATCGCAACAAGTATAATCATCGGCATCGCGGTCATTGCGGCAGTCGTCGTAACGATCGTCTTCTTTAAGCCGATACTGAACCTGGCCATCAACCCCCGGGAATTCCGCGATTTTGTGGACGCCCACCCCTTTGTCTCCGAGCTTGCATATGTCGGCCTGGTCATGCTTCAGATCATTTTCGCGTTTCTCCCCGGAGAGCCCCTGGAGATCGTGGCCGGTTTCGCTTTCGGCGCCTTTAAAGGCACCCTTCTCTGTCTTCTCGCCTCGACCCTGGGCAGCATGGCGGTCTTTCTTCTCGTCAGGCTCATTGGCAAAAGAATAGTGCGCGTCTTTTTTTCGGAAGACAAGCTCAGCGAGGTGAACTTTCTTAAGACCACCCCGGGAAGGGATATGCTCTATTTCATCATTTTTCTGATACCCGGCACGCCAAAGGACCTTCTTTGCTATTTCGCAGGGCTGACAAACATGAAATGGTACGTGTGGCTGATAATTTGCTCCATCGGACGCATCCCCTCGATCATCACGTCGACTCTCGGCGGCAGTGCCCTTGGCGATAAAAACTACCTGGTGGGAGGCATTATCCTCGGCGTCACCCTGGTCCTCTCGATCATCGGCCTCATCATATATCACTTCATCATGAAGAAAAAGCGTGACGAAGCAAATAAGGCCCGCATCGAAGCAGGCCTTCCCGTTGAAGAGCCCCCCGAGACCATCCTGACCAAGGTCCTCGGCGCACTGAAAAACAGTAAAAAAGTCAGCAGTCCCCTGGCCTGGATCCTTCTCGTTCTTGAGGCTCTTATTATTTTGTTCATGTGCACGCTGGTCTTCAGGTAAGACCCGACTGAATACTTAAACTTAAATTCGTGTAATCAGGCTGCACTGTGATCCCGTCGTAATGCAATTGTTCAAGCAGGAAAGAGAATGTCGCATTATCAACATATAGTTCTTCATTTTTCCATTCGCACATCAGGTATGGATAGTAGCCGCCGTTCAATTCAGTCGATTTGGCAAAGCTGTTGTCCTCGCAGATAGGATCGTAATAATCGGTTGCCGGGAGATCTTCTTTGTTTTCAAATAGTTTATAGCCGCCTTCGTCGACCTTGATCTCGACGTTTTTATCGATTCCCGTAACAACAAGCCTCGTTCCGTTCTCTTCATAACTAATTCCGAGTTCACTGAGAGTCTGCTTTAGCGGAAGAATAAAACCCGCCGTATGAGAGTTTTTCCTCACCTCATAATTATGTGCCTCACCATTGACCCGTACGGAGGACCCGGCAACCGTTTCAGTCAGCACCGTGTATATGCATTCATTAGCGATCTCGTTGCCGTCAGAGTACGCCCATTTTTCAAAATTCCATCCGGAGCAAGTGTCAATGGTTATCAGGCTGTCCTTTTCGGAGACAGATGATATCCATATGCTGAAAACTTCGCAGTTCTCGAGAAAATACAAATACAGATCATCTCTGTCCTTCAGAACGTCACAGATACAGCCAACAGTTTTTTCGATGATGTCGGAGTCGATGGGCGAATCCAATGTAATTCTGCAGTTAAACTGACCGCCAAGATGGCCGTAATGCCCCGTCCTTGTTACAGAAACCTTGCCAACGTTATTTATTCCCGCAACGATCGCTTCTTCGATTTCCTGCCCCTGAGTGAATCTTACCCTGTATGTATTTTTCAGGCTGTCGCACGAACAAAAGGTCGCCAGCGCAACGATTATTACAATCATCGCCAATGAAATCTTTTTCATTTTTTACCTCCGTCAAATATCCTGCAATTAGTCTACCATAATTGAGCGTAAAAGTATGCCATAAAGCATACGATAAATTACTGACGTTTTCTCTTATTGAGCGGTAGAATCGTTCATATTTTTTTGCTATAATATTCCAATATTACGATTGTCACAGGAGACTAACTATGCATATTATTTCTATGCTTGAGGAGTATCGGGAAATGTGTAATGATGCAGAAGCGCAAGGAAAGTTTGGTGCATACAAAAAATACACCCAAAAGTATCCGGTATTATTTAACGCTGTGCAGAAGTATTTGTATAATTGTCCCATAGATGCATTGAGGGAATATATTGAAGGTTCTGATATAACCGCGCTATTACATCAAGGTGAAGCGAACTATGAGCGTGGAGTGTTTTCTCACATTACAGATTTAGTGGACTGTACTAGAAAAAGGATGGGAATTTCTTTTCCGTTTGATCTGTATCTAGGGATGGAATTAGGCAATATTGGCGGTGCTTCACTTCCCGTTGAGGAGGGAAAACAATTTGTGTACATAGGTATGGACAGACCTATTGATTTTACATTCTGCGAGTTCTTTGTGCCTCATGAATTGCATCACTTGCTTCGCATTCATTGTACAGGCGAGAAAGATAGTGTCACGCTTAGGTCGCGTATGGTAAGCGAAGGATTAGCCTCATACTGCCCTTTATGGATTAACGATTTACCATGGAACCAAGAAACTATAGCGCAAAGCTTAGGAATAAATAAAAAATCAGCACAATATATGTTGGAACATGCGGACTCCTTGATAAAAGAAACGTGGATAGAGGGAGATAAACCGTTGGATCAGGAGATGATGTTGCGATTTTTTGTGACTACTGATGACAACGAGAATGTGCATGTTCCCGGTTACTTTGTTGGAATGTGGCAAGCGCATGCCCTTGTAGAGCAAGGATATGATTTTATGAAACTGACAACAATGCAAACGTCAGAAGTATTATCGTTGATGGAAGCAGTGCGACCGGAATAATGAAATCATACAGAGAAATCTTTGATAGTCGAACTACATTGACTGCAAAGCACGAAGGACGGGATAGGTTGTTATCCCGCCGTTTTAAAGAAGATAGGGGGAAATCTTCTTTAAAGCCTTCCAATTCTGTCCATTGCAAGACACCAAATATGTCCATTAAAATATTGCAAATCTGTCTACTTCAGCTTATAATACTATTTGTCAACATAGTCAAATTATGAATGATTAACATTTTGTGATAGGTAAATAAAGGAGAATCAATACAATGAATTATCTTAGTAGAATTGCAGACGAATTACTGGCGTTAAAGCTTGACGCCTTTGGAGCGGTATTAATCACCGGACCAAAGGGTTGCGGTAAAACTACTACAGCGAAGCAAAAAGCCAAAAGCTTTATAGAGTTTCAAGACGAGGATGAACGTGAGAATTATCTGCTTATCGCAAATACACATCCGTCTGACTTGTTAAAGGGCAGTAAACCTCGATTATTCGATGAATGGCAAGATGCCCCCAAAATCTGGGGAGCTATCAGGAAGGATGTAGATGATTCCGGTGAAGTTGGGCAGTATATACTAACCGGATCAAGTTCTAAAGATGTTCAGACTCCTCATACCGGTACACTTAGGATATCCAGGATGAAAATGTATCCGATGAGCTTATATGAAAGTGGAGACTCCAACGGGCAGGTATCGCTGAAAAAGCTATTTGACGATCCGGACTCTTTTGAAGGGTGCGAATCGGATCTTTCAATTGATGCAATAAAATACGTGATTTGCAGGGGCGGATGGCCGGGCGCGTTAAAGGGAAGGACTGATAATGCAAAACTATCCGTTGCAAAAGACTTATTCAGTCAAACATGTGATGTAGATATCTCAAATATTGACGAAGTAAAGCGAAACCCTGTCTGGGCGCGAACTATTTTGAAGTCATATAGCAGAAATCTTTGTACACTCGCAGAAACCAAAACTATTCTTGCGGATGTAACGGCAACGTGTGACATGGCAAAGCAGACTTACTATGATTATTTATCCGGGTTTGAAAAGTTAATGATAGTAGAGGATATCGATGCTTGGTGTCCTGCAATCAGATCCAAAACGTCCATAAGATCCTCTAAGAAACGAAATTTTATTGATCCTTCAATCGCTGTGGCTGCTATGGGACTGTCTCCGGATTATTTTTCAAAGGATTATAAGACTCTTGGCTTTCTGTTTGAGTCTTTATGTATCCGTGATCTAAAAGCTTATTCCGCAGCAGATGACGGCACTATCTCATATTATCATGATAGGTTTAATCTTGAAGCAGATGCGGTCTTGCATCTCGAAGATGGACGTTATGCTCTGATTGAATTTAAACTTGGTCAAACAGAAGTAGACATCGGAGCCCACCATTTATGTGAAATCGAAAGGCTGATTGATGAGCACAATAAAGAAGATCAGCAATGCCCTTTACGAAAACCTGATTTAAAGATAGTTATTACCGGCACAAAATATGGTTATAAGCGCGAAGATGGCGTATATGTTATTCCTATTGGATGTTTAAAAAATTAAGCGTAAATAATTAAGCACAAAATTCTAACAGTATTTACTGTCTATGACGCCCCGCCTAACCGCGCCGAAGCATTCACAGTATCATCAGCAAGGCAAACAACGTAATGACGCCTCCGGCCACGATGCCGAATATTTCATTTCCAAATAACCAGGATAAAGCTCCCGAGACCGCCGTAGCTGCTCCGCCTGTCAAAAACTGCTTCAGGTACTCCCCTGATACGATCTCAATGAACGGCTTCACACATATCTCTCCGGCCCCGTTTAAAAACACATCTCTCGGAAGATCACCCGACACAATAAGCCTTCCCACGGATAACGCGGCCGCAAACGAAACCAATGTGCTGAGCGGCAGAACGATGACGACCACCAGTATCTTTGCCGGAATGACTTTGGCGGCACCGGGTATCACCACGGAAGGATGAGGCACTTTGTTTTTCCTGTCCTCAGCGAAAACGTATGACGTCACGAAAGAACAGTATACGGCTGAAATGATGAACAGAATGCCGGACACCTTTTTTACAAAGCTTCCGTAGCTTCCCTCGACCGGGTCCTCAGGAATGCCGTTCTCGATTCGGTATATGAGAATCCTGTCTTCCGGCGTATCCATCTCATCGGAAATGCGAGTAAACAGCAAATACCTGTAATCTCTGTACGAAGGATAGACGTCCATATCTCTGAGCTTTTGGAAAAGTTCCTTTGCCTGCCCCTCCGGCATGAGACTGATCATTTTATCGTAATAATAGTTGTGGTCATCCGACCGTATTGCGCTTATCGCCTCATCCGCAAAGCCGCCGCTAAGAGACACTTGCAGCAGGGCGTATTGCCACGTCTGCTTTGAAAAGATTCCCTTCTCCTGAAGGAGACCACACAGCTCCGCCTCATCCCGCAGTTTCTCTTTTTCCTCATCGGAAAGGACAGCGCCGATCTTTTCCGGATCATTGTTTTCGGGGTCAAACGGATCATAGTCCGGAGATTTCATATACTCCTCAGCCCGTTCCGACGCGTCGAGCCTGGCCCTGCATGAATTGATGCGACTTTCGTATTCATTCTCCGGCAGGTCCATGTATTTCGACTCATTTAACGTTTCCGTGAGAGTTAGCAGAAGGCTTACCGCAAAAGGCATCAGACAAACCAATATGACCACGACGGTGATCTCCGGACGCGCAAAAAGCTTCTTGAATTCATTTTTTAATGCACCGCCCATTGGTTATACACCTTCGATCTTCTTAAAGAATTCCTTCTCGAGGTCTTCTCCGAGGTCATCTCTGTTGGTTATTGCAACGATCTTTCCTTTGTTTATGAAAATGTACCTGTCGCAAAGCAGTCCGACCTCGTGGAGATTGTGGCTTGAGATGAGCACCGTCGCCCCGCTTTTCTCTCTGAACCCCGACACGATCTCTCTCAGGTCTCTGATTCCCACCGGATCAAGGCCGTTCGTCGGTTCGTCCAGAAGAAGAAGTTCGGGATTGCCAATGAGCGCCTGGGCCATTCCCAGCCTCTGCCTCATTCCGAAAGAATAGCCTGTCACCTTGTCGTTTTTGCGCTCGCCAAGGCCGACTTTTTCAAGGACCTCGTCGATCTCGGCATTGGTTATGCTTTTCTTTACGTTTTGGATCAGTTTGAGATGCTCCGTTCCGGTCAGGAATGGATACAGGGCCGGGGACTCATTGATCAGGCCTATCTTCGCCAGCATTTCAGGTTTGTGCTGCCACGGATCGAAACCCAGCACACTCACCTCTCCGCCGCTTCTCGAGATCACACCCGTGATAGTTTTCATGATGGTACTCTTTCCCGCACCGTTGACGCCAATGAGACCCACGCAGGCTCCCTGTTCTATCTCCAGCGACACGCCGTCAAGAGCTTTGATCCTTCCGTATTTTTTTACTACGTCTTTAAATACTACAACTGACATTTTTAATCCTCGCTGTGGTTCTCAATGAAAAGTCCGAGAACCGTAAAAATAATCGCATGCAACGCAAACGCGACAACTGTCCACAAAAAGCTCTGTTCCGGCGCTCTTTCGGTCTCCAGTATAAACGGAGTCCAGTCGGAAACCGATACGATGCTGTACTTTAACCAATACACCTCTCCGGCTTTGTTAAACACCCTGACCCTGTATACAAAATACAGCACGGACAGGATAACTCCCATGACCACCGCAAGCGGCGCCTTTTTGGTAAGAGCGACGAAAAAGAAGACGAACAGGACGGCAAGTACGACCACCGGAAGCATCGCAACCAGCAGCATTCCCATTATGCCAAAGGGGGTGCAGAAGACCGGTCTCCCCATGAAGATCATATACACCGTCTCAAATAGACTGCCTCCCCCGAATATAACCGCCGAAATGAAAAATGCCGCAAAATATAACACGACACAGGCATAGCCCGCGGCGGCAGCACATATCATCTTTGACAGATTTGTGCGCGTCCGGCTCACGGGAAGAAGGTACACGGCGGGGATCTTCTTTCTCTTTCGGTCCACGCCGAAAACCGCACCTGCCGAAGCAACCCCCAGCAGGGAGGCGGATACGATCAGCACGTCGATGGTAACAGACTCTTTTATGTAAATGATGGAAGGGTTTTCCCCGGCCTCTCCTGCATGAAGAGCCGCTGCTTTATACAGATATTCATTTTCAAGAGTCAGCCTGTTGGTCTCTTCTTCCGAGTCGCTTATTGAAATGGCGTATACGTTATCAGCGTATCGGGATGCTCTCGACCAGTTATCTGTGTTTTTATCCGGCACACTGTCTGTCTCGAGAAGAAAGGAATAACAATAATAATCCAAAAGTTCCAAAGGGTCATCCGACTCCTCAAGATACCTGCAGACAGTGCGCAAAAACAGCTTGTGATCGTCTTCACTGACAGCCTTGTCAAAAAGGTCCATCATTTCTTTGTTGCCGCGGTAGTACATTACGCCTGCATAGAAGGAGCTCTGGTATTTCCAGGATGCGGTGCCTGTCACGCCCAGCTCCAAAAGATTTTTAAGCCGCGGAATATCCACCTGCTCGACGTCGTCGGCCATCTTCAGCATGGCCTCCGCCTTTTCCGTTTGGCCTTTTGCCGCAGCCTTCGCCGCTTCAGTTCTCAGATTCTCCACCTCGGTTTCATGGAATTCCAATTCGTTGGATACAGAACGTCCCAATTTTCTCCCGTTTTCATACCACTCCAGGACAGTTTCGCAGTAAGGAACTATGTCAAAGACCAGGTGTACGATCAGCCCTCCGATCAAAACCAAAGTAAGGATCAATAATACAGCCGATTTGTTTCTCAGCTTTATAAATTCATTTTTAATACAACCTGACATATTATTTCACGCTCCTGCGGGCACCCACTCAACTGCATCAAGCTTCCACTTTATCATTTATTATTCTCCTTTCGTCTGCAGAAAAACTTTGCATTTCTCCCTTGCGTACCGGATACCTTCATCCGGTGCTGTTGACCCTTTAGTTTTTCAAGCAACCTAAAGGAACGACGTACACTCCGTCCTCTCTTTGATACGCCAAAGAATCCTTTGTAACCACCATTAAAAAGGCGCAGCTTCCCGTCCTGTCTGCATCAATGTCATTGGCGATTTCTCTCAACTTAGCCGCCGCCAAATCAACGTCTTTTTTGCCCCCAAGCTTTACTTCAACAAGTGCCCACGAGCCATCGTTGAACACTATGACCAGGTCGGCCTCTCTACGTTTTGAGTCACGGTACTTGTATACTTTGGCGTTGATAACGTCACAATAGGTCCTGATATCCCTGACAACAAGCGATTCGAATAACAAACCGAAAGTGTCCATGTTTTTAAACAGTGATTCGGGAGATAAACCAAGCGCGGCCACACCTATTGAAGGATCGACAAAATGTCTCGTTTCTTTTGTTCTGATCGCAGTTTTACTTCTGACGTTGGGATTCCATGCGGGAAGCTCTTCCGTAACATGAAGATATTCCAATGCAGTCAGATACTTGTAAAACGTTTCCTTGTCGAAGGAGGATTTGTCGCTTGTGCAATCATCCATCAACGTTTGTGTGGTGGCGGCAATGGAAACATTCCTTGCGTAAGATCTTAACACTTTTCTGGCCTTTGACTCATCTTTAATAAGCTTGATGCTTTTCAAGGAAAACAGGTCATCCGTGACCAGGACCTCATAATAATCCCTTGCCTGGGCTAAAGCCACTTCTTTATCATCAACAATTGCCAATGGCCAACCGCCGCGGCATATCAGAAATGCATAATCCTCCAAAGTTATGTCGCTTCTTGCAATTTGAAATTCACCTTTTTTTAATTTGTCTAATGATACAGAACCGTTACTCTCCCCGCTTTCGTACAAAGACATGGTCCTCATCTTTTTCCTGATTATTCTGCCGTTTCCTGTATGGCTTCTGTCATAATCTTTATCGTCAATATCTTTATCCGTTACGCTGCCAGTCAATATAAACTGGCCAAAACCGGATGATTCATCAACTTCGACCTTTATTTGATCCCAAATAAAATATATGTGCTGCCATTCATCGATAAGCAACGGTTTCTCCCGTGACTTTAGAAAATGGTCCGGGGATATTCTTGCCTCGAGTATGAATTCTTCTCTTGTCTTTAATGGCATCAGATCAACCGTTTCTCTTGCGAATCTTTTACATGTCGTAGATTTTCCACACCACTTTGGCCCTTCAACAACGACAGCGCCTTTGCTTCGCAGAGAAAAGTCAAGAATACTATCAAACAGTCTATTGATGTACTTTTTTTCCATAACTGCTCCTCCCTTGATCTTCATTGCCAATATACCGCAATCGAGTAAATATTGCAATATGAATCGAGTAAAAAACGAGGTTTGAGTCGAGTAAAAAATGAGATTTGGGTCGAGTAAATGAGATTTGGGTCGAGTAAATTATGTAGCAGTCAATAAAAGTAGACACAAAAAATGTTTTTTTAAATAATATTTTTTCCGCAGTAGACACTGCGCATTTTTTTATTCGTTTTTCTTTTTCAGAAGTAGACACCAAGCACATTTTTCACGACTTTTCTTTTTCAG
>JAFSVU010000044.1 GCA_017444825.1 Clostridia bacterium
CGGGGATTTTCAGTCCCCTGCTCTACCAACTGAGCTACCTGGGCGAGGACATTTAAATATTGGCGACCCGGATGGGGCTCGAACCCACGACCTCTAGCGTGACAGGCTAGCGTTCTAACCAACTGAACTACCGGGCCATATTGGTGGGAATTACAGGGGTCGAACCTGTGACCTCCTGCTTGTAAGGCAGATGCTCTCCCAGCTGAGCTAAACTCCCAAATTCACCTTTTTTGAGGGCTTCCTCGCGAGGTGCTTCGCAAGTATACTACAAGCGTAAACCAATGTCAACAACTTTTTTCCGATTTTTCACAATCAAATATCTGAAAACATGTGCTAAGCGCCAAAAAATCGCTTTACTTCGCTAAAGCGTCGTGGTATAATGCGCCGTGCGACTTTAGTGTACTAAAGCAACGGGCCGCCGTGGCAAAGAGACAATGCTCCAAAGCACGCGGCTTAAGCCCCAAAGCACCAAAGCTCACGCTGAAACATCAAACCACTTATAAGGAGAACGTCATGAAAAAAAGAATTGTTGCTGTTATCACGGCATTGGTTATAGTGATCTGCTCGGTATTGGCGATGGCAGGCTGCACTTCAAGCAAAACGGATTCGGAGTACATTTTGGACAAGGGCGCATTGGTTTGTGGCATCACCCTTTACGAACCAATGAACTACGCTGACGAAGACGGCGAAATGACAGGTTTTGACACCGAATTTGCCGAGGCAGTCTGCGCAAAGCTGGGGATCGAGGCTAAATTCCAGGTCATCAAGTGGAGCTCCAAGGAGATCGAGCTTAACGGTAAATACATCGACTGCATCTGGAACGGGTTTACGGTCAATGAAGAGCGCAAGCAGAACGTTGATTTTTCCCAGAGCTACCTGAACAACACCCAGTGCGTGGTGATCAAGTCGGATGACGCCGGAAAGTTCACTTCGGCTGAGGCCTGCAAAGAATTAAAGGGCACCGCAGAGGCAGGATCCGCTGGGGAAACGGAAGCCCAGAAGCTTTCCTCCAACTACACCGCCAAGGATTCCCAGATGAGCGCTCTCACAGACGTGCTCAGCGGCAATTCCGATTTCGCAGTGGTCGACGTTATCCTCGCCAATTCCATCTGCGGCAAGGGCGACTACGCAAAGCTTGAGATCTCCGGCGCGATCACCCTCGAGTCCGAGGAGTATGCCATTGGTTTCCGCAAGGGCAGCGACATGCCTGAGAAGGTCAACGCTGTTATAAACGAGCTTCTCGCCGACGGTACACTGGAGAGAATTGCCGAAAAATACGGGCTTTCCGGCCAGCTCATCAAGAACTGATTCACACATTCGGGTTTGCCGTCACCATGCGGCGGACACATAGAAAAGCGGGGTGTTCTTAAACGGGCACCCCTTGTCGGATAATTAAGGATCAACCGTGACTTTTACTCAGATCACTTTACAACTTCTCTCAGGTTTCGGCACGACGCTTCTTCTGTTCGTGCTGACGCTTGTTTTTTCGCTGCCCCTGGGTCTTGCGGTGTGCGCAGGCTCCATGTCCCGCTTCAAGCCTCTTCGCTTTCTTACGAGAGGCTTTGTCTGGGTGATCAGAGGCACGCCCCTCATGCTGCAGCTTTTTGTGGTGTTTTACGTGCCGGGTATGCTTCTTAACTGGCCTATTTTCGCAAGTCTTAGGCACGGCCGCTTCATCGCCGCCCTTCTGGCCTTTGTGATCAATTACGCCTGCTATTTTTCCGAGATCTACCGGGGTGGCATTGAGAGCGTAAGCCAGGGACAGTACGAGGCCAGCGCCGTTTTGGGCCTCACCAAGGGCCAGACCTTCTTTCATATCGTGCTGCCGCAGGTCATCAAGCGCATCGTTCCTCCCATTGGCAATGAAGTCATCACCCTCGTGAAAGACACCTCCCTCGCCCGGGTCATTGCCGTCGTCGACATCATCATGGAGGCCGAGACGATCCTTTCTCTTCACGCGCTCATCTGGCCCCTTTTCTACACCGGCGTGTTTTTCCTGGTTTTCAACGGCATTGTGTCCTTCTCGCTGAGGAAGCTCGAGCAGAGACTCGACTATTACAAGATTTGAGGTGCGCCAATGGCTTTTTTTGAAGTAACCGACCTGCATAAATCATTCGGCAACAAAGAGGTGCTGAAGGGAGTCAGCCTGACCCTGGACAAGGGGCAGATCATGGCCGTCATTGGCGACAGCGGCAACGGCAAGACCACATTCCTCAGGTGCCTGAACTTTCTGACGGAGGCGGACACCGGCACCATCAGCATAAACGGCGAGACCATCTTCGACGCCAACATTCCCCTAAAGCCCTCGGAACTTCGCAAAAAAAGGATGAAAATGGGCCTCGTCTTCCAGAGCTACAACCTTTTCCCGCAGTACACGGTGCTGAAAAACACCTATCTTGCGGCGAATTTGCTGGTCAAGGAGGAGGCTTCCGCGTACGCAAAAACACTGACCAATGCGTCCCTCTCCGAAAAGCGCAGGCTCGTTTCGGATTTTAAAAAGAAGCGTAAGGCGGAGAACGTTGAAAACGCCAAGCAGCTTATCGGCAGCATGGGCCTTGACGATGAGTCGGACAAGTACCCCTGCCAGCTGTCCGGAGGCCAGAGCCAGCGTGCCGCCATCGCGCGGGCCCTCATGCTCTCCCCTGAAATACTCTGCTTCGACGAGCCCACCTCAGCCCTCGACCCGAAGCTTACTGCAGAGGTATTGAACGTAATAAAAGCCCTCAAGGAGGAGGGCCGGACAATGATAGTCGTCACTCACGAGATGTCATTCGCCGCGTCCTGCGCAGACAAGATAGTCTTTTTCCGCGACGGCAAGGTCGTAGAACAAGGCGGCCCCGAGATCCTGACAGACCCTGAAACCGCCGATTTAAAAGACTTTTTGCAGCTGAACAAGGAGTAATGACCTTCGCGCAGCCTTTTGCTTTTTACCTTTTACCTTTTACCTATTACTTATTACTTTGAGCGGCACTCCCTCAAACATTACCTTTTACCTATTACCTTGTCCGGCACCGCTCAAACTTATTGCGGCACCCCTTTGTACATATAATCATTCCAGTGGAAATTCTTCCACTCATTCACGTGCAGCCTGTGCATCTCCTCCGTCAGGAGCAGCAGCTTTCCCGTGCTTGGCAGCTTGGGTGTAAACTCGTAGAAATCGCCGTCCACGTAGAGGCCGAACTTGGCGGTGCTGGTCATAATGGGAAGCGCATAGACGATGTCGTAGCCGATGTCAAAGGACCAAGGCGCACCGTGCCTGGTGCCCTTGTAGTGAACGCCGCTGTGGTCCACGGTGAACACGCCCTCGCCGCAGGGCTCGGTGGTGGCATAGTTCTTCATATACCTGTCGTCAGGCATATAGCCGAGGGTGACATTGGCGGAGTATGAATAGTCGGGGTTCTCACGGATCTCACGGATGACGTGCTCACGCTCCATGGCCACCCACTTTACGGGCGACTCCGGGATGACGCAGGTCTCGTCAAGGGGAACCATGTCGTAGTAGTCGTTTACGGTGAAGCCGTTGCCGCATTTCGAGCATTTCACCATGTCGGGGGTGTTGATCATCTCCACCTCGGAGCCGCAGCGTGGGCAACGGTAGCAAATGTCGGAAAGACGGGTGCACATGCCCGTTTTGTGCTTCCACTTGATGCGCTGCTCCTTGGTCCAGGCGTAGTCGTCGAAATGGCAGACCTCGTTGATCTTATCGTTTATCTCATCCACAGTCATCTCATCCAGCTGCTCCGGGGTAAAAAGCAACGAAAGCTCCGCTTCCACACGGCCGTATCTCTCGTCAAGGCAGACCTTGGTGCTGGTAAGGTAGCTGCCCTTCAGCATCAGGAAGTAGACAGGGATGCGGAAATGCTTGATGAAGCGGGCCGTTCCCGGCACAGCAGGCTGGTTCGTACCGTAGATCGAGCTCATGCCCTCGGGCGAAAATGCGACGCAGCCCCCTTGGCGTATGATGGAGTTTATGCCACGAAGACCCAGCATATCGTTCGTGTAGACCTTCTTGGGGATAATGTTCATCATCTTGAACACGGTGTGGAGGTGACCCCGGAAAAACTCGCTGTAGCCTGCCACAATGTTGATGGGCCGGGGATATGCCGCCTGCATCACAAAAGCGTGGTCCAGCCTCGAAAGGTGGTTCCAAATGAGGAAGCAGGGGCCGTCGCAGTCCGAGAGACTGTCCTTAACGACCACGTGGGGCTTGTATTTTTTCGCCACGATCCCCGACATGATAAAATGGTATATCCAGTAGTAAAACCGGTTCGGGATCTTATATTTTCTGTTCGCAAGCTCTGTGCGCAGTGATCTGGTCTTTTTTCCCATAAACTCAATAACCTTTTTCCGTAAGTTTTGATTTTATGGCCTCAACGTAACGCCAATCGCTGCCGCAGCATCCGCCAATGTAAGTCGCATAAGGGAACGCAGGCACCAATGCCTCGGCAAAGTCCTCAGGACTGATAGCCGCCTCTTCCCTGTTGCCGCCCTTTGATATCGGAAGGCCCGCATTGGGCTTAAAGAATAGCGGAAGTTTGGTCTTTTCGGAGAACGCCTTGATCACAGGCACAGCCGCATCCGGGCCAAGGGAGCAGTTGAGACCTATTGCCGCGATTCCAAGGGGCTCCAGAGTCTCCACCACGTCGTCCACCGAGTTTCCGAACATGGTCTTCCCCACTTTTTCAAAAGACATGGAGCAGAACACGGGCACGCCTGTTTTAACGGCTCTCTCCGCCGCCACCCGCATCATTTCAAGGTCGATAAAGGTCTCAAGGAATATCGCGTCCGGCTTGTAAGGCATACCGGCGTCAAATATCTCTCCGTAGATATCGCTGCACTCTTCCTCCTCCAGGTCCCCGTAGGGCTCCAGCATCTGCATAAGCGGTCCGCAGCTGAGAGTGATCTTCACGTCCTGCCCCGCGGCGGTCTCTCTGGCGATGCGCATTGCCGATGCAACCACGTCCTTTACGTCATATTTCGAGCTTCTTTCCACGGCCGGCCTATTGGCGCCGAAGGTGTTCGCCTGCACGTAGTTCGCGCCCGCGTCAATGTACTTCTGGGTGATCTCCGCCACAAACTCCGGGTGCTCAATATTGTAGCGCCACACCGGCACCTTCTCCACACCGTTCCTTGCCGCGATATCCCAAAGGGTGGTTCCGACGGCTCCGTCAAGAATTATCTTTTTCATAGCGATCTCCTTTTCCTCAAATCAAATAAACTTTTTCAGCGCTTTAACTATCTCCTGCGCCATTCTGTAAAAACCAAGGTCATTCGGGTGCGTCATATCCACCGTGCAGTGCTCCCTGTCAAGGGCCCCGAAAAGCTTTTTCCCGCTAACAAAACCAATGTTCTCATCGCCTGCTCTTCGCGCCCTTCTCACGGTCTCCTTTATCACCTTGAGCCGCGCCTCTGAGGATGCATCTGTGTCCCAGTCGGGATTGGTTATGAAGATGATGGGCGTATCCGGATGTTTTTCCCTGAAAATGCGGTAAAGCCTGTAGTGCGTCTCCTTAAGGTGCTCAGGCCCCGGGGCGTTGTAGTCGTAGTCGCACACAAAGACCGAAGGGTCGAGACTTGCGATGTATTCGGCAATTGGAACCTCGCCAAGGGCAGACCCGGAAAAACCAAGGTTGATAAAATCAACGTCCAGCCACTTCGAGATGTAGCACTCGTAGCTGTTGTCGGGTCTTGAGGCGCAGCCGCCGTGGGTGATGGACGAACCGTAGTAAAGGATAGGCTTTACGGGCCTGTATTTGAGACCGTTTTCGACTTTTGCATCTTCGGGGAGACCGATGGTGAGCTCGCTGACGTTGGCGAATAAAGGCAGATAAAGGGTGTAGGCCCGCATCCTGACGCCGGGGAGAGACTTCTCCGCATAGAAGCCGTCGGGAAGCACCGATTCCTTGAGGTTGGCATAGTGAAAGGGCATGAAGGCCGCCGCAAAGCTGTGGTCCCCGCCGTTGTCCTCAACAAGGGTGAGGCCGTGGGAGCCGAGGAGCGGTATGTGTGGCATTGAGGCCAGATTCCCGCATTTTACCGCCACCGAAATCCTTGTGGCGTCGGTGCGGAACCTTATCCTTCCGCCTGCGGTATTCTTGCAAAGCTCCGCGACCGAAGGGCTGACGGCGTTCGCGACGCTCTGGGGCATTCTCAGGAAACGCCCCTCGTTTTCATCATAGAAAACCCCGTACAGGTCGAAACGGGCGTCAGGCATCCTGTAAAACTTCTGGCCCGGCGAAACGTCAAATCCCGCCGGCGCATTGTTGTTGTCCATAATTTCTCCGGTATAAAATTCGCGGCGGGCGCAAAACAAGCATCGCCCGCCGCGGTAAGATCAATTATTTGTAAGCATTTTCAACAGCCGCAAGGAGCTGAACTCTCACTGCGTGGAGGTAGTCGTCATTGTCGGTGTAGGTGACGACGCTTGTGCAGACCTTGCTGATCATATCGTTGACCGCCTGTGTGCCCAGCTTCTTCTCCAGCATGCAGAGCATCTGGTAGTCCTCGATACCGTCTCTGATCTGTTCAAGTCTGATACTCGGTATCGGCTCGAGGCTGCGGATTATGTGGCCGCTGTAGATAAGCATGCCGTCGCCGTTGGAGCTGTGCTCCCAGGGCTCCGAGGTCCTCCAGTAGCTGGTATTCCAGTAGTCGACCGCCCAGTAAAGCATACCGGTCACGCCCAGCATCTTCGCCTGCCAGAGACTTACGATGGGCTCCGTGCCGTCATTGTTGATCTGCCAGTTAACGTAAGGCTGCGTCGGATTTATGCATATGTAGGACCAGAGCTCGGCTCCGTTCTTCACGCCTGCCTGCGCCCTCTCCATGTAGGTGCCGTACTTTTCGTCCTGCTCAAGACTCTGGAGGAAGGAAGCACCTGCTCTCCTTGAGAGCTCTCTCGGTGTGAAAGCGTCCATCTTCGGGCAGTAGATATTGGTGTATTTCATAACGTAACCAACGGAATCAATGACCGCATCCGAAGACTTGTTTACGATCTGGTCGCTGGCGTTGAGCCACAGGTCTCTTTCGATCGGAACGACCATCCTGTATTCCGGATAGCTGGCCGCAACTGCCGTAGCGGCGTTCTTGAGTGCCGCAAAGTGGGCATTCTCTCTCGGCTCATCAGCCTCGCCGGGGTAGTAGATTATCTTTTTTAGCCATGCGGGCTTCTCGGTGTAGCCGTCGTTCTGGAGATCCTGCCACACGCTGTAGGTGTTGTTTGACCACCTGGCTGTGTTGACCTGGGGACTGCTCATGTAGGATATGCCCTTGCCGGAGGTCATGCCGCTGAGAGGAATATCCATGATGTTGATACGGTACTTGAAGAAGAACTCGTAATAGGTGTAGTAGAGATTGTTCCACGCATCCCTGTCCGTATATCCGTCGCCGTTTGCGGGATATGAATTGGATACGTAGTTCGGCCAGAGGGCAAACGCGGTCCTGAGAGTCGTCTCGTCTGTCAGCGCAAAGTTGTAGACCTTGACTGCGATGGGAGAACGTCTTACTTCATTTCCGTTTCCGTCATATACATGCACCGCAGAAGTGTACGTGCCCGCGGGGGTGTCCGACTTTGTGGTCACGCGAATAATGAAGCCCTGGGACTGCCAGGCCGAAACGTCAATGGCGTCGGTCATCGGGATAAGAGCATCCGGCCTCATCACCCATGCCAGGTTGTGGTAATACTCATACGCAACTTCAGGCACCAGTGTGTGTCCGTTTCCGTCGGTGAAGTTATCGACGGTCACCTTTACCTTCATGTTCTTCGACGGAACAACGAAATACTGTGCGTTCTCGGTCTCGTTCTTTCCCATGTTGATGGTGTAGCCCGACTGGCCGTTCGCCCAGCTGACATCCCGGGTCAGTTTCTCCGTGGAGTGGCTGAACCAGACGTTCACACTGGTATCCTGGTTGGTCGCGGTGAGAGTGGACCACGCCAACGGATCATTGTAAGAAACGCCGGACGTATTCAGCTTGTACTTTCCGAGGCCGCAGGCGTCAAGAGCAGTGTTAAGGTCATCCGTGAACACGAAGCCGCCAATGAGGATCTTGCCGGTTTTCGCCGTAAGTCCCTGGAGCCTCAGATCGATCTTCATAACGCTTGCGTGAGAAGTGTGAAGGTTGTTCAGATCAAAATATATGCCCTGCCAGCCGGTTTCATTGGTGCTGAGGTCGCCCTTGGTCTCCACGGCCTTTAAGTTACCCATAAGGTCTGCGTAGTCGATCATGGTGACGGTGGCGGCGCCGTTGCCGACAGTCTTCATCTTTATAGCCAGGTATCTCTTCTGGGATGCACTGGACTTCTGGAGAGCAGCTGCCGCTCTTACGTCCAGAGTCACTTTCAGGCTCTTTCCCGAAGGAACTATCTCGATGGCGTTTACGTTTCCGTCCTTTTTGAGGGTCGCGGTGCCGCTGTCAAGCACGATAAACTGTGACGCGGAGGTGTTGGAAGGGAACGTGACGTTTTCCGTCATGATGCCCGGCTGGCTTGTGTCCGCAGGGATCCCCGCATGGCTTAACGCAGCCGCCTTGTCCGAGTAAAACGCGATCTCGGAGATGATCATCCAGCCGGTGGGCTTGATGAACGTGGAGGCCCAGTCGATTCGTATCGTGCTGAGATTTGTCTGCTTAACAAGGGTGGTGGCCGTCATATCCACGAAGATATACTGCCATTCGCCGTTCTGGATGTATTGTGACTTATACGTGTCGCCGACTTTGGGGGTCTGGGTGAACACCTCAAAGTCGCCGTCAGTGTCGGCCGATTTGACTTTGAAAACGATATACGATCCCTGAGTTCCGGTGAGAGCGGTCTTTCCGGTGAGCTGGGAGTACTTGGCAACGTTTAACGTGACGTAGGGATCGCCGCTGGCGCCCGAGGTGGAGCCGTTGCGCTCATCCTTGAACTTGACGCCTTCCGACGTCATTTCCACTATGGTCTGCTTGAGCGTTCCGATAGCCGCTTTAACGGAGTTGTCCCAACGGTCGAATACGTTGTCGGCAGAGGCCGGAGGAGGCGTGGGAGTGCCCGGCGCCGGTGTGGGAGTGGGTGTGCTTCCGCTTTCCGCAGTGGGAGTGGGTGTTGTGGTTCCGCTTTCTGCGGTAGCTTCCTCAGTGGACTCCTCGCCGCTTTGAGTTTCAGTCGCACCTGCGGGTGTTTCGCTCTGTGATGGGTCCGGAGTGGGGGTGGGAGTTGTTCCCGGTTCCACTGTCTTATCGCCGGACGTGTTTTCAGGTGTCTTTTCCGGATCTTCGGGAGTCGGGTCGGACGGATCGCCGGTATGGGCGTCAGTCGGGGCCTCCGTCGTATCTGATCCTGCATTCTCTGTCGGGGAGGAAGGATCCTGCGTCGGGGTCGTATCAGCGGGCACAGTGCATCCACTGAGCAGAATTGTCATTATCATCGATATCACGGTCAGCAGCGCTATCATGCTTTTGAGAGTGATATGGCGATAGGTTCGTTTGTCAGACATTTCAGCCTCCATATAAAATATTTTAGCAAATAAACGATAACACACGAGGGTGCTTTCGTCAAGGAGAAATTGGGCGCCTTCACCGGACCTTCACCGGACCTTCACCGGTGAGAAAACAGGCTCACTCGCCAATGAAACACCGGGTCAGACGTTGCCGTTGGTCCAGTCAAAGAAGGTCAGCTGTTCCTCGGCGGGAAGGCCCTTCAGAACGCCGTTCTCCTTGAGGATCGAAACCACGGTCTTATTGGCTTTGGTCCGCGCCTGGAAGTCGGCAATGCTGCTGAACGGCTCATCCTCTGATGCGGCGCTTTCGATGGCCTCGGCGGCGGACGTGCCCACACCCTGGAGCGCGCAGAAAGGCGGCCTCAGTTTACCGTCCTCGGGCACGAATATCGACGCCTTAGACTTGTAAAGATCCACAGGCAGGAACTCGTAGCCTCTTGCGTACATCTCCATAAGCTGGTCGTAGACCGTGAGCTGGTCCTTCTCCTTGTCGCTGATCTTGCGGCCGGGCGCTTTGAGATCGTTTCTGGCCATCTTGGCGCGGTCGAGGCCACGGAGCATGTTGGCGCCGTCAAAAAAGTCTACTTTTAGGGTAAAACGGGTGGCGTAATAGGCAAGGGGCTCGTAGAGCTTGAACCAGGTCATTCGCACCGAGAGCAGCACGTAGGCCACGGCGTGGGCTTTGGGGAACATGTACTGGATCTTTTCGCAGGACTGCAGGTACCAGTCGGGCACGTTGTGGGCCGCAAGCTCAGCCTTCCACTTTGGCCATTCGGGGCACTTGCCCTTGGCGACTTTTCCTTTTCTCACCGCCTCCATTATCTCGAAGCCCAGTTCCTTGCTCACGCCCATCTTGATCAGGTAAAGCATGATATCGTCGCGGCAGCAGATGCACTCGGAAAGGGTTGCGATCTTTTTCTCGATAAGCTCGGATGCGTTGCCCTGCCATACGTCAGTGCCGTGGGAAAGTCCCGAGATCCGCACAAGATCCGACACGTTTTTCGGCTGGGTGCTCCTCAGAAGTCCTATGGCGAAGGAGGTGCCGAACTCAGGTATTCCGAGGCTTCCGGTCTCAAGCTTCTCCGGCAGCAGCTCCTCATCAACGCCAAGGGCCTCAGGACTCACAAAAAGCGACAAAACTTTGGGGTCCGATATATCCACGCCCATGGGGTCGATCCCGGTGAAAGTCTGAAGAAGCTTTATGATCTTGGGACCGTCGTGGCCCAGAATGTCCAGCTTCAAAATGGTGTCGTGGAGGAAGTGGTAGTCAAAGTGGGTCGTGATCTTGCCCGAGCCGTCGTCGTCCGCGGGGTGCTGTATCGGCGTGAAATCAAGGATGTCCTTGTCCCTGGGCACCACCATAATGCCTCCAGGGTGCTGTCCCGTGGTCTTTTTGACCCCTTCCAGCCCCGAGGAAAGCCTCAGAATCTCGGCCTCATTGGCGGTTTTCCCGTTGACCTCCAGGTATTTTTTAACGTAACCAATGGCCGTCTTCTCCTGCAGACCCGAAATGGTGCCCGCTCTGAAGACGAACTTCTCGCCAAACATGACCTCGCAGTATTTGTGGGCCCTCACCTGGTCCTCCGACGCAAAATTGAGGTCGATGTCAGGGGTCTTGTCGCCGTTGAAGCCCAGGAATGTCTCAAAGGGGATGTCGAACCCGTCCTTTATGTACTTTGTGCCGCACTTCGGGCAGTCCTTGTCAGGCATGTCGCAGCCGGCCTCATATTCCTGATTGAAGAAAAATTCGCTGTTCTTGCAGTTCGGGCAGCGATAGTGAGGGGGCAGCGCATTGACCTCGGTTATGCCCGCCATGTAGGCCGCAAGAGACGACCCGACGGAGCCTCTGGAACCCACCGTGTACCCGTTTTCCGCGGAGTGGGCCACCAGCTTCTGGGCAGCCATGTAAAGCACCGAGTAGTGGTTCGAGATGATGGCGTTAAGTTCCTTGTCAAGTCTCGTCATGACGTGCTCCGGCACCGGGTCCCCGTAGGTGGCCGCCGCTTTTTCGTAGCAGAGCCTCCTCAGCGTCTCGTCGGAGCCCTCGATGGAGGGCGGGTAGTTTCCGGCAGGCACCGGGCGTATGACCTCGATCATGTCGGCGATCTTATTGGTGTTTTCCACCACCACCTCGTAGGCCCTCTCGCCAAGGTACAAAAACTCCATCAGCATCTCGTCGGTGGTGCGAAGGAACAGGGGAGCCTGGTAGGCGGCGTCGTTGTAGCCCTGGGCAGTCTGCATAACTTCCCTGAAAATAGCGTCCTCCGGGTCCAGAAAATGAACGTCGCAGGTGGCCACGGTGAGCTTTCCCAGCTTATCGGCCAAATGAACTATTTTAAGATTTATGTTCTCAAGCTCCCGCTCTGACGCGACCCGGTTCTCCCTTATGAGGTAGCGGTTATTGGCGGTGGGCTGGATCTCAAGATAGTCGTAAAACGAGGCAATTTTCTCAAGCTCCGCGTCCTCCGCACCGTCCACTATGGCCTGGTAGAGCTCACCCTCGGAGCAGGCGCTCCCTACGATAAGCCCTTCCCTGTTGGCTTCAATGTCGAACCTGGGCATTCTCGGCCTTCTGTGGTAATAATTAAGGTTTGACCGGGAAATAAGCCCGTAAAGGTTTTTGAGCCCCACAAGATTTTTGACCAATATGATACAGTGCCAGGTCTTGAAGTTTTTGGCCTCCTCCTGGCCCGTGCCCTCCGGAAAATCAGTCAGGTAGCACTCTATACCGTATATTATTTTTATGCCTTTATCGCCGCCCTTGTTGATGTCCTTGAGGGCGTTGAAAATGTCCGGGTATGCCTGCACCACTCCGTGGTCCGTGATAGCAACAGCCTTGTGTCCCCAGTCCGCGATCCTCTTCATAAGGGCTTTCGGTCTTGTCACGGCGTCAAGGGCGCTGAGGGTCGTGTGAAGATGCAGTTCCACCCTCTTAACGTCCGCCGTATCCATCCTCTTTTCCGGGGTGTAGGTGGCCGCGTTCATGATTCTGAGGTTCAGTTCCCTCGAATACCTGTCGTCGGTGACCTCCCCGTGCAGTGTCAGATATTTCCCCTGGGAAAAATATTTCTCCACAAAGGCCTGGTCTTCGGGCTCGTAGAAGAACTTGGCGGCGACAGACCCCGACCCGTCAGTGATATAAAGCAGCGCAAGGCAGGACTTGCTGGGGAGCTCTCTTGTCTCAAACTTAAACACCTGGCCCCTCACCGCCACGTAACCAATGTCTGCATTGATCTCGGCCATTTTCACCGGCGCGTCAACGATCTCTCCACCTATAAGGATGGTATTTCCCCGGCTGTCCTTCGGAAGCTCCTCCCCGTCCTTTGGCGTCAGTATCCTCTTCCTTCCGGAGCCGTTTCCCCTGTAGACGTCGCCCCTCTGAGGCCCTGTGTATTTCTTTTTGGCCTTGGATTTATTGTTTTTGATATTCTCCGCGACTTCCTTGAGGTATTCCTCCTCGTCGAACTCGTACTTTTTCTCGCTCGTCTTTCTCCTCACCGTCACAGCGAAGGGACTTTTCTCCACCGACACAAGGGACACAGGTATCTGCCTCCCGAACATTCCGGAAAGCAGCGCGCCTATCTCCGCACCGATCTTCTCGTTCTTTAATATTTCATAACCAATGGGATTGACGGCTATAAACAGCCCCTGGGACGTGATCTTGTGGGCCCCGCCCGCAACTCTCAGCATAGCGCAGGAAGCCGGGTGCCTGTCGCAGATCGCTTCTTTCACGGTATCCCAAAGAAGGGCCCGGAGAGCCGGCGTCGCCACGACAGTTTCATATTCAACGTTCCATTTAAGGTGTATCCTGACCTTTTCCGGGCTTATACTTTGCCCTATATTATCGAAAACAAATTTCTTGGCGGCGTTGAAGCCGAATGGCTCCCCCGCCAGGTAGACGTCGATGGAATTGTCCGACTTTTTGACTTTGACTTTTTCAATTACAAAATTTTTACTCATGATGGTACCTCCTCTTTCCCGCTTTGGGTGCTGCACCGCGTTAAAAAATCTATCTGAACCGCCCTTCTCGTCCTCCTTACGCGATACGCCTCGACATAAATAAACGGCCTCTCCCGTGCACGGAAAAACAGGCGGATTTCAGCATATTATTCTGTTTTATAAGGTTCGAATTCCCGGCCCCGGGGGATACTTTAGTCCCCCGAAGGTCACGGTTTTATAAGCTTGTTTATCAGTTTTTTTGGGCTTTAACGTCAGTCCGCTTTCGCGATAACTTTTTTCAGCCTTGCAAACCTCGGAAGTCCGTCCTCCCTCGCGTAGTTCGGTTCGCCCTGAATGAGGGGCAGCGCATACTCCACGAATTTCTCGTTCACGAAGTTGCCTTCCTCGTTGATCCACTCCCTCGGGACCTTCTTTTCGGTATTGGCGATTTCAGAAAGGGGAATGAGCTTCATTCCGCAAGTGTACTCGCCGTCCTTCATCACTCTCTCAAAACCGACGCAGAAGTCCGTCTTTCCGGAGGTCGCCATCTCGACCGCAGTCTTTCCGGCCTCAAAAGCCTCCTCAACGTCCCTGCCCGATCCGCAATGGGCCCCGCACCTCTGAAGAAGGCTGAGTTCGATGGTCCTGACCCTGTACTCGGGAATTGCTTCACGAAGAATAGCGCCAAGGGCACCCGCCACACCGCCAAGCTGCGCATGTCCGAACTTGTCCTTAACACCGCTGTCCGCCACGTATTTGCCGTCGGGGTATTTCACACCCTCGGAGACTGCGATCATGCAGTTACCGTTATTGGCGTTAGAAATGCGCCTCACGTCCTCAATGAATTTTTCCCTGTCAAAAGGCAGCTCGGGCAGGTAAATGAGGTCCGGGCCTGCGCCCTTCACACTCGCCAATACCGACGCCCCCGTGAGCCAGCCCGCATTGCGACCCATGATCTCGATGACGATGATGCAGCCCTTGTCGTAAACTCTGGCGTCGCAGTAGACTTCCATCAGCGACGTGGCAATGTACTTCGCCGCGCTTCCGAAACCCGGGCAGTGGTCCGTACCCCAGAGGTCATTGTCAATGGTCTTCGGCACACCCATCACCCTGCACTCATAGCCGGAGTTCTGCATGAACTTTGAGATCTTGTTGCAGGTATCCATGGAGTCGTTGCCGCCGTTGTAGAAAAAATATCTGATGTCGAACTTCTTGAAGACCTCCAGCAGCCGCTTATAGTCGGTGTCGTCCTTGTCCGCATCCGCCAGCTTGTACCTGACGCTGCCCAGTGCCGACGAGGGGGTGTTTTTAAGGTAAAGCAGCTCTTTTCTGTCCTCCTGGCCAATGTCATAAAGCTGCTCATCCAGGATCCCCTTGATGCCGTGAGCCGCGCCGTACACCTTAGTGATGCAGTCGCTGTCGAGGGCAGCCGTGAAAACGCCCGCCGCGCTTGAATTTATAACCGATGTGGGGCCTCCGGACTGTCCGAAAACCGCTGCTCCAATTAACTTTTTCATAATGACCAATGCGCCCGCAAGCAACAAGCCTTGGCGGGCTCCTCCTGTTTGTTTATTGCCTTGAGATTATACCAAATTGCTTGAAAAGCTACAAGAGTAAGCTTGGATGCGGATATGTCACGATTCTCTAAACAGATCATCAAGAGTAACCACCACCGGATAATCGTATGAATACTCATTGCTCTTCAATCCGTACGTCGTTATCAAAACGTTGATGATGCTCGCTTTCTTGCTGACCAGCGGCCTCAGCCTTTCAACCTTATTCATAAGGTCAAGATGCATGGCTTTGTCCACCGTGACCTCCGAAGCATAGAATTTAGCCTCGCAAAGATTAACGACATTGTCCTTTCTCTGTATCAGCATGTCTATCTGAGCACCGCGTTTTTTATCGTCGCCTTTCCCGATCCACATGCACTCTTCAGTCGCCATCCATTTGATGCCAAGCTTTTCCTTGATCTTATCGATGTGGTGGAAGCAGATGTTTTCAAAAGCAAGCCCTCTCCAGACAACAACGGCCTGGCTGTCGATATTGGTTTCCCAGTATTTGTCCTTCCCGGCATTGGTTTTAACGTTGTTCAGGTAAAACAGGCAAAACGGATCAATGAGCCTGTACACTCTTTCGTTCCCGGGAGAGCCAAACGGATTATTCATCTGAATAAAGCCGCCCTTCTCCAATGCCTTCAGAATGTTGTAAAAAACAGAGTTCAAAGACGAACCTGTGAGACTCGCCAATTCAGCAGCGGTATAGCCCGCCTTTTTACTGTTCAGGACCTCGACAACCTTTTTGTACTTTTGGTAGTTGGTGAACTGGGAGGAAAACAGCTCGTCAAACTCGTCCTCGAGCAAAGCGCCCTTGTTGAAAAACATTTGATCCAGATTTTGCGCCAATGACAGCCCCCGCCGGAAATAGTTCAGATAATATGGGATGCCGCCTACGCTCATGAATGCATTGGCGATATCATATCTGGAATAATCGACGCCAATGGACTTAAGATATTCTTCCGTCTCGCCCAGGTCAAAGGGCATCAGCTTCAGGGAATACGTTATGCGGCCGTACAATCCCCCGTGGTTGTGGATCACGTTATCCAATATCCAGGAGCTGGAACTGCCGCAAACGACCAGAACGATGTTACGGTGAAAACAGCAATAGTTGTTCCAGAAATACGTGAACGCCTCCAGAAAATATGACCTCGGTGTGTCCATCCAAGGCAGCTCGTCAATGAACAGCACGATCCTCTTATCGGGATACTTTTCGTCGATCTTTTTCGACAAAAGTCCAAAGGCCTCAAGCCAGGTCTTCGGAGCGTCATCCCCGGCCGTAAAAAGGTTGTAAAATGCAAGGCTTTGAACGAACGCGTCAAGCTGGCGTTTCAGCTTATTATCACGGTCGTTGTCTTTTGACTGCTTGTCATATATCGGAGGCAGGCCGGTGTGTCTAAAAACAATATAGTTTCGATAAGTCTCATCAATCAGATAAGTTTTCCCCACGCGCCTTCTTCCGTATACCGCGATCAGTTCGGGTTTATTGCTTTCCAAGAGATTTCGCAACTCGGCAGTCTCTTTTTTTCTTCCGATCATAACCAATACCTCCCTCCGGTCAGGTATAATTATATCATGTGCGAAAAATCAAAACAAGCAAAAAGTCGGTTGAATGTCCGAGTTTTTGCTGATTATACCCCGTTTTTCGTGTCATAATCGGTGAAAACTCAGTAAAAAGTGGCAGTTTTTGCTGATTATGGTTTTTGCAAAACTACGCTGAAGGCCTTTCCTGCATTCCAGTTTGAGCACCTAGCCTACGCCTTCCGGAAGGTTTTTAGGGTCTTAAAAGGGCCGCTAAGCGTGGCTTAACGACCCTCCTAAAGTTTATTGCGTTCTTACCCGTGACGGGTGTTGCTCACCTGTTTAGCGGGTGAAAAGCGCTTGGTTTGAACCCTGTGATTGGCATTGTTACTTGTTTTTCTAAAAATTTAGAGTAATGTTCGTATACATCAATCAGCAACAATCGTAAATGTGCTACCGTTCTGGTTTATATGATATCCGTCTGGTATTGCTTTGAACCCTGGGTCTTCACCTAATTGTAATTGTTTTCCACAAACAGCAAGTAATCCTTGGAAAGTTCCACCAGTGATTTCGGCAAAAGCGCCGGCTGTTTTGTTGGTATCTTTCATTACGACACCAGTTCCTCCAAAATTACCACCAGAAATGTTGATCCGTATATTAGTAGCATTTGAATCTCCAAAGCAAGACGCAGCATATAGACAGAATCCATCACGAGCAATAAAAGTTCCACCTTTAATAGTCAAGCTAGCCATGCTTTGTGCATCGTTATCTCCATATTGCATCCAAAATGCATATCCGCCTTCAATAACACCACCATTGATAATGCATGTATTTGCTTTTGTTGTGCTATTACAGAACATACGTACTGCATAATGTTTATATGATTCCTGAAGCATCTTTCCACCATTAATTGTCAAAACAGGTGCGTATAAATTACCATTAGTTTGGTTATCAATAGCAAAGCATGCATAACCATCTCCTCTATTTTCAATAATTCCAGATTCAATGGTTAAATTACCGTTATTAGTAATAGTGTTACTTGCATAACCAGGAACATCTTGCATATCTGGTTTAACTGCTGATGAAGTAATCTTACCTGTACCGCTACCATTCTTTGCTTTATCAGTAGCATCTTTTATAACAAGAGTACCTTTATTTTCAATTGTGTAAGCAGTACTTTCATCTGGAGCAACAGTGTTTAGAACTTTACCATTTAAGTCTAATACTATACTCTTGTTAGCAGGAATTTGATAATTTGCATTAGAAGTACCACTGATGTTTTTCAATAAAACTAAAGTAGTTTTAGTGTTTTCAGGAACTTCGGCGATTGCTGTGTACAAATCTTCATAGTATACTTTTGTGCTCATGTTATATACAACAGCAGTAGTTTCTTCTTCATATTTATCCGCTAATTCAGGAATTATTGCCTCATTAACAGCCTCTATTACAGCTTCATTGTTCTTGTTTGTGGCAAAATCTGCTGCAAAACCTAATTTATCGCCATCATCAACATGGTGATAAACATCAAGCGAGTCCTGTGCTCCATTTCCATCATAATCAAAAATCACACCTGGATCAGTTGCGTTAATTGTGTTAGCGGCCTCTTCGCTTATTGCGTGGGCATGATCAACAGTGCCAGGAACCACTTCAACTTTTACACTAGAACTAGTAACGAACAAAAGTTCAACTTCAGCAGTGTCGGTTGTCTTGTATTTGCCAGCATCAATTTGTGTGAATGCTGCTTTACCATTTTCCTCATAACAATTATCAGGATCAACTGCAATTATATGTACAGTTCCAACGGAATCAAAGTGTTTCACTGTATCTTGCGACGCATTAATAACTAATTCAGTATTTGCACTATTTGTACGAATTATCGTCGAAGTATGAGCGGTCCCACCATTCGTATACTCTATGCTTGCAATATCGTTTTTCTTTCCGGTATCAACACCAACATTCACCTTAAGTACACCGTTGTCAAGCGCACTGGTTAAATCTGCGTTATCTCCAAGATAAATGGAGTAAGTCTGACTTGCATACGCCGGAACGGCACCGCTCTTTTCGTTGTATATCTTCCAGAGTAAATAAACCTCGTCTGCAACGTTTACACGAAGCCTGTCAGCATCAGCGACACTATTCGGGATATATTTTACTTCAGTTCCTTCCAGATAGCAGAACACATCGTTTTTCTGATCCCAAAGGATTTCGTTGTCGGTAGCCGATGCGTTGATCTTGCTGACTTCGTAACCAAACTTTTCTGCCGCTTCGAGGGCCTCTGTCATGTTAGCGTGGTTCTTGCCTGCATTTTCTGCTCTGCTTGAAGCGAGCGCTGTGTTAAGATTTCTGATAAGTTGTTCGTCCTTGGACACATTCGCTTTCTTAATAATATTCGCAAATGTAGGGATAAGCACGGCAGCGAGGATCGCAATTATAGCGATTACGATGACGAGCTCAACTACTGTAAAAGCTTTTTTATTTTTCATACTTTAACCTCTTTCATAATATATTAGTTTTTTGGGATACATAAGAAAAAGGTCAACAGTTCATCCTGCAAATCAGTTTAAGTATTGGTTTTTGTGTATGGAAAGAAACCAATGTCTCAGTCTGGTTCACATTGGTTCTTGTGATTTTCTGCCTTGATGATTTGATGAAGGCGACGACGGCCTTGGTTATTTCGAAGAAACCATGGAGCAGAACAAGGCCTGTCACACCAATGGTGACCGCAATAAGCGCCACAACAGTTCTCAGAATCGAGAGAGTGAATTCAGGAGCAGCGACGTTCGCACCGAAAAAAAGCTCAAAAGGCCCTTTTTCGGAGAAAATGATGAACATTTCTTCTTCTGCAGGGTAGTAAGGGTGGACGGCCTTGACGTAAAGAATGCCCAGGGAGACTGCGAAGACAACGCAAAGAAGCGCCACGATTGCAATCGATGCAGCGCGCATACCTTTACGGGTAAAATATCTTGTTAGGTACAGAACGCTGAGCGAGATCAGCGCGAGAATGATGTAGATCATGCCCGTTCCTCACACCTGAAAAATGTAACATAATATTTATTATGTAGCTTAATGCAGTCATTTTTTATGCACTTGATTGTATCAAAAACGTAAACGATTCGTCAAGTACTTTCCTAAATTCCTCACTGTTTTCCGAACAAAAAGCAGGTCTGCAAATGTGCATGGTTTGATCGTTAAACAAACTACAAGAAACGGGAAATCCGCAAGAAAAAGCAAAAACAGTTATAAAACCGTGTTAAAAGCATGCCAAAACGCCAAAATCGTACAACAAAATAAATATTATGTTAATATCGTTTGAAATTTCAAATAGTTCCTTGCTGTGACAGATAGAGTTCTGTCAATGCACCTATTCGAGTATTTCCTTTTCTTTTTTTTGATCACCCACTGCATTTATCCACCACCCATCCATGACGCTCAACACTACATTTTTCTTTACCTTTTTTCCCTTATGCTCTTCAAAAGGGGGAGAGGAAAAACACAATGTAATGAGCTAAGCGCTGGAAGGATCCGGGGAGATAGACACATGACGGGTTTTTGAGTACAATAGGGTAGAGAGGGATTTCGGTCCCTCCCTCCCGTTGCACCGTACGTACCGGTCAGGTATACGGCGCTACATCAAAACAGAAATTCAAGTACTTCTTGCGAGATAGTACGCCAACGGATCGACCAGCCCCGGCCGGTCCTTTGTTTTGTAGCCAAGCACCTTGGGGCTTAGCAGGTAGTTTACCACATCTCCGGCACATCTTCGGTATAGGCCCATACGTGAGTTTGCAACCTTGAAAATTGCTTCGTCATTTAGATTGCAATTCCCGAATATGTTCAGCTTTTGCAGATTTCTGTACACTGTTTTCGGTTTCTTCCACTGCTTGAGTATGACTACTCTGACCTTGTGTCTCATCCATTGGCCGTACTCATTCAGAAAACCTTTCATACTTCCTATGCCAAAGTAATTTATCCACCCTCGCATCAGTTGGTTTAACTTCACGAAGGTCACTCCGATTGGTCTTGCGGCCGCTCTCTTTCGACATAGAATTTCTCGTGTCTTCTGCATGAATTTAACCTTGCGGTCGTCGGCGGGTTTTGCCTTCCATCCTTTTGAGTCCTTCCAGAAAGTAAATCCTAAAAAGTTGCTCTTTGTCGGTCTTACAACCTTTGTTTTAGTTGCACTGACCTTCAATTTCAGCTTGCGCTCCAACCAACTCGTCACGGATGCCATCACTCGGTCTGCCGCCATCTCGCTTTTAACGAAGATGTTGCAGTCGTCCGCATATCTAACGAAATGCAGTCCTCTCATTTCCAACTCTTTGTCCAGCTTGTCCAGATAGACATTGGAGAGCACCGGTGATAGTGGGCCGCCTTGTGGGACACCTTCTGTCGTCGGACTCGCCAAACCATTCTCCATAACTCCGGCTTTCAAGAAAGAGCGGATTAAGTGCAGTGTAGGTGCATCGTTGATGTGTTCTCGCAGAATCGAAACTAACTTGTCGTGGTTTACTGTGTCGAAGTATTTCTCAATATCCAGGTCGATGACCCACTCATATCCCTCGTTTAGATATTCCAGCGCTCTTGCGATAGCACCATGGCAGTCCCTGTTTGGTCTAAAACCATAGCTAAATTCACTGAAGTATCTTTCATAGCCCGGTGACAGTACTTGTGCTATTGCCTGTTGTATCACCCTGTCTACGACTGTCGGGATACCCAGCGGCCGCTGTTTTCCATTGGCCTTTGGGATGTTCCGTGCTTGCTTACAGCGATTTGCATTGTTTTGACATTAGGTCCTTCCCGGTTTGCGCTCCCGGTACTATGACCTCAGCTGACTCCCGGTCATAAGCTTTTTGTCGCACGTGCCGATGCACGCTGACCGGGCCTCCCGGGGTAAGACACAGTTCTTTCGCCGCACAACCTCCGGATTTACTGCTTCGGCTTTACGTTTACCCTTTGGGCTTTGGTTTGTAAGGCAACCTTACCCGCCGTTTAGCCTTATATCCGGTTTCTGTTCGTAGGCTTTGCTACACCGCTTCCTCCCCCGTCACCATTGCTGATGCCGGCTTGCGGTTCGCTACACTTGGCGGTAAATACCTGTGGCGGGACTTTCACCCGCAAGAACTGTGCCGTGCCCGGCACACCTTAAAAGAGCCGACAAGCACCAACGCTCACCGGCTCCCTCTTCAATTTTACTGCAGAGAAACCAATCATTTTCTCTGACTTTTTAAGCTTCATTCTAGCCTGTTCAAGACTGACCAATCCGCCACTCCGGCAAACATCGCCAATGAAACAGGCTCACACACAACGATTATTTTTCGCAGTACCAGGTATCTGATTCTACTTTTTCGCCATTTATAATCGTTACGTTAGTGCTCTGTGCGGAAATTGCTGTGTAGTCATAAACCTTAAGCAGGTTGTCATCAGGTCCTTCCCACTGAATAGTGCAGTTGATAGCCTCAAATTCATTGTGGTCTGCGCCTTCCGGTCTGTTTTTATCAGAATAGTTGTAACCAACCATTGCCTGATAACCCTTTCCATCTTCATAATCAAAGATGGTTTTGATAATTGAGTTCTTTACAGTAATCTTCGCATCACTTACATGGAGGTTTGTTTTTTCTGTGGTGTCAGCCTCAAAGCAGATTGTTGCAAAGCCTTCACCCTTTGAGATAGAAGAACCGATCAATTCTGAATCACTTACATCAATCTTGATTGACGACCACAGGTTAAGGGCTGCCCATCCTGTAAACTTTGATCCTGTGATGAATATCTCTGCACCGTTAGCTCCGCTGATAACGTTAAGCGCATAATATCTGCAGCTAACCTCACAATTGTCAACTATTAAAGTTGTATTTTCCTGACCAACGTTCAGTCCTCTGTTAAAGCCGCCGGAAGTAGGTCCAACCACCTTCAGATTCTTTAATGTGACCGAGATATCGGTATTATCCCAACCAATATTAATAGCTCTTCCATTGCTGATGTTTTCTTTTGAAACGCTGATTGAATACTTGTTTGCAGATCCATCAATTATAAGGTCTCTGTCTATAGTGATTCTGTCCTCAGCATCGATGTTGGCTGTCAGCACGATATACTTTACATTTTCGTTTGCAATTGCAGCCAGCAGTTCAGCTTTAGTTCCAACCTCAGTTTTAGTAACCGCATTTGCCTTAGCCTCAGTTGCACCGGCGCCTGTAATCTGTGTCACATCGTCTGCTACCACGAGGTTTACGTCTGCACCGGCATCAACAGTCATCGGTACATTCGCTTCCAGAACTGCAGTGTCCACAAGTGCTGCAGGCTTTACGTCAAGAGTAACGGCTGTTGCTGTCGCCGGAACGAGCAGTTCTTTTATAACGGCACCTGCTTCAGCAACGAAATGTCCGTTGTTAATGGTCGCGGAAACTTTAACCTGACCGTGCTCGTGGTATGACGCTGTTGCGATTGCGTTAACGACCAGCTTGTCGAGTTCTGCATAGTGATGGACGGTTCCATTAGGAGCGTTGACTGTGAAAATCGTGCCCCAGCCATTCGTCCTGACCACGACCTTCTGCGCGCTGTCGCTCACGTACTCAATTGCGGTGATGCCCACGCAGTTGCCGGCGTCGAAGCCCTTGGTGAGCGCATTGCCGTTAGCTGTGGTGAAAGCCTTAAGGTCGCCGGTGTAGTAGGTTGAGAAGTCGGCGCTGACCTCGTTGCTGATGACCCAGTAGTCC
>JAFSVU010000045.1 GCA_017444825.1 Clostridia bacterium
CTGCCCACTTAGCTCAATCGGTAGAGCATGCGGCTGTTAACCGCAGGGTCGTAGGTTCGAGTCCTACAGTGGGCGCCACAAAAGAAACCTCTTTTGTCTACATGGGCAGGAGAGGTTCTTTTTTGCGTATTTCTGCAATAATGGACAAATAGAACTACAAACCGGGATTTGTGAGGAAAAAAAGAACATATGATTACGGATCTGACAAAAGAAGACGCCGAATATATCGGTGAGAAGATCGATGAGATCGTGCCGCATGAAGTAGACAAGGACGAAGAAGATTTCGTTCTCAAAATCGAGAACGAAAATGGCGAGATCATCGGCGGATGTGTTGCGACAGCTTACGAATACCACTGGTCGAGAATGTTTCTCAATGAACTCTGGGTGGATGAATGTTATCGTCATCATGGGATCGGTTCCATGATTCTCCGCGAAGTGGAGCGCATCGCGAGGGACAAGGGCTGCCGGGTCGTGACGCTCGGTACCGCAAGTTATATGGCAAGGCCGTTCTATGAAAAACACGGCTACACGGTTTTCACTACTATAAAAACCCCAAACGGCTACATCAGTTATTCGTTGGTCAAATATCTTGACAGGGACACGCCCGAATACGTGCCGACAGATAAAAGCGATACACGCTTTAAGCTTTCGCTCGGCAATGACGATGACGTGGAAGTGATCGAAAAAGGTCTTGATACATATAGCAAAGCCTACGTGCATGAATACGAAACCGTTGATTTTTGCAAGAAGCTTGTGGATAATGAAGACAGATTTGAGGCAGGCGTGATTGCGGACGCGGAAAAAGGTTACATCGGTTCCGTTGTCGCGCTGTTCGTGGAAGAACCGCTGAGACGAAAAGGCCTGGGCACGTATCTTTTGAAGGAAGCAGAGAAATTCGCAAAGGAAAACGGCGCTTCGATGGTCTTCACAAATGCAGGCGACTGGAATATCGGTTTCTTCAAAAAGAACGGCTATTTGATTAGAGGCGAGCTTAAAGACGTTCCCAAGGGACACGATTGCTACGAACTCTATAAAATGATATGAGGCATGGGAAACCGCTTGACAAACACCTGTTTATCGAACTGCACAGCGTGTATCTTTTAGGCGTACTTAGCTAATTATTGTCCCTTTTGGGCGTACTTATACACAAAAGAAACCTCTTTTGTCTACCGTTTGAGTTGCAAGTACAAGATGATTATAAAACTATTGACCTAACTGGTTAAAAGTGTTATAATAATAGTGCCGAACAGAAAGGAGGGCTATACTATGGCGTTTTATGAGTATTTAGTGGATTCATTCGGATATAATGAACCGATTATGATGAATGAAATCGCATATAAAAACTATTCAAAACCGTGGATCAGCAAAGAACTGGCAGATTTATGCGCCAGCGGAAAGCTGATTCGATTTGAGAAGGGTGTCTATTACGTACCAAAGATGACAGCATTAGGGCCCTCCAAATTGAATCCGCAAAAGATCATTGAAAAAAGATTCATTGCAGCTGGTGGTGGACGAAACGGCTATTATTCCGGTGCTACATTTTTGAATCTGACAGGGCTTTCCACACAAGTACCGAATATTGTAGAGATCTATACCAATGCTGAAACCGCAAAGGTCAGAGAGATAGCCGTGGGACAATTCAGAGTTCTTCTTCGTCGTGCCAGAACACCTATCACAAAGGACAATGTTGCCGTGCAAAGCTTCCTTGAACTGATGAATTCGGTTTCCCCGTCTTTCTTCAATGACGAAAGACGGCGCATAACGTCAGAGTATATCCGCAAAAACGGTATTTCTAAGAAAGATATTACAAAATACGCAGGTGCATTTCCTGATAAAGCCATGCGGACGCTTGTGGAAAGTGAGGTGATTTACGATGTTACACAATGACAAAGACCTATTTGAACGAGTTGTGCTTGACACATCCGAGAAATATGGTATTGTGCCGGTCATCATTGAAAAGGATTATTACGTCACCTTGTTTTTGCGTGAAATCGTAAAACGCCAGCCGAAAATCATTTTCAAGGGCGGAACGTCACTTTCAAAGTGCTACCATCTGATCAACCGTTTTTCAGAAGATATCGATCTGAATATCGAAAGTGAGCAGAAACCCACGGAGGGGCAACGCAGGAAACTTGTCGGAGCAGTGCGGGATATTGTAGCGGATTATGGCTTCGTTTTGAAAAATCCGGATGATATCCGCAGCAGACGGGATTTTAACCGTTTTGAAATAGATGTTCATTCGTTGTTCTCTTCGGAATATATTAAGCACGATTTAATCGTAGAGACGGCAGTGTTCCTGCGTTCTTATCCAAGTGTAAAAATGCAGGCGTCATCATACGTTTACGAGTATCTAAAATCTATTGACAGAGAAGATATTATCGCAAAGCACGGTTTGGAACCGTTTGACTTACAGGTTCAAGCGGTAGAAAGAACGTTCGTTGACAAATTGTTTGCACTTTGTGATTATTATCTCGACGGAAAGACCGACGAACACTCGAGACACCTTTACGATATTCTAAAAATGTTGCCAATCGTAAAAATCGACGAGAATCTAAAGCAACTATTCTTGAAAGTCCGGGCTGAAAGGAAAGAACATAAAACCTGTCTTTCTGCGCAAGATGATGTGAATATGAAATCTTGTTTGCAGGAGATTGTGGACAGGGATATTTACAAAAAGGACTTTGAATCCATCACGATCCCCTTGATATTTGAAACTACCAGTTATGATGAGGTAAAGTCGAGTCTTCAAAAGGTCATTGATAGTGGATTATTTGAATAACAGAAGACAGCGCTTCCGCGCCATTGACTACGTCATTGATTCGGCGGATGATATTCTTTCCGAGGAGATCATTAAAAAACTCCACTATATTCTCGAGCATGACACCAAGGATTCGATGCTTGACTGGTTTGCCGTGGGCGACTATAAAAAACGTCCTAATGTGGTCGGCGGGCTCGAGACGGTGAAGCCGAAAGACGTTCGGGAGCGGATGAAGGAACTGCTCGGCGAATATAATGTAAAGCAAAATGTGACCATCAACGATATTGTCGCGTTCCATGCGGAGTTTGAAAAGATCCATCCCTTCCAGGACGGCAACGGGCGTGTTGGAAGACTTGTCGCTCTGAAAGAGTGCCTGCGGTTTGGTGTTGTCCCTTTTCTTATCGAGGATGCGAAAAAGGCATATTACTACCGCGGATTATACGAGTGGGACAATGAAAAAGGTTGGCTCACCGATACCTGCCTTGATGGACAGGATACGTTTAAAAAACTGCTTGCAAAGTTTGAAATAGGATTCTGAAACTGTTGGGAGAAATGTGAAATGAAAAATCAAAACTGCACAAGGAAAGCAATTGTCATTGGCGTGGTACTGATCCTTGTCATTGCCGCTGCCGTGCCGGTGACCGTGGGCTGCTCCAAAAAAACAGAGCCGGCGCCTCTAACGGAATATTGGTCTGCGGATTCTGAGCCGGCGCAGAAGCTCAGGGACTATGTGACAAAAGTGACCGATCCGGAGGACAAAACCAATTTCATTCCGGAAAAGGACCGCATTGCCGTGTTTGATATGGACGGAACGCTGACCTGTGAGACGTACTACACCTATTACGATACGATGATGTTCATCGAGTATTGCCTGGTCGACCACCCCGAACGAGTTTCCGACGAGTTGAAAGAGGTGGCGGCTTCCATAAAGCCGGGGTACGTTGCCGACGAAACGCTGGCACGTAATTTCGCCAAGGCATATGCCGGAATGACGGTAGAGGAGTTTTACAACTATGCGGTGGAGTTTGGGAAAAAACAGACCGGAAGCTTTACCAATATGCGGTACATTGATAATTTTTATCTGCCGATGGTCGAACTCGTCAAATATCTCTACGAAAACGGCTTCACGATATACGTGATCAGCGGAACTGAGCGCACAACGACCCGTGCCATCGTGGCGAACTCTCCCATCAAAGACTACGTCACGCCGGAGCACGTTATCGGAACGGATTTCGAAGTCAAACAAAAGGGACACGAAGATGAAGCCTCAAATATGAATTTTAAATATGAGAACGGCGACGAACTTGTTTTAACAGGCGGGTTCATCCAGAAAAATCTCAACGCGAACAAATCGATCTATGTGGAGCGAGAGATAGGTCAGCGTCCCGTTCTCGCCTTTGGCAACAGCGGAAGCGACACGAGCATGATGAATTATGCTATCGACAGCCGCAACCCGTATCCCGCCGAGGCTTACATGATCGTCGCAGATGACGCAGAGCGCGAGTGGGGAACGCAGGACTGGAACGCAAAGTCTCAGGATCATATCGCCAAGGGTTTTATTCCGGTCTCGATGAAAAACGATTTCGCAAAGATCTATCCGGACGGTATAACGAAATCCGCGGAACAGTACACCCCGAAAGAAAACGGGTGATGCGCAGTTTGTAAAGCTATACACAAAGCGAGGTATTTGTTATGAATATCACTCAACTGAAATACGTTCTGGAGGTTGCGGCTTCATCCTCCATGCGGGAGGCGTCAACGAAACTGTACGTGTCCCAGCCTGCACTTTCGGCAAGCATCAGAGAGTTGGAGGACGAGCTCGGGATACTCATCTTTGCGAGGACCAACAAGGGAATATCCCTGACGGACGACGGGCGCGAGTTTCTCACCTACGCGAAAAAAGCGGTGAGCCAGTACGGGATACTGGAGGACCGCTATCTGTCCCTGGACGCAGGCAAGGAGAAGTTCTCGGTTTCCACCCAGCATTACAACTTTGCGATAAAGGCTTTTACCGAAGTTATCAGAAATATCGACCCCGAGAAATATGTTTTTTCCATCCATGAGACGAAGACCAAGGATGTCATTGACGATGTGGCGACGCTCAGGAGCGAGGTTGGGATCATATCGTTTTCCGGGTCCAACGAGGCCCTCATAAAGAAGATCTTCCGGGACAACAGGCTGGAGTTTGTGCCTCTGATGAAAAGGGACACCTACGTGTACGTGTGGAAGGACCATAAATTCGCGGGGCGAAAAGAGATCTCGATAGATGAGATGCGAGCGTATCCCTGCGTGTCGTTTGACCAGACTGCCGACGGAAACTTTTATCTCACCGAGGAGGCGATGGCGGATTACTCCTTCGATAAAATGATCAAATCGGACGACAGGGCGACGACAATGGAGATCATTGCCGAGCTTGGCGGGTACTCTGTGGGCTCGGGCATGCTGTCAAAGGAGGATTCTATCCTGAAGGGCCTGGTTGCCATTAAGATGAAGGAGGAAGATCCGCTCACCATCGGATACATTCTGAGGGAGGGCAGCGTTTTGTCGCTTTACGGGAAAGAATACGTGAAAGAACTGCAGCGGTACAAGGAACTGTAAAGCGGCACAAGGAGTTGTAGAAAGAATCGGCCTGCTTTGTGATAACCAATGCTTATCGCCAATGATAATATCAAACGAATTTACAAACGTCATTGGCGCGTGGCATAATATCGGCGAACAAAACAAAGGAGGCGCGGACGATGTTCAGACCCGAAACAATCAAACAGAACTTCATGATGTGTTGTCGAATGCCTGTCTCCCGGGTGCTTAGATCAAAGCCCCGGTTTTTTGTAAAAGCGAACATGCAGCATCGAGAACTTAACTGACAGCTAAAAAGGAGAAACATCATGAGTAAATATAAATTTGAAACATTGCAGCTTCACGTGGGACAGGAACAGGCCGATCCGGCTACCGATTCAAGAGCAGTACCGATCTATCAGACTACATCTTACGTTTTTCACAACAGCAAACACGCGGCAGACCGTTTCGGACTTGCGGACGCGGGCAATATCTACGGAAGACTGACCAATTCCACCCAGGACGTTTTGGAGAAGAGACTTGCGGCACTTGAGGGGGGCAGCGCGGCGCTGGCATTGGCGTCAGGGGCTGCGGCGATCAGCTACACCATCGAGGCGCTTGCGGCAAACGGCGGCCACATCGTGGCGCAGAAGACCATCTACGGAGGCACATTCAACCTTCTGGCACACACTCTCCCGCAGTACGGGATCAGGACGACTTTCGTGAATATCCACGACCTTGCGGAGGTCGAGGCGGCGATCACGGATGACACGCGGGCGTTGTTCCTTGAGACTCTCGGGAACCCCAACAGCGATATACCCGACATTGACGCGGTTGCGGAAATTGCCCATAAATACGGTATTCCGGTGGTTATCGACAATACCTTCGGCACTCCCTATCTGATCAGGCCCATCGAGCACGGCGCAGATATAGTCGTTCACTCCGCTACAAAATTCATTGGCGGTCACGGCACGACCCTTGGCGGTATCATTGTCGAGTCGGGGAAATTTGACTTTGGTGCCGGCGGGAAATATCCGAACATCGCAGCACCCAACCCGAGCTATCACGGAGTTTCCTTCTACGACGCCGTGGGACCCGCAGCCTTTGTCACATATATAAGAGCGATCCTGCTCAGGGACACCGGCGCTTCCATCTCGCCATTCAACGCATTCCTGCTCCTGCAGGGCGTGGAGACCCTGTCGCTGAGACTTGACAGACACGCGGAGAACACGAAGAAGGTCGTGGAATACCTTTCGAACCATCCGCTGGTGGAAAAAGTCAACCATCCGTCCCTCCCGGACCACCCGGACCATGCGCTTTACGAAAAGTACTTCCCGAACGGCGGCGCGTCTATCTTTACTTTCGACATAAAAGGCGGACAGGAGGAGGCCTGGAAGTTTATCGACAATCTGACCATCTTCTCACTCCTTGCCAATGTGGCTGACGTGAAGAGCCTCGTGATCCATCCGGCTTCCACCACCCACTCACAGCTTTCAAGCGAAGAACTGCTGGACCAGGGCATTAAGCCCAACACCATCCGTCTCTCGATCGGTACCGAGCATATTGACGATATCATTGCCGACCTTGAGCAGGGCTTCAACGCGATCAGATAAGGGGTGAGGACAGTGAAAAGATCTCTTGATTTCCGATGTCACTCCAAAGCCCGGACAGAACAGTAAAAGTCTTACAACACCAAGCATAAAATCTATTTGAAAGGAATCGATACCATGTCAATATATACTTCCGCCGATCAGCTGATCGGAAAAACACCTCTTCTTGAACTCACACACATCGAAAAAGAATTCGGCCTCAAGGCAAAACTCGTGGCAAAGCTTGAGTACTTCAATCCGGCAGGCTCCGTAAAGGACAGGATCGCCAAGGCAATGATCGACGAAGCCGAAGCTTCCGGAAAACTTAAGAAGGGCTCAGTCATAATTGAACCAACATCCGGAAATACCGGCATAGGTCTTGCTTCCGTTGCCGCCGCAAGAGGCTACCGCATAATTCTGACGATGCCCGAGACGATGTCAGTGGAGCGCCGCCAGCTGATCAAGGCATACGGTGCAGAGATCGTGCTGACCGAGGGTCCAAAAGGAATGAAAGGCGCCATTGCAAAAGCCAATGAGCTGGCAGCTGAGATCCCAAACAGCTTCATTCCGGGCCAGTTCGTAAATCCCGCGAACCCGACTGCCCACCGCGAGCACACCGGTCCCGAGATCTGGGAGGATACGGAAGGAAAAGTCGATTTCTTCGTGGCAGGCGTAGGTACGGGCGGTACCATCACGGGAGTGGGCGAATACCTGAAATCCAAAAACCCTGAGGTGAAGGTTGTGGCCGTTGAACCTGCAACCAGCGCGGTGCTTTCCACCGGAGTCCCCGGACCTCATAAGATCCAGGGCATTGGCGCGGGATTCGTTCCGGATGTGCTGAACACTAAGATCTACGATGAGATCATTCCCGTTTCAAACGAAGACGCTTTCGCTACCGGAAAGACCATCGGAAAGAAAGAGGGCGTTCTCGTGGGAATCTCCTCAGGCGCGGCGGCCTTTGCGGCGATACAGCTGGCAAAACGTCCCGAAAACGAGGGAAAAACAATAGTGGTGCTGCTGCCCGACACGGGAGACAGATATCTTTCCACACCGCTGTTTGCCGACTGAGAAACAGCCCGAACTAAAACATACAGAATCGTCCGGCATCCTGAAAAACGGGTGCCGGTTTTTTGGTTAAGGGGTAAAACAAGATAATTCATCTTGATTCTTTCACAATAATATGTTTTACTTTATTCATAATGTTGAGAGGGGGAGCTATGCTATGAGTGATTTGAGTATTATAAAACAAATGAAATCAAAAATGATATTTATGGTTTTACTGTTGCTGGGTCTTGCTGTGTTAACGGGATGTTCACCTACCACGTCAGAAACTCCGGACTTTGATTTTTCATATCATCTTTCAGAAATAAACGACGGAAACGATCATTCTTTGGTTGTGGCGGTTGATGCTTATAACAAGGGTGGAAATATAGATTATTCCGGAAATATATACGACCTGTTCGGCCGTGCTGAACTATACTCGGAGGCATTTGATGTGACTTTACTGAGTATTGAAATGCCGGTTTCTCCTGATGCAACAAAAAAACATGGAAAAAAGGAGAAGACTGTAATAAAGAATATATTTTCAGTCTTGACACTCCATTATCGGAGGGCTCATACTTGTTAAAGTTTAATTTGCTTGGCACGATCTATACTGTTCCGGTAGAGCTGAAAAGCCTTGATAAACTATCACTGTGGTGATACAATTGCATAGAAGACGGATGGAGGTATACTGCTATGGATAAGACAATAACGATATTTCACGGATCGGATCATGTAGTGGAAACACCTGTCTTCGGAGGAGGAAGGAAGAACAACGATTTCGGCCGTGGATTCTACTGCACCGAAAGCAATGACCTTGCAAAAGAGTGGGCGGTTTCATCGCTCTCCGATGGATTTTCCAACAGATATACGCTTGATACGGAATACCTGAACATATTGAACCTCAACAGTCCGGAATACACGATACTTAACTGGATCGCCGTCCTTGTGGAACATCGTTTATTTTCGATCAAGACGCCGGTGGCAAAGAGGGCGAAACAGTATCTGATCGACAGTTTCGGAATCAATGTTAACGCATTCGACCTGATCGTCGGATACAGAGCCGACGACTCCTACTTCGATTACGCTGAAGCTTTCATCAACAACGGAATCACTGTGGAGCAGCTTGCAGGTGCGATGAGGCTCGGAAAACTCGGGGAACAGATCGTCTTAAAATCACAGTTCGCTTTTTCAAAGATCAAATTCGAAGGATTCGAAAATGCCGATAAGGGCACGTATTACGTCCTTCGCAAAGCGAGAGACGATGACGCAAATAAAACATATCTGAAAATGCTTGAAAAAGAAGTGGACGGACTGTATATTCAGGACATTATGAGAGGAGGCGTCAAGAACGATGACCCGCGCATACCGAGAAATCTACCTGAGTAACGCACAGTCTGTGCTGGGAGACGCATTTGACTATTCGGTAAACACCTGCCGTATACCCGGCGCCGATTTTGTGAAACTGTTTGTGGCAAGCTCCGTAAGCAAACGGATGGAGAACGGTGAACCGTCGGTGCTTTCCGGGAAAAGCGGTATAGAGATCGCTATGGAGATCGTCTTTGAGACCACCGGAAAAAACCTTGAGTTAAAGCCCCGGGAGCGAATTGAGCGGTCATCGGAATACTGGATCGGGTGGGCTGTTGCGTTTTATCAATGGTATTCGTCGAGACGGTACGGAGATATTTTCAAGGCTCTGACCTTCGATGATCTTCAGAAGATGTATTATACTCTTCATGAGGCGGATATCACAAAATTCGTCGATGCTGCGGACGAGAGAGTCAAAGAATACTTTAAAGACACCAATCTGAAACGGATCCGCACCACGTACGGCTGCACTCAGGCAGAACTTGCAAAGGAGTCCGGGGTGAGTCTCCGTTCGATACAGATGTATGAACAGCGCCGCAAGGACATCAATAAAGCGAGCGTGGAAACGATGTACAGCATTGCAAAAACCCTGGGCTGTACAATAGAGGACTTGATCGAAAAATGATCACACAGCCGGAGGCCCGGCGACCGATACAAAAAACTGGCGGGATGAATATGACGTTTTGGACGTAAAAGAGGGCATAACCGGTCTCGGAGAAGGGTATACGGCCTAAACTTTTCTACTAACATACTAACAAGTTGATTAAGGGGCCCAAATTAGGGCCCCTGACTTGCTATTTGTCAGCAACATCTTTCGCAAGATTAATATCTCTTATGTACTCTGAAACTGATTTGCTGTCCAGTTCATAA
>JAFSVU010000046.1 GCA_017444825.1 Clostridia bacterium
ATCACCGGTGCTGCTCAGATGGACGGCGCTATCCTTCTGGTTTCCGGACCCGACGGCCCGCAGGCTCAGACAAGAGAGCACATCCTCCTCGCTCGTCAGGTTGGTGTTCCTTACATCGTAGTTTTCATGAACAAGTGCGACCAGCTCGCTCCCGAAGATCAGGAACTCCTCGATCTTTCCGAGATGGAGATCAGAGAGCTGCTCAACCAGTATGACTTCCCGGGCGACGAGATCCCGATCATCAGAGGTTCCGCACTCCTCGCTCTCGAGAGCACAAGCACAGATCCTAACGCTCCTGAGTATGCTTGCATCCACGAGCTCATGGACGCTGTTGACACCTACATTCCTACTCCTGAGAGACCGACCGACAAACCGTTCCTGCTTCCTGTTGAAGACGTATTCACCATCACAGGCCGTGGAACAGTTGCTACAGGCCGTCTTGAGAGAGGTACGATCAAAGTTGGCGACGCTGCTGAGATCGTTGGTCTTAAGGATGAGAAGCTCAGCACAGTTGTTACCGGTGTTGAGATGTTCAGAAAGCTCCTCGACCAGGCAGAAGCCGGCGATAACATCGGTGTTCTTCTCCGTGGTATCCAGAGAACAGACGTAGAGCGCGGCCAGGTTATCGTAAAACCCGGAACGATCCATCCGCACACTCACTTCAAGGGCCAGGTTTACGTTCTGACCAAAGACGAGGGTGGACGTCATAAGCCGTTCTTCTCCAACTACAGACCTCAGTTCTATTTCAGAACGACCGACGTTACCGGCGTCATCACTCTCCCCGAGGGTGTTGAGATGGTTATGCCCGGCGATAACATTGAGATGGAAGTACAGCTCATCACTCCTATCGCTATGGAGCAGGGTCTCCGCTTCGCTATCCGCGAGGGCGGCAGAACAGTCGGCGCAGGCACAGTTGCTTCGATCATTGAATAATTAAACTACAGACGAAAAGTCTGAAAAAAGGCGGAGGTCCGGTCACGGGTCTCCGCTTTTTACGAATGGAGACGGGCCCGCCGCAGGACTGCGGCGCGGCCCCTTTTCGGCGTCGTTTTACGTAAAAAAGCATACAGTGCAAATACAGTGCAAATACAAAGAATTTGCTTGACGGAAAGCGAATAAAGTGATAAATTAAGTGAGAAATTTTTTTCTCCTCGGAGGTAGTCGTGAAGGCGCTTGAAGAAAAAATTTTGGCTGAAGGAAAAGTTTGTTCCGGCGACATTCTTCTTGTCGGCGGGTTCCTTAACCAGAGGATCGACACGGACTTTATTTTCAGGATGGGAGAGGAGATCCACGATCTCTTTAAAGACTCCCGGGTGACTAAAATTTTAACTGTTGAGGCGTCGGGAATAGCCATCGCACTTGCGGCGGCACAGTGTTTCCACGTACCCATGATCTTCGCAAAGAAAAGCAGCGCTTCCAATTTTTCCGGGGACGTTTACAAGTCTAAAGTCCATTCCTATACCCACAATAAGGATTTTGAAATAGCCGTGAGCAAAGACTTCATCAAGAAAACGGACAGTATTCTTGTGATCGATGATTTTCTTGCGACAGGCGAGGCCGTTGAGGGGCTTCTGGATATTGTTAAACAGGCGGGCGCGGAGATCGCAGGTGTCAGCGCAGCTATAGAAAAAGGCTTCCAGGGCGGCGGAGACGCGCTCCGGGCAAAAGGAATTCGTGTAGAATCGCTTGCGATTATAGACGAAATGGATGGCGAAAACATCAAATTCAGGTCGTAGCGTACGTGTTTGTACCGCTGCGCCTTTTGTTTTTGGTGATTTGGCATATACCCGCAGATGATGCGGGACGGTAATTTCAGAACTCGCTCTTGCAATCAAACGCAGGAGCGGCAAACCAAATATTTTGCCAATATATTTCCGGGGAAACGCAGCCGGATTTCGGACAGCTGCGACCGGCCCGGACAGTTTCTACCATGACGCCGAATGTCACGACTATTGGGAAACCCCGTTTTCAGTTCACTTTTTGAGGGAACTGCCTGCGGGACGTGTTGGCAAAACAGACCATATTCCGGTCTGTTTTTTCGTTTGCGGAAAGACACGTTATTATTTAATATTTGGAGGGAACCATGAAAAAAATTATTGCGATAATCGTTGCGATCCTTGCGATCTTTGCCCTTGCAGCCTGTGCTGTCACTCCTACGCCCGAGCCCGACAACACAAAAGCTCCGGCAGACGCAACAGACGGAACAGGCGAAACAGGCGAAACAGTTGACTACAGCAACTTCAAGATCGGTGTCATCTGTCTCCACGATGAAAACTCAACATACGATGCAAACTTCATCAACGCTATCAAAGCAGTCCAGGCTAAACTCGGCCTCAGCGACAGCCAGGTCATCATCAAGACCGGTGTTGACGAGTCTGACGCATGCTACAACGCAGCAGCCGAGATGGCTGACGCAGGATGCAAGGTCGTTTTCGCTGACAGCTTCGGTCACGAGGACTACATGATCCAGGCAGCCAAAGAGTTCAAGAACGTTCAGTTCTGCCACGCTACAGGAACAAAAGCAAAAGTCGTCAACCTCGATAACTATCACAACGCATTCGCTTCCATCTACCAGGGCCGTTACCTCGCAGGTATCGCTGCCGGTATGAAGCTCAATGAAATGATCGACAGCGGAAAGATCACAGCTGAGCAGGCTAAGATCGGTTACGTTGGCGCTTGGCCGTATGCCGAAGTTAAGTCCGGTTACACATCCTTCTTCCTTGGAGCAAGGTCCGTTTGCCCGTCCGCTACAATGGTAGTTACATACACAGACTCCTGGTTTGACATTGCAAAAGAGAAGACAGCTGCAGAGAACCTTATCGCTGACGGCTGCGCTCTTATCAGCCAGCACGCTGACTCCGAGGGTGCTCCTAAGGCTTGCGAAGCTGCAAACGTTCCGAACGTTGCTTACAACATCGACACAACTCCCCTTGGACCCACCACCGCTCTCATTTCTTCAAAGATCGACTGGGAACCTTACTTCGAGCTTATCATCAACGCCGTTGTTAAAGGAACCGCGATCCCCACAGATTACTGCGGAACGTTCGCTACAGGTTCTGTAGCACTTACAAAGCTCAATGAGTCTGTTGCCGCTGCAGGCACACAGGAAGCAATCGACGCCGCAAAAGCGAAGCTGATCTCCGGCGAGCTCAAGGTTTTCGATACATCCACATGGACATTTGAAGGCAAGACCCTTGAAGAGTACGTTGCCGACGTTGTTGACAACGGCGATTTCGTTAAAGAAACCAATGTTATCCACGACGGTTACTTCGATGAGTCAAATGCAGATCAGTTCAGATCCGCTCCTTACTTTGACTTCCTCATCGACGGAATTACGAAGAAATAGTATCGATATATATTTTTCTCGCGGATAAGCTTACGGGCTTACCGCAAAAGGTTCCCGGAGGGGACCCGCAAGGGCCCCCTTTCGGGAGCGATAAACAAGACTGTTTGTTGGCTGCGGCCGAGGTCCGAAAACGAGGCCGCAGGAACGAAACAGGCAAGAAGGAATGAACCGTGAAAAGAGATCACCACGTGCCCGAAAAGGTTGCGTGGCTGTTTGTTTTGGCGGCTCATTATATTGGTTAAAAGGGCGGAGGGAAGAACTGCTTTGGAAAATGTAGCAATTGAGCTGAGAGGAATAAGCAAGAGATTCGGCAGGATCCAGGCCAACAAAAACGTTAATCTGACGCTGTACCACGGAGAAATACTGTCCCTGCTGGGTGAAAACGGTTCCGGAAAGACCACGCTTATGAACATGATCTCCGGCATCTATTTTCCCGACGAGGGGCATATCTTCATCAACGGCGAGGAAGTCGTCATAAAATCGCCAAAGGACGCATTTGACAACGGCATCGGCATGATCCACCAGCACTTTAAGCTCGTTGACGTGTTTACCGCGACGGAGAACATACTGCTTGGCCTTGAGGAAAAGGGGCGGTTCGACGTAAAGGCTGCCACGAAGAAGGTCGAGGAGCTTTGCAACAAATACGGCTTCATACTTGACCCCAACAAAAAGATTTACGAGATGTCTGTTTCCGAGAAGCAGACGGTGGAGATAATAAAGGTTCTCTACAGAGGCGCCAATATCCTCATCCTTGACGAGCCCACGGCGGTGCTGACACCCCAGGAGGCCAGGAAACTTTTCGATATTATGCGAAAAATGAAGGAGGACGGCAAGGCCATCATCATCATCACCCACAAGCTCCACGAGGTGCTTTCCGTTTCCGACAGAGTGACGGTGCTGAGAAAAGGCGAGACCATCGGTTCTGTTCCCACGTCGGAAGCCACGGTGGAATCCCTTACCGAGATGATGGTGGGCAAAAAGGTGGCCCTCAACATAGACCGCATCGACCCGGTGGATCCGAAGGAAAGACTGGTCGTCGAAGGGCTTAACTGCATCAACCGCGAGGGCGTAAAGGTCCTCAGCGACATTTCATTCAAGGCGCTTTCCGGCGAGATACTGGGCATCGCAGGCATTGCGGGAAGCGGACAGAGAGAGCTTCTGGAGGCGATCGCAGGGCTCCAGCACATTAACCAGGGAGCCATTACCTACATAGATCCGGCGTCCGGCGCCAATAAGAGCCTGACGGACATGACACCAATGCAGATCAGGGCCCTTGGCGTGAGACTTTCCTTCGTTCCGGAGGACCGCCTCGGCATGGGACTTGTGGGAAACATGGACCTTGTGGACAATATGATGCTGAGAAGCTACAGCAAGGGACATTCACTTTTCCTGCAAAAGAAGGAACCTTCGGACCTGGCCAAGCATATTGTGGAGGAACTGGAGGTCGTGACGCCGAACATCCAGACGCCGGTGAGAAGGCTGTCGGGAGGAAACGTGCAGAAGGTCCTGGTGGGCCGCGAGATATCCTCATCGCCAACGGTGCTCATGGTGGCGTACCCGGTGAGAGGCCTCGACATAAACTCGTCGTACCTGATCTACAGGCTGCTCAACGAGCAGAAAAAGCTTGGCGCCGCCATTATTTTCGTGGGCGAGGATCTGGACGTTCTGGTTGAACTCTGCGACAGGATCATGGTCCTTGGCGGTGGACACATAACGGGAGTGGTGGACGCCAGAACCACGACCAAAGAAGAGATCGGATATCTGATGACAAAATCCAACGGAGGTGAGCATTGATGGAACATACCATTAAGTCAAAGAAAGAACCTCTGATACACATAACCAAAAGGGACGCCATGCCTCTCTGGAAGGCAATACTGATCCGTGTCATCGCGGTGGTGATCGCGCTTGCGGTCTCCGCGTTGCTGGTCATGGTATTGACCAAGAAAAACCCGGGGCAGGTCTTCACGGCAATGTTCAACGGAAGCTTCCAGACACCGCGAAAGATACTCAACATGCTGCAGGACGTGGCGATGCTGCTGTGCATCTCACTTGCCGTGACGCCGGCGTTCAAGATGAAGTTCTGGAACATTGGCGCTGAGGGGCAGGTGCTCATGGGTGCATTGGCGTCGGCAACGCTTATGTACAAGCTGGGAAACACCGGCATCCCGAACGGGGTCCTGATCCCGCTGATGTTTATAGGGTCTATACTGATGGGCATGATCTGGGCTATAATTCCGGCAATTTTCAAAGCCGTCTGGAACACGAACGAGACCCTTTTCACCCTTATGATGAACTACGTAGCCATGCAGATCATTCAGATATGTATCGCGACCTGGGCCACCAGCGGTTCCGGAGTCATGGGCGTTATTAACAGTATGAACGAGGCCGGGTGGCTTCCCCAGATATTCGGCACCAAGTACCTGCTCAACATCATTTTCGTTGCGCTTCTGACCGTGTTTGTTTTCATTTACCTGAAGTTCAGCAAGCACGGCTACGAGATCGCGGTGGTGGGCGAGAGCGAGAACACGGCGAGGTACATTGGCATTAACGTTAAAAAAGTCATTCTGAGGACCATGGCACTTTCCGGAGCTCTTTGCGGATTTGCGGGCTTCCTGCTGGTTTCCGGCGCAAGCCACACCATAACCAAGGAGCTGGCCGGTGGAATGGGCTTTACCGCCATCATGGTATCCTGGCTCGCCAAATTCAACCCCGCCATCATGGTGGGCACGTCCTTCCTGCTGGTGTTCCTGGACAAGGGAGCGTCAAGCATCGCCATGGAGTGCAGACTGAGCGAGAGCATTGGCGAGATCATCACGGGAATCATTATTTTCTTCATCATCGGATGCGAGTTCTTTATCAGATACAAGATCAACTTCCGTTCTTCAAATAAGGAGGTGGCGAAATGACCAAGTTTGTTCAGATACTTATCGCGGCAATAATCCAGGGCATCCCGCTTCTTTACGGAGCCACAGGCGAGATAATTACCGAAAAAAGCGGAAATTTAAACCTGGGCATCCCGGGCATCATGTACGTGGGTGGAATTTCCGGTGTTATAGGCGGATATATCTATGAATTCAAGTCGGTGCACCCCTCGAACGAGGTCATCCACACCATTCTCATTCTGCTGATACCGCTGATCTGCTCGCTTCTCGGATCGCTCACAATGGCCCTCATTTACAGTTTTCTGACCATCACTCTCAGGGCGAACCAGAACGTTACGGGTCTTGCGCTCACCACTTTTGGCGTCGGCCTCGGAAACTTTTTCGGAGGATCGCTGCTCAGCATGTTCGGCGAGACAGGTTCCATCGCGCTTACGACTACGGGAAAGGTTTACAGGACTACGTTGCCGTTTGCCCACAGTCTGGGGCCCGTCGGGGAGTTGTTCTTCTCCTACGGTTTTCTCGCATATTTGGCAATAATCATCGCGGTGGCGGCAGGGTTCATACTGAACCGGACAAGGATAGGACTTAACCTTAAGGCGGTGGGCGAGAGCCCGGCAACTGCGGATGCGGCGGGAATCAACGTGACAAGGTACAAATACGTGGCGACGTGCCTCGGCGGTATGATCGCGGGACTCGGCGGACTTTACTGGGTTATGGACTACACGGACGGCGCCTGGACGAACAACGGTTTCGGCGACAGAGGCTGGCTTGCAATTGCCATCGTTATATTCGCGATCTGGAGGCCCTACCTGGCGATCCCCAGCGCGTTCCTTTTCGGCGGACTTTACATCCTCAGCGTTTTCATCCCGGGCCTCACGCCGGCAATGAAGGAAGTCATAAACATGCTGCCCTACGTCGTGACCATCATCGTGCTCGTGACGGTGAGCGCAAGAAAGAAGAGAGAGAACCTGCCGCCTGCAAGCCTCGGGCTTTCATATTTCAGGGAGGAAAGGTAAAACTGTAAGAGCTCTTCCCTTACGTAACCAATGACATCAAAGTTTAACAAGCGGTGTGGTCAGTTCTTTTCCGGCCACGCCGTTTTTGTTTGCCATGCCGAGATAATAATAGTCCGTGGCAAGCGTCTCGGAGGAGAGAAGCCTCGCGATATTTTCCGGAAACATTTCCCGGAAATTCTTAGGTATATTTCCCGCAATGACGGGACTTCCCGGAAAACCGTTCTTAACGAGAGCCGAAAGCAGCCCCTCGCTTTTCTTCGACACTCCAAGCACCCTTATATACGGCAATGAGTTCACGTCCGAGATCATATCTTTTCTCGCTCCGGTGAGTGTCGCGAGGATGATCCGCCTGATCCTGCCCGAGGTGAAGGTCCTGCTGGTGGCCCGGGCGATAAGTGCGTCCACGTCGGAGGTCTCGCTGGCCGCCTTATAGATGCACTCGCCAATGCCCCCCGCCGCAAAGGGAAACTCCCCAATGCCCGAAGGCCCGATCTCCCGCAGTTTTCCGATAATAAGTGGGCTGTACGCCGAGAGGGACGGCACGTAATCACCCGAAAAAAGGGCTTCCCTTAGAAACTTCGCCGCATATTCGGGCATTAAAAAATCAAGGTACCCGGTGTCCGACGGATCTTCCCGAACCGCTTTTCTGATAGACGCCGCGCTGGTGACGTCAAGGCAGCCTTCGGGTATCACGTCCCCGGTATGGACCGCATTGCCAATGCGCTTCATTGCATAAGCCTTAAGCCCGGAACCCCTCTTTTTCAAAGCCACAAGATATTCGACGCCCAGAATGTCGTTCGCTCCAAGGTCCCGCCCGTAAAAAGCCGCAAGGGCCCTCGGATACGAAAGCCCCGAGTCAAGGAGCTCCTTTAAAGAATCCTGCGAGCTGCCGCCGACCCGCTTTTCCGCGAGCTCCTCAAGCAAACCGACGTCCCCGCTCTCGCTCCCGAAAAGGATCGCGTCGCATAGGCCCGTCTTCAATATGATGTCGACTGCCGCGTCAGCAAAAAACTGAGCGCTCTGCTGGGCAAAGACCGACGGGATCTCCAGAACCATATCCGCGCCGGCAGAGAGCGCCATGGCAGTCCTGCGCCACTTGTCCAGAATGGCCGGCTCGCCCCGCTGAGTATAGTTCCCGCTCATGACGGCAATGACACTATTTCCGCCGTTTTCCAGCCTTTTTGCCCGGTCAAACAGGGCCGCGTGACCATTGTGCAGGGGATTCAGTTCGCAAATAACGCCGACGTTCATTTTTGTGCGCTCCTTGTGATTTATCCCCATTATTGTACCACCCGGGTGCGGGATTTTCCACCGGTTCGGCGGCCTGCAGGTCGGGGATGTGTGTTGACACGCCCCGAAAAATATGATAGTATCACATCCGCACGACAAGCCCTGTCATGCAAAAACCAATCACATTCCGGGCCTATAGCTCAGTTGGGAGAGCGCTGCGTTCGCAACGCAGAGGTCATGGGTTCGAATCCCACTAGGTCCACCACGAAAAAAGACTCCTTCGAGGGGTCTTTTTTCGTGGTGATATAACGCGTGGGATTCGAACCCGAGAGGGTCGAGGCGTAAAACAAATCATCCGGTGGATGATTTGTAGCCGAGATCGCGAAGAGCTATGCTCGAGCAGCGCCGGATGCAAGCAAAGCGCAGCAGACGGGCGAATCCCACTAGGTCCACCAAGTGACCGGGGCCCCCGAAAGTGCTTGCACTTTTGGGGAAAAGGAGCCGCAGAGACGCAAACGAAGTGGTCCAAGCGAATACAATCTTATAATGATTGGAACACGCAGTCGGCGTCTCTTGCGGCGACGCATTCGTACGCTATTGAGGCTTTTCAAACACGGGTTTTAAGACTGAAAAACAGTCTTTTTTACAGGTTTTTCTTAAGTTTTTTTACCGAAATCAACGACCGGTTTACGGGGAATCCGAGACCGGGATCAAGATTAATAACAACGATATGTTGCCGACTGAGTGATAAAACTTCAGCCGGCTTTTTTTGCGAAAAAACTTCTGATTTTGAGGATTTAACATGGGGGCGCTCTTAACAGTCCCTTCTTTGGTGCTTAAACAAGCCAACCGCCATCAATGCATGTAACTATTTGTGGCAAAAAACAAATTTACGGTATGTTATAATCATGATGCCGAGAGCAGATGAAGCGCTGATCTTGCTTTTGGCCAAGCTATGCACACGGAAGGATCAGGTATGCCGAGTACTGCAGAATTGATTACTGCTCTGCGAACTGAAAAAGGATTAACACAAGAGGAACTGGCGGAGATGCTTTTTGTTTCGCGCTCGCTGGTATCCATGTGGGAACTCGGAACCAGGATACCTGATTATTCCAATGTGGTAGGGCTTGCGAAACTATTTAATCTCAAAGAGGCAGATATTGTTGGCGGAGATGACCATCTGTACTGTTCTTCAACGGAGTTAAGTAAGTTTTTTGATGAATTAGACGAATTTACTCAACAGGCTGCTTCGATACAAGGTGAGACAGATATTGAAGCAATTGTAAATGAGCTGCTTACCGGTTTGACTAAGAAAGATAAAGAAATTTTTGTGAGCCGCTATTTCTCTGCGAAGACCCATAAAACAATAGCTGCGGATTTAAACATGACTGAATCCGCTGTAAAAGTCAGACTGACAAGGATCCGAAAAAAGCTCATTAAAATTATTCGTGGGAGAATAAAAAATGAACAATAACGATTTTTTGGAGGCGCTTTCCAGAATCTGTAACGATCCGGATTTCGATGATAAGATAAAATCCGGCAGAAGGAAAAGGGCCGGTGAGATAACGAAAGTTATCCTCTGCGTTGTGATGATTTTTGCAGTAATCGTGGCGATTATTCTCTTTGGAAGCCTTTTATTGAAAGAGTCAAAGCCTTCATCGCCAATGAACAACGGCGAAGAGCTCCTCGATACAGATCCTGATACAGGAACCACGATCGGCGAACCGGTGTTGAAAGACAGCCCGAATCCGGAAAAGACCCCGGGACCTGTATATACTGATATGCCGGGTTCGGAACGAACCCCGGAGCCGCTAAATAATGACGAATGGCTTGACAGCACCGAATTGCAAATACGATTATTAACTTATGCAAGCATGAGTGCAGACGTAACAACTCTGTATTCTGACAACCTGGGCATTAGTCACATTTCAGCAGAAGTTAAGGGAGAACACAGGAATTGTCCGGGATGCTACTATAATGTTGAGACCGGAGAGGTTGTTTGCCTATATCACGAGTTTCTTGATATATCCGGCATAATGATTCAGAATGGGTGCGGATTGCACTTCTATGTTGACCGTATCAGGAGCGACTTGGTTGCGGTCAGTTTATATGACAAGGACAGCATCCTTACAAAAGGACTTTGGATATATGACAGAAAGGCAGGAACCGTTTCGGAAACAGGATTTCCCGAAGGCTGTGCCGGTTATGAAGATCTGTATCTTTACAAGAACTGCTTGTGGAACGGAAAGCTTGCCGTTAGTGTAAATTCTGCAGAAGGAATGCACTGTATATATATCCTAAGCACGGATACAGGGGTTGTTGAGTCAGTTGATGGGACAGAGAACAACGTGTGGAGTTCTGCGTCATTTATTGGCGATAATTTATTACTGTTGACCTCGGACGGATATTCATTTTTTAATATCAACACCGGTACATCGACCGAAGTAGTAGGGGAATTCAATTATTATACCGACGGCAAAGTGTTCTCTGTTAAAAACTGGGGCTGGGCAAATCATAAAGAAGTTGAGGTTGCAGTATATGACACTGAAACAGGTTTGGCAGTCGAAGATCAGCCTGTGCTCGTGAAGACCGTGCTTGACGACGGGACAAGAGTATTTCTCGCCAAAAATACGACAAGCGGAGAAGAAACTGTCATACTTGACAATTACGATCAAACCGCATATGTTTGGAGCAACGATTATGCCTATTTCTACGCATTTTCCGATATGAACGATAAACTTGTGTGTTATTCCTCAGCAAACGGAAAGTGGATTTCGAGCACTGTGCCGGGCATATCAACGGAACCTGTAACGATAGACGGAAAAGAATATACAGTTCATCCTTCTTACGCACTTGCGGTTTCTGATCGTTACAATGAAGTGGCACTTTATTACATGAGAACATTTGAAGAAATACATGTTTTACCGGAGGACGTGGAAGAAGCAGGAGACTCTTCGTATTTGGATAAATACAGGGAAATAAAGACTGCCAATTTTGATGAGAAGGACCATTTTTCAATATGGCTTGACAGAGATTCTTCAGGAGTCAATATTAAGGATATGACATGGCTCCGGGATGTGATATTGACTGTTTTAGAAGGGGACAGTGTCAATAAAACGCTTGGCCAGTATGACGTTGAACATAGAAAGGTCATGATACGCTGTGGCACAGTTCAAATGTGGTTTATGGAGTATGAGGATGTTTGTTATGCATATCTTGGCTACAACATGCTGAACCCAGTGGGCGGGAGAGGATATGCAGAGGAAATGTATGAAATACCGCAAGCAGTTCTGAAATCAGTGAAGGACTTCTACAACGAGACATACAAAAGTGGAGAATGGTATTGATAAATAATGATTTATATTTAAAACGATGCTGGAGGTATTATGAGAAATATATCTTTATTATTAATAAGTGTTCTTTTAACTATTTGTGTAATGAACGTTTCGGCAGAGCCCGTGACACTTGACAAAGCGACAGCCACAGCGCTTATTTCGGAATTTGTCGACATCAGAAACTCCATGGGCCTTTATTTCGGTTGGTTTGAAGGGGGTGCATCCCGCAGTTATATTGGCGGAAACATCCCTGCATCCGATCTGGCCGAAGGACATCCCGACACGCCAATGGGCCAAGTCTCCATGTATGTTAAAGTTAAAGACGGGTACGGTCCGGAGGATGTTAAGCAAAAGATCAGAAACCTCTTTGCGGACGCTCTTGCCGAGAAGGTCATTTTAGACGGAGAAAGGTTTTTCTCCCGTTATTTTGAGGAAAACGGGAAATGGTATTATGAGCTTTACCAGGGTGGAGAGACCTACAGCTACGCAGAAGGCGACCGTCAGAACAGCTTCTTTGAACTCTCAGAAACCGAGAACATCGTTATTCTTGAATCAAACGAACATCGTGCTACGGTATCAGTCCCGGTCCACCGGTTCTACGACGAAAACGACGGGGATGAGAACGCCTCAAGGCTGCTCACGGATGTGCTGTTTGAGCTTAGTTTCGTAGAAGGACGTTGGAAAATAGCAGGGGTAGATTTCGGCAATATGATCTTTCGTGCAGATGAGGCCAACGTTTCACAGGCAGATCTTACGGAAGCAACGGTGCGGGAAGGGCTCATTGCTCTTGTCAGCGATCTTTACAGTATGACGATGCTGAGCGCAGAATGCCGGTACGACACGTACAGTCCCTCAAAGAAAGACTACAGACATCTCTACAAAGAATCAGACGGGAAGTGCTTTGCTCCGCTTGAGGGAAATCTCTCGGATCCGGAGATCTGGTACGCATATGCGGAGAAGTACTGTTCGCCGGAAGTTGCCGGATACCTGCTGGCTCATCTGCTCTACAATGAAAACGCTCCCATCAGGGTGATCGAGAATAAAGTCTGTTTCAGGTTTTTCGCCGAATTTAATCATTATGACGCAGACCGGTCAGAAATAATGAACACATATGCACTGAAAAACGCACTGACGGATGCGGTGACGGTCGAAATGATATCAGAGAATAAAGCGCGGGCCAAGGTTTCTGCAGTGATCAGTCCGGAGGCAGGAAAAGCGGACAAAACAGTGGATCTAACGCTGGAATATGAAAAGAGCGAAGAGGGCTGGAAGATCGCCAATACCGGCTTTATCGATGTACTGGATAGGGAAGTGTATGCTCTGCGAAATGACGGTCATGCCGCTTCGTGGATCCCTGACAGGAATGCAAATCCCGGAACGGGAGATTGCGGAGTTCAGGCGATCATTGCCGCGGTCATTGTCATTGGCGTGCTGGCAGGAACGGTTTTTCAAAAGAAGAAGGAAGGAACAAAATGAGGAGAACTGCAATATCACTGTTTGCAATGATTTTTGCGTTGGTCGCTTGTTTTTCAACTTTTAGCATGGCATACGCCAATGACTCGGTTGACACTGAAACAGCTGTAGAACTGATTAAAAATGCCCGGGACATTATGCTGAGTTATAAAGTTCAGTTTCAATGGTTTGCCGATGACCCTGACATAGACGGGACTAATGACAAAAGGAATGACATATCAGTTGAAAATTTCAACGGCTGGAACATGATTTCATATTTCAGGCCAGTCGGGGACGGGTTTGATGCAGAAGGCGTGAAAAAGCTTATTATCGATACCTTCGTAAAGCCTGTAGCTGAGAACTACATCAACCAAGAGCGTTTCTACGACTTGTATTACACCAACGAGGAGAAGTTGTATTACTATATCTCTTACGGTGCACAACTTGGTGATTTTTCAAGCCTTGAATTGAGCGATGAAGAAATAGAAAATCTATCTCTTGTGGGACCAGGCACAGCGGCTGTTAAAACAAGCTTTCAGCTGCCTTTTGATGATTATTACGACGGGGAAGTCACCGTTTTCTTCTCTTTTGAAAAAGAGGCGGACGGCTGGAAGGTCTCCGGGATGGACGCCGGCGGAGCTCTTTTCAAATACTACAGCAAAGAGGTGGATCTGTCCTCTTTTTCCGAAGAAACTGCAAGGACTGAGATCCGGGTGCTTCTTGGCGAGATCTACAGGGTTGCCCATGTGGACGGTGGAGAGTTCGTCTATTACCTTCGTATCGACGACAGGGATGACGGGGAAGGAAACAGTAAAAGCAGATTCGGCCAGTACTATTTCAGAATAAACGGCGGGGAGGGCAGGACCGAGACCTGGCTCTCCTACGCTTCACGGTTTGCGACGGAAGAAATCGCTGAGAAGCTGGTAAAACAGGGTCTTTACTGCATATCCGAAGGCGTAAGGATGTATTACAGGGGAAGGCATGCCGAAGAAAATGCGTTTGCCGTATATCGATTTAGGCCTGAAGTCTTTGACGGTATGGAGCTTGAAATCGTATCTCAGACCGAAAACAGTGCGCTGGTAAAGGCAAAACTGCCCGGGACCGGTGATCGGGAGACGGAGATAACCTTTGAATTTACGCTGACCGGCGGCCAATGGAAGGTCTGCGGGGGCAACTTTATTGAGGTCCTTGACGGGATCTATGCACCGGATACCGCCAATGCTTACACCGGCGACACCGACGGCGCCATATTTGCAGCGGTCATTGTCATTGGCGTGCTGGCAGGAACCGTTTTTCAAATGAAGAAACGGGAAAGAGTCAATTAAGTGATAAACAGAAGGGAAAGACTTATGAAAAAAGCTGCTTTATTAATAATTTTGTGCATAATGATCTGTGTTTCATTTGTTTCACTGACTGTAAGCCCAAACGCGGAAGCTTCGTTCCCGACAGAGGTTGAGCTTGAGACCCTTGTCGACGACGGTCTGCTTGTGCGTTCCATGCTTGGCGCAAGAAGATACCCCTGGGATTATGAAAACGGCGATCTTCAGATGATATACGTTTTTGAGGAAAAAGACGGTTTCACATTCAAATTTAAATACGTATACAGGCCTGTGATCGAAGGCTTTGAGGAAGAAGATATAAAGGCGCTGGTCCGAAAAACGCTGACTGAGCAGTATGCAGACGAAGTATTGGCGAGAAACAATGCTTTTTTCGATAATTTCAGGGAAATTGACGGAACAATGTGCTTTAAAGAAGAAGGCTACACGCTCTCGAACGGGTATAGAGAATACCGGAGAGACAAAGACCGGGATATCGTTGTCGTCGAAAAGACAGACGAAAAAGCCGCGATCGACGTCTTCTTCCAGCCGGATCTGACCGTCCGCATTTACCTCGAAAATGAAAACGGCTCCTGGAAGATATCTTCTTACGACAACAAACGGATGTTGCTGACCGCAGACCCGGAGGTCATGAAGCAGAATGATTTTTCCGCGGACATGGCCCTTGAAGCGATCAAGGCGGTCATTATGGAGGGCTATTACTTCACAAGTATCAACGATCATGACACAAACACTTACTATGAGCTCGCGGGCGGAAGCTCGGTGCTTGAGGGTTCTCTGGCCCGGCCTGAAACGTGGAAACAATACCTGGCAGGCTTTTCGACTTCGGAAGTTGCAGATTCGGTACTGTTTAAAAACGGTAAGCTGACCTTGACAGATGGAGGGCTCCTCGAAAGACACGCTGATACCGGCAACATCGACATGTATCTCTCCGCCAATGCGCTCTCCGCGGACAGACTGACTTTGACGTCAAAAGACGGCGCCAATGCGACCTGCGTTTATGATCTTGGCTATGGTGACAAGGATGTCTGCAGCCTGACGGTAGAGTTTTCAAAGACTGACAGCGGATGGCGTGTTTCGGGCGGGAATTTCATCGAGACCCTTCAAAACACTTTTCATGCCGGAAATCCGGGGACGTCGGACGCCGGTGTTTTCGCAATTGTTACCGTTGTTCTGCTGCTTCCTGCAGTCATGCTGAAAAAACGGCGCGGGTAGCGGATGACGGCGGCTCTGCACTGCAAGACAGTCTCGGGATCTATGGTCCGGGGCTGTTTTTTCTATTCTTGTGTCATTCATCTCTATTGATAAGAAACAAAAGAATACTACGTTTGCAAATCGTATATTATCACCAGTATTTGCAAAAACATCAAAAAATGACAATTTGTCACTTGCTTTTGATGTATTTGCTCCGATTGTTACAATTGGTATGCTCATTGGCATCATTTATCAGAAAAAGCGGTATTCGGAAGTTCTCAACTGAACCGAGTTCGAATCCACAAGTAGACTGCTTCATTGATATAACACAAAGTGTGTTTGAGCAGGTTATGATGTCATATACCATCATAGAAGGCTTTGATTATGGACTGGTATGGAAAAGTATTAGTGGCTTTGATAGCTTTTTGTGCCGCTTTGTTTCACCAAGGTAACATCACATAAGGTCCGTATGAATAATGCTTTGAATATCAGAGTATTCTTCGTACCTGATTATATGGTCCAAACGATGGCTTCATTAGTAGCGCTACATCAATTTGGTATGCACGCTGAATCTATTTAGTATGTACAGTGCATCTTTTAAGGATGTACTGTAGGGTAAAAACAGCCCTCTGCATCTAAATCGACCACACACCACACGAAAAAAGACTCCTTCGAGGGGTCTTTTTTCGTGGTGATATAAAGCGTGGGATTCGAACCCGAGATCGCGAAGAGCTATGCTCCACCCACCGAAGCAATATCGAGAACATACATCCTGTTCCAATCTCATTCGTGTATCTTGACTTTTTTATAACATTTGATATAATCGAAAATGTAAACAGTGTTATATCAACGAGGCGCTTTACTATGCAAACTTTGATCAAACAAATCAGAGCATATATGAATATGAGTCAGACGGAATTCGCAGAGCATCTGAACGTCACGTTCGCATCGGTCAACCGCTGGGAAAACGGACATGCTGTTCCGAATAAACTGGCTCAAACGAGGATCTATGAGATATGTAAAGCGGACGGTGTGCCGGTATACGATCTGACGCTCGAACGGATAAAAAGCATTGCCGAGGGGATGAAAATGCCTTCCGGACGTATTCTCCTATACCACGGCTCCAAGTCCGGCATTGAGGAAAAGATCGAACCGAAGAGCCGCCCGCAGTGCGATTTCGGCAAGGGCTTCTATATGGGAACGGAAGCGGCGCAGGCGTTGACGCTGATTTGTGATTATGACAGATCAAGGCTTTATCTTGTGTCGGTAGATATGCGCGAATTGAAAAGCGTTGAGGTTCCGGTGAACATTGATTGGGCGATGCTTGTCGCGTTTTACCGCGGGAAAATGGAGAGAATAAGCGGAACAGCGTTATATGAAAAATACCGTCTGATGACGGCGGACAAGGACATCGTGACCGGCAGCATTGCAAACGACAGAATGTTCTATGTTATCGATAATTTTTCTATTGGCAATATTACGGACGCTGCGCTCGTGGGAAGCCTTTCGGCCCTGCAGCTCGGCAAGCAGTACGTTGCGATCTCGCAAAAAGGCTGTGATGCCGTCCGGATCGAAAAAGAAATTGAGATCTCACATCTGGAACGCTTGTTCATCAAAGATGTTGCAGATGAAAACCGCGCAAAAGGCGTGTCGTTGGCGAACGATATATGCAAACTCCACCGCCGCGAGGGTTTGTACTTTGATGAATTGCTTGACAAGGCAAAGAATGGTGAAACGTGATGAATGAACTGCAGCTGAAATTATGCGATATTCAAGGGCGGCTGTTCGAGCTTTCCGGTGAGAAGCAGCTTCCGAGCGCGGCGTTTATTCGCGAGTTCATGACTTCCTCCGTGGCAAAGGATCTGGATTCGCACTACAACCGTGCCCAGTGGATGGGGGAGGAATATCTCCTTGAAGAAATCAAAGACCTCGCCGGAGATGCGCTTTCAGGCGCGGGGGAGGTCTTTCAAAAGGATGTTCTTTACTGGATCGGCTACGTCTACCGCTTTTGGCATTATTATACCGGCGAGGCTTCTTCAAAAATTCTTCGCCGGGCACCGGTCGAAAGAATGAAACGTAACTTTATGATTTTTCACACAATGGATCCAGCATTGGCGGTTGAAAAACTGAAAGAATTATCCACACAAGGTTGAAAAGAAACCGCATTATATAGCCCAATGCTCCGCAATGCAAACTCCGTTTTTACAGCTTCTGCCTGCTCCTATGCAGAACACTGTGTATTTTTTCCTCTTTCTGCCGCAGTGAATAGTCCTTGTCATCTGCGATCATCTCCAGCATGATATCCGCGATCCTGGGGTCAAACTGGGTGCCTCTTCCTTTGAGGATTTCCTCACGGACAACCTCCTGGGGCAGGGCTTCTCTGTAGCTTCGGTCACTTGTCATTGCGTCATAGGCATCCGCCACGGCAATGATCCTTGCGATCTCCGGTATCGCGTCCCCTTTCAAACCGTTGGGGTAGCCCTTGCCGTCGTACCGCTCGTGGTGGTATTTGGCGCCGTAGCAGACGCGCTTGTCCTCATGAATGTCCCTCAAAATTAGGAAACCATTAACAGTCAAATATAACCGGGTGCGTTTTGCCCATTGGAAAAAAATACATGCCAAGTTATAATGATACTGCCCGGGCAAGGCAGTTGATTTCAAAGGAGTTTTTTTGTGGATATAGGCAAAAACATTCTCGAACTGAGGAAAAAAATGAATATGTCGCAGGCGGAACTGGCGGAACTCCTTTTTGTATCCTCTGACCTTGTTTCAAATTGGGAGACAGGAAAAAGGCGACCGGACTGGTCAACGATCGAAGCGTTGGCGTCTGTATTTGGCGTCGGAGCGGAGAAGATCGCCGATAAAAACGAGTTGATCTTCTCAGAGCTTGAAAACTGTCTTCCTGACAACTGCACAATTGCAGAAAATGATCTTGTGAATGTGCTTAATGATTTTTTGAGCCGTTTAAAAACCAATGAAGCCAACATCTTTATGCGGAGATATTATTTCCTGTGCTCGACCTGGCAGATCGCAGAGGAGTACGGCCTGGAGGAAAATCATGTGAGAAGCATTCTTTCCAAGACCAGAAAGAAGTTGAGAAGATTTCTCGGGCAGGTGAAAAAATGAACGGAATTGCAATATTTGACGCCTTGGCAAAGGTCGATGAAAAGTATATAAACAATTGTTTGGAAGGCTTGTCGGATGGTCCTGCGAAAGATAATGCAGGAAGTCCGAAAAGGGTGCTGTGTCCTGTATTGATCGGAGGCCTGGCAAGTCTTGTGACAGCCGCTGTTGTTTTGGGGCTGGTGTTCGGGCTGCCGGTCCTCAATGGAGATGTTAATAAGCATAATGATCCCGGCAAGATCGCGGAAACAGACGGACCGTCGGAAAGAGACGATGAGGAAAGGCTGATCGAACTTGAGAATATCACATTAATGCGCACGGACGGGCAGTGGTACTTGACGCTGAACGACGAGAGCAGTGTTTTGGACGATTTGAATCTTTGCCGTGCACTGAAACAATACGATTCTCTCGAGGAACTGATTTTACAAATAAGAACCGGCGATTTCTCAAAGGGTGAATTGCGTTACATATATGAAAACTTCAGGAGAGATGAAAACGGGATCATATTGTTTGATATCGATGATCCGCCTTTGCCCGTGTTTCCGGAGCAGTATTCGGTGAGCTATGTAAACTGGTTTGGCGAAGGCTACAGGGTCGTATTGTCCGACGGTGAGGGAAATGTCGTTGCGCTAAATCTTTACCCCGGTGACTCCGCAGATTTCACGTTTGATCCGGACAACTATTTTGCGGAGCTGGATGAAAACGACACGTTTACTTACACGGATCCGGAGATCATTGACGGCAAAACAGTGCGGTACGGCTCAAACAATGACTCGGCAACGATCAGAAAACTTGCGATATCGGAGCCTTCGCCGGGTGTGTTTTTGGTGGAAATTTACAGAAAATCACAGTATGATGCGTCTTTCCGGGAGATACCGGATCAGATCAGGGTGTTTCAACTTGCCGCAGATATAAAATGCATAACGAGTGTTACCAAGCCTGCGCGCCTGTTTGAACTTAACGAGCTCCTCGCCTTTGGTTTTGAAAGAAAAACAAATAATGATAAAAGTTGAGTTTTAGGAGGAAAAATGGAAAACCAATTGCCATAACCGATGGCCTCTATTTGGTATGTATCACCCATCAGGATAATCGACGCATCACCAAGCTTTTCTAGGACAGCAATTAAATCTTGATTTGTGGTCAGTTGCTTAACCTCAATATTTTTGACGAAACTTTCCATCGTGCAGGGAGCACAGATATGTGAACGGCAACTTCACATAAACATCACAAAATAGTGGGGTAAAGTTGATTTAACGCCGGACACACCGTTTTTCCCTCCGGTCAGTTTGTATGCAACCGCCGGACTGAATTTGTTTATGAAATCATTCAGCGAGGGAGTTGAATTGTTTCCGGCCTTAACTTCAACGGGTATCACATCCCCGTTCTTCTCGATAAGAAATTCGATTTCGTGTTCACTGTCCGGCTTGAAGTAGTACAAAGTGTAGCCGCGCTTAAGAAGGCACTCGGCAATTACGTTTTCGTATATGCCGCCTCTTGCGTTGCCTTTTATCGTATTGTTCAGGACGGCAAGTTTTGTCTCGAAGCCGTACATGCAGAGCAGCAATCCGGTGTCGTTGATATACAGTTTAAACTGATCGTCTTTGGCGTTTGCCATCAGGGGAAGATACGGTTCAGATATGTTATAGCATGCGTTTACTATTTCAGAATCCTTCAGCCACTGTACACTTCCGCCAAACTTTCTGCGGGTCTGGCCTTTTTCGACTGAGGAATACTGAAACTTTTTCAGTTCTTTCGCCAACTGCTTCGGAACGGCGTCATAGCACATGCGTACGTACTGTTTTTCATTACCTTTGGCGTGTTTTGAAATGTCATCTTTGTATTCGGCAATAATATCGCTCTGTATTTTGTTAACGCGGTTGAAATCCTTGTTTACGACAAAATCCGCAACCGCTTCCGGCATTCCTCCCACGACCATATACTCGCGAAACAGAGACTCGAATCTGTTATGTATGCTCTCTGGAACAGTCTCGCCGGATTCGAAGTAAGAGCGGAGCACAGAGATCGCAGCTTCATCATAACCGTACGCCCACAGGAACTCTTCAAAATCCAAAGAATACATTGTGATCTGAGACTCATAACCAACGGGAACAGATTCCGGAATTTCCACTCCGTCATCGTCGTCCTCCCTATACGTTAACCCCATAAGCGATCCGGATGAAATGACGTCAAATCGCATATCTTCCGCTAGAAATTTTATTGCGGTGCGCGCATTTCCGCAACGCTGGATCTCGTCAAGGAAAATTAATGTTTCTCCCGGAATCAAGCTGAAATTCCTGATATTTGCCGTAATTCTTTTGAGAATTTCCTCAGAAGTCAGATCGCCGTCAAAGATGGACTTTAGTGCCGGTTCACGGTAAAAATCGATGCAGACAAATGATTTGTACTCGTTCCTGCCAAATTCTTTTATTATGAATGACTTGCCAACCTGACGGGCGCCCTTTATAAGCAGACTTTTTTTGATTTGCTTCTGCTTTCTTCTGTTTTTCCAGTCAAGAAGGTGACTATAGATTTTACGTTTCAACATGGCGACAAGAGGCCTCCTTTTAGCGTTCAAGGACAGTATACATAAAATTGGGGTTGTCCGCAAGAGAAAAATGCATAAAATTGGGGTATCAAAAACAGGAATAATGCATATTTTTGGGGTTGAGCGTTCCAATTTTGTACTAGTCAATAAAAGTAGACACAAAAAATGTTTTTTTAAATAATATTTTTTCCGCAGTAGACACTGCGCATTTTTTTATTCGTTTTTCTTTTTCAAAAGTAGACATCAAGCACATTTTTCACGACTTTTCTTTTTCAG
>JAFSVU010000047.1 GCA_017444825.1 Clostridia bacterium
AGTCTTACTCCTAAAAAAAATGACTATTTTTCACTTTGCATAACTATGCCTTCAAAAGACTAAGGGAACCTATACGACATCGGAATTGAGTACGACTTTGTAAATGCTATTTCTACTTGCAACGCTATTATCCTAAAAAAGAAATCAATTTGCAAGAGTAAATTCCAAACTCGCGGCAGCAAGCCTGGAAGTGGAAGTTAACTTTTCACTTCACGTTTTTTAAGTAATGATTGGATTATTTTATAAATATATTGAAAATTTTTGTTGATCTAATACTCAAATATACAAGATGTTGTGATGTTATTGTTTTTTAAATATTTCTATGATATAAACTAATGGAACTTTAAAGGTTCTATCTTATCTTTTGCCTGGAGTGATCAATATGAAAAGAGCTTTGACCATTATACTCGCTTTGCTGCTGACAGCCGGTCTTTTGACAGGTTGTGTGACAGAATCAGGAAATACCCCGTCCCCGACGGTGGGGAGGCCTGAAGAGAGCCCGCTTCCGACGACAGACGAGGAGATCTGTTATCTTCGGGTAAACTATGAGACGGAGCCCGAGTGCGTCGAAGGCGACCCGGTATTCTCCTGGGCATACAACACGGATAAACGTTCCCTTGTCCAGAAAAACTACCGGATAAGGCTTGCCGATTCAAAGGAGAGCTTTGACAAAGGCGAATTTGTATGGGATTCGGGCATTGTCGAATCGAATATCAACTATGGAGTGAAGTATACGGGCGAGAGCCTTAAGGAAGCGAAAAAGTACTACTGGGACGTCAAGGTCACCACAAACTCCGGTGTCACTTACCAGAGCGCTCCGTCATATTTCTACACTGCTCTTACCGAGACGGGTTTCCGGGGTGCAGACTGGATCAGGGACGAAGCACCAACGGTCGGCATTGAAGACGCCAATTGGATCTGGCTCCTCTCGGGAGACACCCAGGGCTCGGTTAAGATCAAGACCGAGTATTTCAAATATATATTTAAGATCGATAAACCCGTTAAATCTGCCGCCGCCGCATTTTCCGCCGACGACTACGGCGAGTACTATGTGAACGGTAATCTTGCTATCACCATCACTAAAGAGTCCGGCTGGCAGAACGGCCTTGTTTCCGATATCACAGAATACCTTAAACAGGGGACCAATGTCATCGCCGCAAAGATCGTTAACAGCGAGGTGGGCTACGGTGCCCTCATATCCGCTATTAAGCTGAATTTCGAAGACGGCACTTCAATAACGATCGTTTCCGACGGCAGTTGGTACGGGACTGAAACAAAACAAAATTCCGGCTTTGAAAAGACGGAATCCCTGGACGGCTTTAAGAAGGTAAATTCGGTCACCAGGTTCGGCAACTCACCCTGGTTTGAGAACTGTCATGTATTAAAAGGTGACGGCGCTGCACCTATAGTCAGGGGCACTTTTAACGCAAAAGATAATATCAAAAGCGCGATCCTCTACGCATCTGCGGCGGGACTTTACGATGTCTACGTCAACGGCACCAAGGCCGACGACAGCGCATTAAACCCCGGAAGATCCGAATACCCGGTGAGAACCATGTACCAGTCTTATGACGTAACTGAAATGGTTCAAAGCGGAAAGAATGCCATTGGCGCTATGCTGGGCAGAGGCTGGTACATTGGCGCTTATTCTCCCTACGGCGGTACGAACCCCGCGTTTATCGCGAAGCTGGTCATTGATTATGCGGACGGGTCCAGGGAATATTTCTGTACCGGGAAGGATTGGCTTGTATCAACTGAAGGCCCTGTGCTTTACGATGACATTTTTAACGGCGAAAAATACGACGCGAGAAGAGTCATTAAAGACTTTGCGGACCCTCTGTGCACCAACTCTTCATTTGGGCCTGTTTCAGTGACTGACGCCAAGGAGCTTGGCATCGGAGAACTTGTGCCCCAGCTTTCGGGTAAAGTAAAAATTATGAAAGAGATCTCTGCTAAGAGCGTAACCAAGATCGCCAAGAATACGTACATTTACGATTTCGGTCAGAACCTGGCGGGTGTTCCGATGATCAATTTTAAAGAATCTGAAGGCACTGAGATTACGCTGAGACATGCGGAGATGTTAAATGACGGAAATAACGGTTCCGACGGGCCTAAGGGAACGCTTTACACCGCTAACTTAAGATCCGCTAAGGCTACGGACACTTATATCGCCTCTTCGGAAAATGGAACATATGCACCGACCTTTACCTTCCACGGTTTCAGATATCTCGAAATCAAAGGTATAAAATCTCAGTACAAACTTGAGGACGTAAAGGCGCTGGTTCTCTATTCCGACTTAGAAGATACCGGAAGACTTGAGACCTCTGATGAGCTTATAAACAAGCTGTTCCTTAACACTCTCTGGGGCCAGAGGGGCAACTTCCTTTCAACGCCCACAGACTGTCCTCAGAGGGATGAAAGAATGGGCTGGAGCGGCGATGCCCAGATATTCTGCGGTACCGCGGCTTACAATATGAACGTCAAAACTTTCTTTGACAAATATATCACAGACCTTAACGACTGCCAGCATTCCGACGGCTCTTATCCCGACGTTGCTCCCGAAACAGGACGCGCAAATTACGGCGGATCCGGAAACAATGCCTGGGGCGATGCGGGAGTCATCATACCCTGGATCATGTACGAACGCTACGGCGACAAGTCCTACATTGAGAAGTACTATGACAATATGGTGAAGTATTCGAAGTATCTTCTTAAGACATCCAATGGCTACATCAGAGAGAAAAGCGCTTACGGCGATTGGCTTTCCATTGACGAGTCCACGCCTGTGGGTGTCACTGATACTGCTTATTGCGTGAGAGTGTTTGATCTTCTTTCAGAGATGGCAAGGATCCTTGGCAAGGAAGAAGATATAGAGAAATTTTCAACATATGCAGACAAGTACCGCAACGCCTGGATCAACAACTATGTGAAAAAAGAGGGAAAGCTTAAGACGGACACCCAGACCGCGTATCTTGTGGCATTGGCGTTTGATATCCTTCCTGTAGAGCAAAGAGCCGCTATGGCTGAGAGGCTTAATGAAAAGATAGTAAAGAAGGGCACTCTTACGACAGGATTTATAGGCTGCAATCTTCTCCTTCCGGTGCTTTGCGAATACGGCTATACGGATACTGCTTTCATGCTTTTGCAGCAGGAGGAATATCCTTCCTGGAAATATCCTATCCTTCAGGGCGCCACCACCATCTGGGAGCGCTGGAACAGTTATACCATCGAGAACGGTTTTGGCGATGCCGGAATGAATTCTTTCAACCACTATTCCTACGGGTCTGTGACGGAGTGGCTGTATAACACAATGCTTGGCATCAATCCGGCGGTTACGGGAAGCGCATTCAGTTATATTGATCTCAAACCCACAGCAGGCGGCGGTATCACGTACGCCAAGGGTTCCTATAAATCCATAAACGGCCTTATCGAGAGCGAGTGGACTGCATCGGATAATAAGATCACGGCGTACAAGTGCACTGTTCCCGGAAACACCCATGCGACGCTGGTTTTGAAGGCTGAGAGTATTGGCGATATCAAAGAGGGCGGAATCGCTCTTTCCGAAGTTCCCGACATTCAGGTTCTTTCCTTTGACAACGGGATCGCGACCCTTTACCTCGGCAGCGGGACATACAGTTTTGAAATAGGAGGTTAAACCTTAGTTTGAATTACGATTGCGATGTAATAGTGGTGGGTGCTGGTAATGCGGGTCTTACTGCCGCCAATGAGCTCGCCGCAAATGGTTATAAAGTAATACTTTTTGAGAAACACAATATCCCAGGCGGAGTCGCAACAAGCTTCGTCCGCGGAAGGTTTGAATATGAGGCGTCTCTTCACGAGCTTTGCGATCTTGGTACCGAGGACAACAAAGGGCCCATTAGAAAGTTTTTTGACCGCATCGGTCTTGAAGTGGATTTCTACAATGAAATGAACCTCTTCAGGACTGTTGTGAAGGGCGAAGACGGATATGACGTCACCATCAGAGCCGGCGTCGAAGAATTCCGGAAATCTATGCTCGAGGTCTGCCCCGAGTGCGGAAAGAGTCTTGATAAGCTTATGAAGCTTCTTGATTCAACTTCTAAGGCCCTTGCGTACAACGACAAGAAAAAAGGTAATCCCAACAAGCTTGTGATGCTTATGCGTTACAGCGGTTTTCTGATCTCCGCGTCCCATCCCCTGGATGATGTGCTTCGGTCCCTTGGTTTTGAGGACAAGGCCCGCTCCATACTTGAAACCTATTGGAGCTACCTTGGCGTGCCTGCAACAGAGCTCAATGCTTTTCACTACCTTGAAATGATGCGCGGCTATATAAGATACGGTGCCGGTATCCCGCGGAGGAGGTCATACTCCATATCCCTTGCGCTTGCGGACCTTGCCGTGAAGAACGGATGCGATCTCAGGCTCAATTCCGAGGTAACACGATTCATTTTCGACTATGACAAGATCGTTGGAGTCGAGGCCGGCGGCGACACTTATTATGCAAAAGAGGTTGTCTCAAATATTATTCCCCACAACGTCGCCAATCTCATGGGCAGCAAGAACGTTAAGGAGAAGGATAAAAAGCTCCTCAACGCCAGGAAATTCGGTATTTCATTCTTCTGTATATATCTCGGCATGGACTGCCCCAAGGAGGAGATCGGCCTTGGTTATACCACTTTTGTGACCAGCTGCCGTTTTCCGGACAGGTCTATATTCGAAACCAAGCTACCGGAGGTCTATATTATAAACTGTTTAAACTGTGTCGTTCCCGAGGCTTCACCTGAGGGCACGTGCTCGCTGTTTCTCACTGTTCCCGTGATACCTGAGATATTCCTTGAGGGTGTTACGCCCGAGAATTACAGAGAGTTTAAGAACGACGTTGCACTTCACTATATAAAGGACTGCGAGGAGACCCTTGGCATCGATATAAGAGGTCACATTGAAGATATTTCCATCGCAACTCCTGTGACATTCGCCAGATATTTCGCATCTCCTGACGGCACAGCGTACGGTTACGAGCTTTCAAAATGGGACGGTCTGATTCCGAGAATGCTCGACAAGATTAACCAATTTAATTACGACAGACTGACATTCTGCGGAGGTCACGGCGAGACAGGCGACGGCTACGGAGTCACGTATCTTTCCGGCACCGAAGCGGCCGAAAAAGTCATCGCAAGGCTTAAAAAGCAGGAGTTCCTCGAGAATCTCAAAGAGTCGGTCAAGCAAAAGGTCTCAAAGAAACAAAAACCGGCAAAGGAGGATGTATAAATGGGCAAGATATCCTCTAAAGTAAAAAAACTTAAGCTGAATGCCGCGCAGTTTCTGAAGATCATCCCCGAGCGTGTCAAAAAGATCTCTGCTTCAGGAACAGAGGATGTGAAGCCCCTTGGCGCGTACAAGCCCAACAGTTTTGCTTCCATCCTGCACCCGTCCGTTCAATACGTGAAGGTTTCCGAAATTGAGACTGTCACTGATAATATTAAGCTGTTTAAGCTAATTCCTGACAAGGACAGAGGCACGTCGAGGCTCGCTCCGTTCGCTGCGGGAAACGTGATCTCACTTGAGGTCTCCATTGACGGCAACGTATACAAGCGGCCATACTCCATATCTTCTTCACCCCTTGAGGGCTATTACGAGATCATTGTGAAGAGGGTGCCGGACGGTACAGTCTCGGAATATCTTCTTGACTCTGTAAATGAAGGCGACGCTCTGGCCGTTTCGGAGCCCTTTGGCGAGTTTACCTACAATCCTCTTCGTGATGCTGAAAATGTGATCGGCATTGCCGGTGGCGTGGGCATCACTCCATTCAGGTCCTTTATCAAGGCCATTTCCGACAGCGCCGAGAACTTCAATTTGACGCTTCTTTACGGCATTAACGAACCTTCCGACATCGTGCTGAAGGATGAACTCGACAAGGCCGCCCGTAACCCCAAAATCAGGATCGTTTACGTTCAGTCAGGCGACGCCAATGTACCTGACGGTTTCGAAAAAGGCTTCATAACTGCGGAACTTATAAAAAAGTACGCTCCGGAGGGCGACTACTCGGTCTTTGTCTGCGGCCCCGACGCAATGTACAAGTTTATGGAAAAGGAGCTTGAAAAGCTTGGTATTCGCCGCAAATTCATCAGGTTCGACTACCGCGGCCAGGTATCAGAGCCGGAGTCTGAGCCTGACTATATCGACGCCAATGCCGCCTCCTTTAGCATCAGAGTCAACTATCACGGTAAAATAACAAATGTTATCTGCCAAAAAGACGAACCCATCCTGAAGGCCATCGAGCGTTCCGGCGTTTCCGTCCCGTCAAGGTGCCTCAGCGGCATCTGCGGCTTCTGCCACTCAAAAGTTGTTTCCGGTGATTATTATATGCCAAAAAGCAGGGATGGCAGGCGCGAGGCTGATGCGATATATGGGTATATTCATCCGTGCTGCACGTTCCCGAGATCTGATATGGAGATCGTACTTCCGTGAGGGGTGCCGCTTTTAGTTTGAGCGGTGCCGGACAAGGTAATAGGTAAGAGGTAAAAGGTAAGAGGTCACTGCGTGAGGGGTGCCGCTTTTAGTTTGAGCGGTGCCGGACTAAGTTAGAGCGGTGCCGGACAAAGTAATAAGTAAAAGATAATAAGTACGTGGTGCTGACGCAAGGGAGTGCCGCTCAAGGTAATAAGTAAGAAGTAATAAGTAATAGTTGCGCTGGATGGATCCGGCGATCAATAGATTTGAATATGTCATAGTCCGGGGGCTTAGGCCCCCTTATTTTTATTCGAGGCATGTTCGAGAGGCTTCGTCAAGGGCGGCGGAGACCGCTTGTCTTGACCCTTGACGATGCTTTTCGGACATGCTATTCAGTGAGATAATTTCAATAATTCAACGCTTGTTAAGCGTGATTTTCTTGCAAAAATACGATAAAAATGATATAATTATATCGGTCGGAAGACGGCGTTTTGGTTAAAATTTTTAAGGAGAGTATCGTTAGGAAGACCGGTGTTCACAGGCCGGTTTGACCCATCGGGTCAGGGAGGAAATTAATATGCGCAACAGTCAATTGGTTATTCAGTCAGAAGAGTTTTCGGTAATTATAGTTCTGCTTTCGGACAAACTAAATGCACAACGTAATTACAACATTTCATCGCAGATTCTAAAATCGGGAACTTCTATCGGTGCCAATATCGCCGAGGCGGTATATGCTGAGAGCACGGCCGATTTTGCCCATAAATTCAAAATTGCTTTGAAAGAGGCTAACGAAACCGAGAAATGGCTTAAG
>JAFSVU010000048.1 GCA_017444825.1 Clostridia bacterium
CTGATGTTCGCCGATCGCACCGTTGGCTGATCCCTCCGCGCTTAGGATTCCCGGCAGCACACCGCGGCATTCACGCCTGCGGCATGCATACCGCGGTGCACCGCCGGGAGTGATGCAGCGAAGGGGATTTCAGCCAAAATCCGCCCTGTTTCACAGCGCCGTTCTTGACCTTTGTCGAAAATCGCCTACACAAAATTTTCTGCCATGCCCCGGAGCCTAAGGGATCTTAGGATCCCCTGTACTCCTCGCTGAACCGCCTGACCCTCTCTGCAAGCTCGGACACATCTTTAACAAGGCCGTTTAACGCGGAGAGCCGTTTTTGTTCCCTGCGTCCGGCCTTGTCCGATGCGGTTTTTAGCTTCCAGTTTTCTTCTTCGAGTGAGCGGATGCGGGATTCGAGCTTTTCCTTGCTGTGCTTCTGGGCGTTGATTTCCTGACGGAGCTCCCGGATCTCCCTCTTCAAGGCTTTTTCGGCGGCCGTGTTCCTCGCCGCCACCGTTGCCGTTGATCCTGATCCGAGTTCTACGGAGCCTGATATATCCTCTACAGAGCCTGATATGGAGCCTGATACTGCCTCTGCACCCTCATCAGGCGCATCGATCTCACCTGATGCTTCCGGCTTCGGCTTTTTCTTCCGGCCCCTCTCGCCCGTCGGGACTATCTCCCCCGTTTCCTTGTCAATCTTCCCAATGCAGCGCCTCTTGGATCTTGCCTGTCCAAGCTCTGGCACCCAATACGACTCATTCTCAAACACATACATCTACAACAAGAACTAAGCCCTTACCATTACAATCTCAAGTTGAAATCATCGTTACACATCCTTACTCCCCGTTGCGAAACCGCAAGTTTAAGCTCATCGAAAGAAAGGAATGCTGGGGCGAGGACCGCCTTCTCTGCATTGACGAAAACGGCTATTTCCGGAGAATTCCTACATACTGGACAGATTATGTTCCAGTTTCCGCGTTTAACGAAGTATCGAATGGGAGGGCCTATATCACTGGTGAAAAAATGGTTGAGCTAGCCCAGCTCCTGCAAAACCTTGTTAATAATTTGTCAACCGAATAATGTCCATTTGTCAATCAAATGATGTCAAGTATACATCACGACCAGCCTTATTATGTGGTAGTCTCAGGTACTAAGTACAATATTTTGTTATAAAATAATATTTTTTGACATTTTTATATTGACATATATGACCCAGTCCTTTATAATAGAGTCTGGAGGAAGTGCTTATGTCAAAAATCGAATGTCTGAAGGAAAACGGCACCTATAACGCCGACAGTAAATCAGTGCTTGCTGAGGATTTCAAGCACGGCATATTTTTTGACCCCTGTGATCTCATTCAAGTAAAGTACGAGATGTTGCGGAGTGTCGAAAAAAAAGAGCTTTCCATAACGGAAGCATCCACCAAATACGGGCTTTCGCGTCAGACCTACTATATTAACAAGGCGGCAGTCGAGGAAGGCGGCATCTCGGCCCTGATGCCCAAAAAGACCGGCCCTAAGAACGCTGTGAAGCTCAACGACGATTGTGCTAATTTTATCGATTCCTATGTTATGGAACATCCCAGTGCCAAGCCGCCTGAAATCAACAGGGCCATGGCTGCCAGCACCGGCATGACCGTACATGACAGAACAGTGGCGCGTTATTTATCAAAAAAACATCAGGGCAGTCGGTAAACACGGCTGCCCAAAACGAGAAACCAAATCACATAGCCCTTTACGAAAAATACCGTAGTTGGTTTGTCGGGGGCGGCACTCCTTTTAAGCCTGACCGCGGGCTAAGCATACTCCTGCTGAAAGGCATGAAGGAGTGGATGCAGTATGACGGCGACAGCGAAAATGAAGGATCTGTCGGAAAAGCCGACTCCATCGCGCTTAAGCCAGACAACACGACGCACTGCAATGAGCTTGTCATGCTGCTTGCATCCATGTTAGGAGGTCGATTGATAACATATGGAAAGTTCCGCAAAAATAACAGCAAGCCATTTGTCGAGAACAGGATATGTATATATCCGGCAGTCATCAGCACATCAAGTCGCATCGAACACCGAAAGTACCCTGCGTCAGTATGCACTCCGTGATCGGCTTCTCGCCCTTGGGTGGGACCAGTCACTCATCCAAATAATCGATCCCGACCTTGGCATATCAGGTAAAGCATCCGATGACCGCGAAGGTTTTATGCGCCTTATGGCGGATGTTGCAAACGGAAAAGTCGGAGCTATTGCTTGCATTGAAGCATCAAGACTTTCGAGATGTTCCGCTGACTGGGCGCGGCTTATCGAGATATGCACCATGACGGAAACGCTCCTCATAGATGCCGACGGCATATACGACCCCAATGATTTTAACGACCGACTGCTTCTCGGTCTAAAAGGGACCATGAGCGAAGCGGAGCTCCATTTCCTGCAGGAAAGGATGCGCGGGGGTCTGCTCAACAAGGCAAAACGCGGCGAACTCAAGTGGTTTCTCCCCATCGGTTATGAATACGACTGCGATGACAACATAATAAAGTCTCCCGACCTGCGGATCCGCGAAACGGTTGAACAGTTTTTTGAAATGTTCCGCATAAAAAAGTCAGGAAGTTCTGTCGTTGCCCACTTTACTGAGAATAATATGTCATTCCCCCTGCGCATTAGGACGAAGGGCCATTGCGGTGAAATACAATGGGAGCGCCTTGATCTTGAGAGAGCGATCGCTGTCCTTCATAACCCATTCTATGCCGGTGCGTATGTTTATGGCAGACACCAGATGAAGTGGACTCCCGGCGGCAAAAGGCGCTGCATCCAAGTCCCGGAGGAGGAATGGTATGTCAATATTCCCGATCACCATGAGGCTTATATTTCCATGGATGAGTTCAATGCAAACCAAGCCATATTGAAGGAGAACACGCAGCTATGGGGCGGCAACGAGAAGAAAACTCCCCCAAGGGAGGGTCATGCGCTGCTACAAGGTATCTGTTACTGCGGCAGCTGTGGCTATAGAATGTCTCCAGTTTACAGTAAACGTGCCCCATACGATGAACACCGAGCAACCTATGTGTGTCACAGCAAATCAGCAGACGGAGGAGCCAGCGGCTGCCACCAGACTATTCCTGCGAGTGTCCCTGATGAAGCTGTTTCAAAAATCATCGCCTCAAAGCTCTGCCCCGAAGCACTTTCACTCACCGTCCAAGTGCAGGAAGAGGTCTCAAAGCGTAGGCAGGATCATTTAAGATACTTCGAACTTCAACTCGAAAACGCAAGACACGAGGAGGATCTCGCCCGAATGCGCTATATGAGCGTCGATCCGACCAATCGACTTGTGGCCCTTCAGCTTGAAACCGAATGGAACAAGAAAATACGACTCCGTGAACAGGCAGCCGAGACATATAATGCAGAAGCAGACAAAATGGAATCCATGTCCTACCCAGATCTCACAGCGGCAGCCGAGTCAATCGGGAAGGATTTTTCTAAAGTTTGGAACAACCCCTCCGTCAGCAACGAAGACAAAAAACGCATCATCAGGTACCTCATAAAGGATGTGACCCTTCTGAGGACCGGACCCTATTCCTTAAAAATAGGGATTTGCTTCCAAGGTGGGGCAATAACCGAAATAGAAGCCCCTCTCCCAAAGCCAAGATATATGCGCATTGCCACTCCTCAAGAAGTACTTGATTTCATTGAAGAGCACGCCGAATACCAGACATACTCAGAAATTGCAGATGCACTAAACAACAGCGGCTTAAAAAGGGAATGCGGCAGGCCGTTTTACCGTTCCAATGTGTCCCGCATCATGAGCGACTATAGCATCAAAAACATGAAGCAACGGTATCTCGAACGTGGGTGGATTTCGATGCAGGAAGCGGCCGCCCGTCAGGAAATAACCGTGCCAACATTAAGGTACAGATTAAAGACCGGGAATTACACCGGCAAATACGCTAAAGTTGAAGAAAAGGGCACATTAGTATTTGACCCGGAAACATTGCCGTCACCCGCTCCGGTGCCTGAAAAGCTGTCCGCACAGACCGAACACAATGCAAGGACAACCAAAGCATCCAGTTCCAAAGAGGGAAATCAGGGTTCAATCGGCAAGCGCGAAGCAAAGATCTTAGAACACAACAAGCCAGTGCTTGAGTTCCTGGAAGCCAACGCCGATAAACATAATAACATCGAACTCGCAAATATGTTAAACAGCCAGGGCTTTACACGATATGACGGAAAACCTTTCAACAGCATATACCTAAACAGGTTCATGCCCAAAAACGGCGTCAGGACCATGAAACAGCGATACTTAGACCGTGGCTGGCTCACAGCCGATGAAGCTTCCGCCATACTGAAAATTGAGCCAATCACCCTAAAGTATAGGGCAGAACACGGGCTCTATACCGGACGGTATGTCGTTGCGGACGGAAATAACGCATGGTTATTTGATCCAGACACAATGCCAAAGAAATAGAAACAGTGCCATTAAACAAAAAACCGCCTACAAATGTGTATAATTTCTGCTTTGATGGGTTCATTCAAATCGATAATAACCACCTCCCTAATCGGTTTGTCGAGTCAATTTTATATAGATGCAATAAAAAAAGACCTTTCAAAGGTCCTCGTAACTTATCAAATATTTTTTACCAAAACTCAGAAGGAGCGCATTATGAGTATCAATCGTAATATGTATCTGTCGCCTTGTTGTATTGCTTTATTATCCCTTTTCCCACTCTTTGATCTCTTTTGTTTGTCTGATCTCCTTCAGTTCTATTGGAAGTTCCGTTTCCGTGTGATAAATAATTATTATTAAATCTAAATATAATTTATCACACGATAGAACTCTTTATC
>JAFSVU010000010.1 GCA_017444825.1 Clostridia bacterium
CCGAAACAGAGGTCGTCTCCCGCATAGAACAGTTCAAACACGGCCACCTTGTCCGGATCTGCCGCGCCGGGTCTTGCAATGGCGTACACCTTGTCGTTTTCCTCGGCATAGCCAAGAAGCTTCATTGCGATGTCGTTACCGTACTTGTCGGTGATGTAAAACTCACTGATCACCGGTCTCTTCTTCCTGCGGGGCCTCTCATCCGAGGCATCAACCGAGGGCTCCGGCTCTTTCCGCCATTTGCTCCGGGCTTCCCTTGCGGCGATCTTAGTATCCATGTAATCATCAGAATCAAGTCTGATCTTATCTTCAGCCATAATCCGCCTCCGGCAGGGTCAGCGCCCTTCTCAGTTTCTCTCCGAATCCAGAAAGCTCTGCAAAATTATCTGGGCCGCGATCATATCGCTGATGCCCTTTCTTCTCTGGGAAACACCCATGTCGATCATAGCCCTGTCGGCAGATCTGGTGGTGAGACGCTCGTCCCAGCGTTCCACGGCGGCATCCGGATACCGTTCACTGAATTTTTCAATGAATTTTTCGGTCCTGTGGATCCTGTTTCCGAAGGTGCCGTCCATGTTTATGGGATAGCCGATCACGACTGTGCCGCACTTCTCAGCCTCAAAGATGGCCCCGATGGCGGACACGGTCTCCGCAAGGGACTTCTTGCCGTCCACAACACATCTCGGGGTGGCCACAATGCCTCTCTCATCGCTTACGGCAATACCGATCCTGGAATCACCGTAATCAATTCCCATCACCGCCGCCATAGCAACTCCTCAGTGGTTCTCGAGTTCCATTTTCAGGCACTCAAGGTAGAAGCTCACAAACTCATCCAGAATCTCGTCTCTCTCGGCCTCGGTGATAATAGCTCTGGCACCGCCGTAATTGGTTATGTAGGTCGGATCTCCTGACATGATATAACCAACGAACTGGTTTATGGGGTTGTAGCCCCTCTCGCGAAGGCACTGGTAGACCTGCCTGATGATGCGGGCCGCAGAGCTGTCCTTCTTGAGTTCGCCGCCGTAGACGGTTTTCTTCAGATAATTATCTTTCATTTTGTTGTCCATATATGATCTCCCTTTGACCGATGGCTTTTATTTTCCCGTTTTGACGTCCCAGTACGCTCCGCCGCCCCTCTCGGTGACGAATACGATACCTTTTTCCGCCATTTCATTTCTCACCGCATCAGCGCCGGCAAAGTCCTTCTCAGCCCTGAAACCAAGCCACTTTTCGAAAGCACTGTCCGCCTCTTCCGCAGTAACACCGTTTTTCTTAAGATATTTTGCCCGGATCTTTGAAATAACATCCGCCGGATCCGCATTCAGAAGCCTCAACACCCCGTACACCTCTTTGAGAGTGTCCCTGACAAGAACCGCATCTCCGGTCAGATTTTTCTGGAGAAGCTTCTGAAGCTCTGCGACGTAACCAAAGAGATTTGCCACCGCGACGGCAGTGTTAAAGTCATTGTCCATCGCGTCAATAAACTCTGCTTTGATCCTCTCGGCAAGGTCTCTGCCCTGCTTTGTCGGCTCAGCCCCGGCTCCGTTCTCTTTTTCAAGCTTCTCTGTTTTCGCAAACAGCTTGTATATATCATATATCTTTGACTCGTTGCTGTCAAATATGCCGTCCACGATATTGATGTCCGAACGGTAGCTGTTCATGAGCAGAGTGAGCTTGATCACGTCCCCGGTGAAATCCCTGAGGAGGTCCTCGAGAAGTATGCCGTTGCCGAGGGACTTGGACATTTTCTGGCCGTTCACCTTCACAAGGCCGTTGTGGAGCCAGTATTTTGCAAACTGCTTGCCCGTGATAGCCTCGCTCTGGGCGATCTCATTCTCGTGGTGGGGGAATATGAGGTCCTTTCCGCCTCCGTGGATGTCGAGAGTCTCGCCAAGGAATTTCATGCTCATGGTGCTGCACTCAATGTGCCAGCCAGGCCTGCCGTTGCCCCAGGGGCTCTCCCAGAATATCTCGTCGTCGCCGGCGTGCTTCCAGAGAGCAAAGTCTCTGTCGTTGCGCTTTCCGGGCTCCGTCTCGTTCCTGACGCCGCTGAGAAGTTCTTCGCCCTCGAGCCTGTTGGAAAACTTTCCGTAGCCCGGGAAGGACTCAACGTCGAAATAAACGTCGCCGTATTCCGTCGGATAAGCGTGACCTGCCTCTATCAGCTTTTCTATGAAGCCGATCATATCGTCGACGCACTCCGTCGCCCTGGAGCAGATCGTTGGAGGCTCTACGCCCAGTTCCTTGAATTCCTCGTCGATACCCGCCATGATCATTTCGGCGTACTGTCTGGGGTCTACGCCCAGTTCTCTCGCCTTGATTATGATCTTATCGTCCACGTCGGTGTAGTTTCTGACGTATGTCACGTTGTAGCCTCTGTACTCGAGATAGCTGCGGATAACGTCAAATATGACCGCCTGGTAGGCGTGGCCGATGTGGGCCTTGCCCGATGCGGTGATGCCGCAGGCGTACATTTTCACGTTGTTTCCCGAGACAGGCTTGAATTCTTCCTTTTTTCTGTTTAAAACGTTATATACTTTCAGCATTTCGTCATGCCTCCGTTCTTACTTCAAAAAACCGTTGATGATCTGCTCTTCGGCCTCTTTTTCAGTGAGTCCGAGAGTCATCAGCTTAATGATCTGTTCCCCTGCGATCTTTCCGATGGCGGCTTCGTGGATAAGCGCCGCGTCAATGTTGTTCGCAGACAGCCTGGGTTCCGCCACCACCCTGCCGTTGTCCATAACGATCGCGTCGCACTCGGAGTGTCCGTTTGAAGGAGCGTTTCCCCGTATGTCGGATACGAACAGCTGGCTGGAGTTTTCTTTTGCAACAGATCTGGAAACCAGGTGTGCGCCGGAGTTTTCTCCGTTCAGGTCCACCGAGAATTCGGTTCTGGCCTTCTGGTCGCCGTCGGTGAGTATCTTTTCCTTCACCACGATCTTTGCGTCCCTGCCCACAACAGCGGTCGTCTTCCTTGACGTATCGTCAACACCGCTTATCTGCACGGTGTCCATCTCCATATAGCTGCCCTCGCCCAGTTCGCAGTATGTAGTGGGGTTCATGACTTTCTTGCCGGCATTGCCCACGCCGTAATGCTTCTCCACGTATTTGACCTTGGCGTTTTTCCCGATGTAGAACGAGTGGATACCGCTGTGTTCCGAGTCTCCGTGGCCGTGGTTGTTTATGCCGCAGCCCGCGACTATGGTGACCACCGCATCATCGCCAATGTGAAAATCGTTGAAAACAGTCTCCTTGAGACCGCTCTGGCTGAGAAGCACCGGAATGTGGACCGTCTCGTTTTTTGTGCCCGCTTTTATGTATATGTCGATGCCGGGGGCGTCGGTCTTGGGAACGATGTTGATGTTTTCGGTGACGCTCCTGGCGACTCCCTGACCGTTCAGTCTAAGGTTGTATGCCGAGCCTTCGTCAAACTCAGTCCTTCCGGTAATAGCTTTCAGCAGATCGATCTGTTCAGCGTCAAGTCCTTTAAAAGGCATCCGTCACTCCCCCTTCCTGTAATATACGCATCCCGGGGTCTGGATCTCTTTGTAGAGCTTCGAGCCCTCCCCGTCCGCAGTCACCACGCCGTTCGCGATGACTATTATCCTGTCGGCCAGCTTCAGTATCCTCTCCTGGTGGGAGATAATGATGATGGTGCCCTGAGTGTTCTCGTGGAGTTCCTTGAAGACGTTGATGAGGTTATTGAAACTCCAGAGGTCTATTCCCGCCTCAGGCTCGTCAAACACCGATATGCGGGTGTTTCTGGCCATTATCATAGCGATCTCGATGCGTTTCAGCTCGCCTCCCGAAAGACTGGCATTGGCTTCTCTTCCCACGTAATCTCTGGCGCAAAGACCCACCTTCGAAAGAAGGGTACAGGCCTCCGCAGTGGTCAGTTTTTGACCCGATGCAAGTGAAAGCAGGTCCTTCACGGTGAGGCCCTTGAATCTTACAGGCTGCTGGAAGCCGTAGCTTATGCCCTCCTGCGCCCTCTCGGTCACCGATAGGTCCGTTATGTCCTTATCGTCGATAAATATGCGGCCGCTCGTGGGCTTTATTATACCCGCAATTAGCCTTGCAACTGTGGATTTTCCGCTGCCGTTCGGCCCGGTGATGACCACAAAACGCTCGGAGAACTTAAAACTGACGTCCTTGATGATGTCGTTGCCGTCCTCGCTTGTATATGAAACATTTCTGAATTCGATCATTCTTGTCTCCCCGATCTCAGTTAGGAATTATCTTGCTGCCGTAAAGAAGCTTCATCGCGACCCTGTCGGCAATGGCTATCTTCGTAGGCGGATGGATCTCATCGTCCTCGCATATATCCTTACATATGCAAAGCTCGATGTCGGGATCCATGTCCGCGGCTCTCTTCTGGGCCGCCTGTATGTCAGTCCACCACCCGGGCTCCCACTCGTCTCTTCCCCGGAAGTCCGCGATCTGCACAAGGGCTGTTCTGAACCTCGGCACGTCAAACAGTTTCTTTATTCCCGATATCAGCGCGGCAACGTACCTGTCGTAGATCTTTGCCTCAGCGCCTGTGGTGTCGCTCTCGCCCTGGTACCAGATCACGTAGTTAAAGCCGAACGGAGCAAATGCCTTCAGCATTTCATTGTAGATGACGCCTGGCCTGTTGAAGGGGGTGTAGTCGGGGTAGCTGTGATCCGGATGGAGCTGCTCAGGCGGAATTACGATGCCGTCCACAGGAAACTCGCCAAGCCACGACTCTATGATCGACGCGCCCTGGTAGCAGAATATCATCCCCACTGCCTTGTCAGTCTCCGTAACCAATGACGTCCCCGCGAAATACCCAATGGCAGACCAGAGGCCAACATTTTCTTTTTCCGCCGCAAGCCAGCCCTCTTCGGAGGCCAGTTCCTCACGTCCGTACCACGGTCTGTCCACGTAGTAACATCGAAGCTTCGGGTTTGTCCTGTAGAGTACCTTTGACGTGTTCGTCTGGCAGAGCTTAAGCTCTGCGTTTGACTGTCCCAGCACCAGACATACGATGCCGATGCAAATATTTTTGAAGACCTTGGTCTCACCTTCGATCTCTGCGGTCATTTCGTAAGGGCCGCCCGCCTCTTTCGGGCCAAATGTGACAAGCCAGGCGCCGTCACCATCGTTTTTACATTCCACTGTCTCCCCGAGAAACGTGATCTTAGCGCAGCCCCTTCCCGTGCCGAAGACCCGTATGGGCCTGTTTTCCGCAAAAACCATATTGTCACTGAAAATAGTGTTAAGTTTCATAACAAGATCCTTTCGCCTTCGATGATATATCAGATCATCTGTAGAAACGCCTCTTCCTGCCCAGCAGGAATCCCACAACAAAACATGCGGCGATAACAACTACCGCGCCGCCGATGATGAAGCCCAGCACCAACGGGCTCAGTACCATTCCTTCTGTTCCTTTTCCGCCGTTTCCTTCAGTCTCGGAAGGTTCTGCGGTCTCGCCGGGACCCGGTGTCGGAGTTCCGGGATCCGATGTTTTTCCGCCCCGGTCCGGAGTCGCTGTCGCGTCGGTCCAGGGTCCCGGAGGAGTGGGCGTGGGCTCTTCGGTCTCGTCCTTCGTGGTGAACTTGTAAAGGAATACGAACTTGCCCGTAAACGAGGCGCCTCTGCTGTCCTCTGCGGTTATCAGGAAGAAATAATCCTTCCCTTCGTTTGCCTCAGTGATGCCAAAGAGCGTCGCCGAAGTTCCCTGGGCAAAGGGGCTGGAAGTCTTGGGATTCCCGTTTTGGTCGCACTCATACCAGTTGACCTTAACGTCTCCAAGAGCGCCTGTTATCTCAGCCTCCACGGTCACGCGTTCATCCGGTTCCCGGGTTATGACTCTCCAGTCTCTTCCCTTCAGCGAAACGGTGACTTTTTCACCCTCCACAAAGCCCTCCGGGAAGAGTGCGTAGGGAATGACCGCCGAAGAACCTGCCTTGGCGTCTCCCGGCTCCGTCACCACTACTTTCACGTAGTACCAGATGCCTGTGTTTTCCGAGGATATACCCGGTATGGTCGCCTTCGTTCCCGTGGCAAAAGCAGTGTCCTCCGTGTTCTCGCCAATGAAATTGCAGAAGAACCACTCGACCACCGCATCCTTTGAGGCGCCTGTCAGCGTCACTTCTGCACTGAACGCCTTCACGGGGGTGTAGGTGTGGAAGCTGCTCGCACCGCCTGCCGGCTTCACGGTGATGCCTCCGCCTCCGAGACGGTCGAAGGTAAATATTGCCTCCGCGATCCGCTCGCCGGAATCTGTCAGGGACACGCGCGAGTCCGCTCTGTTCCCATTGATATTTACCGTGATCTGCCCGCTCAGCTCATAGCCCAGCTTTGCCACAAGTCTCACCATAAAATAATATTTGCAGCCCTCCTTGAAGGTGGCTCCATTGCTCATTTCGGTATAGGTAGCCCCGCCGTTGTCGGACTCAAACCAATATCCCAGGCCCGAAGCGTTGTCAGGCTCGCAATTGGCGTTTCCCGTAAGTGTATAGCTTCTGTCTATCACCGCGCCGGCCTGAGGAGCATTGACGCCGCTCACGTCCACCGATCGCACCGTCTGTCTCACCAGTTTTCCGAAATCCATGGTGACAAAAAGCATGTCGTTTCTGAATTCGTAATCCGTGGTCCGGATGCCTCCCACCAGGATCATGAGATTTTCAAGATCCCAGGCATAGCCCTTTGATGCCTCAAAAGCCGCAGTGAACTTGTAGTAGCAGTCGCCCTTAAAGCGGGAAGCGCTCCCCTGATCCGGCGTCAGCACGGTATATTCTTTGCCGTTCTCCGACTCGCTCCACTCTCCGGTACGTCTTACAACGAAGCCCTCCTGCTCGGTGACCTCCCACTCATAGTCGGGATCGGCGCCAATGACAGGCTCCGCCAGATGCAGCATTGTTATGTTTTCAATGAGCCTCGGCGAAGGCTTTCCGTAGCTGACAGTTACTTTTACGTAGCTGTCCTTGTACTCCCAGGTCTTAACGGTGTTTCCGTTTACCGAGACCTCAAGATTTGTCAGGTTCCACTCACAACCCGTGTTAGCCTTAAAGGAGGCTTCGAACCTGTAGTAATTATCCATTTTGAATTTCGGTGACGTTCCCGACGTGCCCGGCGCTCCCGGCATCAGATCGAACTTTGTGCCGTCCGTTGACACATACCACTTTCCGGCGTCCTTCGCGGTAAACATGGTCTTCTCGAAGGTGCCCCAGTCGTAGTCGGGTCTATTGTCGAATACCGGTTCAGAAAGACTTGTGATCGTGAGAGTATCGATGACCTTAATGTCAAGGCGTCCGAAATCCAACGTAACAAGCAGCTTATCGTTTTCAAGCTTTACTTCGCCCTGCTCTTCGCCGTCGATCGTAACAGCCAGCTTGCTGGTGTCCCAGCGGAACCCGGAAAGCAGTTCAAAGCCCGCAACAAATCTGTAGTACCTGCCGGAGGTGAACACTGCCGAGCCGTCCGTGGCCATTGGCGTGTAAGTCTTTCCGTCGGTGGATTCCTCCCAGACGTTTTCCCGGTCTACGGTATAGAGGTCCTTTTCCAGAGTCTCCCACTGAAAAGAAGGTTTTTCTCCGGCCACAGGTCCGTCGATGCCAAGAATGGTCACCTTCTCGACCATCAGCACGTCGAGGGGACCGAATTCCTTGCGTATCGTACACATATCGCCGGAAATGCTCACGTTTTTGGCAGACTTTCCGTTGATGGTGACGTTCATTTTGAGCAGGTTCCAGGAGTATTCCTCGTCTGCGCGAAGAACAGTCTCGAACCTGTACGTATAACCAAGTTTAAAACGGGGCCGGGAAGAGCCGGAAACGTTTACGGCCATCTGTTTGAAATTAACGCCGTCGGAGGATTCATACCATATGCAGGAGGACCCGGATGTGGCGACCCGGAAGCCCCTCGTTTCAGCAGTGTTCCAGCTGTAGTCGGGTGTTTCGCCCACAACGGGTTCATCGAGGTTCACTATGGTGACGCTGCTTATGACATTGGCGGCAAGGGAAACGGTCCCGCCCGCTGTAAGCATAAGGATTATCGCCGATATTAAGCAAAAAAGCGCAACTTTTTTCATGAATACCTCCAGAGGCTTCAGCGCCGTTTTAACCAAAACAGCACCCTCGCCAAGAGACCTTTCGGCCACGGACAATTATACAAAACCGGCCGGCAATAATCAATAAATAAAAAGGGGCGGCACCCCTCATGCTTAGGAGCGGGCACCGCCTTTCAGTCCGTCATTTATCCCCTGTCAAGAGGATCTCAAGACTCTTCATCACTTCTTTTTCTTTAACACCAGAACTATGAGAACCACTGCCAGAACAGCGAGCAGACCTCCGACAACTATGAGTGCAATAAGGAGCGGATTGATGTCTGTCTTCCCTTCGCCATTGTCCTTATCGTTGCCCTTATCGGTGCCCTTGTCGGCCGGTTCCTCCGTCGTTTTCGGATCGCCTGTTTCAGGAGCGGGGGTCTCCGTTTCGATGGCCTCTGTTTCGGTCGGCACCTCCGTCGGATCCTCTACCGGACCGGCGGCAGCCTTAAGAGGCCCGAATTCAAACGTTATGACAGCGGATCTTCCCATGATGTCGCAGGAGACCTTGTCGGCACCGTCAACGATTATTTCCAGGTTCTCGTCCCACTCGTAATCGTCGAGAGCGTCAAATACGGTCCAGAATCTGTAATATCTTCCTTCCACGAATTCACCCTGGTTCGGCTCCTCGGCGAGGGTCTTAAACTCCTTTCCGTCTGTGGATTCGTACCAAATACATCCTGCGCCGGGTGCGGAGCGCTCAAAGCCCTCTTTTTCATATGTTTTCCAGTCAAAATCCGGGGTCATTCCCGCTTCGGGGGCATCAAAATCCAAAAACGTTAGCGTATCGAGAACGGTAGACTCGAGTTTTCCGAAGTCGAGAGTCACGTAGAGCCATCCGTCCTTGAACTCGTACGAGCTTTTTGCGCCTTTGCAGGTGACGTCGATCTTGTCCGCCCACTTGTAGCCGTCGCCCGCTTTGAAAATGGTGACGAACTTATAGAAGCAGTCCTTCCCGTACACCGGAGGGTATTTTTCATAGTCTTTCGACACCAATGCCGTGTACTCCGTTCCGTTATACGATTCCAGCCACTCTCCGCCCGCATTCTCATAGACGCATTCAAATCCGGACCTTTCAACGGTCTTCCAGGAGTAGTCGCATTTCTCCCCGATCTTGGGCCTGTCCAGGTTAACAAAGGTTATCGAACCGATCTCCCGGCTGTCCGTAAGGTCAAAATCGATGTTCAGGTAAACATTCCTGCGGTTGCGCCCTATCGAATAGCTGATTCGGTCAGCGGTGTCGCATTCGATGTAAAGGTCGTCCGGATCCCACTCAAAGCCGTAACTGGCCTCGAGAACGGTCGAGAATCTGTAGTAGCGGTTCCCCTTAAAAGCGGCGCTCGAGGATTCGCCGGTCTTGTTGCTGCGGAACTCCTTAAAATCATACCCGTTGTCCGACTCGTACCAGACTCCGCCCCCGTCAACGCCAATGGTAAAGCCCGTCTTCCAGTCGGTGTTGAAATCGAAGTCCGGTTCCTTACCCGCCACCGGTTTTTCCAGGCCGCTTATATTTACGGTATCGATTCTCTTCTGAATGGGCCCGAAGGAGAGCACCAGCTCCGCCCTTTCGGCGTTGACAACAAGTTCAACGAGATCCGCCTCGTAAAACGAGAAGTTAAGATAATCCGGGTCGAATGAATAGTCCTGATCCGGTTCGAAGATCGTTTCAAACCTGTAATAGCAGTTCGTTTTTGCCACCGGGATGTCGCTCGTGCCCTGTGTGCTTCCGTCGGCGACCAGTTTGAATTTTTCACCGTCCTCCGACTCATACCATCTGAATACGGAAGGATCGGCAATGTGATAATTGTGTGCACTTGTGCTGAATTCGAGATCCAGTTCCTGTCCTGCCACCGGGGCGTCCAGAAATTCAACAGTGATCTCGGAAACGGTTTTATCTGCCGAAACAATCAAAACTCCGGCAACGATCACGGCAATGACCGCCGCAATAAGCAGATACAACAGTTTTGACCTTTTCATAAGTTCCTCCTCTTTCAAAAAAGTTCGAAACCAAGCATAATGTTTGTATGTGGTGATTATAATCGTCTTTGAAGGGAAAAGCAATAAATATAACTGTTGGCTGCGCCAAGGGGTGCCGCTTGAGTTAGAGCGGTGCCGGACAAAGTAATAAGTAAGGGTTAAAGGGAGTGCCGCTAAGGTAATAAGTAACAGGTAATAGGTAAAAGGCGGCTGCGCCAAGGGGTGCCGCTCTAAGTAACAAGTAACAGGTAAAATGCGTATCAGGTTACGGCCTTTATTCCAGCATGGCCTTTATTCCAGCATGGCCTTTATTCCAGCATGGCATTTATCTCGGTCCTGACCTTTTCGATATCGCCGCAGGTCAAAAGCGGTATCAGGTCGTTGATCTCGTCGACACTTTTATTCCACCATTGGAACCGCTCCAGCAGATCGATCATTTCATTATCAAAACGTTTTCTTATTTCTCTTGCCGGATTTCCGACAACAACGGTATATGGAGCCACATCGCTGCCGACAACGCTGTTTGCTCCGATGATCGCACCGTCTCCAATGCAGACTCCGGGCAGTATCACTGCGTTCTGACCGATCCACACGTCATTTCCTATGACCGTGTTTCCTTTCAAAGGCATGTCGGACGTTTTCGGAGGGTCCATTTTCCACCCTTCCAGCGTATAAAATGGAAACGTTGTCACGGCGTTCATCTGATGATTTGCGCCGTTCATTAAAAACTCCACACCCGAAGCGATCTGACAAAACTTTCCGATGATCAGCTTATCGCCGTTCCAATCGTACAGGTGGGATACGTGGCTTTCAAAATCCCGGTCGGCAATGTATGTGAAATCCCCTGCTATTATATTCGGATTGCCGGTCGCAGGCTTGACGTATATTTCGTTCGTATATCCGTGGATCGGATGGATCACGTTCGGGTCCGGTTTTTTTGTATCAGGCATGACATTCCGCTCCGTTACTGTGTGTCAATAAGCCGCAAAAGGTTTTCTTTATACTATTTCGAGTGTTAAAAAAGGACCACTACCTTTGTCTGAATAGTGATCCTTTTCTGGTGACCCCTACGAGAATCGAACTCGTGTCGCAGCCGTGAAAGGGCCGTGTCTTAACCGCTTGACCAAGGGGCCGATATGGTGGCTGCGGTAGGACACGAACCCACGACCTTCCGGGTATGAACCGGACGCTCTAACCAGCTAAGCTACGCAGCCATTATTTCGCCTTTTTGAGAAGCTCTTTCGAAAGGCGAAGGTTATGATATCACTTTTAAAAAACAGTGTCAACTACTTTTTCCTTGTTCATGCCTCCGCCTCTCCCAGGCCTTCCAGGACGCCCAGAATGACTATTCCCGCGATGACGAGCGCCACCGCCAGGTATTGCTTCCAGCTGAGACGCTCCTTGAGGAATATCGCGCCGAGAAGAAGACTCATCACACAGTAGCTGGCTATGACAGGGGCCGCTGCGATACCGTTGCCGCTCATGGCGTATACGTAGGCAAACTGGCCTCCGGTCTCAAAAAGCGCAGCCAGCAGGCGGGCCACAGGTGTGAATACCGGACGGTTTGTCTCTTTGTTGAAGGTCACTATCTTCTGTTTTTTGATGACGAAAACGTAGATCGCAAGCACAAAGGCAACGATCAGGAACGTAAGCTCGTAGGAGATATTGGCGACGTCCTCGATATTTTCCTCCGTGACACCCACGAGAGGTGTGGTCTCGAAATTGTCAAGGTAAAGACCGTCGAAAAACGTGCCGAGAGAGTCAATGATACAGTAGAAGATGGGCATCATGAATGCGATGAATCCGATCTTGTACTTGCGTTCGTTTTCTTTCAGGTATTTGACCTCTTTCTGACGTTCAAACACGCCAAGGAGCACAACGCCTGCAGAGATCACGAATATGGCGACAAGTGTCCACACGTCCGGAAGCTCCCGCAGAACGATCATGAGCAATATGGCGCTCACCGCGCCGCTGGCGTTCTGTATTGGCGAAGATACCGAGACCTCAAGGTACCTGAGACCGAAATAGCCCACTGTCATGGACAGGATATAGCAGGCAGAGACGGGAAAATAGATGAGAAGATTTCTCGGGTCGTACGAAATGTTTTTAACCAAAAGTGTGACGATAGCAGTCACGCCCATGACCAGACCGACCATGATCGAGGTCTTGAGGTGGCTGTACTTTTCATTCTCCGCGGAACCGCGCTTGTAAAAAACGTCAGCTATGCCCCATGCGGCAAAACAAGTAAGTGCGAATACTAACCAGATGGTGATCACCCCCTGTGGATTAATGAGCAGCCGACAAAGAGCGGCAAAGATCGCTCACGGTGTTAGATTTTAACCAATCATGGTCTTAAAAGCAAATTTTTTCTAAATCTTTAGAGGCTTCTTAAGGACTCGGGAACTGCGCAGGTCTTCCCTGTAAACCAAAAACCGGCCCGCAGGGGCCGGTCTTTGGTTTGACACATTGGTCAGTCAGATGACTTATTCATTCTCATCCTTCTTTTTGTTGTTTAATTCGACAACGTTGTTGACCAGGATAACGTACATGGACAGAAGCTCATACATGATCCTGACCACCACGGGGCCGAGAAGCATAAGCAGCAGTCCGGGCAGGAACAGCGTGCCTGTAAAAAGCAGGAAGAATCCGACGCAGATGCAGATAAGCGTTGAGAACACGTACAGGATCTTGATGACCTTGTCAATGTAAAGAGTTCTGAATGTAGCTATGTCCGCAAGGATCTTCAAAAAGCCCTTAAGTTTCGCCCTCTTCTTATCCGGAATCAGGAATAATGCGGCCATGACTGTACCACCCATAGCGGTCAAAAAGCCCAGGACCAGCATAATAATCGTTAATATCATATTTCCTTGATTACCTAACATAAATCAAGTCCTCCTCTTTTAAATTTACTGTAATTATACACCGTTTATTGCATTCTTGTAAAGAACCGAATCAGAAAATGCCGAATTCTCAAAAACCTTCATTTGCGCAGGATAATGCACGCAATGCTGTACATTAATTCTCCCTAAATGACTCGATATACTCACGCATTGTGTCTGTGTGGATGAGTACGACACGGTCCACCTTGAAATACGCACCGCACTCCTTGGCCAATGCTTCGATCTTGACCGGTCCCATGGAGAAGGTCACCATGGCATCCTTCAATCTTAAATACTCCGGTCTGACATTTCCCTTAAATCTTCTATATGACATTATGCAATTCCTCCATTAAACTGATACTTTCTGATTAATATGTTACTGGTCTGATCCACTACGATCTTCTTGAACCTGCAGATCTTCGACCTCAGGGTTTCGGGCTTCAGGTCCAAGTCGTAAGAAAGCTTTTCGGTACTTCTGCCGCAGCTTAGATACCTTTCAAAGATCTCTGCCTCATCGGGATCGAAATAAAGAAAGGAGCTGCTGAAGATGGTATAATCATCTTTCATCTCTCGGATAGTACGGATCTCCATCTCATGGATCATCCGGATGTCCTCATCGAGTTCTGCGATGACTTCTGTCAGGTCTCCCTCCCGTATTGCCTGCTCAATCATCATATTGTCGATGGCTTCTCCGGCCGTCGGATCGCTGATGTGGGAATTCTGAACACGGACTCCCAGCTCGCCGATAGCGGCCCTTCGTTTCATTTCCTTTTCCTGTTTGATAATGAAGCCGAGGCTTTGTTCAAACCCTTCCACCAGGCGGATGAAATTGGGATAGTATCTGATCAGGATATCTATCCGTTTCCCGACATCCGAGTCTGCGTACTGCTCAACTATATTTGCTTCGTCTTTCATCGCATCCTCCTTTGATTTGATGAGACAGAAGCGAACCGGTTTGCTTTGTCTTTCCTTTTGACAAGACTAATTCTATCGGACTTAATCGGGATAAACAGCGCACCATCCGGGATCTTTTTGTTCCCTCTGAGGGAACTTTCAAAATAGGGATGTACTTTTGTTTTCTTTGTGTAAACCAGATTTTTGGTTTAGTCGATGGGTTTTTGTGCTTTTGGGCTCGTTTTTTTCTTCCGAAGTGCTATTTTAGCACTTACGCAGATAAATCAGAGACGTGTTACATTGTCAAAAAAATGGACCTCGTCAGAGATCCATTTTCGTCCTATCTAAAACTATATGCTATTTCACCTTAATCATAGAGTTCTTCCAATGTAACAAGTCTGACCCTGTCCGGATGAGCGTTTTCTTTTACCCACTTTGAAAAGCCGGATAAAGAAAAGAACAAAAACTCCACTTCTTCATAACGCTTGTCGATAAGACCGCGTCTGTCCATCAGTGCTTCGTACACTTCCTTATCGATCACTTCATTCTTGAATTTGCATTCTCCGAGTACTGCCTTTTTGTTCACATCATCGATTCCCACCACATCAATGTCCGTGGGTATATGATCATGTCCCGGGCCCCACCAGCTTCCTGCATTTGTAACAAGACAGTTCAACTTGCCATCCAGTCCCTGCAACAGCGTATAATGTCTGCACATATCTTCAAATACTTTACCCATAAAAGAATGAATCTTATCTTTTACGTAATTTTTGTAAAAAACATCCCCACGATCCATCTCTATTGCAGCTTTCGCCCCGGGGATAAAGGAATACCAGAACCGGTACATGTTGTCCGTCACTTCATAGACACTACGCCTGTTGTTTTCTTTCTCGGTCATAGGAGTGATTTTTGAGATGACACCCACGGTATCCAGACTCTTTAAAACATACGCCAGTGTCGCCGTTGTGATATGTGCTTTGTCTGCGATCTCAGTTACTTTATTGGCTCCGCCGGCACATACTTCTATAACAGTATTGTATGTGTTAACAGTCCTGAACTCCTGTGTAAGAAGATTCATCGGTTCCTCATATAGGTATCCCGATGTTGTAAAGTAATTTTTGATCAGGTTATCATCCAATGAAAGCTTATCATCAAAAAGAGTCAGATATTTTGCGACTCCGCCGGTAACTCCGTATACGATTGCTTTCTCTTCGGCATTATACCTGGGAACAAACTCGGCTGATTCAATATAATTAAACGGTCGTAAGAAAATCTGGTTTGTCCGTCTCCCGAATAAAGGACTCTTCTCGCTTAAGATTTCTTTCTCCATAAAGCTGATCGCAGAACCGCAAATGATAAGATAGATATTTTTAGATGCAAATATCGTATCTACCGCAACCTGAAACCTTGAAAGAAAGGATTCATCAGCTTCAGCTATATAAGGGATCTCATCAAGTGCGATAATAATCTTCTCTTTATCTGCCAGGTTCCCGACAAAACGGAAAAACGCTTCCGGATTATCAACAGATAATCCGTCCATGTCCGGAGCAAGATCTGCAATCACCTGAGAAGACCACTTATGCACGTTGTCCTCTATAGATGTCTTGCTTGCAACATAGTAAGAAGCTCTTTTACCTTTGATAAATTCCGTTATCAACCTGGATTTTCCGATCCTTCGACGACCATATACGACCGTCATCTGAAATCCCGGCATTTTGTATGTATCTTCAAGAACATTGAGTTCTTTTTTTCTTCCAATAAACATGGTTTCATCTCCCTTTGCTAAATCTCATTTTACTAAAATATGTTTTAGTAAAATATATTTTAGCAGAAATGTGTAATTTGTCAAGGGATACATGTTACATTGTAGGCCTTTTAAACACTTGCAATGCACTTAAGTCAATCATCCTTTCTGGCTCTTACAACATTGCGGCTTCTCGAGTTCAAAGTCTTCGAAGAAGAAATATCGACAAGTCACTTGGTTAGTTTTATCAGAAACTTCTATGTAACAGAACAGTCCAACGGAGAATATATCAACAACTGCACAAAAAG
>JAFSVU010000049.1 GCA_017444825.1 Clostridia bacterium
TGCTGACGCAGCTGCACTCAATGATGCTCAGAAGGAAGTTGTTGAAAACGTTGCTCTCGTTATTTCGGTTGACGCATTCCTTGGCGATAACGCTCTTCACGAGCTCGGCGGAAATGCTACATTTGCAGTTCCTTACGAATTGCCTGAGGGTGTTGATCCCGCAAACGTTAAGGTCGCATACGTAACAGACGACGGACAGGTCGAGGAGCTTGAGGCTGAATATGTCGATGGAAAGATCGAATTCAGCGTAAGCCACTTCTCCGTATTCGTAGTAAGTGTTGCAACACCTGCACCTGCAGCCACAGGCAACGGCAGTGTATTCGCTGCAGTCGTTGTTGTCCTCATGGCCGGCGCTCTTGTAGCTCTTATCGCAAAGAAGCGCAGAAATGAGATCTGATCATTAAAAGTGATCTCCGGTCGACCCGGTCGTCAAACGGCCGGGCAGCCGGAAACAGACGATAATAAAAAATACCGTCGGGAGCGTCAAAACTTCCGGCGGTATTTTTTGCCTGATCATTATTTGTATAGCCCATTAAACCTGAGCTTGGTTTAATACTTTAAATACCTCTTCTCTCCGTCTATCTTTAAGTACAAAGGGTGTCTTGGATTTCCCGATTTCGTTAACTCGCCGAAGTAGAATATGTCGATATTCTCCGCTCTCAACCTCGTTAAGAGTATTTCTTTTGATCTTGTAAGATTGTCGTGAGGCGGATCACCCCAGGCTCCCCAGATTTCCTTTATGTTATACCGGTTACAGAGGGCTGTTATCTGTTCTGCGTTTTCCGCTGCCATGCGCCGGTCGAATTCATCCATATTTTTAGCGTCAGTCGCCCTTTCGGGATAGAGATTTGTCATTATCCAGCCGTCATAACCAAGGCCAAGTACAGTCTTGATCACTTTGTTAACTGTGCGATCTGAGTATTCCTCGCGCGCAGCTGAGGGATTCATTCCAATGATGAGACACGTATGCTTTCCGGGTCTTCCCAGTGCAAACCTGTAAGGCTGATAATCAGGTGGAATGACCATTGTAGGCTGCTGTCCATCCGGGTATGTAACAATAATTTTTGTAACTTTTGACAATTTGTTTAGCATCTCCAAACTCAGTTTCTCTGACCATTTATATTACTCTAAACTGTCGCTGAAATCAAATAAAGAAATAATAGGTAGTTTGCGGAAAACGGTCAGCCGGCCATGAAATCAATGACCATCCGGGTGGCGTTGACGTTGTCCCAGTCGAGCCTTTCGACAGCCATTATCAGAAGAAGATCGCCCGCCTCAAGTTCCCTAAGAGCCTCCTGAATGACCATTCTGCCCGACTCTTTGACCTCGCCGTCCTCGCCCTGCTCAAAACTCGAAACCGTGTAGAAATCGCCTCTGTGAGCCATAGTGACCTTGCTGTAGTCCTTGGCAAGATACGGGGCAATGGCATGCCTGAAGGAATCTCCGATGATCAGCGCTTTTCTTGATGTGTTTGCGTCCGACTCATATATTCTCAGTTCGCCGTTCGGGTACTCGTTTCCTCCCACCACATTGTTGGAGAACATATACGTCTGCCTTACGTTGATCTCAGGCTTGTAGTTCACCGAGTAAGAAGCATAAGCTGTTGCGGGTCCGACGCCAAGGCTCACAAGATCTCCGCCAGCAGTCTCGCCAATGCCGACCTCCACGTTCTGGATACCCGTTGTAGGCATTCCGATCGCGGAGTAGACCTGCATCGCGCCTATAAATCCGCCTATACTGTTCCAGTGGGTATCCTGCTGGAGATATGTCTCATAAAGGATCTTCGCGGATTTCAGCTGCGACAGCGGGTAGATGTACTTGATCGGGCTCTTGGTCTTCTTAAGATACTCGACGAACTGCGGTTGCCTCTTGGCGGAGTCCTCAACCACCGTCACGCCCGAAGGCATGTATTCGCCGTACACCTGTTCCTTGTTGGGCGGAAGCAGATAAACAACGTTTATACCCTTCTTCTCGCAGAGCCTGTAAAGTTCCTCATAGGTGTCGGCCCAGTCTTTTGCCTCCTCCTCGGTCAGCACGTTGTCGCCCTGGAAATAGGCAATGCTGTCGTTGCCGGTGTAGAAATACCAGTCGTGGAGGCCCTTGAAACCGGATCCGGAATATCTGATCGCCTTTTTACCGCTGTAGAAACCGGGCAGGCTTGTTCGGAGGACGATATTGGTTACTTTCGCATTGCCGCACTTCGAGCACCTTTCAAGCACGTATCCGTCGTGGGCAAAGGACGCCTCCTGGATCCTTATGACCGCATATTCATGGGTGTGGGGCTCGCCAACAGGTTTCGTATCGCCAATGGACGAATCCGTGTAAATAACGTACGTCGAGAAACCGGTGACCGTAAACGTTATCGTCTCGTTCGAATAAACCGCTTTTATTTCTTCGAGGGTCCCGTCACCCGAAAGCGAGGCCACCTTTATGCTGCTGCCGTCGATCTCGGAAGGCTTCAGGTATTTCAGCGCCAGCGTCACCTTGCCGCCGCCAAAGTCCTTCAAAGCCCCATCTCCCGCGGTGCATTCCACGGAGATCACGGAGCCCACCACAAACTCCTGAACGGCCTTCTTCTGCGCGTCAGAAAGGTTTTCCGTAAGCAGTTCGTTAATACTCAGCACCATGTTAGAAGACGGTTTTACGGCCTTTGAAACGGCGCTGAAGGATGCGGGATCGAAGGTGACCGTGCCGTCCTTCATGATGAACACCACGGACCTGTTTTTGCCCTTCCCCGACTCGATGTTTGAAACGATCTCCCCGGAGAGCTCCACGGAAGTGTTTGCGGTGGCGATCAATTCGACGTCTTTGTCATTGGTTATTTCAATGTCCTCAGGGTCAAACACCACGGGTTCATCTACCTGTCTTACGCTGTTCAGCGTAAACTGCATATTATCACAGTGCTCAAAAGAGCCGTCCATCAGTATGACCTGACCCGTGACGAACCTTATGGCCACCACGATGCTGAGCTCGCCCTCAAGCTCATCGATAGGTATCATGATATTGAACCTTCTTGCAAACTCGCCGCCTGCGGCCCCGACAGCATCCTCGTGGGGGGTAAAGAATTCCTGATCAAACACCGGCTTTTGTTTTCCTATCTTGTAGCCGTATGACTCGATCTCTTTGTCGAAGCCGGTCCAGCCTCTCAGATTGATGACGTAATACTGGCCAAGGGTGTTGTCCACGATCCTGTCCACAGAATCCAGCTTGGAGGCGGCGGATCCGTCGCCAAGGCCGAAATTCACGATCTCATCGTTAAGTATTATCGAATCCAGTGTGGATGCGACGCAGGTCGCAGGCTCGCCCGTAAAAGGCTCCTCTGTAGGCTCGGGAGTGGGTTCGGGCGTGGGTTCTTCCGTGAGCTCCTCCGTGGGATCGTCACCGAAAAGATCGCCGAAGTCAGGCGTGGGCGTGGGCTCGGAAGAAGCATCCGGTTCCGGTGTGGCAGTATCCTCCGCAGCAGCGTCGTAAATGGGATTTAAAATGAGATCTTCGTATGCATTCGCCAATGCCCTGTCCATGCCGTTCATGATGCCTATGGTGGCGTTTCTCATTGGCGCGTGGTCGTTCATATATGTGTTTACGTCTGCAAACCAGCTGTTTGTAAACTCGCCCGGGAATTTCGCAAGTTGCCTTATCTCGCCCGTCTCTTCATCAGGCTTCGAGTCCAGGCCCGCAAGTCCCAGTATCCAGATAAGACCGATAGACCCGCCGAAAAGGCAAATCACAACAATGGAAATGATCAGGTTGACTGTAGTTTTCTTCATCGAAGCCTCCCCCGTTCACGAAATGCCGGTCTTTCTTAAAACATGGCTATATGATATCACTTTTTGCGTCTGTGGGCAAACCGATATTGCGCTTTTTTGCGAAGTACCGCAGTTCTTCGTCTGTTATCTTTCCTTCTTTGTTTTCCATGTAGGAAATCAATTCACAATGACATACTCTCTTCGCTTGAATTCCTGTACCAGAGCCGGATCTGATAAAGCATCCTCTGCTGAATTCAGTCCATTGATGGCTCCCTCAAGCATTACATCAAGAACTGCTTCATCCGCTGTAGGATTACTGTAGTTACCCAAATTCTAAATACGGACTCCAAGCTCATCTTGCGATCCTCGATGATTCCCTGGAAAGTACACATAATGTGAACTCTTACAAAGAAAAACGCCAGCATCAGGATCAATCTAATCCTGAGCTGACGCTAAGTTATAATATTCATTTAGATTTCCATGCTATCTGGATTTAGAAGAAAATCATAAA